>NZ_JAUSLT010000167.1 GCF_030646015.1 Bradyrhizobium sp.
CGATCGTATTGACCGGCGCGAGCACATAGTCGCTGACGCCGCGGCGCACCAGTTCGCGATACAGCGTGACGTCGTTGATCTTGCCGATCACGACCACCCGGGTTCCGGAATCGCACACGGTGGCGAGTTGATCGAGGCCCGCGAGGATATCGGTGCGGCCTTCGGTTTCCAGGATGATCACGTTCGGCGTCGGCGCGGTACGATAGGCCTCGATGGCCGCAGCCATGCCGCCCATCTGGATCTTGAGATGAGCCTTGCCGAGGCGGCGGTCTTCGCCCGCCGACTGCACGGCGGCCGCGGTTTCCACGGTTTCGCAAAACGCCTGCACCGACACTCGCGGCGCGGGCGCAATGTGATCGTCCGCGGGCGGCGATGCGTCCGGCTGCTGTTCGGTGTTCTGGCGCGCGTAGCTGATCATTTGCCTGTATCGCTGAGTTTGGCTCTGTCGGATTCGGGATAGGCGGTCGCGGTCGAGGTACCCTTGCGATACTTGTCGAAGGCGATGTTGCGCCGGGACGTATAGGCCGGTGTTTCACTTCGCGGCTGCACCAGATCGGCCGGATTGTCGACCATCGCCGCCATGTTGCGCTGATAGGCGCAGCCGAAATTGTAGTACGACTTGTTTTCGTAATAGCTCTTGTTCTTGATCGAGGGACCGAGATCCTCGGGCCACAACCCGCAAGGGCCGGCGACCGCCGAGATCTTCGGATAGTTCAGCCGGATCGTCGCCATCGTGCGCGGATCATCCGGCTTGTAGCGGCGGGCAACGACCCCGCGCGCCGGCACACCGGCGGCGGCCAGCGTCGCCTGAATTTCCCGGAACGAGTCGGCGGCCGCGCGCGCATTCGGCGTGTCGACCGGCACGTCGGCGGTGATGGCGCCGGTGCCCTCGCGCAGCCAGACCTGGCCCAGTCCGATCACGTCGGCGCGCTGCGCGGCGGAGAGTCCGCCCCGCGCCTGCCCGACGAAGATCACGACCGAGCGGTTGGCTTCCTCGATGGCGATCGGGTGGCGATGGCGATAATCGTCGGGAAAGGGCTCGGCCTTGGCAACGTCGCCGGTGTGCCTGCAGGCACCCAGCACGACGGCCAGACCGACAAGCGCTCCCGCCAGGCGGAAAGCGCGACTGCGATCGAGGGGTAGTTTGATTGTCATCGTTTTCGTCCTCGTCCCGCTTCAGTCGGTAATAAAGCCGTAGGTGCCGCGATAATTCCGCACCGGTTCGACGCGGCCCGGAACGCCGTAGATGCGATTGATGCTGCCCAGCAGGTCGGCCTGCGGATCCGACGCATTGGCAAAGCCGTCATCCGGCCTCGACAGGTCCTTCTGCGCCACCGCGCGCACGATAAAGGGCGTGACCAGCACCACCAGTTCGGTCTGGCTGTTGACGAAGTCGCGGCTGCGGAACAGCGTTCCGAGCACCGGCAGCTGGGCCAGGCCGGGCAGACCGTTGATGGCCTGCTTGGTCTGTTCCTGGATCAGGCCGGCCATCGCCATTGCACCGCCCGAGGGAATTTCAAGCGTGGTTTCCGCGCGGCGGGTCTTGACCGAGGGGACCGTCAGCGAATTGCCGGACCCCTGGCTGATGGTAATGGCGTTTTCGTTCGACAGTTCGGAGACCTCGGTCATCACCCGCAGGCTGATGCGGCCCTCGGTCAGCACCACCGGGGTGAAGTTCAGCGAAATGCCGAACTTCTTGAAGCTGATCTGGGTGGTGCAGACACGGGTAACGGGATCGCAGTTGTAGCCGGCCGGGACCGGAAACTCGCCGCCGGCGATGAAGGTCGCGGACTCACCGGAGATCGCGGTCAGATTCGGTTCAGCCAGCGTGCGCACCACGCCGGCATTCTCCATCGCACGCAGGGTGGCCGACACCGACGAGCCGAATGATGCGGTTGCGGCGTTGCCGGAGACCAGCGGACGGCCCAGCGCGGTGAAAGGGTTGGAATTGTTGAAGTTCACGACCGCGGTGCCGTAATTCAGGGTGCCGGAGAGATCGATGCCGAGCTGCTTGATGATATTGCGCGCGACTTCGGCGACGGTGACCTTCAGCATCACCTGGTCGCGGCCGCGCACCGCGATCGAATTGACCACCTTCTCGGCGCCGCCGGCCAGGCGCGCGGCGAGTTCGCCGGCCTGCTGGGCCTCGATCGGGCTTGCCGCCGAACCGGTCAGCATGACGCCGTCGCCGATGCCCTCGATCTGGATGTCGGCATTCGGCAGCGTGCTCTTCAGCGCCGCGCGCAGACCGTTGAGGTCGCGCTTGACGGCGATATCGTAGGCCGCGATCTGCTGGCCGGCGGCATCGAAGAACACGATATTGGTCTGGCCGACCGCGGCGCCGATGATATAGGCGCGCTGCGAGGAACGGACGACGGCATTGGCGATCTTGGGATCCGCGACCAGCACGTCCTTGATGTCGCGCGGCAGGTCGATCACGATGGATTTGCCGATGCCGAGCGCCAGAAAGCGCGCGTTCATCTGGCCGTCGGCGGCAACCGGCGCCGCGACGCGATAGTCGCCCGCCAGCACCGGCGTCAAGGCCTGATTGAACATCATCGCTGTGACAGCCGAAAACGACAGGGCGCGGACCATCATGGCCCGCATCACCGGCTGAGTTTCCCTGCACTTCATTTCGCGCGTCCTCTTTGTCACTTCTGCATCGTCGTCGGGCTGGAGACGCCGTAGCGAACTACGTTGACGCTTTCGCCACGCTTGGAAACGTGTTCGTCGGTTCGGTTCTCGACCATGTTGAGGTCGGCGATGCTGCGCAGCGCCAGCGCCAGCGTGCCGGTCTGGCGCGCGCGCGCCAGCGTCTCGGCCTGCTCCGGCTTCAGCTCCAGCGTGACGGTCTTGCCGACCACGGCGTTCTGGCCGTCTTTTTCCTTTGGCGCCTGATCGATCGCGAGCACGCGAACATTGGTCAGGATGATTTCGGAGTTGACGATATCGGCGCCGTTCTTGTCGGCGCCCTTCTCGCGCTTGGAAAGGATCACGTCGACGCGGTCGTTCGGCAGGATGAAGCCGCCGGCGCCGGTCTCCGGCGAAATCTCGGTGGAAATGGCGCGCATGCCGGTGGGCAGGATCGCCGCCATGAAGCCGGATCCGTCGGCCCTGACCAGCTTCTGCTCCCGGATCGGCTCGCCGGCGATGAAAGGCGCGCGCGCGATCGATCCCGCCACCTGCGTGGTGGCGTCAGGACGTTCGCCGCGGCGAATAAAGCTGTTGCTGTTCGACGAGGCCGGCCACGTCTGCCATTGCAGGTCGTCGGGCTTGAGCGATTGGCCGAGACCGATGTCGGACCTGGCGACGAGAACGTCGACCGTCGGCATCTGGGCGACCGGTTCCGCCGGCGCCGGTCCCTTGTCGGATCCGCTCGCAAGATATGCGGCCACGCCTCCGGCTCCGACAGCGATGGTCAGCACCACAATGCGTGCGGTATTCATACGCTTCACTTTCCACATTACGCCGCGACGCTTCCGTCGCCGTGATGGGAGTTGACCAGCTATTCGTCAAAGCATGGTTAATGAGGCGTATCTAAATCGCGTTAACGAGAGTTTACCGAACGCGCGCTCAGCGCATGGCGAAATGGCTGAGGTCCACGGCCTTGATCCATTCGGTTTCCGGATAGATCATCAGCGCGCCGATCGCCAGCGCGATGCCGTAGGGGATGCCGGTCTCCTTGGCATGCAGCTTGAGCAGCCAGGGCTGGCCCGCGAGCTGCCAGGGCAGCGGCCATTGCCGGAACTGCAGCAACAGCAATGTCAGGGCGCCGCCGAACAGCGAGGCATAAAGCAGGTAGTTGAGCAGATGGCCGAAGCCGAACCACAGTGCCGCCGCGGACGCCACCTTGGCGTCGCCGCCGCCGACCCAGCCCATGGCAAAGCAGCCAAAGGCGATGACAAGCACGGTCAAGCCGGCGCCGATATGCGAGAGGATTTCGTGGAATGGCATGCCGCTCAGCAGCGCGAGCGCCAGAAAACCCGCAGCCAGCGCCAGCGACACCCGGTTCGAAATCGTCATGGTGAAGAGGTCGCTCGCCGCCGCGAACGCCATCAGGGCCGGAAACAGCGAGAGGCGAACGATATCGAGGATCATGGGACTAGGCGGCCCGTGTGGCTGACGCGAGGTCGGAGCATCGCCCGAGTCTAGCGGTCAGAGATGAACAATCGGGAAACGGCAAGGAAAGACGGGAGCGGTCACCAGATACTGGCGATCCGAACGACGATGGCGAGCAGCGCCAGCGCGAGCGCCAGGCAGACCAGCTCCATGGCCCGCCTGTCCCGGCTGCCGGCCGGAAGGGCCGCACTTGTGGCCGCCGCGGCGGTGGTCATCGGTTTACGCATGTTTACGCCAACACCACTCTATAGAGACAGCAAAGGCCCCGGAACTTCCGGGGCCTTTGAAGTTTTCCCGAGAACAGTCGCTTATTTCAGCGAGCTGTTGATCGAGGTGAACTTGGTGTTCAGGTTGGTACCGAGGCCGTTCACCACTGCGATGATCGCGAGCGAGATGCCGGCTGCAATCAGGCCGTACTCGATGGCGGTGGCGCCGGACTCGTCCTTCACGAAACGCGAAATCAGGTTCTTCATATTCAACTCCATGTGTACACGTGGCTGGTCGACTAACGTTTGGTCTCGCCGGCGTTCTCAGCACCGTGACCATGGGGGCAACCCTAAGGTCGGGAAATTTCGGCGCAGTTAATTCGACTGCGTAAACATCGATGCATTCGGCAGTTCTTGAGCAGAGTAAATGTGGAATTAAGAGATTGCCTGCAATTCGACAGATGGCTGGATCGGCTTGATTTAGAGAGCTGCAAGGTAACGAACGGCCGCGGATTCACGGCTCCTTAAGGCAGGTTCATGGCTCTTTAAGCATGAGCGCGTACCCATAAAGGGTCCCGCGGATGAGGTTGCCATGTCGAATTTGCCCCTTGAAGTCGTTGTGATGTTTGGCGAGACGATCGCCAAGGTGGTGCCCGTCACGATCGGTCTGGCCGTGGTGTTCTCGGTGCTGACCCATTTCTGGGCCTGCAATCCGGGAACGCCGTGGTGGCGCAAAAAGGAGCTCATCACCGACGTCTGCTACTGGTTCTTCGTCCCCCTGTTCGGACGCGTGCTGCGGATCGGGCTGCTGGTGCTCGGCGCCGGCGTCTTCTTCAAGATCCATGATGCCGACGAGTTGATCGCATTCTACGACAATGGCCACGGCCCGCTGGCCCAGCTGCCGCTCTGGTTCCAGGCGGTGCTGTTCCTGGTGCTGTCGGACTTCATGTTGTACTGGCTGCACCGGATGTTTCACCGGGGCGATTTCTGGAAATACCACGCCGTCCATCACTCGTCCGAGGAACTGGACTGGATTTCCGCAGCGCGCTTCCACCCCGTCAACCTGTTCCTGGGAACCATCCTGGTCGACGTATTCCTGCTGATCGCCGGCATTTCGCCCAACGTCATGCTCTGGGTCGCGCCTTTCAACATGTTCCATTCGGCGTTCGTGCACGCCAACCTGAACTGGACGCTCGGCCCGTTCAAATATGTGCTCGCCACCCCTGTGTTCCACCGCTGGCATCACACCGCGCTGGAAGAGGGCGGCAACACCAATTTTGCCGGCACTTTTCCGCTCTGGGACATCCTGTTCGGGACCTTCCGGATGCCGGAAAACAAGCTGCCCGACCATTACGGCGTCGATGACCAGGCGACGTTTCCGACCGAGATTGCCGGGCAACTGGCCTATCCGTTCCGGCAGTCGTAGGCGGCTGCGGCGGATCTCGCCGCCGTTTGCACTTCGTTCACACATTAAGGTCAGATTTGCCCTGTCGGGCGCCGGTTCCGCTGCGTATCGCTTTTGCCGGCTCGTCAACGCCCCGGGGTAGAGTATGTCGTTCAGTTGCTTGCGTATGCGCACACGCGCGCTTTCTTCATTCCGCTCGCTCACGATCGGAATGCTGCTGTGGCCAGCAGCGGCCTTGGCCGCGCCTGCGGCCGACACCGTCCTTGTCAATGTCGATCAGGCCAAACTGGTCAAGCTCCCCAGCAAGGTCGCAACCATCGTGGTCGGCAATCCCCTAATCGCCGACGTCGCGCTGCAGGCCGGCGGCATCATCGTCGTCACCGGCAAGGGCTACGGCGCCACCAACTTCATCGCGATGGACCGCGCGGGCGATATCCTGGTCGACCGCATCATCCAGGTCGAAGGCCCGACCGACCAGCAGCTTGTCACTGTCTATCGCGGCGTCGAACGCGAATCCTGGAGCTGCCAGCCGATCTGCCAGCGCCGCGTCACCCTGGGCGACGGCGAGAACTACTTCAAGGCCGCGATCGATCAGGCCGGCTCGCTCTCCAACCAGGCCAGCGGCGCCGCCGCGGCAGCGGGCAAAGCGCAGAACTGATGTCCGCGCTGTCAGGCGTGGCGGCGACCGTCATGCCCTGATGGCGCCCGGCACGGCGAATCGCGGCGCACGGGCCACGCCCAAAATGGTTAAGGCCGGGTTAACAATGCGGGTCACGCTGCTTCGATCCGGCGAAACACTTCAACAATCAGTTTCAGCTAAACCTCGCGGGCAGGAAATTGCCGCCGCGATTTAAGGATTGTTCGATGTCGTTGCCCGCTGCCGCACCAGGCTCGTTCAGAACCGTATTGCACAGGTTTCGCCGCAACCGCCGCGGTTCGGCCGCGGTCGAATTCGCGCTGGTGGCGCCGGTGTTCTTCGCGCTGCTGTTTGCGATCATCGAGACCGCGATCGTGTTTTTCGCAGGCCAGGTGCTGGAGACCGTCACGCAGGACTCCGCGCGCAAGATCATGACCGGCCAGGCGCAGACCGCCAATTACAGCAAGACGCAGTTCAAGGACAACGTCGTTTGCCCGACCGGCGCTCTCGCCAAGGTGCTGTTCAACTGCAACGACCTCTATGTCGAAGTGAAGAGCTATCCCACCTTCCCCAACGTCACGATCACCGAGCCGATCGATGGCAACAAGGCCTTCATTCCGCCCACCAGCTATTGCCCGGGCGAGGGCGGCGACATCGTCGTGGTGCGGATGTTCTATCAATGGCCGCTGTTCGTCACTGGGCTCGGCTACAACATCTCGAACCTGGCCGGCAGCAAGCGGCTGTTGTCCGCGACCGCCGCATTTCGCAACGAGCCCTTCCTCGCCACTGCCCCTTGCTGACAGGACAAAGCGATGAAAACGATCTCGATATTGCCAGTCTGGCTTCGCATGCGCCGCACCGCCGCGAGGATGCTCGCGGATCGCAGCGGTATCGCTGCGACCGAATTCGCCGTCATCGTGCCGGTCATGCTGGTGATGTTCTTCGGCACGGTGGAGTTTTCATCCGGCGTTGCGGTCGATCGCAAGGTGACGCTGATGGCGCGAACGCTGTCCGATCTGACGTCGCAGTCGACGTCGGTCAACGACACCGACCTGACCGGCTTCTTCGCCGCCAGCAAGGGAATCATGACGCCCTATTCGCCGACGCCGACGCTATCGACGATTTCCGAATTGTATGTCGTCCCCGGGTCGCTGGTGGTGAAGGTGATGTGGAGCCGGGGTTCGGCGCCACGTGCGCAGGGAAGCACGATCACGATACCGACCGAGCTCAAGGTTTCCGGCACCTATCTGATCTTCAGCGAAGTCAGCTATCGCTATGTACCGGCGGTCGGCAAGGTGATGGCGCCTGCCGGGGTAGATCTGAAGGACGTCGCCTATACCCGTCCGCGGCAGTCGACCTGCGTGATCTACCCGACGCCGAGTTCCGGTTCGCTTCCTGCCTGTCCGACATCGTGACCGCAGGCTGGTCCGATCACGACCGGTATCGGTCGAAGCTGGGGCACAAATAAAAAGGCCGCGCACCGGGCGCGGCCTTTCACATTAGTCAGGTCGGATTTCCCCGGGCCGCGCCCGAAGGATATCCGTTAGCCAGCGGCGCGCAGATTGTCGGCCGAAGACTTGCCAGAGCGACGATCGGCCACGATCTCGTAGCTGATCTTCTGGCCTTCACGCAGCGTGCCAAGGCCGGCGCGCTCTACGGCGCTGATGTGCACGAACACGTCGTTGCCACCGTCATCCGGTTGAATGAAGCCGAAGCCCTTGGTCGCGTTA
>NZ_JAUSLT010000195.1 GCF_030646015.1 Bradyrhizobium sp.
AGGAGACGTGACGGATGCGCGACCCCTATGAGGTCTTGGGGGTGCCGCGGGGCGCCAGTGCTGCGGCGATCAAGAGCGCCTATCGCAAGCTCGCCAAGAAGCATCACCCCGACGCCAACAAGAACGATCCGAAATCGCAGGCGCGTTTTTCCGAGCTGAATTCGGCCAACGAAATCCTCGGCGACGAGGCCAAGCGCAAGCAGTTCGATCGCGGCGAAATCGACGCCGAGGGCAAGCCGCGCTTTCAGGGCTTTCCCGGCGGCGACCCGCGCAACCGTGGCGCCTCGCCAGGCGGCTTCGAGAGCCACACCTTCCGCGGCGGCGGTGGTCCCGGTGGCGGCGGCTTCGAGGATATCCTCAACAGCATGTTCGGCGGTGCCGGCCGTGGCGCGCGGCCGGGACCCGGCGGCGCCTTCGAGTTCGAGACTGGCGGCATCGGGCTCGATCTCGATCTGTCGGTCGCCATGACGGTGTCGCTGGAAGAGGCGGCGAACGGCGTCGAGAAGCGCGTCCGGCTGCCGAGCGGCAAGGAGCTCAATGTCAAGATTCCCGCCGGCGTGATCGCCGGCCAGCAGATCCGGCTGAAGGGGCAGGGCGAAAGCGCGCCCGGCCACCGGCCCGGCGATCTGCTGATCACGGTCGCAATCGCGCCGCACGCCTTCTTCAAGGTCGACGGCAGCGACCTGCGCGTCGACCTGCCGGTCACGCTGTATGAAGCCGTGCTCGGCGACAAGGTTCGGGTGCCGACGCTGGGCGGCGCGGTCGAATTGTCGATCCCGAAAAACACCTCGAGCGGCCGCACCTTTCGCTTGAAGGGCAAGGGCTTGCCGAAGCCGGGCGGCGGCACCGGCGACCTGTTCGTCACCACCCGCATCGTGCTGCCGGACGGGAACGATTCCGAACTCGAGGCGTTGATGCAAAAGTGGCGCGATGGACACAAATATAATCCGCGCAGCGATTTGACGTGACTAACAAACCACACCGAAAAGGTGCGGCCTCGACCGGGGGACCAGCGCGGTACAAAAACCCCAGTCGAGGCCGCTTCGCGTCGATCGGCGGATCGAACGCACCTCAACTTCGCGTGATCACCCGGTGCGATTTTGAGACGCGCCGATGACTTGATTCCAGATTTTCGGTGTCGGAATTGGGACGGGGTTGCAAAACGCCGCAGCCCATCCCGTCATTGCGAGCCAACGGGTCGGCGCGAAGCGCCGCCCGATGACAGGCTCCGCGAAGCAATCCAGCTTTCTTTTTTCACCACAAGCAAGCTGGATTGCTTCGTCGCACGCGCTCCTCGCAATGACGAAAATTTCGACTAACCCCCGTTCTTCTCCGTGGCGTCGTAGACCAGCCGCGCCACCTGGGTCAGGCGGTCGCGGTCGCTGCTGCCGCTGACCACGAAGGCCACGCCGCGATCGGCCCAGAACAGCGCGCCGTCCTTGTCCTGCGCCGTATAACGCATCTGCGTCGCCTCGCCGTCCGCCTTGGCGGCGTAGACCGTAAAGCGTTCGCCCGATGCGCTCTCATACATCAGGAACGAGGCGGGCCCGTTCGGACCGGGCAGCAGCCTGCCGCCGACCAGCTTCAACCCGGTGGCATCGAGCTCCGGTGCGAAAACCACCCAGCCACAGCGCTTGGTCAGCCATGTCTGCAGATGCGCGCGTTCGCTGCCGGGCACCTCGACCGGATGACGAACCTCGACCACGTAAAGCCGATGTGCGACCAGCGCCTCGCTCGTAAAACTCTGGAACGCCGACGGCGAAGCCGCCACGCCATGCGCGAGCCAGCCGGCGCCGCCGCCGGCAATGAACGCCACCAGGGTCGCGGCGATCGCGCCGACCATCCACCGGCGCGGTTCCCGCACCAGCCGTTCGATTTCCAGCCGCTTCGGCACCGGCTCGTCGGCGACGGAATCGTAGCGCGCATGCAGCGCTTCGGCCATCGCGCGCCAGGATTGCACCCGCTCGGCATCGTCGGGATGCGCCGCGAGCCATGCCTCGACATCGCCGCGCCTCTCCGGCGGCAGCTCATTGTCGATGTAGGCGTGCAGTTCGTCTTCGGTGACGGGAATTTTTGGCTCGGTCATTGTCGTTGTCTCTTCTCGGTCGAAATGTTCTCGGCTTCTCTCGGAAGTTCTCTTGGAGTCTCTCTTGGAATTTCACGCATAAGGCTTGCCATCACTTCACCCGCCGCAGCGACGGCCGCTCGCCCTCGAGGGCTGCCTTGACATGGGCGCGGGCGCGGGCGAGGCGCGACATCACGGTGCCGATCGGCACCGCCTGAATGTCGGCGACCTCGCGGTAGCTCAACCCTTCCAGCATCACCAGCAGCAGCACCGAGCGCTGCTCTTCGACCAGGGTGGCGAGCGCGCGGGCGATGTCGCGGCCTTCGGCCTCGGTGCCGCTGGCGTCGGGATTGTTGTCGAGCAGCGGCATGAATTGTGGCCGCCGCGCCAGCGACCGCCGCCGGTTCTTGTTGAGGTTGGTCAGGATGGTGTAGAGCCAGCTCCTGATATCGCCGCCGAGAAACAGCCGTTCCGAACGCAGCGCCCGCACCAGCGTGTCCTGCACCAGATCGTCGGCGATGTCGGCGTCGCGCGCCAGCGCGCGCGCATAGCGCCGCAGCGCCGGGATCATGGCTTCGACACTCTCACGGAATGCGGTCATTGACAGAGATCTCGGGTTGCTGCGGCGGCGCCCCACCTCGCGCCAACGCCTATCACATCATAACACCCGAATGCTGGAACTATTCCAGCCGTTAAGGTTGCGGGACAACAGCCTTAACGGGGATGAATTTGGGCTGTACCGCCCGGAAGGGCTGGTGTACCTCCAGACCTGATCTAAAGGTCGATTGGAAACCTAAATGTCGCAAAATGCAGGTCTGATGCAGGGTAAGCGCGGAGTGATCCTCGGCGTCGCCAACAACCGCTCGATCGCCTGGGGCATCGCCAAGGCCTGCCGCGCCGCGGGCGCCGAGATCGCGCTGACCTGGCAGGGCGACGCGCTGAAGAAGCGGGTCGAACCGCTGGCCAAAGAGCTCGACGGTATCACTCTCGGGCATTGCGACGTCACCGATCCCGCCACCATCGACGCGGTGTTCGCCGTGCTCGCGGAGAAATGGGGCAAGATCGATTTCGTCGTCCACGCCATCGCGTTCTCCGACAAGGATGGGCTCGAGGGCCGCTATCTCGAAACCACCGCCGACAATTTCTCGAAGACCATGCTGATCAGCTGCTACTCGCTGACCGCGATCACGCAGCGTGCCGAGAAGCTGTTGACCGACGGCGGTTCGATCCTGACGCTGACCTATTACGGCGCCGAAAAGTGGATGCCGCATTACAACGTGATGGGCGTGGCCAAGGCGGCGCTGGAGGCCAGCGTGCGCTACCTCGCCGCCGACCTCGGCGAGAAGAACATTCGCGTCAACGCGATTTCGGCGGGGCCGATCAAGACGCTGGCGGCGTCCGGCATCGGCGATTTCCGCTATATCCTGAAATGGAACGAATACAATTCGCCGCTGCGCCGTACCGTCTCGATCGAGGAGGTCGGCGACAGCGCGCTGTATCTGCTCTCGGACTTGTCGCGCGGCGTCACCGGCGAAGTGCATCACGTCGATGCCGGTTATCACGTCGTCGGCATGAAGCGCCCGGACGCGCCGGATATCTCGCTGGCGAAGGATTAGTTCGAGCGTCCCATGCCCGCGCCTGTCATCTACTACATCCGCCATGGCGAAACCGCATGGAATGCCGCCGGACGCTTCCAGGGTACGCAGGATATTCCGCTGAATGATCTCGGCCGTACCCAGGCCGTGACAGCGGGCGGCATCCTCGCCGATCTGATCGCGCGCCATGGTCACGAGGCATCCGCGCTGCCCTTCGTGGCCAGCCCGCTCGGCCGCGCCCGGATGACGATGGAACTGGTGCGCGGCGCCTTGCAACTGCCGCATCACGATTACGCCCTCGACGACCGGCTGCGCGAGATCGCCTTTGGCCAGTGGGAAGGCCTGACGCTGCCCGAGATGGAGCGCCACGACGCCGCCACCTTTGCCTCGCGCCTGGCGGACAAATGGGGCGTCGCCGCCCCCTCGGGCGAGAGCTACGCCAGCGTCACCTTGCGGATGCGCGAATGGTTCGAATCCCTTCAGGGCGACACCGTCACGGTCGCCCATGGCGGCACCATGCGGGCGCTGATGGTGGCGCTCGGCATCGCCACGCCGCTGGAGGCCTCGGACATCCCGATCGGGCAGGGCGTGGTGTACGTGTTCAGCGAGGGCAAGCTGACCAAGCATGGGTGAGTTCTTCACCCTCTCCCGCTTGCTTGCGGGGGAGGGTGCCGAGCGAAGCGAGGCGGGTGGGGGCCCTCTCCGCGAGTCCCGCCGCTGAGGCAGCCCCCACCCCAGCCCTCCCCCGCAAGAGCGGGAGAGGGGGCGCACTGTGCGTGCCGCGCCGGCGTGGCTAGCTCAGGCATTTGACCCCTGGAACCTCGCGCGTTACGACAATCCGCACAGCTGCGGAAAATACAAAATGTCCCACAACACCTTCGGCCACCTGTTCCGGGTCACGACCTTCGGCGAGAGCCACGGGATCGCGATCGGCTGCGTGGTCGATGGCTGCCCGCCGCTGCTCGCTTTGACCAACGAGGACATTCAACTCGATCTCGATCGCCGCCGCCCCGGCCAGTCGCGCTTCACCACCCAGCGCCAGGAACCCGACGCGGTCAAAATACTCTCCGGCGTGATGGCGCATCCGGAAACCGGCGTGCAGGTGACCACCGGCACCCCGATCGCGCTGTTGATCGAGAACACCGACCAGCGCTCCAAGGACTATTCCGAGATCAAGGACAAGTTTCGCCCCGGCCACGCCGACTTCACCTATGAGGCGAAATACGGCCTGCGCGATTACCGCGGCGGCGGACGCTCTTCCGCGCGCGAAACCGCGAGCCGCGTCGCCGCCGGCGCCATCGCGCGAAAAATCCTGCCCGGCGTCACCGTGCGCGGCGCGCTGGTGCAGATGGGCCCGCACAAGATCGACCGCGCCAAATGGGACTGGGATGAGATCGCGCGCAATCCGTTCAACTGCCCGGACAAGGACAAGGCCGCGTTCTTCGAGGGCTATCTCGACGGCATCCGCAAGAGCGGCTCGTCGATCGGCGCCGTCATCGAAGTGATCGCCGAAGGCGTGCCGGCCGGATGGGGCGCGCCGATCTATGCAAAACTCGATGCTGAACTGGCCGCCGCGCTGATGAGCATCAACGCCGTCATGGGCGTCGAGATCGGCGCCGGTTTCGGCGCCGCTGAACTCACCGGCGAGGAGAACGCCGACGAGATGCGCACCGGCAACAACGGCACCAGGTTTCTGTCGAACCACGCCGGCGGCGTGCTCGGCGGCATCTCCACCGGCCAGCCGGTGGTGGCGCGTTTTGCCGTCAAGCCGACCTCTTCGATCCTGTCACCGCGCCAGACCGTCGACCGCAGCGGCCACGATACCGACATCATGACCAAGGGTCGCCACGACCCCTGCGTCGGCATCCGCGCGGTGCCGGTCGGCGAAGCCATGATGGCCTGCGTGCTGGCGGACCATTTTCTGCGGCATCGCGGGCAGGTGGGCGGGTAGGGTCGGAATGCTGCGGCAGTGGAAAATCCATGCTCCTTGCTCTATATTCGGGGCATGCGCCGCGATGAAGTCATTGCAAAATTGAAGGAAGCCGAACCCGCCCTGCGGGGGTTCGGCGTGGCGGCGCTTTACCTGTTCGGATCACACGCCCGCGATGAAGCCGAATCCGGTTCCGATGTGGATGTCTTCGTCGACCCTGCGACCGACGGCGACTTTGGATTTCTGCCGTTCATGGATGCGTATGAAACTCTCCACAAGGCGTTCGGCGACACCATCGAGATCGGTTATTCGACTCGCACAGGTCTGTCGCCCTACATCCTCGGTGATGTCGAACGGGAAGCGGTGCGGATTTTTTGATGGCCGCCAGCAAGAGCCCTCGAGCCCGTCTGCTTCATATCCGCGATGAAATCGATGGTGTCGCCACGATCGTTCGCGGCCTTTCGTTCGCGCAATACCAGGGCAGCTAAATGCACCGTCGCGCGGTGGAACGCGCCGTGCAGATCGTATCGGAAGCCGCGAAAGCCTTGCCGCCGGATTTGCTCGCCAAATACCCCGACGCGCCGTGGAGCGCTATTGTCGGGATCGGCAACATCTTGCGGCACGAATACCAGCGCCTCGACGACAAGCAGCTTTGGGAGATCGCGACGGTTCACCTGCCCGGATTGCAGCCGATCGTGGCGCAAATGCTGACGGAGCAAGCGTAGACCGGACGGCAGATTGGCGTCAGCGTAGTCTGTCGTTCAGGCTGTCGGCTTGGTGGACACGCCCCACCCCTCACATCATCCCATCCGCGATCTTCTCCGCCGCCATCAGCGTCGGAAAATTGGTATTCGCGCACGGCACTACCGGGAAGATCGACGCGTCGACCACGCGCAAACCCTGCATGCCCTTGACGCGGCCCTCCGTGTCGACCACCGCCATCGGATCGTCGGCGCGGCCCATCCGGAGCGAGCAGGAGGCGTGCCAGACGCCGATCGTGGCCTTGCGGACGAAAGCTTCCAGCGCCTCGTCGTCGGCCATCACTTCTTCGAAGCTGAAGCCTTCGACAATAAAGTTGTCGATGATGGCGTGGCGCAGCGCCGCCGGGCCGTCCATCAGGACGGCGGCAATCGAGGTGAGGATCTTGTTCTTCGTATTGACCACGCCGATCTTGCGGACGCGGTCGGAATACGAGGCCGGGAACGGCTTGTCGGTGACGGCCTGCAGCGGCGCGCTCATCTGCAAGCCCGCCATCTTGCGGAAACCGCTCATCAGGCGGTCGAGGTCGCGCTTGTCGGACAATAGATTGAACTCGACGATCGGCTCGGCCTGCGGGTTGCGGGAGGCGAGTTTGATCTGGCCGGTCTCCGAATAGGTCTTGTTGACGAAGGTCAGCAGCGAGGCGATCTGTTCCCCGACCGCATGCCAGGCCGACTTGGTCAGCACGGCGACGAACATGTCGCCGGCCGGCGTGCCCGCCAGCCCCGAGGAATAGCGCAGCCCCATCTGGATATGGCGACGCGTGTGCTCGTTCATGCGCGCGCCGCGGCGGACGTAGGACGACAGCGCGATCGAGGGATGATCCATCAGGCCCTGGCCGACGCCGGCAAGCCCCATCAGCACGGGAATGCCCATCTCCCTGAGGTGCCCGACCGGGCCGATGCCGGCGCGCAACAGATGCGCCGGCGAATGGATCGCGCCGCAGGACAGGATGATCTCGCGGCCGCGAAACTCCTGTTCGCGGCCGTCGACCAGCGCCTTGACGCCGACGCAGCGCGTGCCTTCGAACAGCAGTTCCTTCACCACGGTGTTGGTCGAGATCGTCAAATTGCTGCGTTGGCGGGTCTCGCGATCGAGATAGCCCATCGCGGCCGAGACGCGCGCCTCGTCCTGGTTGGAATGCGTCACCGGAAAATAGCCTTCGACGAACTCGCCGTTCTGGTCGGGCAAATAGGCGTAGCCGGCGAGCCTGCAGGCCTCGCCCATCGCCTGGCTGTGCCGGGTCCAGTGCTCGCGCGGAATGCGGCGCACCGGGATGCGGCCGTCCTTGCCATGCAGCGGCCCGTCGCAATCGAGGTCGCGCTCGACCTTCTTGAAGAAGGGCAGCACGTCGTTCCAGTTCCACCCCTCGGCGCCGCGCGCCTCCCACTCCGCGTAGTCGGTCGGCGCGCCGCGATTGGCCATCTGGCCGTTGATCGAAGAGCCGCCGCCCAGCACGCGCGCCTGCTCGTATTTGCGCAAGGGCGGGCGGTTCGCCTCGGGATTGTTGTGGCTGACGATTTGCGTGGTGACCTTCAGCTCGGTCCAGTGGAAGCGCGGATCGAAATAGGCCTGCCCCGAATAGCTGTCGCGAATTTCCGGCGGCTCGTTGCCGGGCGGCGTGTCCTGGCCCGCTTCGCAGAGCAGGACCTTGTTGGCGCTCCTGGCCGAGAGCCGGTGGGCCATGACCGAGCCCGCCGAGCCGCCGCCGACGATGATGGTGTCGTACACTGTGACGCTTCTCCCTGATTTGTACCAGGAAGCTAGCGCACCTCTATCGCCGGGTCACGCCGGCAGTTGATTGGGCACCACGCGCCGTGCCGATATCGCCCGCAGCCAGCGCGACGGTCCGGCGAAGCCGAACGCAGGCCTGCTTGTCGCCGAAAAACCTCGCCGGGCCGCGTCCATCGCGGGCTTCTCGATCCAGCGATAGGTCAGGGCGGCGACAGGCACGACGAGGACGACGGAAAGGATGAGTGCCGGCAGCAGCGCCTGATCCGGCGTTCCCAGCAGCATCAGCTTCTCGTCATTGTGCCAGATGATCAGATCGAGCCTGGCTTTCTGGGCGATGAAGGAGGCGCCCATCTTCATCACGTGGAAGATGAAGGTGTGGATCATGTAGATCGAGTAGGACCACAGACCGAGCTTCTGCAGCGCCGAGCTGCGCAGCACGGTCGAGATGGCGCCCTGGTCGAAGGAAAATACGTAGATCAGGATCATGGCGGCCAGCGGAAATGCAAATTGCCATCCGCCCGATGGCGTCGTCACCGCGAAGGCGACGACCAACACCAGACAGCCGGCCTCCAGCAGATCAGGCGCCTTCAGTCTGTCACCGGAACGCAGGCGCAAATCATACACCAGGCAGCCTGCGAAGAAGCTGAAGCAGGCCCGCAGCATGCCCCAATCGTAGGAGACGAACAGCGTGTCCGGCGAGACCGTATAGAGCAGCAGTCCAGCCGCCACGCAGAGGCCGAGAAAGACGTCGTACTTCCGGCGCGGGAACAGCAGCACCACGACGGCGAACAGGATCGAGACGTAGAATTCGAGCGCCGCACTCCAGGCCGGCCCGTTCCAGCTCAGGCCCCAATGCAAACCGAACGACTGCAGAAACAGAACGTTGGTGACGAGCTCCCAGAGCGAATGTCCCTGGGCGAAGGCCTGTGCACGCAGCTCGAAAGCGGTGTCGGCACGGCTGAAGATCAGCTTGGCCAGTTCGAAGCCAACGAACAGCGCCAGGATCGTGAGATGCAGCGGCCAGAGCCGGGCAAGCCGGGTGACAGCGAAGCGGAGGCCCTCCGCGCCATGGTTCAGGCGTTGGCCATAGGCGTGACAGAGCACAAAACCGGACAGCGCAAAGAACAGGTCGACGCAAAATTGCAGATTGGCGAACGCGCCGACATCCTTGAGCGCATGGTAAATCGGGATATGAAACAGCACGACCAGCAGGGCACAAATGCCGCGTAGCGCGTCCAGCGCCTCAAATCGACCCGAAATCGGACCTGTCTGTCCCAGCATGCTACATAACCCCGGTGTGCCGGTTGCTTTCCAGATCTTTGAGCAAGAGCGGGGCCATCGTTCCTCATCGCGATCCCCGGCGTATCGCCTTGACGTCCAGGAAACTTGCACCGCAAATGCTGCCATCATGAACGCACCCGAACTGCAGAAGATTACCGACTGGCTGATCGACGGCGCGCGCTCGGCGGGCAGCCCGACCCGGATGATGGCGGAAATCTGCGAACGCCTGGTGGCGGCGGGCCTGCCGCTGTACCGCGTCGGCGTCTTCGTCCGCACGCTGCATCCCGACATCTATGGCCGCAATTTCATCTGGCGGCCCGGCGCCGAGGTCGAAATGGGCACGGTAGATTTCAATATTCTGGAATCGCCGGCGTTCATGAACAGCCCTCTGATGATCGTGTTCACGGAAGGCAAGGAGGTTCGCGGCCGGCTGGAAGACCTGCAGGGCAGCCGCTTTTCAATTTTCGACGATTTGCACGCCGAGGGCGTCACCGATTACATCGCGCTGCCGCTGCATTTTACCGACGGCTTGAGTCACGCATCGAGCTGGACCACCAGACAGCCCGGCGGCTTCACCGACCAGCAGGTGGCCGCGCTGCGCGCGCTGGTGCCGGCGCTGGCGCGGGTCATCGAGATCATCCAGTGGCGCCGCACCTCGTCGCTGCTGCTCGACACCTATGTCGGCAACCGCGCCGGCGAGCGGATCCTGAAAGGCCAGATCAGGCGCGGCCATACCGACACCATGGATGCCGCGATCTGGCTGTCGGATCTGCGCGGTTTCACGGCGCTGTCGGACCGGCTGCCGGCCGAGACCGTGGTCGATATCCTGAACAGCTATTTCGATTGTCAGGTGGCGGCGATCAGGGACCATGGCGGCGAAGTCCTGAAATTCATGGGCGACGGGCTGCTCGCGGTGTTTCCGATCGACGAATATGTCGGCGATGTCAGGCAGGTCTGCAGCCACGTGCTGGACGCCGCGCGCGAATCCCGCGCCAGCGTCGAGGCGATGCACTATCCGATCGGCGAGACCGTCGAGCGCTTCCGCTTCGGCGTCGCACTTCATGTCGGACGAATTCTGTACGGCAATATCGGCGGCGGCAACCGGCTCGACTTCACCTGCATCGGGCCCGCCGTCAATCTGGCGGCAAGGCTGGAGAAGATCGCGGGCCGCCTCAATCGCACCGTGGTGGCGTCGGAAGGGTTCGCCGGGATCTGCGCCGGCGGCTGGGACGACCTCGGCGAGTTTCCGATCGCGGGGTTTTCCAAAGCCGAGCGGGTCTTCGGCCTGCTGGACGAGACGGCGAATTAGCGGGCTACAAGCTCCGACCTCATCCTGAGGAGCATCGCGAAGCGATGCGTCTCGAAGGATGGATGCAAGCTCCGACCCGCTGCCATCCTTCGAGACGCGCGCAAGGGCGCGCTCCTCAGGATGAGGTCTTAGGTTGCTGCAGATACGATGTGGGCGACCGGGCTACTCCTCCGGCTCCGTCGTGAACAGCAGCGGGTAGCCCTTGGCGCGGCCGGCGTCGGTGGCGCGCGTCGCCTTGGTCTCGGCGACATCCCTGGTGAAGACGGCGACCACGCAGACGCCGCGCCGGTGCGCCGTGATCATGACCTTGTGCGCCTGGTCCTCGGTCATGCGAAACTCGGCCTTCAGCACCGTGACGACGAACTCGCGCGGCGTAAAATCGTCGTTGACGAGGATGACCTTGTGCAGCCGTGGCCGCTCGGTCTTGATCTTGACCTTGGTCTTTGGCTTGGTAACGGCGTCGATCATTCCTGCGGAACCCCTGACGTGGTCATGGTGCTTCGATGGCCTGGACCAGAATACAATCTTCCGGCCTGCCGTGGAACCGGCTGTTTAGCGACGGGTCACTGCAGCGGTGGCACGCGGCGCAGATAGGCGATGATATCGGCGAGATCGGCGTCGTTCAGCCCCGCATAGGAAGCGTAGGCCATCAGCGGCTTGAGCGCCCGTCCGTCGCGGCCAATGCCCTGGGTGATGGCGCGCCTGAGTTCGGCGTCGGTCCAGCCGCCGATGCCGGCGGCAGGGTCCGACGTGATGTTGGCGGCGATGGCGGGTGGCGTTCCCGCGGGCGAGCCCTCGCGCGCCGGAAATGCCCTGCCGCCGCGGCCAAGGCCGGTCCTGTAATCCGATGCGCCGCGCGACCAGGCGGAGTGACACTCCATGCAATGGCCGATGGTGACGAGGTAAGCGCCGCGCCTGACCGGATCGGCAAGTCCCGCTCTGCTGAATCCCGCCTCGGCGTCGGGATAGGCATCGCGCTGCACTGCTGCCTTGTATACCGGATGCGGCACCGCGTTGCGGACCGGCTTTTGCGCGCGCAAATAGGCGACGATGGCGTCGAGATCGTCGGGCAGCAGCGCCTTGTAGAAATTGGCCGGCATGATTGCGGCCAGCGGCACGCCGGCGAGATGGCCGCGATCCGGGCGGATTCCCTCCACCAGCGCGCGCCTGATCTCGGCATCGCTCCAGCTTCCGATTCCGGTCTCGACGTCGGGCGTGATGTTGGGCGCGGTGGCGATGAAAGCCGGGGTCGTGAAGGTGATGCCGCCGGAAAAGGCCTGCGCCGCGACCGGCTTGCCGCCGGCATCGCGCGGCGTATGGCAATTGCCGCAGGCCATGATGGTGTTGACGAGGTAGCCGCCACGCTCGACCGGCGATTCAGCCAGCGCGCCGCCGCAGATCGACATCATCATGGCGCAGCCTGCGAATGCGATCCGAAGCATCAAGCCCTCTTCCCCCGTATTACCCCGGGGCTGTATCGCATGGCCAATTGAGGCGAGGCAACGGCCGCGCAGCGGAAATAAGGCAACCACTTGATCCGCCGGCTAACCTGAATGTGTAGGGACAATCCATGTTCCTGCTTTTCGCGACGCAGTTTGCGTGTCACCATCGCGCTTCGACGACGGGAGGACCGCTGATGCGCTGGTGTGTCTCGATCGGGGCGGTGCTTGTCGCAGGCGCCATGGCCGGAGGTGACGTTGCGGGTATCGCGGCGCCGAACCCCACCAACCAGCTCGGACATCAGCTGGCCGCCAGGGAGACCCACCCGTCCGTCGATGTCGAACTGGTGCTTGCCGTCGATGTTTCCTATTCGATGGATCTGGACGAGCTCGCGCTTCAGCGCGAGGGCTACGCGCAGGCCATCGTCTCCAAGGAATTTCTGCAGGCGCTGAAGAGCGGCCCGAACGGCAGGATTTCGGTGACCTATTTCGAATGGGCGGCATCGAGCGACCAGAAGATCATCATTCCCTGGCGGGTGATCGACGGCCCGGAGACCGCCGATGCGGTCGCCAGCGAGATCCTGAAAACGCCGATCCGCCGGGCGTCGCGCACCTCGATCTCGGGAGCGATCAATTTCGCCATGCCGCTGTTCGACGAGAATCCGCACCGCGGAATCCGCCGCGTGATCGATATTTCCGGCGACGGCCCCAACAACAACGGCTCGCCGGTCGCGATCGCACGCGATGCCGCGGTGGAGAAGGGCGTCATCATCAACGGCCTGCCGATCATGGTGAAGGAGCCGTCCTATTCGACCATGGACATCGGCAACCTCGATTTCTACTACGAGGACTGCGTGATCGGCGGCCCCGGCTCCTTCGTGGTGACCATCAAGGAGCGCGACAAATTCAAGGAAGCGATCCGCACCAAGCTGGTGCTCGAGATCGCCGGACGCACGCCCGAGCGCTGGATCGTCCCGGTAGCGGGCAAGGAGCCGCGGGTGAACTGCATGATCGGCGAGAAGATCTGGCAGGATCGGTGGGGAAGGTGAGGGGGTGCTTGCTCTGAAGCGCCGTTCTTTCTTACCCTCCAGGGGAGGGTAAGCGAGCCCGCTACCTCTTGAACCGCGCCACCAGTTCGACATGCGGCGTATGCCGGAACTGGTCCACCGGAGTCACGCCCTCGATCCGGTACCCGCCGTCGATCAGGATCCTTGCGTCGCGCGCGAAGGTCATGACATTGCACGACACGGCGACCACCACGGGAATCTTGCTGGCGGCGAGTTGTTTGGCTTGCGCCTCGGCGCCCTGCCGTGGCGGATCGAATACGACGGTGTCGTAGTCGCGCAGTTCCTGCGGCACCAGCGGACGCCGGAACAGGTCGCGCGCCTCGGCCTTGACCGGCTTCAATCCGGATGTCGAGGTCGCGGCCTTCTGCAGCGCCGTCACCGCGCCGGCATCGCTGTCGAAAGCCGTCACCCGCGACTTCGCCGCCAGTCTCAAGGCAAACGGTCCGACCCCGCAGAACAGGTCGGCGATGTGTTTCGAGCGCTTGCAATGTTCCGACACCAGCGCCGCCAGCGCCTCCTCGCCGGCAACGGTGGCCTGCAGGAACGAACCCGGCGGTAAGGTCACCTGTGCCGCACCCATCGCGATGGTCGGCGGTGTCCGCATCAGCACCAGCTCGCCATGGCGCGTCAGCCGGGCCAGCCGATGTTGCTCGGCCAAACGCGACAGTGTTGCGATCAGCGCCGGCGGCAGCGGGCCTGAGCCGCGCACGTCGACGTCGAGGCCGACATCGGTGGCCGTGAGCTGGATGTCGAGCGGCTTTCCGGTCACGATCAATGGCTCGGCCAGGGCCCAGGCCGCATCGAGCGCGCCGCTCAGGCCGGGATCGAGGATCGGACAGCGGTCGACCGGAATGATGTCGTGCAAACCTGCCGCACTGAAGCCGACCTTGAGCACCTCGTGGGTGCCCATCCTGGCGTGCAGCGTGATCCGGCGGCGGCCGAGGCCATGGGCATCGACCAGCGCATCGACGTCGCAATCGATCTTCGCCCGCGCCAGCGTCTCGACCACGATGTCGCGCTTCCAGGCGCGATAATGTTCGCTCTCCCAATGCTGGATTGCGCATCCCCCGCACACGCCGAAATGCGGACAGAACGGTGCGATCCGCTGCGGGCTCGGGGTGTCGACCTGCAGCAGGCGGCGGCGGTCGGGGTGACCCGGCACCGGCGCCACCTCGATGGTCTCGCCCGGCAGCGCATACGGCACATAGACCGCGATTCCACCGCTCACGGCGACGCCGTCGCCGTGATGGCCGACGTGATCGATGGTGAGGTGCTCAACCACGGCGCGCGCCAAGGAAGAACTCGATGTTGCCGTCACCGCCTGCGATCGACGACGGAAACACCTGGATGTCGGTACAGCCGAGCGAAGCGGCAAACGCCGTGATGTCGTCGCAGACCTCCTGGTGCACCATGGCGTTGCGGATGATGCCGCGCTTGGAATGTTTTCGCGCCGCCTCGAACTGCGGTTTGATCAGTGCCAGCAGATGCATCGGCGCCGCGGCCAGCGACAGCGCCACCGGCAACACGGCTTTCAGCGAGATGAAGCTGACGTCGATCACCACGACATCGGGGCGCGCCGGCAGGCGCTTGCCTTCGAAAGTGCGGATATCGGTCTCTTCCATCGATACGATCTTGGGATGGCCGCGCAGCGAGGGATGCAATTGCTCGCGGCCGACATCGATCGCGAACACCAGGCTGGCGCCGTTCGCCAGCAACACTTCCGTAAAGCCGCCGGTCGATGCGCCGACGTCGAGGCAGACGTGATCCTCGATTTCAACAGGATACAGCTCCAGCGCGCCCGCCAGCTTGACGCCGCCGCGCGAAACGAAGGGGTGCGCGGGTTGCGCCTGGATCACCGCGTCGGCCGCAATGCCTTCGGATGGCTTCTGGACCTGCTTGTCGTCGGCGGTGACGAGGCCCGCTTCGATCGCCGCCTGCGCCCGCGCCCGGCTTTCGAACAGGCCGCGCTCGACCAGCAGCATATCCGCGCGCTTGCGGGGAGGGGGCGTGCTGCGCCTGGCCACGGTCAACGCGATGCCCGCGCCGGCGCGGCGCCGAGCCGTTCGGCAGCCATGCGGACGCAAGTCTCAAAGGCGGTCAGGTCATGCCAGAGATCCGCGGGCGCCTGCGGCGGCGTCACCAGCGTGCAGCCGTGCAGGTCGAGCGCATGAATCATCATCAGGTTGTCGCTCAATCCGAAATCCTCGACGGTCAGGCCGTCAACATCGACCAGGCGGCCATCCTGCTGTTCTACTGTGGTGAATTTGCGCACGCGGTCGGCATAGAGCGTCGGATCGTTGCAATAACCCAGGCAGAGTTTTCCGTGTCCCGCCATATAGCCGAGTTCGTAGACGGTGCCGGCATCCGCGCCCGGTCCGCGAAACGGCGTGAGGTTGGCGATGATGGCGTCTGCCTCGATCATCATGGCCCCGTTGCCTTTGAAGATGTCGAGCGAGGCATCGCGGGCCGATAGATCAATGGCGTTATCGAGCGGATACAGTCCGGTCAGGCCATAGCTTCTGCACAGTTCGACCTTGCGTCTGCCGATTTCGACAGCATCCGGCAGGAACACATCGGGGCCTGCCAGATAGATTTTCATGAGAACAGTATCTCCGACCTCATCCCCGCGCAACGGCTTCGCCGTTGTCGCTGGAGGAGCGCGCTCTCGCGCGCGTCTCGAAGGATGAGAGGAACCGGTGCTCGCTGCCCATCCTTCGAGACGCCGCGCAAGCGCGCGGCTCCTCAGGATGAGGCCAGTATTCGCTTGAACCGGCCTCAGGCCAGCTTGACCGTTTCAGCCTTGAAATCCTTGCCGAGTGCTTCGAACACCTTGGCGACGATGCCCTTGGCGTCGAGGCCGGCGCGGGCGTACATCGCAGCAGGCGAATCATGGTCCATGAACTCGTCGGGCAGCACCATGGAGCGCATCCGCAGGCCGCCATCGAGCATGCCGTGCTCCGCCAGCGTCTGCATGACATGGGAGCCGAAGCCGCCGATCGAACCTTCCTCGATGGTGAGCAGCACTTCGTGCTCGCGCGCCAGTTTCAGGATCATGTCGAGGTCGAGCGGCTTCATGAAGCGGGCGTCGGCAATCGTGGTGGAGAGGCCGAGCGCCGCCAGTTCGTCGGCGGCCTTTTCGCATTCGGCCAGACGGGTGCCGAACGACAACAGCGCGATCTTGCTGCCCTCGCGAACGATGCGGCCCTTGCCGATCTCCAGGGGAATGCCGAATTCGGGCATTTCGACGCCGCGGCCTTCGCCGCGCGGATAGCGCACCGCGCTCGGACGATCGTTGATCGCGACTTGCGTGGCCACCATGTGCACCAGTTCGGCTTCATCGGAGGCCGCCATGATGACGAAATTGGGCAGGCAGCCGAGATAGGCGTTGTCGAACGATCCGGCGTGGGTGGCGCCGTCGGCGCCGACCAGGCCGGCGCGGTCGATCGCGAAGCGGACCGGCAGGCTCTGGATCGCCACGTCATGGACGATCTGGTCATAGCCGCGCTGCAGGAAGGTCGAATAGATCGCGCAGAACGGCTTGTAGCCCTCGGTGGCGAGGCCTGCCGCGAACGTCACGGCGTGCTGCTCGGCAATGCCGACGTCGAAGGTGCGGTCGGGGAAGGCCTTGTTGAAGATGTCGATGCCGGTGCCCGACGGCATCGCCGCGGTGATGCCGACGATCTTGTCGTCCTTCTGCGCTTCCTTGACGAGGCTCTGTCCGAATACGTTCTGATAGGCCGGCGCATTCGGCTTGGCTTTCGCCTGGGTGCCGGTGGCGACGTCGAACTTGACGACGGCGTGATACTTGTCGGCGGAGGCTTCCGCCGGGCCGTAGCCCTTGCCCTTTTGCGTGACGACATGGACCAGGATCGGGCCGGTCTCCATGTCGCGGACGTTCTTCAGCACCGGCAGCAAATGATCGAGGTTGTGGCCGTCGATCGGGCCGACATAATAGAAGCCGAGCTCTTCGAACAGCGTGCCGCCGTCCATCATGAAGCCACGGGAATATTCCTCGACGCGGCTGGCGCGGTTCGAGATGATTTTCGGCAGATGGGTGCCGAGCTGCTTGGCGGCTTCGCGCAGCGTGCGGTAGGTCTTGCCGGAATACAGCCGCGACAGATAGGCCGACATCGCGCCGACCGGCGGGGCGATCGACATGTCGTTGTCGTTGAGAATGACGATCAGCCGGGAATTCATCGCGCCGGCATTGTTCATGGCTTCATAGGCCATGCCCGCGGACATCGCGCCGTCGCCGATCACGGCGATGACGTTGTTCTTGCCGCCGGAGAGGTCGCGCGCCACGGCCATGCCGAGCGCTGCGGAGATCGAGGTCGAGGAGTGGGCGGCGCCGAACGGATCGTAGTCGCTTTCGGTGCGCTTGGTGAAACCGCTCAATCCGCCGCCGGTGCGCAGCGTACGGATGCGGTCGCGGCGCCCGGTCAGGATCTTGTGCGGATAGGCCTGGTGGCCGACGTCCCAGATCAGGCGGTCGCGCGGGGTATCGAAGATGTAATGGATCGCCGTGGTCAGCTCGACGACGCCGAGGCCCGCGCCGAAATGTCCGCCGGTGACCGAGACGGCATCGATGGTTTCCTGGCGCAGCTCGTCGGCGACCTGCCGCACTTGCTCCACCTTGAGCCGGCGCAGATCGTCCGGGGTGCGGATCGTGTCGAGAAGCGGCGTTTTACTAAATGTGGTCACAGCGATATTCCAATTTTGCAGGTCGGGACTGTCAGCCCGACGTGAGATGGGTTGCGCAACATCGGCGCAGCGAAAACCAGGGCGCCGGATGCTACCTGAGCAGGCCGAAGCCTGAAGAGTGAGCCTAGTCGCGCTCCGGATCGGTCAATGTGATATGCATCACCTTTGGCGGCTTCGCCCTTCTCAGTCAATTTTATCAGCTATTTGAAGTGCTTAACTTTGCCAAAAATCGGCGGCAGGCTGCCTTCAATAGCCCATAGAACCCCAAGCTTTACACTAAAGCGGCTGTTAAAGCCAACCCGGCGGGGCGCTGCCGCGCGCCACGGTTAAGGGCGGGGGGGAACCTGCCTTTCAGCCCCGGCGCCGTGCCGAGGGTTCCATCTCGCCCAATTCGGCGGCATCCGCCGGGCCGGTATCGGCGGATTCGAGCCTTTTCCAGGCCCATTCCCGGGCATTGGCGTCGCCGGTCGCGATCGCCAGCGCCTCCTCGGGACGCGCCATACGGTCGCTGAGCGGGATCGGCCCGCAGACGATCATGAAAAAGTCATAGGCATGCGGCCGCTCATTGGCCATCACGAACTGGAAATGGACCCGAAAGAACTGCCAGCGGAACAGGTTGTAGTGCTCCGGCCTGATGATTTCGCGGAACCGGACCGGCACGATGGTGGGGTTGCGTCTGATGGCGCCGACGTCGATGCCGTGGCCGGCAATCGGATCGAACGGATAGAAATTCATCACGTCCTTGCGCGACTGGCAGTCGATCCAGTCGATCGACGGCTCCACCGCCAGCAAGCGCAGATCATCGCGGAAATCCTGCGACGCCGCGTGAAAACCGACGATCGGGAAATTGCCGCCGATGGTCAAAAGCACGATGCGCGGACCGTGCCGTCCGAGGTCAGGGTCGAGCCTGAGCGCGCGCGCCAGAATTTCGGTCCCCAGAAAGGATCCCGAACTATGGCCGACGACGACGATTTCCTCGGCATCGCTGGAGCGCGCGACATCGACGAGGTATTGCGCAAAGCGGTCGATCCGCGCATCCCATTCCGGCCGCTGCCGGTGCGAAAACTCCCAGGTCCAGATCGTGTCGGACAACAGATAGAGCAAATAGGTGGAGTTTTCCGTGTATTTCAGCACCGTGCCGAGGACGGCGACGAACAGCGCCGCCGCGGCAGCCATGCCGAACAGGTCGGGAACGCCGAGCGCTTGCAGCCCTCTTGCGAAGCCGAAGGCAATGCCGAACGACCCCAGCGCCTCCAGAAACAGCAGGAAATGCGGGTAGGTGATGAAGGTCGCGAACCGCCAATGCGCCCGCCAGAACCGCGCAATGGTGCCGCGGAAGACCAGGCGCCAGTAGATCCACATGGCGTGGAAAACCGTGCTCCAGATCGGCGCGGCAAGGTCGCGCTGGATCAGGTCCTCGAACCGCAGGAAATCGTAAGCCGTGCGGGTCTGCCAGTCGCCGGCCCTGGTCTCGATCGACCACGACGCGGTTTCGCCGTCAGGCGATGCCTGCGGGCGGCTGATGGTGGCGTTGAGCTGATACAGCCGGCCGAACTTGCGCAGTTCGGTCCTGAACATGCGGTAATACTGCGCAAGCCCGCGCGGATCGTATCCCTGCACATAGATGATATGGCGGTGCTGAACGCGCACTTACTGCTGATCCCCGGACTGACGGCCGGACTATATCAGGCCGCTCAACCCGCCAAGAACTAATTCAGCCCTCTCCGGGGTCGCTTGCCGGCGAATTCGCCTATTGTTCTCACCTGTTGCCCGAGAGCGACTGCCAGGAGCGACGTCAATCCGGCCGGGCGGCCGGCCCTCACTGCACGTCGAGCGGCTCGGTACCGGTGACCTGGCCGCTGGAATCGGTGGTGATCTTGTCGACCCGCGCCTCGGCCTGCCGCAGCAGTTCCTCGCAGCGCCGTTTCAGGGCCTCGCCCCGCTCGTAGATGGCCACCGATTCCTCCAGCGGCACCTTGCCGTCCTCGAGCCGCTTGACGATCGATTCGAGCTCCTCGATCGCGCGTTCGAAGGAGAGCTTCTTGACGTCGACTGCGGTGTTTTCGGCCATATCAGGTGTCCCGGATGCGCCCCCTGCGAGGCGCAGACTCAAGATGATCTATGCGGACGTATTGTGGCGGGAATTCACGCGCCCATCAATGCGGTGACGTGGGACGCTACCGACTCTTTCAGGCCCTGCAGGTCATAGCCGCCCTCGAGCACCGAGACGATCCGGCCGCCGGCGCTGGAGTAGGCGACGTCCATCAGCTGGCGCGTGACCCAGCCGAAATCCTCCGCCTGCAGGTTGAGCGACGCCAGCGGATCCCTGAAATGCGCGTCGAAGCCGGCCGAGACGATGATCAGCTCGGGCGAAAATTTGCGCAGCTGCGGCAGGATCACGTTTTCGAACGCGGCGCGGAATTTCGCGCTGCCGTCTTCCGAGGCGAGCGGCGCGTTGACGATGGTGTCGTGGTCGCCGCGCTCGCCGCTGGCGCCGGTGCCCGGAAACAGCGGCATCTGGTGCGTCGAGCAATACATCACGGTCGGATCGGACCAGAAAATCTCCTGGGTGCCGTTGCCGTGATGCACGTCGAACTCGACCACGGCGGCGCGGGCAATGCCGTATTTGCGCTGGGCGTGGCGCGCGGCAATGGCGGCGTTGTCGAAGAAGCAGAAGCCCATCGGCTTGTTGATCTCGGCGTGATGGCCGGGCGGACGGATCGCGACGAACGCATTGTCGTAGCTGCCCGACATCACGGCATCGGTGGCGGTGACCGCGCCGCCGACACCGCGCATCACCGCTTCCCAGGTGCCCGGCGACATTGAGGTGTCGCCGTCGATATAGATCAGGCCGCTCGACGGCGCGATATGCCGGAGTTCCCCGACATAGTGCTCGCCATGGCACAGCGTGACCGAATCGAGGCTGCCCTCCGGCGCTTCGCCGCGCACCAGGGCGTTGAAGCGGTCTTCGCCGAGCACCTCGCCGACCGCGCGCAGCCGGTCGGCGCGTTCGGGATGGCCGGGCGGCGTGGCATGGTCAAGACAGGCCGGATGCGTCAGCAGCAATGTGGTCATGCAAGATCCTGGCGCGGTAAGCGCTTTACGAGAAGGGGCTAATCTAGGCGGTCAGCGCGGCCTGGGAAAGAGCCAGTACCTGGAATCATAGATCGGTATTGCTGCCCATCCTTCGAGACGGCCACTTCGTGGCCTCCTCAGGATGAGGTTAACTTGCTGAAACACACCAACCTCATCCTGAGGAGCCGCGCCCTTGCGCGGCGTCTCGAAGGATGGGCAGCAAGTGATTCACCGATGTCCGCTCATATCGCCGGTATTTCAGTTCATTCGCACGATGCGATTTCCGGTGGCGGGCGCGATCGGACTGTTGGCCCTGAAATAGGCGTACAGCGCGTCGACGTCGTAGACGCCGACCTGCGGCGCGAGCCCTTCGGTAAAGACGGTGAATCCGTCGCCCCCGACCGCGAGAAAATTGTTCACGGTGATGCGATAGGCCGTCGCGGGATCGATGCGCGCGCCGTGCAGCGACATACTGTCGGCGGCGACGCGGTCGCCGACCGGCCTGGCGCCGTCCCAGCTGTAGCTGAATCCATCCGAGACATGCAGGATCCGCGGCCGCTTCGGGTCGAGCCATTGCTGCTCGAGCATGTTCTTGATCTGCATGCCCGTCAGCGTCAGCGTCACCAGCTGGTTGCGGAACGGCTGGCTGGCGAACACGTCGCCATAGGTCACCGCGCCGTCATCCCTCTTCAGCATGTCGCTGCGGACGCCGCCCGGATTGGTGAAGGCGATCACCGCGCCGCCGTTGACCTCGGCGCGGGTCGCGGCCAGCTGGGCGTCGGCGATGATGTCGCCGAGCACGCTTTCGCCGGATGCGTTGGGGGTGCGCGACAGCGTTTCGGTGATCGACCCCGCCGGCCGGCTGGCGATCGGCGCGGCCAACCGGTCATAGGAGTCGAGCAGGGCGGTCTGCTGCGAATCTTTGGCAAAGGCGTCGGTGCGGACGATGACATTGTCGGCGCGGGCGCTGACGACGTCGCGGGTGACGGGATCGAGCTTGAGGTCGATCGCGGTGACGATGGTGCCGTATTTGTCGGCCGAGGTGACCAGCCTGCCGTCGATATCGCAGACATAGGGCCGATGGGTATGGCCGCTGACCACCACATCGACAGCGCGATCAAATTTTTTGACGATGTCGACGATCGGTCCGGAGATGCCGGGGCACTCATTATAGTCGCCGGTCGGGAACCCGCCTTCATGGATCAGCACCACGATGGCCTCGACGCCGCGCGCCTTCAGTTCCGGCAGCAGCGCATTCACGGTATCGGATTCGTCCCGAAATTCGAGGTCGGCGACGCCAACCGGCGAAACCAGGTTCGGCGTGCCCTTCAGGGTCAGGCCGATGAAGGCCACGGGAATGCCGCCGAACTCCCTGATCGCGTAGGCGGGAAGCACGGTCTTCCCGGTGCTCTTCTCGAAGGTGCTGGCGGCCAGATAGCGGAATTTCGCGCCGAGAAAAGGATGCGGCCCCTGGCATCCGTCGATCGGATGACAGCCGCCGTTCTGCATCCGCAGCAGCTCGTTCTTGCCCTCGTCGAATTCGTGATTGCCGACGGCAGCCACCGCGAGCCCCATCATGTCGAGCGATTCGATGGTGGGCTCGTCGTGGAACATCGCCGACAGGAACGGGCTGGCGCCGATCAGGTCGCCGGCGGCGACGAATATCGTGTGGGCGTGTCCGTCGCGCAGTTGCCTGACCGCGGTGGCCATGTGCTCGGCGCCGCCGGCCTCGACCGTGATCTTGTCGGCCTTGTCGGCGGGATTATCGATCCGGATTCCGCCCGGCGGCGGCTGCAGATGGCCGTGGAAATCGTTGATGGCGAGAACGCGCAGTTCGACCGGCGCGGCTTGCGCCGATGCGCGCGACGCGGGGCCGGGCGCCGCCGCCAGCATTGCGGCGCCAAGGATCAAGGAAAGTGAATGTCTCATGTTACGACCGGCACGACGATTTCACAGAGCTTCGTCCTCATGCCTTCTTGCGCGCGAAGAACGCCTGGAACGCGGCCACCGCTTCCGCCGAGCGCATGCGCTCGCCGAACAGATGGCTCTCCTGGTCGATCCGGCGGGTCAGGTCCTCGGGCGACGGTCGGAGCAGCTTGCGCGAGATCGCGACCGCTTCCGCCGGCAGTGCGCAGATTTCGCGCGCCACCCTGCGCGCCGCGGCTTCGGTCTCACCCGGCGCCACCACCTCGCTGACGAAACCGGCGAGACGCGCATCCTCGGCGCTGACCTTGCGACCCATCACCAGGGTGGAGAAGGCGCGCTGGTGTCCCATGGTGCGCGGCATCAGCAGGCTGGAGGCGCCTTCCGGCACCAGCCCGAGATGGATGAAGGGCGTGGAGAAGCTCGCCGCCGTCGAGGCGACCACGTAGTCGCAATGGAACAGCATGGTGGTGCCGATGCCGATCGCGATGCCGTCGACTGCGGCGACGATCGGTTTTGTATTATGCGCCAGCGCATAGAGAAACTTGATCGCATTGGATTTGCGCGGCGTATCCGAGTTCGACGTGCCGTCTTTCAGAAAATCCTCGAGGTCGTTGCCGGCGGTGAACACCCCGTTGCCGCCTGTCATGACGATGCAGCGGATGCCGGGGGTGTTCTGCGCGCTGTTGATCGCGTCGCTGATCTCGCGATACATGTCCTGCGTGATCGCATTCTTCTTTTCCGGCCGCCGCATGGTGATCACGCGCGTGGTCTCTTCATCTGAAACGATCAGGTGGTCGGGCATGGGGCAGGCTCTCAACGCAGGGAGGATCGACGTGGCTAATCCGGGAGGCGCACCCTACATCAAGTTGATGGCGTCCCAAACCGGCCGGGCCGGTTTTACACGGCGACGGAACGACGCGTGAGGAACATTGCGATGCAACTGACCGGGATTCATCATCTGACCGCAATTTCCGCCAGACCGCGCGAAAATCTGGCGTTCTATACCGGCCTGCTCGGCATGCGGCTGGTCAAGAAGACCGTCAACCAGGACGACGTCAGCGCGTATCATCTGTTCTACGCCGACGGGAAGGCCAATCCTGGTACAGATCTGACCTTTTTCGATTTTCCGGCCGCCCCGGAGCGACGCGGCAGCAACAGCATTTCCCGTACCGGACTGCGGGTCGCCGGCGAAGCCAGTCTCGGCTACTGGCGCGACCGCCTGAAGCAGGCCGGCGGCGTAACCGGCGACGTCATTGAAGTCGACGGCCGGCTGACGCTGCCGTTCGAGGATGGCGAAGGCCAGCGGCTGGTGCTGGTCGACGATGGCGGGGTGGGTCCAGCCTCGCCCTGGGAGCGCAGCGCGGTGCCGGCGGAGCACCAGATCCGCGGCCTCGGCCCCATCGTGCTCACGGTGCGGCATCTGGCCGCCATCGAGCAGGTCCTCGTCGGCGCGATGAACATGCGCCGCGTGCGCGACTATACCGCGCACGGCGCGCATATTCACGTGTTCGCCATGGGCGAGGGCGGCCCGGCCGCCGAACTGCATGTGCTCGAGGACAAGGATTCGCCTGTTGCCCGGCAGGGCGCGGGCGCCGTGCACCACGTCGCGTTTCGCACGCCGGACGAAATCCAGTATCACGCCTGGACGCAGCGATTGTCGGAGCTCGGTGTCCGCCACTCCGGCGAGATCGACCGCTTCTATTTCCGCAGCCTGTATTTCCGCGAGCCCAACGGCATCCTGTTCGAGATCGCCACCGATGGTCCGGGTTTTTCCACGGACGAACCGATGACGACGCTCGGCGAAAAGCTGGCGCTGCCGCCGTTCCTGGAGCCGCGCCGGGCAGAGATTGAAGCGGGGTTGAAGCCGATCGGGTGACTGCGTAGGGCGGATTAGCGAAGCGTAATCCGCCACTTCAACACATCATGCCGTTGATGGCGGGTTACGCTTCGCTAACCCGCCCTACGAGGACGAGCAATGAAAGCCTATCTGGTGCTCGACTTCACGATAAATGACTTCGCCGGTTTCAGAAAATACATCGCTGAAATCCCGGCCTTCATCGCGAAGCATTCAGGACAATACATCGTTCGAGGGGTCGAGCCGACGACCATCGAGGGAGACTGGAAGCCCGAGCGCATGGTCATCCTCGAATTTCCGGCCCGCGAAAATGCGGAAGCGTTTCTCGCTGACCGTGAAATTCAGGAGCTGTTCAAGGTTCGCCACGATACCACGACGAGTAAACTGGTGCTTGTCGATGGGTGCACGTAGCCGGCTGCCAAAGCGCCAAAACCCCAACGTCATTCCGGGATGCGCCTTTGGTCGGCAATTGCCGACCGAAGGTGCAGGCCCGGAATCCATAACCACGATCGCGAGTATGGATTCTCTGATGTGCAATTGCACATCATAGTTTGCGCAAGAGCGCGCCCCGGAATGACAGCTGGAGTTCTACCAGCGCGGCACTCACCCCTTGCGCATCTTGCCGAGCAGGAAGTTGTCGTAATAGTTTTCCGCGATCTGCGTGTAGGAGAGCACTTCCTTCATGTACGCGTCATGGCTCTCCTTGGTCTTCTTGAAGAGCGCGCTCTTCGCGGCGATCTCGTTCAGATGGTCCTGGGTGGCCTGGTAGCAGGCCTCCATGACCGGTTGCGGGAACGCGCGCAACTCCGCGCCACCGGCGATCAGGCGTTTCAGCGCGGCGGGATTGACGCTGTCATATTTCTCGATCATCCAGCTGCCCGCGGCCGCGCCGGCCTGGTTGAGGATGGCCTGGTACTGCTTGGGAAGTGCCGCCCACTTCTCCTGGTTCACGATCATGTGGAGCATGGCCCCGCCTTCCCACCAGCCCGGGAAGTAGTAGTACTTCGCCACCTTGTGGAAGCCGAGCTTCTCGTCGTCATAGGGACCGACGAACTCCGCAGCATCGAGCGAACCCTTCTCGAGCGCTGAATAGACATCGCCGCCGGCGATCTGCTGCGGCACGATGCCGAGCCTGGCGAGCACATGGCCGCCCATGCCAGCGATGCGGAATTTGAGGCCTTTGAGATCGTCGACCGTCTTGATCTCCTTGCGGAACCAGCCGCCCATCTGCGTGCCGGAGTTGCCGCACAGGATGGCATGCGTCTTGAAAGGTGTCAGCGCCTCGTTGACGAGTTCGGCGCCGCCGCCGAACGTCCACCATGAATGCTGATGGCGGTGGTTCATGCCGAAGGGCGCACCCGTGGCATAGGTGAGCGCCGGCTCCTTGCCGATGTAGAAATAGAGCGGGGTCTGCGCCATCTCGACGGTCGCGGTGCTCACCGCGTCGAGCGCCTGCAGGCCGGGCACGATCTCGCCCGCCGCAAAGGTCTGGATCTGAAACTTGTTGTCGCTGGCTTCAGCCACGTATTTCGCAAAGGTCTGCGCGGTGCCGAAGATGGTATCGAGCGACTTCGGAAAGCTCGAGGTCAGCCGCCATTTGATCTCGGGCGTCGATTGGGCGATCGCGGGCGCGGCAACCAGCGTGGTCGCGCCGGCGATGGCGCTGCCTTTGAGGAACGTGCGGCGTTTCATGATGGGTTCACTCCCTTGGATGGCTGGTCGACTGGCGCGGGGCAGGTGCCTCGCGGGACCGGTTGGCGCGCACCATACCGAACTCGGGGGTGGGCATGCAAGGAAGCGCTATCTTGCGCGACGTGGAGCAAAATGCGTGCAACCTCATTGCGAGGAGCTCTTGCGACGAAGCAATCCATCTCACCCACCCGCGCGGCTGCGAGATGGATTGCTTCGCTGCGCTCGCAATGACGTTGATGGATTTGGCCGCGCCCTCGACCCGACGCGATGCGACAAATTAACCCGTCGGGTAAAATTTCGCTTTTCCCGAAACCCAAATCACCGTTACGACTCACGCCATCCTGTCCCCTTAGGAAGGGGCGTTGGCCATCGTCACCGAACGTTGGGATGGGATTGCGGTGGACGCGACGGCATCGTGCGCGGAACGGGATCGCAGGGCGGGATAAACTCCGTGAGCGGTCTTTGGAACGGGCAGACGAGCGGTGTCGAAGCGTACGGCAAAATCGTGTGGACCTGACGCCTCAGTGGTCGGCGTCAAGTCTTGCGGAGGTGCAAAAGCCCGACCGGGCCGGAGTGCCAGTTTCCGTAAGGCGACGGAGGCGAGAAGAGCCCGATACTCCGGGGTGAGCGCGAGATAAGCCGTCAAGCCATTGCGCAGGGAATGTCGGATGTTCTCCGCTGCCCTGTATGCTCGTGTGCGCCTTTTTCGCACAATTTTGCACACGAGACCGCGGGTGCAGCGCGCATCCGGCATTCCCTGCTCCCTC
>NZ_JAUSLT010000196.1 GCF_030646015.1 Bradyrhizobium sp.
GCGCCGTTCATGGTGCGCGATTTCAATCACTGGAAGTCCTACCGCGACAGCAAGCTGTTCCGCGACATCGCCAAGGGTTACGAGGACAAGACCAGGCACAAGATCGTCGCGCTGACCTATTACGGCGAGCGCATGGTCACCGCCAACAAGGAAATCAAGAAGCCCGAGGACATGAAGGGCATGAAGCTGCGGGTGCCGCCGGCACCGCTCTATCTGATGCTGGCGAAATCGGTCGGCGCCAACGCCACGCCGATCGCGTTCGCCGAGGTGTACCTCGCGCTGCAGCAGGGCACCGTCGACGGCCAGGAGAACCCGCTGCCGACCATCATGGCCAAGAAGTTCTACGAGGTGCAGAGCCACGTCATGCTGACCGGGCACATCATCGAATCGCTGCTGACCATCACCGGCACCCATGTCTGGTCGAAACTGTCGGATGCCGACAAGAAGGTGTTCGAGGAAGTGCTGGTGCAGGCGGCGGCCAAATCGTCGGATCAGATTCGTGAGTCCGAGCAGAAGATCGCGGACGAGCTGCGCAAGCTCGGCAAGACCGTGGTCACCGTCGATCGCGAAGCCTTCCGCAAGGCGGCGATCCCGCTGCACAACGACGCCTCGGCCGGCGCCGGCTGGACCCAGGCGCAATACGATGAATTTCAGGCGCTGAAGTAATAGCTCTCAACGGGTCGTCCCGGCGAACGCCGGGACCCATACGCCGTGTCGTTTCGGTAGCGCAAGGTGGCAGACACCTTTCGTCATCACCGGCGCCGCGGAGTATGGGCCCCCGCGTTCGCGGGGACGAGTTGCAGATCGTGCAAACGGACCTCCGCATGAACACCACCCCCAAATCCACCAACGCCGCGCCGTCCGACGACGTTCACCTGATCGTCGTCGAGGACGAAGAGGTCGTGATCGAGCACCATCCGGAGGACTGGATCGCATTCGTGCTGTTCTGGGCGCTCGCATTCATCGTCTTCCTGCAGTTCTTCACCCGCTATATCCTCAACGACAGCCTGGCCTGGACCGAGGAGATCGCGCGTTACGGCCTGATGTCGCTGGCGTTCATCGGCGGCGCGGTGGTGACGCGCAAGAAGGCGCATATTGCGGTCGAGCTGGTGTCGAATCTGATGGGGCCTGGCCCCGTTCGGGCTGCGCTGCTGGCGCTGGTCGATTTCATCACGCTCGGCTTCATGGGCCTGCTGGCGTATTTCTCGGTGACGATCGTCGAGCGCATGCATTCGCAGCCGATGACCGTGTTCGACATGCCGATGAGTCTGGTCTACGGCCTCGTCGGCCTCGGCTGCTTCATGATGCTGGCGCGCCAGATCCAGGTGGTCTGGAACAACGCGCGCGACGGCTGGCGGCGGGCACCCGACGTCACCGATCAAATTCACGCCGATTGAAAGCCGGGCTGACCGATGCCGATCCTGATTTTCGTCTTCTTTGCGACGTTGCTGGCCGGAATTCCCGTATTCATCGCGCTGGCGTTCTCGTCGCTGCTCTACACCCACTTCATCGCCGGGATTCCCGATTTCGTGATCCTGCACCGGATGGCGGGAGGGCTCGACAGTTTTCCGCTGCTGGCGGTGCCGTTCTTCATTCTCGCCGGCAATTTGATGAATTCCGCGGGGATCACCAACCGCATCTATGATTTCGCGGTGGCGACCTGCGGCTGGATGAAGGGCGGGCTCGCCCACGTCAACATCTTCGGATCGGTGATCTTCGCCGGCATGTCCGGCACCGCGATTGCCGACGCCGCCGGCCTCGGCACCATCGAGATCAAGGCGATGAAGGACCACGGCTACAGCACTGAATTCGCGGTCGGCGTCACCGCAGCCTCCGCCACGCTCGGTCCGATCATTCCGCCGTCGCTGCCGTTCGTGATCTACGGCATGATGGGCAACGTCTCGATCGGCGCGCTGTTTCTCGGCGGCTTCATCCCCGGCGTCGTCATGACGCTCTTCATGATGCTCTATGTCAGCTATTGCGCGCGGCGTTACGGCATGGGCCGGGATCAGTCGTTTCGCTGGGACGTTCTGTTCAAGACCTTCATCGCGGCTCTGCCGGCGCTGATGACGCCGGTTATCATCGTCGGCGGCATGACCTTCGGCTGGTTCACGCCGACTGAAGCCGCGATCGCGGCGTGCACCTGGGCGCTGATGCTCGGCATCTTCCTGTACCGTTCGCTGTCGCTGAAGCAGTTCTACAAGGTCACGATGGACACCATCGAGACCACGTCCGGTGTACTGCTGATCGTTGCCGCGGCCTCGCTGTTCGGCTGGGTGTTGACGACGACGCGCCTGACGGAAGCCGGCGCCGAGGCGCTGCTGCAGCTGACCGACAACAAATACATCATCCTGCTCCTGATCAACGTGCTGCTGCTCATCGTCGGCTGCTTCCTGGAGCCGATCGCATCGATCAGCATTCTGGTGCCGGTGCTGATGCCGATCATCCTCAAAGTGGGTATCCACCCGGTTCATTTCGGCGTGGTGATGACGCTCAATCTGATGATCGGACTGTTGCATCCACCGCTCGGCATGGTGCTGTTCGTCTTATCGAGAATTGCAAAACTGTCGATCGAGCGGACCACCATGGCGATTCTGCCCTGGCTGATACCGCTCATGATGTCGCTGATCGCGATCACGATGATCCCCGAACTGACGCTGTGGCTGCCGCGCACCATGGGGATGTTGAAGTAGTTAGTTTCCCCCGCGACGACCCATGGAGAGTACGGCTTCAATCTCCGCCGCTGTTGGCATCGACGGCGCGGCGCCCATGCGCTGCACGCAGATCGAGGCGGCGGCGTTGGCGTAATCCAGCGCGTCGCCAATGGATTGGCCGCCAGCAAGCAGCGCTGCGACCGCGCCGACAAAACAATCGCCGGCGCCGGTGGTATCGACAGCCTTCACCGTTCGGCCCGCAACGATCGTTGGTTCGCCATTGATGAGCGCCAGCACGCCACGCTTGCCCAGGGTCACGCAGATGATGCTGTCATTGCCGATCGGCAGCGAACGCGCGGCCTCGATGAAGCGCGCGGGATCGTCGGTGTCGCGAAGCTCGGTCTTTGTCAGCAGGCTGAGTTCGGTTTCATTGAGGATCAGGATATCGACGAGCTCGAGCAGTTCAGCGCCGAATTCGACGGCGGGCGCCGGATTGAGGATGGTGGTCGCGCCGGCGGCACGGGCGCGTTTGAAGAAGGCGCCGATCGTGGGCAGCGGAATCTCGAACTGGCTGACCGCGATGTCGCCTTTGGCGAGGACAGGCGAGGCGACATCGGCGGTGCTCACCAGCGCATTGGCGCCGGGAATGACGACGATGGTGTTGTCGGTATTGGCTGTCGTGATGACGGCCGTTCCGGTCTGGGCGCCAGCGGCTGCCTGCACAAAACTCAGGTCTACCCCCTGCGCGCCGAGGAACGCCTTCAACTGATCGCCGAATGCATCCGTGCCGAGTCGGCCGATCAGCGTCGTCGGGGCGCCGAGCTTTGCGGCTGATACCGCCTGGTTGGCGCCCTTGCCGCCGGGAAAGTAAAGCAGCGCGGTGCCGGCGACGGTCTCGCCGATGCGGGGATGCCGGTCGGCCGTCGCCACCACATCCATGTTGATGCTGCCGGCAACGAAGACGCGGCCCATGCTTTATCCCCAGGAAGTCCGACGAGAGGTAATGCGAGAGGTGATCAGACCCGGACACCAAACTCCTGCCTGACGGCTTCGATGTCGGGCAGCGTCGGCAATCCGGCTTCGTTGCCGAGGCGCTGGATCTTGTAGGTCGAGGCTGCGCGCGCGAACTCGAAATGGTCGTGCCAGCTTTTGCCGGGATTGGCGAGATAGGAATAGACATAGGCGCCATGGAACACGTCGCCGGCGCCGTTGGTGTCGAGCACGCGCTCGCGCGGGATCGGCAGCGCGGGAAGGGTGTGAACCGCGCCGGTCTCGTCGTACCAGAGCAGGCCTTTTTCACCGAGGGTGACGCCGCCGACCCGGCAGCCGCGGCTCTTGAGATAATCCAGCATCTTCTCCGGCGTCATATCCATCTGCTCGCACAGCCGCTCGGCGACGATGGCGACGTCGATGAATTCCAGCAGCTCGTGGGTGTTGGTGCGCAGGCCGCCGCCGTCGAGCGAGGTCAGGATCCCGGCCTCGCGGCACAGTCTGGCGTAATGGATCGCGGCGTCGGGCTGGTGACCGTCGACATGCAGCGCGCGGCAGCCGCCGAGGTTCAACAGCGGGAAGGGATGGATATGCTCGTCGTCGCGGCAGCGCACGATCGCCCGCTTGCCGTCCTTCGGCATGATGAAGGACAGCGAGGACGAATTGACCTTGCGCGGATGGATCGAGATTCCGTACTTCGCGCTCATGTCCTGGAACATGCGTCCCAGCCAGTCATTGGCGACGGTGGCGATCAGGTCGGGTATGATGCCGAGCTTGGCGCAGCAGAATGCCGCGGTGACCGCGTTGCCGCCGAACGAGACCGCGTAGGCGGAAGCGACATGCTTCTCGTCGCCGGTCGGCATATGGTCGGTGATGAAGGTTACGTCGATATAGGTCTGTCCGATGAAGAGCGCCTGCATAAATCTGTCCGTGGTGGCTGAGGGGTGGTCCCGGCCGGCAGCGATACATTAGCACCGCTTATGGCGGACTATTCGCTGAAATTATTCGCAAGCGTGCCACCTTAATCGCTTGAGATAACCGCAGGGCGGGACTACGACCGTGCTGAAGTGTCGTCGGCGTGCAGCCGGGCTAACGGCCTGTGCCGCTCCGGGTTCCTGCCAGCAGGACAAAAGGGGAGGGAACGATGACCGTCTATTCCGGTCCGGTGTTCGAGATGGCGGTCAACCAGTTCGGGGTGATCGCCAATCATCTGTCGATCCCGATGGACGAGCGCGACCGCCTGCTGCTGCCGAAGCGGGCGGTGATCATCTCCTGTCCGATCCATCGCGACGACGGCTCGATCACGGTGTTCGAAGGCTACCGGGTGCAGCACCATCTCACGCTCGGCCCGACCAAGGGCGGCACCCGGTTTGCCCCGTCCGTCGATATCGGCGAGGTGGCGGCGCTGGCGATCTGGATGAGCTGGAAATGCGCGCTTGTGGGGCTGCCCTATGGCGGCGCCAAGGGCGGCGTCCGGGTCGATCTGTCCACCATTTCGAAGCGCGAACTGGAGTCGCTTTCGCGGCGCTACATGCAGGAAATGATCCCGTTCGTAGGTCCCCATACCGACGTGATGGCGCCGGACATGGGCACCAATGAGCAGGTGATGGCCTGGTTCATGGACACCTATTCGATGTATCAGGGCCGCACCGTGACCGAGATCGTCACCGGCAAGCCGGTGGCCTCCGGCGGCACGCTGGGACGCCGCGAAGCTACCGGGCGCGGCGTCGCACATCTCGCCAAGCGCGTGCTGAATGAATTATCGATCAGCCTGAATGGCGCCACCGCCGTGATCCAGGGCTTCGGCAATGTGGGCTCCTACGCGGCGCTGGAGTTGCAGCAGTTCGGCCTCAAGGTGATCGCGGTCAGCGATCACACCGGCGCGCTGCACGATCCGGCCGGCCTCGATATCCCGGCGCTGATGCGGCACGCGGGCAAGCACGGCAGCATCGCCGGCTTTTCCAGCCAGCTGCAATTCGATCCCGCTGATATCCTGACGCTGCCCTGCGACGTGCTGGTGCCGGCGGCGATGGAACGCGTGATCGACGCCAAGGTCGCGGAAAACCTGAAATGCCGGGTGCTGGCGGAAGGCGCCAACGGCCCGACCACACCGGACGCCGACCTCGTGCTGGAGAAGCGCCAGGACGAGGTCTTCCTGATTCCCGACGTCCTCTGCAACGCTGGCGGTGTCATTGTCAGCTATTTCGAATGGGTGCAGGACTTGCAGCAACTGTTCTGGGAAGAAGAGGAAGTGACGCGGCGCGAATATCAGATCCTCGACCGCGCCTTCGACACGATGGTGGCGCGCGCCAGGGCCGACAATATCCCGCACCGGACCGCCGCCATGGCGATCGGCGTGGAAAAAGTCCGCGCCGCCAAGAACACCCGTGGACTTTTTCCGTGATCAGCGGGCTCGACCACGTCGTCATTCTGGTCAGCGACCTCGCTGCCGCGGCCACGGCCTACCAGACCCTGTTCGCGCGTACGCCGGCGTGGCGCAGCAGCGGCGACGGCGCCGAGCGGGTGCTGTTCACGCTCGACAACATGACGCTGGAACTGATGTCGCCCGCCGGCGAGGGCGCCACCGCGGAGCGGATCCGCAACGTCATTGCGAAGCAGGGCGAGGGGCTGGCCAGCCTGTGCTTCCGCACCATTGATATTGACAAGATGTATCGCCGGCTGGAGCGACTGTCGCTCAAGCCCGAACCGGTCGCGGAGGCCGACAGCCAGGATACCGAGACCGGCGCGACGCTGTCGTGGAAGCGGACCCGGGCTGCGACCGACGCCACGCGCGGCGTGCGGCTGTTCTTCCTCGAATTGCCCAGGGAGCGCCCGCTGTCGGTGCGCACCGGGGCAGCCTCGATCACCGCGATGGATCACGTCGTGGTCGCGACCGGCGATCCCGAACAGGCGGCGGCACTGTACGGCGCACGGCTCGGGCTCGACATGCGGTTCGACCGTTCGCATCCGGACTGGGGCCGGCTGATGTTTTTCCGCTGCGGCGACCTTGTCGTCGAGGTCGTGCACAGGCCCGGCAACGGTCTCGATGCCACGCGCGACCGGCTGTGGGGCCTGAGCTGGCGCGTCGCCGACGCCGATGCAACACGGGCCCGGCTCGCCGCCGCCGGCGTCGACGTGTCCGAGGTGCGTACCGGCCGCAAGCCGGGCACGCGGGTGGTCACCGTGCGCAGCGGCACCTGCGGCATCCCCACGCTGCTGGTGGAGCGGTCGGCGGGGGTGTAATACCCTCCCCTGGAGGGGGAGGGTCGACGCGAATGAAATGAGCGGCGGGGTGGGGTGACAGTCTATCGTTTCGGGCGGCGTTCGCGTTGAGGGACCGTCACCCCACCCCGTCTCGCATCTTGCGATGCGAGCCGACCCTCCCCCTCCAGGGTAGGGTAAGAAGCGCTCCACAATTCACACTCTCACCGGGCACCCATCTTGGCCAAGGCAAAGCAAGCTCTGAAATGGCAGCGCGATCCCGAGGGCATGCGGATTCGCATCCTGGAGGCCGCCAAGCAGGAATTTGCCGCCCATGGCCTGGCCGGCGCGCGGGTCGACCGCATCGCGGCCAAGGCCGGCGCCAACAAGCGCATGCTGTATTACCACGTCGGCAAGAAGGACGATCTCTATCTCGCGGTGCTCGAAGGCGCCTATGAGCAGATCCGGGCCGAGGAGCGCGGGCTCGATCTCGAACACCTCGATCCGCCCGACGCAATCGAGCGGTTGATCGGCTTCACCTGGAATTATTTCATCAGGAACCCGGAATTCCTTGCGCTCTTGAACACCGAAAACCTCGCCAAGGCGCGCCATCTGAAGCGATCCACAAAAGTCAAATCGATGCATTCGCCGTTCGTCGAGATGATCCGCACCGTGGTGAGGCGCGGCGTCGAAAGCGGCGATTTCGTCGTCGCGGTCGATCCGGTGCAGCTTTACATCTCGATCGCGGCGCTGTGCTTTTTCTACCTCTCGAACTCGGCGACGCTGAGCGTGATTTTTGGTCGCGACCTGCTGGGCAAGGAAGCCAAAGACGAGCGGCTGGCGCACATGGTCGCGCTGGTTCTGGCGGCGCTGACCGGGAAATCGGCGGCCAGTTTTGGCAAGGGCAAGACGCCGAAGGCGCGTGCGGCGGTGCAGCAGCCGGCGTGATTGGATCTGCATCGGCGGGCGAAAGCGATAGTTCCCCCTTGTTAATATTACGTTTTAACCAAACGTTAATTATGTATTTGTGGGCGCCGGGGCGTAGGCCTAGCCTGCGTTGGGGGACTGCTCAGTAACCAACGGGTGAGTGCGTACCATGGCGTATCGGATGTATGGGGCGTTGATCGCCCTCCTCAGCGTCGCAGTGCTGATACTTGCGGCGAACGACAGTTTCGCCAGGTCGGCGCAAGCAGGGCCCCGTGCCGGCGTTGCTTCGACGCATTCGTTTCCCCGAGCGCCGTTCGTCGGGCATCACCGGCGAGGCCATCCCGGAGCGTTCTGGCCTGGAGGCTATGCCTATGGGCCGTCGTCCTATGGCGAACAACCCATGGCGGCGGACGTCAATCAGACGATCAAGGGCGACATCCGTTATACCTACACCCAGGATGTTCCCTGGGATTGGCCGCATCGCTTTCCGCCGATGGTCACACCTTCCGACCGGCCCTATGTGCAGAGTTGTCCCTCCGAGACCGTCACCGTTCCCGGCCGCAACGGCGCGGAGCGGACCGTCAATATCATGCGCTGCTACTAGTTCAGTCTCGTAGCCCGGATGGAGCCAGCGGCCGGCGCAACGCGCCGTCCGATGTCGCAATCCGGGTTTGAACGTGGCGCTGGCCCCGGATTTCGCAAGCGCTCCATCCGGGCTACGGATTCTTCGAGTTTCAAACAGCCTATCAACGTCATTGGGAGCCAACGGGTCGCGCGTTGCACGCCCGATGACTGGCTCCGTGCGCGCATTCAGCGGCCGCGCATCCGTGGACCGGGCACGCACCAAAATTGCCCCCCGCCCCCCCTAGACAGTATTTATCCAACAAGTTAATTTGTCCGCCAAGACGTCCAAACGAGACGATCAACCAGGGAGCGAAGCGTGGCGGAGCCGAAAGGCCCAGGAGCGGTGTCCAGGGCGCTGAACGCGGCGTGGGTTCGGCCGGTTTTGTTCCTGCTGTTCATCGTGGTGGCCTGGGATCTCACCATCCGGCTGTTCCGGATTCCGCCGTATCAAATCCCGGCGCCCGGCGACGTGCTGGCGGTGCTGTGGAGCGACTGGCCGGAACTGCTGCGGCAGGCCTGGCCGACCACCTATGCGACGATCTGCGGCTTTCTGTTGTCGGCGCTGTTCGGCATTCCCGTCGCCATGCTGATCGCGGGATCGAAGACGGTCGAAAGCTACATCTATCCGCTGCTGGTGTTCTCGCAGTCGGTGCCGAAGATCGCGATCGCGCCGTTGTTCGTGGTCTGGTTCGGGTTCGGCATCATTCCGAAAGTCATTTCGGCGTTCCTGCTCGGGTTTTTTCCGGTGGTGGTGTCGGCGGTGCAGGGGTTCAAGTCGGTCGATCCCGACATGGTCGATCTCGCGCGCGCCATGCAGGGCAGCCGCTTCAAGGTGTTTTGCGCGGTCAACCTGCCGCATGCGATGCCGGCGATTTTCTCCGGCCTGAAAGTTTCGGTGACGCTGGCGGTGGTCGGCGCCGTGGTCGGCGAATTCGTCGGCTCCAATTCGGGCATCGGCTACGTGCTGCAGCGTTCGATCGGCACGTTCGATCTGCCGACGATGTTCGCGGCGCTGGTGATCCTGGCGCTGCTCGGCGTGGTGCTGTTCTGGATCGTCGATCGCATCGAGCGCTTTGTAATTCCCTGGCATGTCAGCCAGCGCGACGAGTTCTTGTTTGCGGCGTGAGATCAAGAGAGAAAAGCGGCCCGCGAAGGGCTGTGATAAAACACCAAACGGGAGGAATGACATGGTGCGATTTCTGACGGCATTCTCGGCGGCCCTGATCTGGACGGCGTTGGCGGTAGTTCCCGCAGCGGCGGCCGACAAGGTGGTGCTGATGCTGAACTGGTACGTCTATGGCGAACACGCGCCGTTCTATTACGGCAAGGCCAAGGGCATCTATGCCGCCGAAGGCATCGATCTCGAAATCCAGGAAGGCCGCGGCTCGGCCGCGACCACGCAGGCGGTCGCGGCCAAGACCGCCCACTTCGGCTATGTCGACGTGCCCACCATGATGCGCGCGGCGGTCAAGGGCGCGCCGATCGTCTCCACCGGCGTGCTGCTGCAGACCAGCCCGATGTCGGCGATGGGCTTTGTCGAGAAGAACATCAGGAAGCCCGAGGATATCAAGGGCAAGACGGTGGCGATTACGCCGGCGGATTCCATGACCCAGATCTGGCCGCTGTTCCTGAAGAAGACCGGGTTGAAGGAAGCCGACTTCAAGACGGTGGCCGGCGACGGCCAGACCAAGCTCAACGCCGTGATCAACGGCCAGGCGGACCTCTTGCTCGGCTACGTCATGGACCAGTCGATGAAGATCAAGGACGCCACCGGCAAGGACGTCTACCCGATCAAGTTCGCCGACTACGGCATCAACATGATCTGTTCGGGCCTGGTCGCCAACACCGACTACGTCAAGGCCAATCCCGACCTCGTCAAGCGCTTCATGTCGGCCTCGACCAAGGCGGTCGAAGCCGCCGAGAAGGACCCCAAGGGCGCGGCGCAGGCGATCCTCGACGCCAATCCGAAGGGCGGCAAGATCGAAACGCTGACCCAGGGTTTTGAGCTGACGATCCCGCTGTACCGCACGGCGGAAACCAAGGGCAAGCGGCCGTTCCAGGTCACCGACGCCAACATGACCGACAGCGTCAATTTGATGGTCGAGTATGGCGGCCTCGAAGCCAAGGCCAAGGATAACCCGAAGGCGTTTTATACGAACGACTATCTGCCGAAGTAGGGCAGGCGCGCCTTACCCTCCCCTGGAGGGGTCGAGACGAGCGAAGCTCGCTCTTGGGTCGACGCGAATGCAATGAGCGGCGGGGTGGGGTGAAAGTCTCTCACCTCGAACGGTGCCTGAGTCGAAAGACCGTCACCCCACCCCGTCTCGCATCTGCGATGCGAGCCGACCCTCCCCCTTCAGGGGAGGGTAAGTCAGAACGGATCTCTCTGAATGAACGCAGCGACCAGCCCAGCCGTTACAAATCCATCAGCCGCGCATCTTCGCGTGGTGTCCGACCGCGCGGCCGGCGACGGCAAGTCCGGCATCACACTGTCCGGCGTATCAAAAACCTACCGCTCCCGCGATGGCGAGGTGGTGTCGCTGAAGCCGCTGGACTTCCACATCAATGCCGGCGAGTTCTTTGTCGTGGTCGGTCCGTCCGGCTGCGGCAAGTCCACCTTGCTGAAAATGATTTCCGGCCTTCTGGCGCCCTCGACCGGTGAGGTGTTCGTCGAAGGCGAGGCGGTGACAAAACCGCATGGCAATGTCGGCATCGTGTTCCAGAATTCGCTGCTGCTGCCGTGGCGCAACATCCTCGCCAACGTGATGCTGCCGATCGACATGAAGGGGCTGCCGCGCGACAAATACCTGCCGCGCGCGAAAGGTCTGTTGAAGCTGGTCGGGCTCGAAGGTTTCGAGAAGAAGCTGCCGTGGCAGTTGTCCGGCGGCATGCAGCAGCGGGCTTCGATCTGCCGGGCGCTGGTGCACGATCCCAAGATCATGCTGATGGATGAGCCGTTCGGCGCGCTCGACGCCATGACGCGCGAGCGCATGAATGTCGAGCTGATGCGGATCCAGCGCGAGACCGGCAAGACCGTACTCTTGATCACGCATTCGATTCCCGAGGCCGTGTTCCTCGCCGACCGCGTGCTGGTGATGACCGAACGGCCGGGCTCGATCGCGGCGATCTATGACGTGCCGCTGCCGCGGCCACGTTCGCTCGACGCCATGGCCGATCCCGTTTTCACCGAACTGGTACAGCGCATCCGCAAGCATTTCTTCACCCAGAGCACGCTGGACTAAGGCAGGGACATCATGCCGCCACGTATCGCCGTGCGGGATATTTCGCTTTTCGAGCGGCCGGTTCCATTCTCAAAACCGTTCCGGTTCGGCAGTGTGGTGATCAACGCCTCGGCGCAGGCGTTCGTGCGCGCCGAAATCGAGATCGAAGACAAGGGCAAGGAAAAGAGTACGTCGGTCGGCGCCAGCGCCGAGCTGATGGCCTCGAAATGGTTCGACAAGCGCGCGCATCTGACCCCGCCGCAGACCGTCGACGAATTGCGCCGCTCGCTGGCGATCGCGCGCGATCTTTATCTGGCGCGATCCGGATTCGACACGGCTTTCGGGCACCACGCCGCTGTCATCGCCGCGCAGGTCGAGGCCTGCGCGAAGGAGGACATCCCGCCGCTCGCCGCCGGCTTCGGGCCGGCGGAAATCGACAAGGCGATCCTGGATGCGCTGCTGCGCGGGCTTGGCGTGAACTTCTTTGACGGCATGGCGCAAAATATCGCCGGGATCAATGCCCGGCTATCGCCTGACCTCGGCGATGCCGACATCGCGCAATTCCTTCGCGGGCGCCAGCGGCTGGAACGCGTCGCGATCCGGCACACGGTCGGCATGGACGATCAGATCGAGGGCGAGGGCGGCGTCGCCGACGTCAGGGAAAACGCCGGAGCCCGCTATTTCAAGCTCAAGCTCAACGGTGATCCCGAGGCCGACGCGGCGCGGCTGATCCGGATCGGCAATGAGTTGACCACGCTGCCGCATGACTACAGCGTCACGCTGGACGCCAACGAGCAATATGCCGATCTCATGGCACTTGGGGCGCTGGTCGAGCGGCTCGACCGCGATGCCGCGCTAAAACCGATTGCGATCAAATTACTGTATATCGAGCAGCCGATGCCGCGCGACAGTTTCAGGCAGTCGCCACTCGGTGCGCTTTCGCGGCGCGACATCATCATCGACGAGGCCGACGATAGCTACGACGCTTTCCCGGCCGCCCGCGCGCTCGGCTATCGCGGCATCTCCTCGAAATCCTGCAAGGGCATCTACAAGTCTGTCGTCAACGCCACCCGCGCTGCCAGATGGAGCGCGGATGGCGAGCGGTTTTTCATCTCGGGCGAGGACCTGACCTGCCAGGCCGGCCTCGGCGTGCAGCAGGATCTGGCGCTCGGCGCGCTGATCGGCGTCACCCATGCCGAGCGCAACGGCCATCATTATGTCGACGGCTTTGCCGATACCCCGGCGGCCGAGGCCGAAGCGTTCCTGTCGGCGCATCCCGATCTCTACATGCGCGACGGCGCAACGATCCGGCTCGCGATCCATGACGGCGATCTCCTGACGGGATCGCTGACGGCGCCGGGCTTCGCCTCGAAAGTTCATCCGGAGTGGACGGCGCTGTCGCCGCTCCAGCAACCAAAAGCAAAAACCCTGCAGGAGCAATCAATATGACGACGCACCGCCTCGGCGTGATCATGAACGGTGTCACCGGCCGCATGGGGCTGAACCAGCATCTGATCCGCTCGATTATCGCGATCCGCGATTCCGGCGGCGTGCTGCTCGGCAATGGCGATCGGATGATTCCGGATCCGATTCTGGTCGGCCGCGACGCGGAAAAAATCGAAGGACTGGCCAGGCGTTTCAATGTGACGCGCTGGACCACCGACCTCGATGGCGCCCTGCGCGACGAGACCGACACCATCTTCTTCGACGCCGCCACCACGCAGGCGCGGCCGTCGCTGCTGACCAAGGCGATCAATGCCGGCAAGCACGTCTACTGCGAGAAGCCGATCGCGACCAACCTCGACGAGGCCGTGGCGGTGCTGAAGCTCGCCGCCGCCAAGGGCGTCAAGCACGGCACGGTGCAGGACAAGCTGTTCCTGCCCGGCCTGAAGAAGCTCGCTTTCCTGCGCGATTCCGGCTTCTTCGGCCGGATACTCTCGGTACGCGGCGAATTCGGCTACTGGGTGTTCGAGGGCGACTGGCAGGAAGCGCAGCGGCCGTCGTGGAATTACCGCAGCGAGGACGGCGGCGGCATCATTCTGGACATGGTCTGCCACTGGCGCTACGTGCTCGACAATCTGTTCGGCGACGTCGAAAGCGTCAGCTGCCTCGGCACCACTGACATTCCGGACCGCTGGGACGAAAAGGGTAAGAGGTACAAGGCGACGGCGGACGATTCCGCCTACGCCACCTTCAAGCTGAAGGGCGGTGTAATCGCGCATATCAACATGTCCTGGGTGACGCGGGTCTACCGCGATGATCTCGTAACCTTCCAGGTTGACGGCACCCACGGTTCGGCCGTGGCGGGGCTTTCCGACTGCGTGATCCAGGCCCGCCAGGCGACGCCGCGCCCGGTATGGAACCCGGACGAGAAGCGGACCCACGATTTCTATGGCGATTGGCAAAAGCTGCCGGAGAACACGACCTACGACAACGGTTTCAAGGAGCAGTGGGAAATGTTCATCCGCCATGTCTGTGAAGACGCGCCCTACAAGTATACGCTGCTGGAAGGCGCCAAGGGCGTGCAACTCGCCGAATGCGCGCTGCAGAGCTGGCGCGAGCGGCGCTGGATCGACGTCGCCCCGATCAAGGTGTGAGGAGAGGGATCATGAACAAGCCGGTTATGCCCGTCTCGTCGTATCAGCTGAAGCTGCCGAAGGCGGATCGTTCGATCGAAACCTATCGGCTGGCGGCGTCGCGCACGTTTCCTCAAAAACTCGAGGGCACGCTCAACCGCGTGGCGTTCTCCGCCGCCCATGTGGTGGCCGATCCGCTCGCCGACGTCGATCCCTGGCTGAACGCCGCTGTGGACTGGGACCGCACCATCGCCTTCCGCGAGCACATCTGGGACCTCGGTCTCGGCGTCGCCGAAGCCATGGACACCGCGCAGCGTGGCATGGGGCTGGACTGGCCGACCTCGCTGGAACTGATCCAGCGCTCGGTGCGCGCGGCGAAGGCGAGGGGCGGCGCGCTGGTGTTTTCCGGCGCCGGCACCGATCACCTCGCGGTGGAGGATGCCAGGACCATCGACGACGTGATCCGCGCCTATGAGGAGCAGATCGCGGCGGTCGAGAAGGCCGGCGGGCGCATCATCCTGATGGCGTCGCGGGCTCTCGCAAAGCTCGGCCGCAGCGCCGACGACTACGCCAAGGTCTATAACCGCGTGCTGTCGCAGGTCCGCGAGCCCGTGATCATCCACTGGCTCGGCGACATGTTCGACCCGGCGCTGGCGAACTATTGGGGCACCAAAAGCCTCGATACCGCGATGGATATCGCGGTCGGCATCATCAATGGCAACGCTTCCAAGGTCGACGGCGTCAAAGTCTCGTTGCTCGACAAGCAGCGCGAAATCGACATGCGCCGCCGGCTCGATCCCAAGGTGAAGATGTATACCGGCGACGATTTCAATTACGCCGAATTGATCGCCGGCGACGACAAGGGCTTTTCCCACGCGCTGCTCGGCATCTTCGACGCCATTGCACCGGCGGCGTCCTACGCGCTGTCGCGGCTTTCGGCCGGCGACCAAGCCGGCTTCCACGACGTGCTCGGCCCGACGGTGCCGCTGTCGCGCCACATCTTCAAGGCGCCCACGCGCTTCTACAAGACCGGCATCGTCTTCATGGCGTATCTCAACGGCCATCAGGACCACTTCACGATGGTCGGCGGACAGGAGAGCACGCGCTCGACGCTGCATCTGGCCGAGCTGTTCCGGCTGGCGGACCAGGCGGGATTGCTTTCCAACCCTGAACTGGCGACGCGGCGGATCAAGGCGGTGCTCAGCTTGCGCGGTATCGAGGCGTGATGCGGGATTTTTCGGCCGACCATCGCTGGCTGTCGCTGAACACCGCGACGGTCCGCAAGCAGGGCGACCTCATCGAGATCATCGACGCCTGCGCGCGGCATGGCATCCGCGCCATCGATCCCTGGCGCGACCAGGTCGCGGCGGTCGGACTCGACCGCGCGGCGCGCGCGGTGCGCGACGCCGGGCTGGAACTGACGGGCTATTGCCGCGGCGGCATGTTCACGGCAGACGCCGCGCACCGCACCGAGGCGCGTGACGACAACCGCCGCGCGGTCGACGAGGCCAAGGCGCTCGGCGCGCCCTGCATCGTGCTGGTGGCCGGCGGCCTGCCGCAATATTCGCGGCCGGGCAGTGCGGTTTCAAAAGACATCGCGGAGGCACGGACGCAGGTCGACGACGCCATCGCCGAGATGATGGAATATGCAAGGCAGGCAAACATGCCGCTGGCGATCGAGCCGTTGCATCCGGCCTATGCCGCCGACCGCGCCTGCGTCAACACGACAAAACAGGCGCTCGATATCTGCGACCGGCTCGATTCCGCCCGCACCGGCGCGCTTGGCGTCGCGCTCGACGTCTATCACATCTGGTGGGACCCGGAATTGCTGCCGCAGATCGCGCGCGCCGGAAAGGACCGGATTCTGGCGTTCCACGTCTGCGACTGGCTGGTGCCGACCAAAGACATCCTCAACGATCGCGGGATGATGGGCGACGGCGTGATCGACATCAAATCGGTGCGGGCCGCGGTCGAGGCGCAGGGCTTTGCCGGCTATTCCGAGATCGAAATCTTTTCGGAAGTCTGGTGGAGCCGGCCGATGGACGAGGTGCTGCGGATCTGCATCGAGCGGCATCGCTCGGTGGTATGAGCTCACGCCATTCTGCATTGGGGCATTGCCGTCGCGGGCCGCGCCCAGCCCTTGCGGTTCGTCCCAACCTTGTTGATATCAGTTTGGTCGGCGAAACCGCCGGCTGCCTGGAGCCAACCCAATGACCGAGCCCGCCGAATACACACCGCCGAAAGTCTGGACCTGGAACAAGGAGAGCGGCGGCAAGTTCGCCGGCATCAACCGTCCCATCGCAGGCGCAACCCACGACAAGGAATTGCCTGTCGGCCGCCATCCGCTGCAGCTTTATTCCCTGGCGACGCCGAACGGCGTCAAGGTCACGGTGATGCTGGAGGAGCTGCTGGCGGCCGGCCATAAGGGCGCCGAATACGACGCCTGGCTGATCAAGATCGACGGCAATCAGTTCGGCAGCGGCTTCGTGGCGGTCAACCCGAATTCCAAGATCCCGGCGCTGATGGACCGCAGCGGCCCCAAGCCGATCCGGGTGTTCGAATCCGGCGCCATCCTGGTGCATCTGGCCGAGAAATTCGGGGCGCTGCTGCCGACCGACACGGCGGCCCGCGCCGAATGCCTGTCCTGGCTGTTCTGGCAGATGGGCGCCGCGCCCTATCTCGGCGGCGGGTTTGGACACTTCTATGCCTATGCGCCGAGCAAGATCGAATACGCCATCGACCGCTTCGCGATGGAGGTGAAGCGCCAGCTCGACGTGCTCGACCGGCGCCTTGCAGAGAGTGAATATCTCGCAGGCCCGGACTACACGATCGCCGACATCGCGGTCTGGCCCTGGTACGGCAGCTTGGTCAAGGGTGTGCTGTACGGCGCCGGCGAATTCCTCGATGTGCAGTCGTACAAGAACGTGCAGCGCTGGACCGACGCCATCGCCGCGCGCCCGGCGGTCAAGCGGGGACGGATGGTCAACCGCACCTGGGGCGAGCCCTCGAGCCAGCTGCACGAACGCCACGATGCCGGCGATTTCGATACAAAGACGCAGGACAAGGTCGAGGCCGGGCAGGCGGCTGCGGCCGGGGCGTGATTGATGGTATCACCGGACAAATTGTAGGGTGGGCACGCCATCGGGTCGCGCGAACGCGCGCCCCGATGGCGTGCCCACCATGATGTTTTGCGGGAAGATGGTGGCACGACGCCAAGGGGCGCCTTTGCTCACCCTTGGAATTTGGGGATCCCGACGACAATTTCCTCGCCAATGGGTTTCGCCGCTTTAGGCCGCGCCGGCCACCCTGCGGCGCGAGGCGAGCAACAGCCGGATCTGCGTTGCCGGTAGTGCCGGGCTGAACAGATAGCCCTGCATCTCGTTGCAGCCGAGCGCGCGCAGCATGGTTCGTTGCGCCGGGGTCTCGACGCCCTCCGCGACCGTCGTCATGTGCCTGGCGGTGGCGATGTTGACGACGGCCTGCACGATGCAGGCCGATCCGTCGGCTTCCGCGACGTCCTTGATGAAGCAGCGGTCGATCTTGATCTTGTCGAACGGGAAGCGCTGCAGATAGCTCAGCGAGGAATAGCCGGTGCCGAAATCGTCCAGCGCGATGCGCACGCCGAGGCTGCGCAACTGGTGCAGCATGGCCAGTGCGGCTTCGTCGTCTCGAATGAGAACTGCTTCGGTAATCTCCAGTTCGAGGCGGTGGGCCGGGAGGCCGGAGGCCGCGAGCGCAGCGGCGACCTTCAACGCGAAAGCCTGACTTCGGAACTGAACCGGCGAGACGTTGACCGCTACCCTGACGTGATCCGGCCATGTTGCGGCTTCGGCGCAGGCCGCGGCCAGTACCCATTCACCGAGCGGGATGATCAGGCCGGTTTCCTCGGCCACAGGGACGAATTCCGCGGGTGAGATCGGACCCCTTGTCGGGTGATGCCAGCGCAGCAGCGCTTCGCAACCGCTGATCGCGTTATCCGCGAGGTCGACCAGCGGCTGGTAGTGCAGCTCGAGACCGCCGACGGCGATCGCCTGACGCAGATCACGCTCCAAGAGACGCAACGCCTTCATCCGTGCATCCATGGCCGGTTCGAAGAAGCGCGAGGTGCGCCGCCCGTCGGCCTTGGCGGCATACATCGCCAGATCCGCATGCTTCAACAGCTCGTTGAGATCGGCGCCGTCCTGCGGAGCCAGTGCAATGCCGATGCTGGCGTCGGTGGCGAGCAGATGACCTGCGCAGTCATACGGCTCGCGAATCGCGGTGTAGATTCGCTCGACCAGGTGTGTGGTGTCCGCCGGCCGCTCGACCGCCATCTGGATGATGGCAAATTCGTCGCCGCCCAGCCGGGCCACGAAATCGGTGGCCGCGAGGCACCCGCGCAGGCGGCCGGCCACCGCTCGCAGCAGTTCGTCGCCGATCGGGTGTCCGAGCAGGTCGTTGACGCTCTTGAATTCATCGATGTCGATATAGAGCACCGCCAGCTGTCCGCCTTCTGCAAGGCCGTCGAGCGCCGCGGCAAGCTGCTGGCGAAACAGCGCCCGGTTCGGCAGGTCGGTCAGCGCATCGTAATGCGCCATATGCGCGATCCGCTCGTCGAACCGCGCGCGCTCCGTGATGTCCTCATGCGTGGCCAGCCACCCGCCGCCCGCCACCGTCCGGTTCACCACCTGGATCGAACGTCCGTCGGCGGTTGGCAAGACGAACTGTGTCACCTTCTTTTGCAAGACGTCATCCAGGATCGTCGCGTAATACACTTCCCCGTCGCCTTTGAACGATCCTGCCTGCTTTCGATGTGCTATCAGCTCACGCAGGGTGCAGCCGGGTTTGACCACGTCCCGCGAAAGCCCGTACATCTCGATGTAACGCTGGTTGCAGATGACCAGCCGCTCCAACCCGTCGAACAAAACCAGGCCCTGAGTCATGTGGTCGAGCGCGATATCGAGCCGTTGCTTTTCCAGCATCCCAAGGCTTTGCGACTGCAGGAGCTTTTCGTTGAGGTCCTCGATGTCATGGCGCTGTCGTTCAAGCGACGCGGCGGTCCCGTTCAGAACCCTCATCAGGCTGCCAAGTTCGCCCCTGGGATAGGGCGGTGGAACCCGCGCGCTGAGGTCGCCGGCACCGAGGCGCTGGGCCATGGTCGCGATACGGCTGATCTGGACGCGAATACCGACTTCCGCCAGCAACCAGACGCCGGCGAACAGCAACAGCGAGAGCACACCGAGGATGGTCATGTCTTCGGCGAGACGGCGGTTTGGCGCCGCCACCAGTTCGGATTTTGAACGACCGACCATGACATGCAAATTGACGCCGCCGACAGCGAGCGTCTCGGCTGCGGACCAGACCCGGGTTTCGCCGCTGGGATTCACCAGCTCTTTCGAGCCGCCGCGATCCGCCGCAACGCGGAACAGGGCGGAATCCGCGATCGAAGTGCCCGGCCCGTCGCCCCCAAGCGGCGCCGGTGACCGGCTCAATACCGCGCCCTTGCGGTCAACCAGCAAGACTTCGAAGCCGCGCGGTAAATTTTCGGTTTGCTCCTTCATGAACCTGGTGAGGTCAAGCGAGGCCAGCAGGACGAACTGCAGCCGCTGGGACGCATCACGCACTGGATAGGCGATTTGCAGCACCGCGGAGCCGGTGAGGCGTCCAAACACCGGCTCGATGACGATGCTATCGGCTGCGTTCGAGGCCTGCCTGAAATAATTGCGATCGCGCAGGTCGAGCACGCGCCCGGTGCGCAACGAGTCGCATAACAGGCCGCCATTGGGATCGATGGTCAGGATGCCCGTGTATTGGGGATGCTTCGCGAGAACCTCGGAAAGGAAACCGGAACATGCTGCCTTGTCGGGACTGGCGAGGTCGCGGGCCCGCGCCAGACCGACGTGAAGCTGGCTGGTGCCCTGGATCCGCGTGTCGAGGCTGGTTGCGATGGAGCGGGCCGTCGCGGCCAAACCACGGATGGCAGCGTCGATGTCCTTGCCGCGATCCTGATAGTACCGCCAACCCACCAGGATGGCCGGCAGCAGAGCGGTGCCCAACACCAGCAATAACAGGCGGACGCGGATACTCACAGGCGATACACCCTGAACGAACTGATAAGAAAATCTGGATCGCCGATCCCCGGTCTGACAGCGGGGGGCGCTTCAAATGAATTGAGGCGTCAGTCTGCCGCAAATTCTTAAAGGCCGGTTTGCGAGCGCGGCCGGTAGTTCTACGGGGGAGGGAACGATCAAGACACCGGCGAACCCGGACCGTGGCCGACGCGGTCGATTTCCCTGATCATCTTCGGTGGCTGCAATTTCCGCCGGTATTCCGCGGGGCCGATGCCGGCCAGCCGCCGGAACAGCCGACGGAACGACGACGCATCCTCGTAGCCGACCTCGCGGCCGATCGCCTCGACGGCCGTGCTGGTGGTTTCCAATAGCTGCTTGGCTTCCTCGATCCGCAACGCCTGAATATAGGCCAGCGGAGAATAGCCGGTGGCGATCCTGAATCGCCGGTCGAAGCTGCGCTTCGGCAGGCCGGATTGCCGGACCAAATCGCTCACGACATCGGCCTTGTCGTAATTCTCCGCGATCCACTGCTGCGCGCGCTCGATCGTCGCGTCGCCGTGGTTCACGTTCTGGATCATGCAGGCATAGGGCAATTGTCCGTCGCGGTGCCACTGATACAGGAACAGTTTCGACAGCCGGATGGCTTCCGCGGTGCCGGCGAATTTTGCCACCAGCAGTAACGCCAGATCCTGCCATGACGACGCGCCGCCCGAACAAACGATGCTGTGGCCATCGCCGCTCTGAACGATCAGGCGGTCGGCGTGCAGAGTCACGTCGGGATATTGCTGCTTGAACAGCGGCGCGTAGCTCCAGTGCGTCGTCGCCGCTTCGCCCTCGAGCAGCCCGGCTTCGGCGAGCACCAGCGATCCGCCGCAGGCCGCATAGAGCGCCGCGCCCTGGCCATGCATCGCCTTGATCCAGTCCAGCAACCTGCGATCCAGCCCCCGGAGGCAGGCCGCCGATTTCACCATGACGTTCGGCACGAACACGACGTCGGTCCGGTTCACCTCGTTGATGCCATCCTGCGGGATGATGCTGACGCCGGTGACGAGCTGCATCGCCTGTTTCGAGGTCGACACGATTCGCGGGTTGAAAACCGGATGATCTTCGTTGTCGCTGAAGTCGCGGCCCGCGGCCCACAGCGTGTCGAAGACGCCGTAAACGATCGACGGATCGCATTCCGGGAAAACAACCAGGCTCACATGTATTTGATCTCGCATCGAGTTGGCTCGATTGCCTCGGAAGCGGCCATTTTGCCACTCACGGCCGGCGACAGCCAGCTCTATCAGGACGACCAAACGACGCATTGGGCGCGCGCGTTCGAGCCGGGGTACGGATTTCGAAAAGGTCAAATTCGATGTGTCAAAGCAAGAGTTTCTACGATCGCCATATTTCGCCGCGGCTGGTTCATGCCGGCTGCAGCGTCGAGGAATTTGCGACGATGCGCCGGCGGATCGTGCCTCGCGCCAGGGGAATCGTGGTCGAGGTCGGTTTCGGCTCCGGCCTCAATCTGCCCTGGTACGATCCGCGGCATGTCGACCTCCTGATCGGCATCGAGCCCGATGAGGCGATGATCAAGCTGGCGCAGAAGGAGCTCGACAAGATGGCCTTCCCGGCCGAGCTGCGGCTAGGCATCGGCGAGAAGCTGCCGCTCAAGGACGCCATGGCCGACACCGTGGTGGTGACCTATGCTTTTTGCACGATTGGCGAACCGTTGAAGGCCCTCGACGAGATCCGGCGGGTGCTCAAGCCGGGCGGGCAGCTGTTGTTCTGCGAGCATGCGAGGGCCGATGGCTGGCGGGGAAGCCTGCAGCGCGGCTTGAACGGCGCTTGGCGCGGACTGTTCGGCGGTTGCCACCTGACCCGCGATCCCGTTGCGGTGATCGAAGCCGCGGGCTTTGCAACCGACGACGTGGTCGTCGAGCGCTTCTCGCTGCCGCGGATGTTGCTCGGCATGCACTATTCCGGTCAGGCCTGGGTGCGGCGCGACCACGCGGCTCGATCCGTGCCGGAGAAACTTGCCGCGGGAGGCGCGGATTAGGCCCCGCGCTTTCCGTCCCGTCCGCTTGGCGGCGGTGGCAAAAGCCGCGCCGGCGGGCTGGCGCGCCGCCGCGTCAAATGTGGCTAGTCCGCAAAAGCCGCAATGCTCGCGGCTGCATCGAGCATCGGCTGTTGACTGACAGCAATGAGGCCGGGTCCCGGCCTATCGACGTCCTGGATCAAGAATATCACGATCGAGACCAGCACGCCCATTGTAAAGATCGGGAGCCGCGAGCGCTGTGCATCCAGCCCGGCAGCATAGCCGGCGAAGGCGCCTGCGACGATTGCAAGACCATACAGGGCTATCAGTACCATGTTCGGCACGCGGTTGAGTAAAACCGCGTGCCGCGCTTCCTGTCTGTCGAACGTCTCGTTCAGTGCCTGTATGAAGAGCCCCGTTGGAACCACCGCGTTGTCCTTTACGGCTATTGCCTTGGCCTGCTGCCAAAGAGCCTCCTGGATGGCCCTCGACCGGACTATCGCGGCAGTGTTCTCTTTTGGAGGCAGCACGCGTTGTGTGATGTCCAGCCGAACCTGTACGTACTCGCGCAACAACTTGATGCATTCGGTGCTGTGTGGAGCGGGGAGCAGACGGGCACGTAGCGTGGCAGTGCTGATCGCATTTGCTTCGTTCAGCACGGCGCCGCGCCGCTGCTCGAACCCCGATAGGGCCATCGCGAAGGTGAAGCCGATCATCAGAGCCAGCAGCCCCAGGATCGAACCCTCCAATGTTGAAATATTCTCCCGACTCCGCCTACTGCTGAGCAGGCCAAAACGACGGCCGATCTCGCTGGCGGTGAGGATGCCGACAATGCCAGCGACAAATATAAGCGGCAGCGGATAATCGGCGAAGTCCATCCCAGAAGTCCCCCCACGACGAACTTACGCTAAAGGGCCATGTGGGCCAACCGCCGCTTTAGCCCACCGCGGACGGCACGCTCAAAAATCCGCGAAACCGGGCGCGACCGCCGCGCACCGGCGCGCCGTTCAGCGCGTAATCCGGAAACCGGGCCAGGAATCGCGAGATCGCGATCGCGCCTTCGAGCCGCGCCAGCGCCATGCCGGCGCATTGATGCGCGCCGGTGGCGAAGGCGAGGTGCCGGTTCGGGGTGCGGGCGATATCGAGGGTTTCCGGATCGGAAAATTGCTGCGGATCGCGGTTGGCAGCCCCAATGCACAGCGTCACCGGGGTGCCGGCGGGAAGCGTCACGCCGCCGAGTTCGACCTGCTCGGTGGTCATGCGGTTGCCGAGCTGGTTCGAGCTTTCGAAGCGCAGGATTTCCTCGACCGCTGATTTGATCAGGTCGGGATGTTCGATCAGCCGTTTCTTCTGCGTTGGGTTGCCGGACAGCGCCACCAGCCCGTTGCCGATCAGGTTGGTGGTGGTCTCATGCCCGGCGTTGAGCAGGAAGATGCAGTTGTGCAGCAATTCCTTCTCGGTCAGCCGCTCGCCATTGTCCTCGCCCTGAATGAGGCGGGTCAGCACGTCGCGTTCGCCGTTGCCCGGCTTTGCCCGGCGCCGCGCCACCAGGATTTCCAGATAGGCGAGAAAATCCGTCACCGCCTTGTTGCCGCGGGCAAAGACTTCCGGGGAGATCACCGGCTCGAGCGCGCCCAGAATCGCCAGCGACCAGTCGCGCAGGGGTCCGCGTTCGTCCTGCGGCACATCCAAGAGATTGCCGATCACCTCGATCGGGATGGCGGAGGCGAAGTCGTCGATCAGATCGACGCTGCCCTTGGCGGCGATCCCGGCCAGCAGCCGGTCCACCAGCGCGATCAGGTCCGGCTCCATCCCGGCGATGGCGCGCGGCGACAGCGCGCCCATGATCAGCCGGCGCACCCTGGTGTGCGCCGGCGGGTCGTTGAAGACGAGGCTGGTGGTGTGGTGTTCGTAGAGCGGGGAATCGCCGTATTTCGGGAAAAATTCCTTCCGCTTGTCGGAAGAGAAAAGCCTGGTGCTCTTGTAGGCGCTGACCAGGTCGTCATAGCGGGTCAGAAACCAGGAGCCGTTGGGCATGCGCTTGACCGGCTCATGCTCCCGCAGGGCACGATAGGTCGGATAGGGGTCGGCATAGAATTCGGCCGTCAGCTTCTCGATATTGAAGTCGGCGGCCAGCTCCCGTGCACCCAAATTCATGGCTCTGCATATTCTTTTTAAAACGGACAAGGCGGCTCTTGCGAACGGCGCTGGAAGCAGGACCGGCTAAATTAGTCGCATTTGCAACTATCTTAAACTGCGTCCCAGCTCTGGCGTCAACTCAAATGGAACAATGACGCTTTGCTCATTCGATGCCGTTTCCATTGAGGGAACCGGGCTTTTACGGATGGTGCATCGCAATATCGTGCTTGACATTTGGCATGGTGAGTGATTACTCACATGCCATGAGCACTCCCCTGCGAATGACCAGCGACCTGAGGCGGCAGCTTATCCTCAGCGCCGCCAAGCGTTGCTTTGCCCGCCACGGCTTTGCCGGGACGACGACCAAGAGCGTCGCCGCGGCCGCCTCCATTTCGGAAGGACTGCTGTTCAAGCATTTTCCGTCCAAGGCCGCGCTGTATGCGGAAATCCTGGCGGAGGAGTGCGAGGCCGATCCCGATCTGATGCATCTGCTCGCGTTGGAGCCGTCGACCGCCACCCTGGTCGAACTGGTCCGCGGCATGGTCGAACATTTCATGCAGATCACGGTCGATGAGCAGGAAGCGCAACGCCTCCGGCTAATGACCACCAGCCATCTCGATGACGGCGAATTCGCCCGGCTGCTCTACGGCAAGGTCGGCGACCTGATCGGGCCGGTATTCACCTCATCGCTCGAGCGCGCGGTCGCGGCGGGCGAGGCGTCGCGGATCGGAAACGAGCCGCTCAATCTGTTCTGGTTTGCGCATCACACGGTGCTGACGGCGGCGCTGACGCGGCTTCCGGCCGTGCCCTGTCTCACTTACGGCAATGCGACCGATCTCGAGCGGCAATTGTGCGAATTCATCCTCCGCGGAATTGGACTTAACGAAGCCGCAATTGCTTCGCATTTGGACCGCGAGACGTCGCCGGCTCCGGGGCAATCGGTTACTGAAGAAAGTGCATGAGATGAACATCGTGACCGAACCCAATATCGCCGGCAAGCCGATCACCGAGAAGCCGCACAAGCGTCCGGTGCACATGGTGCGCTGGTTCATCATCGTCGGGCTGTTGCTGGCGCTTCTGGTCGGCGGCATCGTCGGCTTCAACTATATCCGCAGCAAGGCGATCGCGAATTTCTTCGCCACCATGAAGCCGCCGCCGACCATCGTCACCGTCGCCGAGGCCAAATCCGAGGTGATTCCGAACCTGCTGAAGGCGGTCGGCGATCTCGCCGCCGTGCATCAGGTCAACGTCACTTCCGACGTCAGCGGGCGCATCACCGCCATCATGTTCACCGCGGGCTCCACTGTGAACGCCGGCGCGCCGCTGCTGCAACTATTCGATGGGCCCGAACAGGGCGACCTCGCGAGCTTCAAGGCCCAGGCTACGGTGGCGCAGCTGTCGCTGGAGCGGGCCAAGCAGCTGGCCGCGCGCCAGTTCGGGCCGCAGGCGACGGTCGACACCGCGCAGGCCGCCTATGACCAGGCCCAGGCCGGCATCGCCAAGACCCAGGCGATCATTTCGCAGAAGCTGGTGCGCGCGCCGTTCGACGGCGAACTCGGCGTCCGCAAGGTCGAGGTCGGACAGTACCTCACCGCGGGGACGCAGATCGTGTCGCTGACCGATCTGTCCAACCTCTATGCCAATTTCACCACGACGGAAAAGGACAGCGCGCTGCTCAAGGTCGGGCAGACCGTGCGCATCGTGGTCGACGCCTATCCCGGCAAGATTTTCGAGGGCAAGATCACCACCATCGAGCCGCAGATCAGCAGCGATACGCGCAACATCCGCGTTCAGGCCACCATCGCCAATCCCGATCGCATCCTGAAGCCCGGCATGTTCGCGACCACAACAGTGGTGCTGCCGGACAAGCCCGCCGTGGTCACGGTGCCGGAAACCGCGATCGATTACACGCTCTATGGCGATTCGGTTTATCTGATCACGGAAAAGAAGGCGGAGGACGGCAAGGTCAGCCTGACCGCCGTCCGTACCTTCGTGCGTACCGGCGATCGGATCGACGGGCGCGCCGTCATCGCCACCGGCCTGAAGTCCGGCGATCGCGTGGTGGCGGTCGGACAACTCAAGCTGCAATCCGGTGCAGCGGTTGCCATCTCGACCGATCCGCCGCCGCCAATCCCGGCGCAAGCGCCGCGCAACTAAGCAATTCTGCGCGGGCCTGACGGTCCCGCCACAAAGAACGACCACGGAGCGCCTGTAATGGCTTTTACCGATATTTTCATCAAGCGCCCCGTGCTGTCGCTGGTCGTCAGCCTGCTGATCCTGCTGATCGGCTTCAAGGCCGCAACCTCGTTGCCGATCCGGCAGTATCCGAAACTGTCGAACACCGTGATCACGGTAACCACGGTCTATCCCGGCGCATCGCCGCAATTGATGCAGGGATTCATCACCACGCCGCTCGAGCAGGCGGTGTCTTCAGCCGAAGGCGTCGACTACATCACCTCGTCCTCGACCCAGGGCCAGAGCCTGATTTCGGTTTACGTCAAGCTCAACTTCGATCCCAACCAGGCGCTGACCGAAGTGATGGCGAAGGTGAACTCGGTCAGGTACCTGATCCCGAGAGAGGCCAACGACCCGGTCATCGTAAAGACCACCGGTCAGACCACGGCGGTGATGTATCTCGGTTTCTCCAGCGATGAACTCTCGGGATCGGCGATATCGGACTACCTGACGCGCGTGGTGCAGCCGATCCTGTCGACCGTCGATGGCGTGGCGTCGGCCGACATTCTCGGCGGACAGACTTTCGCGATGCGGATCTGGCTCGATCCCGCGCGGATGGCCGGGCGTGGCGTATCGCCCGACGACATCGCCGTGGCGATCCGGGCGAATAATTTCCAGGCCGCCGCAGGCCAAGCCAAGAGTTATTTTATCGTCTCCAACGTCACCGCCAATACCGATCTGCAGAATGTCGATCAGTTCAAGCGCATGACCGTGAAGGCCAAGGACGGCGGCTTCGTGCGGCTGGAAGACGTCGCCACCGTCGAACTGTCGGCGCAAAGCACCGACGCCAGCGTCGCCTTCTCGGGCGAGCGCGCGATCTTCATCGGCGTGCAGGCGACGCCGCAGGGCAATCCGCTCAACATCGTCACCGGCGTGCGCGCGCTGTTTCCGGAGCTCGAGCGCAACCTGCCGCCATCGCTCAAGATGAAAGTCGCCTACGACTCGACCAAGTTCATCCGTTCCTCGATCGACGAGGTGCAGATGACCCTGATCGAGGCGGTCGGCATCGTGGTCGTGGTGATCTTCCTGTTCCTGGCGTCGTTCCGGTCGGTGATCATTCCGGTCGTCACCATTCCGCTGTCGCTGATCGGCGTCTGCAGCCTGATGCTGGTGGCCGGATTCAGTTTCAACCTGCTGACGCTGCTGGCGATGGTGCTGGCGATCGGGCTCGTGGTCGACGATGCCATCGTGGTGGTGGAGAATATTCACCGCCATCTCGAGGAAGGCAAAACGCCGGTACAGGCCTCGTTGCAGGGCGCGCGCGAGATCGTCGGCCCGGTGATTTCGATGACCATCACGCTGGCCGCGGTCTATGCGCCGATCGGATTCCTCGGCGGCCTCACTGGCTCGCTGTTCCGCGAATTTGCCTTTACGCTGGCGGGATCGGTGATCGTCTCCGGCGTGATCGCTCTGACGCTGTCGCCGATGATGTGCTCGGTGCTGCTCAAGCACGGGCAGAGCGGCTGGTTCGCCCAGAAGGTCGACAAGGTGTTCGGCGCCACCACGCGCTGGTACGGCAGGCAGCTCGACCGCTCGCTCGACTATCGCCCGATCACCGCGATGTTTGCAGTGACCATCCTCGGGCTTGTGGTGTTTCTCTATCAGAACACCCCGAAGGAGCTCGCTCCCGAGGAGGATCAAGGCATCGTGTTCGCGGTCGTGAAGGCGCCGAAATACGCCAACATCGACTACACCGATTTCTACAGCAGCAAGATGGACAAGGCGTTCGCGGCGTTTCCCGAGACCGACCTGCGCTTTGTGATCAACGGTACCGCCGGTCCCAGCAACGGGATCGCGGGCATGCTGCTGAAGCCGTGGGACGAACGCGAGCGTTCCTCGATCAAGCTGAAGCCGCTGGTGCAGGCGGAGCTCAGCAAGATCGAAGGCGTCAATGCGTTCGCGTTTAACCTGCCGCCGCTGCCGGGCGGTCCGGGCGGCTTGCCGGTGCAGATGGTGATCAACTCCACCAACGGTTACCAGGCGATCTATGAGGAGATGCTGAAGCTGAAGGACGCCGCGCGCAAGAGCGGGCTGTTCATCGTTGCCGACAGCGATCTCGACTTCAACCAGCCGGTGGTACGGGTGAAGATCGACCGCTCCAAGGCCAATGACCTCGGCATCACCATGGCGCAGGTCGGCAGCACGCTGGCTACGCTGCTTGGTGGCAACTACACCAACCGCTTCAATCTCGAGGGGCGGTCGTACCAGGTGATCCCGCAGGTGCCGCGCGGGCAGCGGTTGTCGCCCGAATCGCTTTCAAATTTTTACGTGCCGACCGCTACGGGCCAGCAGGTGCCGCTGTCCACGGTAGTATCGATCGAAACGGCAACCGATCCCAATGCGCTGACGCATTACAACCAGTTGAACGCCGCCACCTTCCAGGCGGTGCCGATGCCGGGTGTTACCGTCGGCCAGGCCGTGAACTTCCTCGAGGGCGCGGCCAAGAACCTGCCGGCCGGCTACAGCCATTCCTATCTGGCGGATTCCCGGCAGTATGTGCAGGAAGGCAATCAGCTCGCCATCGCTTTCGGCTTCGCGCTGATCA
>NZ_JAUSLT010000201.1 GCF_030646015.1 Bradyrhizobium sp.
CAATCGGGCCCCGGTTCCGACCGGGGCCTATTTTCTTTCCGTCCCCCCTCCCCGTGTGGGAGAGGGTGGCGCGATGCGACGCATCGCGACGGGTGAGGGGTTGGTTCAGCAAGCACATTGCCTGCGGATAGAGACCCCTCATCCGGCGCTGCGCGCCACCTTCTCCCACAAGGGGAGAGGGGACGAAAAGAAAAAAGGCCCCGGTCGAAACCGGGGCCCGATTGATCTGACGAGTAAGCGGAACTTACTTGTCGGTACGCTGCTTGAGCGCGGTGCCGAGAATGTCGCCCAGCGTCGCCCCCGAATCGGAGGAGCCGTACTGCGCGATGGCTTCCTTCTCTTCGGCGACTTCCAGCGCCTTGATCGAGACCTGCACCTTGCGGGCCTTCTTGTCGAACTGGATCACCCGCGCATCGACCTTTTCGCCGACGGCGAAACGCTCGGCGCGCTGATCTGAACGCTCGCGCGCCAGTTCGGACCGCTTGATGAAGGTATTGAAGTCGGTACCGGTGATCTTCACCTCGATGCCGCTCTCCTTCACTTCCAGCACTTCGCAGGTCACGACCGCGCCCTTCTTGACGTCGCCCGGCTCGGCGAAGGGGTCGCCTTCGAGCTGCTTGACGCCGAGCGAGATGCGCTCCTTTTCGACATCGACATCGAGCACGATGGCCTTGACCATGTCGCCCTTCTTGAAGTTGTCGATCACCTGCTCGCCCGGAAGCTTCCAGTCGAGGTCGGACAGATGGACCATGCCGTCGACGTCGCCTTCGAGACCCAGGAACAGGCCGAACTCGGTCTTGTTCTTGACTTCGCCTTCTACCGTGGCGCCGACCGGGAACTTCTCGACGAACACTTCCCAGGGATTGCGCATGGTCTGCTTGAGGCCGAGCGAAATACGGCGCTTGACCGAATCGACCTCGAGAACCTGCACTTCGACTTCCTGCGAGGTCGAAACGATCTTGCCGGGATGCATGTTCTTCTTGGTCCACGACATTTCCGAGACGTGGATCAGGCCTTCGATGCCCGGCTCCAGTTCGACGAACGCGCCGTAGTCGGTGATGTTGGTGACGCGACCGGTGAAGCGCGCATTGAGCGGATACTTCGCCTCGATGCCCTGCCACGGATCGTCCAGCAACTGCTTCATGCCGAGCGAAATGCGGTGGGTCTCGTGGTTGATCTTGATGATCTTGACCTTGACGGTCTGGCCGATGGTCAAGACTTCGGTCGGGTGATTGACCCGGCGCCAGGCGATATCGGTAACGTGCAAGAGGCCGTCGATGCCGCCGAGGTCGACGAACGCACCGTAATCGGTGATGTTCTTGACGACGCCGTCGATGACCTGGCCCTCTTCGAGGTTCTGCACCAGTTCCTGGCGCTGTTCGGCGCGAGTCTCTTCGAGAACCGTGCGGCGCGACACCACGATGTTGCCGCGGCGGCGATCCATCTTGAGAATCTGGAACGGCTGCGAATTGTTCATCAGCGGGGCGACGTCGCGGATCGGGCGGATGTCGACCTGCGAGCGCGGCAGGAAGGCGACAGCGCCGTCGAGGTCGACGGTGAAGCCGCCCTTGACCTGGTTGAAGATGACGCCGTGAACCTTCTCGTTGTTGTTGAAGGCCTTCTCGAGCTTGCCCCAGCTCTCCTCGCGGCGCGCCTTGTCGCGCGACAGCACGGCTTCGCCGAGCGCATTCTCGATGCGGTCGAGGAACACCTCGACCTCGTCGCCTACCTTGAGTTCGCTTTCCTTGCCGGGCCCGGCGAATTCACGCAGCGCCACGCGGCCTTCGGTCTTCAGGCCGACGTCGATGACGGCCATGTCCTTCTCGATCGCAACAACGATGCCCTTGATGACGGAGCTTTCCTGCAGATTGCCGCCGGCAAAGGATTCATCGAGCATCGCGGCGAAATCGTCGCGGGAAGGGTTATAGGAAGTAGCAGTCGAAGCCATTTGTTCTCCAGATGCGGGTATCGCCGGCCATTCGGGTTAAGGGGCGTATCGGGCGTGAAGTGTCAGAGGTCCGCAAACTCTAACGACCGCCTCACAAAAAAATTGCGAGAGCGGGCCGGCAGCATGCCTGCACGTTCGATACGTTGATTATCCGGAACCTGAACGAGGCAAGCGGCCTCGGGATCGATGTTCAAGACCTGGAGCGGGCTTTCCTCCAATGACGGCAGGGTCTCAAACCCGAAGCCGGCCCGCTCGGACGGCCTCGACAATGTCGATGGCGGCCCGGACGCCGCTTTCTATATCCAAATGCGAGTTATCGAGCAAGTGTGCATCCGCAGCGGCCTTCAGGGGCGCCGCGGCCCTGTTCTGGTCGCGTTCGTCGCGCCTGAGGATATCCGCCAGCACCAAAGCCTCGTCGGCGGGCTCGCCCCGCGCCTGTGCCTCCAGGGTCCGGCGCCGGGCCCGGACTTTGGGGTCGGCGATGACGAAAATCTTCACATCGGCATGCGGGCAGATCACGGTGCCGATATCGCGGCCATCGAGCACCGCGCCGGGCGGATCGGCCGCGAATTGCCGCTGAAAATTGATCAATGCTTCCCGCACCCTTGGGATGGCCGAGACCACCGAGGCGGCCTCGCCCACCAACTGGGTCTTGAGTTCAGGATTTCCGAACTTTTCGGGGTCGAGTTCCAGCGCGGCGGCGACCGCGAGGTTCTCGTCAGTCAGGTCGGCCCCGGCATCGAGCAGCGCCTTGGCCACCGCGCGGTAGATCACGCCGGTATCGAGATGACGATAATGGTAATGCTGGGCAAGGCGCTTGCCCAGCGTGCCCTTGCCGGAGGCGGCCGGTCCGTCGATGGCGATGATCATGAAAACTCCGCGCCGAGCCCGCGCATCATCGGGATGAAATCCGGGAAACTGGTGGCGATGAAAGCGGTGTCGTCGACTTTGACCGGCTTGTCGGAGGCAAGTCCCATCACCAGAGCCGACATCGCGATACGATGATCCATATGGGTGGCGACCAGGCCGCCGCCGGGCACATGCCCCCGGCCTTCGACGATCAAATCGTCGCCGGATATCTCCACCTTGACGCCGTTGACGCGCAGCATGGCGGCGGTGGCCTCCAGCCGGTCGGATTCCTTGACCCGCAATTCCTGCAGGCCACGCATGATGGTGGTGCCCTCGGCGAAGGCGGCCGCCACCGCCAGCACCAGATATTCGTCGATCATCGAGGGCGCGCGCTCCGGCGGAACCTCGACACCGCGCAGTTTCGAGGCGCGGACCCGGAACTGGGCCATCGGCTCGCCGGCGTCGCCGCGGACCTGGCTTTCCTCGATCGACGCGCCCATTTCGCGCAGCGTGGTGAACAGCCCGGTGCGCAGCGGATTGGTCATGACGTCCGACAGAACGAGGTCGGAGCCCTCGACAATCAAGGCTGCCACGATCGGAAATGCCGCCGATGACGGATCGGCCGGCACCACGACACCGGCGCCGTGTAGTTCGGGTTGCCCGGTCAGTGCGATCTTGCGGCCGTGAGCACCCTCCTTGGTCGAGACGATCTGCGCCCCAAAGTGCTTCAGCATCAGTTCGGTGTGGTCGCGGCTGGCCTCGGTCTCGATCAAGGTGGTGATTCCCGGCGCCGCCAGCCCCGCCAGCAGCACCGCTGACTTGATCTGGGCCGAGGCCACCGGGGTGCGGTACAGGATCGGCAGGGGATCGCGCGCACCCTGCAGCGTCAGCGGCAGGCGGCCGCCTTCGCCGCTGGCCACGACCCTGGCACCCATCAATTCCAGGGGATCCACGATCCGCCGCATCGGCCTTGAGCGCAGCGAAGCATCGCCGTCGAAGACGGCCGTGATCGGGCAGCCGGCCACAGCTCCCATCACCAGCCGACAGCCGGTGCCGGAATTGCCGAAATCGAGCGGAGCCTGCGGCTGCGCGAACCCGGCGACGCCGACCCCGCGAACCGACCAGGCGAAATCGCCGGTTCGCTCCACCTTCGCCCCCAGCGCCCGCATCGATTTGGCGGTATTGAGCACGTCCTCGCCCTCGAGCAGGCCCGAAATCCTGGTTTCGCCGACCGCCAGCGCGCCCAGAATCAGGGCCCGGTGCGAAATCGACTTGTCGCCGGGAACACGGACTTTTCCGGTCAGGGGGCCGCTGGCGCGGGATTCGAGCGGCGTGGGCGGGTCAGATTGGGTCAAGATTGTGTCCTCTGCGCGGGCGCAGGTACCACATGACCCGCGCCGCGTCACGCCACTGTCGGAATGCGCGCACAGCGCTATTGACAGGGCCGCGTCAACTAGCCAAGTGAAGCACCGTTTTTCGACAAATTCCCAGGACACCCCACGTGGCCAAATCCGATCTCGGAACCAAACGCATTTGCCCGACGACGGGTAAGAAGTTTTATGACCTCAACAAGAACCCGGTGATCTCACCCTACACCGGCGAGGTGGTGCCGATTGCGCCGATTCCGCCGCCGCGGACCCGTGCCGATGCCGCTGCACGTGCTGCGGCTGCCGCGTCCGCTGCTTCCGCCGCAGAAGCCGTGGAGCCCGCCGAGGCCGAAGAATTGGTGCCGCTCGAGGAAGCCGATGCCGAGGAGAATACCGGCAAGGTCAAGGCCGTCGTTCCCGAGTCCGAGGACGACATCGAGGTCGACGAGACCATCGAAGACGACGACGATGATGATTCCACCTTCATCGCCGACGACGAAGAAGGCGACGAGGATGTCACCGACATCATCGGCGACGTCGGCAGCGACGAAGAGACTTGAGATCGGCCCTGAACTGTGTTCAGGGTTTTTCCCCGCGAGTCGCCCAAGGCAAGCGGGGAGCATGATCCGGAGCTGAAGGCCGTTTAGCGAAAAGCGGCAACCGGTTTCCGACAAGATCACGCACTAAGGTTAGAGTTTAGGGGCCATAGCTCAGCTGGGAGAGCGCTTGCATGGCATGCAAGAGGTCGGCGGTTCGATCCCGCCTGGCTCCACCAGCCTTCGCAGGCTGCGCCTGCTTCGGCTGGGCAAGCCCTAACGGAGCGAAGGCTGCCACGCCGAAGCCCGGAGGGCGAAGGCGGGCTCGTTCAACAGTAAATCCCCTGTTTCTGCTCGATAAGTCCTTCGTTGGCGAAGGCGGACCCCAGCAAGTCCGGATATTGCATTGTAGCCTTCATTCCATGGAGGATTGCGCCATGAAGTACGTCTACATTCTCGAAAGTCTTGATTCCAAGCACTTCTACGTCGGTATCACCAGCGACCTGCGGGCACGGCTTGCCAAGCACAACGCCGGCGAAGTCCCGCACACTTCGAAATTCGGACCCTGGTGGATAAGGACCTACGTCGCCTTCAGCGACGAAGCTTTGGCGATCGCTTTCGAGAGATACTTGAAATCCGGCTCAGGTCGGGCATTTGCGAAGAAGCGCCTCTGACGCCCCTACTCTCCCAACGCCACATTGAGCCGGTCGCGCAGCCCGATCAGCTCATTCTTCATCGCCAATAGTTCAGCGACCGAGCAATTCGACGCGGCGAGGATCGCCTCGGGCACCGCCCTCGCTTTTTCCTTGAGGGCCTGGCCCCGGGGCGTCAATGCGATCAGCACCTGGCGCTCGTCTTCGGTGCTGCGGGTGCGCTTGACCAGTTCCGCCGCTTCTAGCCGCTTCAGCAGCGGGGTCAGCGTGCCGGAATCCAGCATGAGCCGTTCGCCGATGTCCTTGACCGGCACGCCATCGCGCTCCCACAGCACCAGCATGACCAGGTATTGCGGATAGGTCAGCCCAAGCCGGTCGAGCAGCGGCTTGTAGGCCCGGTTGAAGGCGTGCGCGGTGGAATAGACCGCAAAGCAGAGCTGGTTGCCGAGCATCAGCGGCAAGTCCGCCGCGGGTTTTCTGGCCATTTGCATCCTCATGGTCACGGCATCTCACTGCCCTGCTGCAATGTGGGCCCGGACCGGTCGAAGATCAATTGTAGCCAATTAGATTGCGCGCTCACGATTTTTTGTATTGCACAAAATTTAATTGTGCGCAATACAATGACAAGGGAACCCCAGCAAGGAGAAGCCCGATGTCCGTAAAAGTGCTCTACAAGACCACCGCCAAGGCCACCGGCGGCCGCGATGGCACCGCCGCCACGCTCGACGGCGCGTTCAACGTGAAGCTTGCCACCCCCAGGGAACTCGGTGGCGGCGGCGGCGCCGGCAACAACCCCGAGCAACTCTTCGCCGCCGGCTATGCCGCCTGCTTCATCGGCGCGATGAAGGCCGTGGCGGCCGGGGGCGGCCCGAAGGTCCCCGCGGACGCTTCCGTGACCTCCACCGTCGGCATCGGACCGCGCTCGGAAGGCGGTTTCGGCCTCGACATCGACCTGGCGGTTTCCCTGCCGGGTCTCGAACGCGCCGACGCCGAGGCGCTGGTCGCGAAGGCACACCAGGTCTGTCCCTACTCCAACGCCACCCGCGGCAATGTGGATGTCCGCCTGACGGTCGTCTGATCGGCCCGGCCAATGGCCCGCTCCCGGCAATGAGCGGGCCATTCTGCTTTGCGAGAACAGCGCGGCCAGCCGCATTTGCGCCGACCCGCGTGTGATGCTTAATGGCCGCGACGTTCCCTTAAAACCTCGCAAGAAACGGCCAAGATGATTGAAACCTCGCCCGCTGCAATGACCGGATTGCGCGTGATCGATTTGACGCGCGTGCTCGGCGGACCCTATTGCACCCAGATTCTCGCCGACCACGGCGCCGACGTGATCAAGGTCGAACCGCCCGCCGGCGACGAGGTGCGCGACTGGGGCCCTCCGTTCCACGGCGAAGACGCGGCCTATTTCGTCGGCATCAACCGCAACAAGCGCTCGATCGGGCTCGACCTCGCTTCCGAGGGCGGCCGCGCGGTGCTGATGAAGATGCTGGAGAGCGCCGACGTCCTGATCGAGAATTTCAAGCCGGGCACGCTCGACAAATGGGGCATCGGCAACGACGTGCTGCGCGCGAAATTCCCGAAGCTGGTGCACTGCCGGATTTCCGGCTTCGGCGCCGACGGACCGCGCGGCGGCAATCCCGGCTATGACGCCATCATCCAGGCCATGACCGGCATGATCGCCGCGACCGGCTCGCCGCAGAGCGGGCCGATGCGGATCGGCGTCCCCCTGGTCGACATCACCACCGGGCTTTATGCGGCGATCGGCATCCTGATGGCGCTGTCGGAGCGGCAGAAATCCGGCGTCGGGCAGTTTCTGGAAACCACGCTGTACGAAACCGGCCTCGCCATCATGCACCCGCATGCGGCGAATTATTTCATGCACGGCAAGCCGCCCAGCCTCACCGGCAACGAGCATCCGAACCTCGTGCCCTACGCGATCTTCCCCACGCGCACCGACAATATCTTCATCGGCGTCGGCAATGACGGCACCTTTCGCAAGCTCGCCAGAGAGATCGGCAAGCCCGAACTCGGCACCGATCCGCGCTTTGCCCGCAACAAGGACCGCATCGCCAACCGCGATGCGCTGCGCGCCGAACTCGCCGCCGTGTTCAGCCAGCACGACGCCGGCCCGCTGTGCGACCGCCTGCTCGCCGCCGGCCTGCCGGCCGGCCCGGTGCAGTCGATCGACCAGGCGCTCACCAGCGCCCATACCCTGCACCGCGGCGATGTCATCGAAAAGGACTGGTACAAGGGGGTCGCCTCGCCGATCCGCCTGTCGCGCAGCAAGCCCAGCCTGCGCCGCACCCCGCCGAAATTCAGCCAGCACACCGCAGAGGTGCTGGGCGAGTTCGGCTATTCGACGGATGAGATCGAGGCCCTGGTCGCCAGGGGCGCGGTCTGCGGCAGCGAACGGAAGCGCTGAGGTTCGAGCATAACTCTCTCTGAACGTCGTCCCTGCGAACGCAGGGACCCATAATCCCGGGCGTTAGTTGTTGCCGGAGGCGTCTGCCTCCGCGCCGAAACGATGGGCCGCAGCGTATGGGTCCCCGCGTTCGCGGGGACGACGGGAGCGATGCGTCTCCGCCTATTTTCCGGCTTCCCCTCGCCGCCGCTTCCCCCATACCGTGCTTTCGCATATACGGTCATTTGCACGTCATCCAGCGCTGTTAACGCGCGAAACGAAGATGACGATCCAACCGGGAGGATTCTTATGATGCTACGACATTTCGGCCTTGCCACCACGCTGGCGACAACGCTGGCGCTTGCAACGCCCGCTCACGCCGTGACCGAGCTGCAGTGGTGGCACGCCATGACCGGCGCCAACAACGACGTCGTCAACAAGCTGGCGGCGGATTTCAACGCCAGCCAGTCGGACTACAAGGTGACGCCGTCGTTCAAGGGCGGCTACGCCGACACCATGAATGCCGGCATCGCCGCGTTCCGCGCCGGCAACGCGCCGCACATCATGCAGGTATTCGAAGTCGGCACTGCAACCATGATGAGCGCCACCGGCGCCATCAAGCCGGTCTATCAGCTGATGAAGGACGCCGGCGAGCCGTTCGATCCCAAGGCCTATCTGCCGACCATCACCGGCTACTACTCGACCTCCAAGGGCGACATGCTGTCGTTTCCCTTCAATTCCTCGTCGACGGTGATGTGGATCAACAAGGATGAGCTGAAGAAGGCCGGCATCGCCGATATCCCGAAAACCTGGCCGGAAGTATTCGCTGCCGCCAAGAAACTGAAGGCATCGGGTCATGAGACCTGCGGCTTTTCCAATGCCTGGGCGTCATGGGTCCACATCGAGCAATTCTCCGCCTGGCATAACGTGGCGATCGGCACCAAGGCGAACGGGCTCGACGGTTTCGACACCGAGTTGAAGTTCAACTCGCCGCTGCACGTCAAGCATTTGCAGAACCTGATCGACCTGCAGAAGGACAAGACCTACGACTATGCTGGCCGCGCCAATGCCGGCGAGGCCCGCTTCGGCTCGGGCGAATGCGCGATCTTCCTGACGTCCTCGGGTTATTACGGCACCGCCAAGGGCACCGCCAAGTTCGACTTCACCTCGGCGCCGATGCCGTATTATCCCGATGTCGCCGGAGCTCCGCAGAACTCGATCATCGGCGGCGCCTCGCTCTGGGTGATGGGCGGCAAGAAGCCCGAAGAATACAAGGGCGTCGCGAAATTCTTCGCGTTTCTGTCCGACACCAACCGCCAGGCCAAGCTGCATCAGGAATCCGGCTACCTGCCGATCACCAAGGCGGCCTACGAAAAGACCAAGGCCGATGGCTTCTACGAGAAGAATCCCATCCTGCAGACGCCGCTGAAGGAACTCACCAACAAGGAGCCGACCGAGAATTCGCGCGGCCTGCGCTTTGGCAACATGGTGCAGATGCGCGAACTCTGGGCCGAGGAAATCGAGGCGGCGCTCGCGGGCAAGAAGACCGCGCAGGAAGCCCTCGACGCGGCCGTCTCACGCGGCAATGCCATGTTGCGGACGTTCGAAAAGACGGCAAAATAAGCCATCCTGCCGGCTCCTCCTCCGCCCGGAGGGGGAGCTGGCGTGGCACGCGAACGCCATACCTCTCTTGCGCGCCTCTTTTTATTGACAAGATTTCTGGATGAGCAAGACGCCCTGAATGGAAAAGTCCGCGGTCTTCAACAGGAGCAAGCTGCTTCCCTATGCGCTGCTGGCGCCGCAGCTCATCATCACATTCGTATTTTTCTACTGGCCCGCGAGCCAGGCGGTGCTGCAATCGTTCAAGCGCGAGGATGCCTTCGGCCTCGTTTCCGAATTCGTCGGCCTGGAGAATTACCAGGCGCTGTTTGCGCAGCCCGAATATTACAAGGCGATGCTGGTAACGCTGGTGTTCTCGACGCTGGTCGCGGGGCTGTCGCTCTCGATCGCGCTGTTGTTCGCAAGCCAGGCCGACAAGAACCTCAAGGCCGCGCAGGCCTACAAGACCTTCATGATCTGGCCCTATGCGGTGGCGCCGGCGGTGGCCGGCGTGCTGTGGTTCTTCATCTTCCACCCATCGCTCGGCACTCTGGCGCGGCCGCTGCGCGGCCTCGGCCTCGACTGGAATCCGCTCCTGAACGGCAACCACGCCATGACCCTGGTGGTGATGTCGGCGGTGTGGAAGCAGATCGCCTACAACTTCCTGTTCTTTCTCGCCGGACTGCAGTCGATTCCCAAGAGCGTGATCGAGGCCGGGGCGATTGACGGCGCGGGTCCGATGCGGCGGTTCTGGACCATCATATTCCCGCTGCTGTCGCCGACCACCTTCTTCCTGCTGGTCGTGAACATCGTCTACGTTTTCTTCGACACCTTCGGCATCATCGACGCGGTGACCGGCGGGGGACCTGCCGGCGCCACCACCACCATGGTCTACAAGGTCTATGCCGACGGCCGGCTCGGCGGCGATCTCGGCGGCTCGGCGGCGCAGTCGGTGGTGCTGATGGTCATCGTCGTCGCGCTGACCGCGGTCCAGTTCAAGTATGTCGAGCGCAAGGTGCAGTACTGATGGTCGAGCACCGCCCGTGGAACGACATCATCGCCTACGCCATCCTCACCCTCGGCGTGTTCATCGTCGCGTTTCCGGTCTATGTCGCCGTCATCGCCTCGACCCATGACGCCGCGACCGTGGTCGGCGGGCGGATGCCGCTGTCGCCGGGCGGCCATGCGCTCGAGAATTACTACCGCGCCGTCTTCGTCGGCGGCTCCCGCACCGCCCCCGAGCCGGTCGGCCAACTGCTGCTCAACTCGTTCATCTCCGCGATCGGCATCGCGGTGGGCAAGATCTGCATTTCGATCCTGTCCGCCTACGCCGTGGTGTATTTCCGCTTTCCGTTCCGCAAGACCGCGTTCTGGATCATCTTCGTAACCTTGATGCTGCCGGTCGAGGTCCGGATCTATCCGACCTACAAGGTCGTCGCCGACCTGCGCATGCTCGACACCTATGCCGGGCTGATCCTGCCGTTGATTGCATCCGCGACCGGCACGCTGCTGTTCCGGCAATTCTTCATGACGGTGCCGGACGAGTTGCTGGAAGCCTCGCGCATCGACGGCGCCGGGCCGTTCCGGTTTTTCTGGGATACCCTGCTGCCGCTGTCGGTTACGACGATCTCCGCCCTGTTCGTGATCCAGTTCATCTATGGCTGGAATCAGTATCTGTGGCCGTTGCTGATCACCACGCAGGATTCGATGCAGACCATCGTCACCGGCATCAAGAAGATGCTTGTCACGACGGATGAACTGGCCGAATGGCAGCTGGCGATGGCGACCGCCGTCCTCGCCATGCTGCCGCCGGTGGCGGTGGTGATATTCATGCAGCGGCTGTTCGTGCGCGGCCTGGTCGAGACGGAGAAGTAGGACTGAGATGGCCAACGTAGTTCTCCGCGACGTCCGCAAAACCTACGCCGGTGGCTTCGAGGCCATCAAGGGCATCGACTTCGAAGTCGGCGACGGCCAGTTCTGCGTGCTGGTCGGCCCCTCCGGCTGCGGCAAGTCCACGCTG
>NZ_JAUSLT010000202.1 GCF_030646015.1 Bradyrhizobium sp.
CCCCAGGTCTGGTGCAGCATCGCCGCCTTGCCGGCGCGATTGGCCTCGCGCATCGCCGCGTATTGCATGAAGCGCAGGTTTGCCCTGATGCCGACGGCGCGCAGGTAACCGATCATCGCCTCGGTCTGGTTGCGCTCCCGGTAGGCATAGAGATCGATGTCGAATCCATCCTTGAAGCCGGCTTCGGCGAGCAACTGCTTGGCCTTCGCCGGATCGTAGGAATAGCGGGGTGCCCCCTCGTCGCGGCAGCCGAACTGCGGCGGGAAACAAACTGTGTGCAGGACGCGCGCACCCTGGCCGACGATCTGCTTGACCATGCTTTCGCGATCGATCGCATGCATGATGGCCTGGCGCACCTTGAGATCGCGCAGTTGCGGCGCGGTTGTCGCGACACGGGTGTCGAGGTGCAGGAACGCTATCCGCATGGTCTCGCCGGAGACGACCTGAAGGGTCGGAACGGCCTTCATCTGCGTTGCCTGATCGAGCGCGACATTCATGATCATGTCGGCGCCGCCGGCCATCATTTCGGCGACCTGGGTCTGTCGGTCCGGAATGAAGCGGATTTCGACCTTCTCGATCTTCGGCTGCGGTTTTGGCGAGTCCTTGAAATAATCCGGATTGCGCTCCATTCGCACGTACTTGCCGACCGCGTGCTCGGTGATGCGGTACGGGCCGGAACCAACCGGCTTTTCATTCATCCCCTGCGGACCGACCTTGGCGTAATATTCATGCGGATGGATCACGACGGGTCCGGCAAGATATTCGATCGCCGCGGGAAATGGCTCCTTGCAGATGATGCGTACCTTGTAGGCATCGATCTTCTCGGCGCGGTCGATCCAGGCCACGTTCTGGCGGGTGACGACCTTGCTGTCCGGACCCACCACGAAATTCAGCGTGTAGACCACGTCGTCGGCGGTGAATTCCGCGCCGTTGTGGAATTTGACGCCTTTGCGCAGGTCCAGTTCGAGGGTCTTGTCGTCGGTCCACTTCCACGCGGTCGCAAGTTGCCCCTTGTATTCGCTGGTTTTGGGGTCGCGGTAGATCAGCGTGTCCCACACCTGCTGGCCGATGATGACCCCGATGCGGACATTGTTCATGAACGGATCGACGTTTTCCACCACCTGGTCGTAAGCAAAGCGGATGGAGTTGCCCTTCTTGTCCGCCTGCGCGGGCGCGACAGCCATCATGGCGGCAACCACCGCCGTCAATACCCCGGTCGAAAACCTGCTCATCGTCATCCCCTCAGTCGCGTCATTGCGGCCCTGTCCGACGCCAAGTGGAAAGGCGCCATGCCCGGGAGTCAAGGCTTTAAGGTTTGCAGGCACGTTGGGTTTTTGGGCACGCCGCGGGTCGGCTATGGAAGATGGCACCGTCTACGCCGGCAGGAGGCCTGCCGCACGATAGCTATCGATCAACGCGTCGAAGAGCGAAATATCAGACCGGCTTCTCGCCATGAGTTGGGCGCCCGCGACGGCGGCAAAGATAGCGCGAGCCCGCTGTTCGCTCTCCCCGGAATTGACCACGGCCGCAGCGGACAGCACCTTGCTCAGCCACGCGACGTTGACATCGGCAAAGGTCTGGACCTCCTTCTTCACCGCTTCCGGCAGGTCATCATATTCCGCAGCCATGAAGCTGCAGAGGCACATGCGATTACCATTCTCGAGCGATCTGCGAAACACATCGGGATATCGACGCAGACAGCGGACCGGATTCGAGGTTTCGGCCAACATGGCGTCGAGCTGAGCCGCGGTGTCCTCCCAATAGCGCCTGGCTACCGCTGCGCCGAGATCGGCCTTGCTCGGGAAATGGTGATAGATGCTCGCCGCCTTGATGCCCACTTGGTCCGCGAGATCGCGGAAATTCAAGCCGCTGTAGCCATGCGCCTGCGCGGTCCGTTTGGCGGCCGCCAGGATGGATTCCTTGGAGCTTGAACTCATTTCACCGTCTCACAGCCGCCATTACCTACCAAGTGACAGATAGGGCTTGACTGCGCAAGTTATCGCCTTCTAGATCCAACCTACCATGCAGCAGGTAGGATAACTGGAAGGAAAGTGACGATGAAGATTTACGATTGGCACACCGGCCCTTATCCGGCTCGCGTCCGTATCGCCTTGGCCGAGAAGAGCCTGCAATCGCGGGTCCGGTTCGTGTCGATCAATCTTCGGAAAGGCGAGCACAAGAAGCCCGAGTTTCTCGCCAAAAACTACTCAGGCACCCTGCCAGTGCTCGAACTCGAAGACGGCACCTTCATTGCCGAGTGCACGGCCATTACCGAATACCTCGACGCGCTCGATGGCGCTCCCACACTCACCGGCAGGACAGCCCGCGAAAAGGGTCTAATCCACATGATGAGCAAGCGCGCCGAGCTGGAGCTGCTCGACGCCATCAGTGTTTATTTCCACCACGCCACACCGGGGCTTGGGCCCCAAGTCGAGATTTATCAGAACGCCGAGTGGGGATTCCGCCAGCGTGACAAAGCCCTTAAGGGCATGCACTATTTCGATGCCATTTTGAAAAGACAGCCGTTCGTCGCCGGTAAGGTGTTTTCGATGGCCGACATCACGGTCATCGGCGGTTTGATCTTCGCGGGGCTCGTCAAGCTGCCGGTGCCTGCGGCGTGCGAGGCTCTTCAAGAATGGTACGCCAGGATGCAGGAGCGCCCCAGCGTAAAGGACCGGGTGACGATGTCAGAACCGAGCGAGGCGTCTGTTTGAAACCGCGGTCCGTGAACGGCTGCTTTGATGACTGCAGCCGGTGAGTCCACGCTCAAACAACTGACTTTTTTGGTCGGGGCAGCTGGATTCGAACCAACGACCTGCAGTACCCAAAACTGCCGCGCTACCAGGCTGCGCTATACCCCGTTTGTCTGGGAAGCCCTGTCGTTACACGCTTCAGGCGCGGCCAGCAAGGCGGCTTCCGGGCCATCTCAGCGGGGCTTGAAGAGCGGATGGGCGACCCGGTCGCCGGGCGCGATGCCGTATTTCTGCGCGGTGCCGGCGATCACTTCCAGCACTCCCTTGGCCAGCCCGCCCGACGAGATGATCTTGAGGGATTGCGGCTCGGTATTCTCGGCGATGCGCAGGATCCGGCCGTCGGCGCGGATGAAGATCATGTCGAGCGGGATGAAGGTATTCTTCATCCACATCGATATCTGCTGTTCCGGAGAGAAGTCGAACAGCATCCCCTTCCCGTCCGGCAATTCCTTGCGGTACATCAGCCCGGTTTGTCTCTCCTCCTCGGTGGTCGCCATCTCGACCGAGAAGACATGCACGCCGTTCCTGGTGACAATTTCGAGCGGCTCAACGCTTGCCGCCTGCGCAGCGAAGCCGGTCAAGGCGCACAGCGCCAGCACCGCAGCCATCGGTATCCAGAACCGGGCACGGGCGCGGCGCCGATCAGCACTTGAAGCAAAACTCATCGCAACGCTCACCGAAAGCCATGGAAGATTCAGGCAATGCTAGCCCAATGATCCCGCCAAATACCAGACCTGCGGCAAGGCACGAATGGGCATTTTCGCTGGCGCGGCTAACGCTTCCGTGAGGTGGCGCGAGGATCAGTGCGACGACAGCCCGGGCGCGCCGGCTTCCGGCTGGATTTCGGCCGCCATCATCCCCTTCGAGCCGGGCCCGAACCGTACCAGCACGTACTGGCCGGGGCGCAACTCGGTCATGCCGAAGCGGCGCAGGGTTTCCATGTGCACGAAGATGTCGGGCGTCCCCTCGCCGCAGGTCAGGAAGCCGAAGCCGCGCAGCCGGTTGAACCATTTGACCTGTGCCCGCTCCAGCCCGCTGGTCGGGGTGACGCTGACATGGGTCCGCGGCGGCAGCATCTGCGCCGGATGGATCGCGGTGGATTCGTCCATCGAGACCACCCGGAAGGCCTGGTAGCCCTTCTGCCGCTGCACGCATTCGCAGACGATCCGCGCGCCTTCATAGGCGGTCTGATAGCCGTCGCGCCTAAGCACGGTGACGTGCAGAAGCACGTCCGGCCAGCCATTGTCCGGCACGATGAAACCGTAGCCCTTTGATGCATCGAACCATTTGATGACGCCGGAGATTTCGACCAGGTTGGCGGCGCTCTCGCCGAGCCCCGTCAGCGCATCGATCGCGGGATCGCGCCCGGCGCTGCCAGCATATTCACTCGGCCCAAGCCGGTCCGATCCGGTTCCGCCTGATGGCGGCCCGCCGAGCTTCTTGGACTCAAATCCGTCCGACCCCATGACCCCGGACCCCACACATCATCGACGACCCCGTACCGCTGCGACGTCGCCGGAACACGCGCCCATCGATGAGAATTCATGATGACGCCACGCGAATCTTGCGAATCAAAAGATAACACTCCCGCGTGCGGCGCATAGATAAAAAACAAAACTGGCATGAGCTATGAACAGCTTGCACGGCCGCGAATCAATCCGCCATCAATTGCCGACGAACGGCCCGAGCGTCTCCCCGATGTCATGGCGGATCACGAGATCGGCAATGTCGTCCTGTTCCGTGGGCTCGTTGTTGATGATCACCAGCCGGGCGCCGCAGTTTTTGGCCAGCATCGGAAACCCGGCCGCGGGCCACACCACCAGCGACGAGCCGATCGCGATGAACAGGTCGCAATGCTGTGCGAGCTCGGTGGCGCGGCGCATGGCGTCTTCCGGCATCGCCTGCCCGAACGAAATGGTCGCGGTCTTGACCGGCGCGTCGCATACGGGGCAGTCGGGCGCGCCGCCGGTCTCCTCGAAACGCAGTTTGACCCATGCGAGGTCGTACGCCTGCCCACATCCGATGCAGCGGGCGTAGGTGGTGTTGCCGTGCAGCTCGACGACATGGTCGGCGGCGAAGCCGGAGACCTGATGCAGATTGTCGATGTTCTGGGTGACGATGGCGGGGATCTTGCCGGCCTTGTAGAGCGCGGCGAGCGCGCGATGACCGCGTCCCGGTTTCGCGGCGGCGAAGGTCGGCTCCATCGCAAAGCGCCGCCGCCATGCCTCGTCCCTTGCGTCGGGACTGGCCACGAATTCATCGAACGGGATCGGCCGGTTGCGGGTCCACAGTCCGCCCGGCGAGCGGAAATCGGGAATGCCGCATTCGGTTGAAATGCCGGCGCCGGTGAACGGGACGATGGTGGACGCCTCGGCGATCATGTCGCCGAGTTGTTCCACGCCGCTGCGAAGATCGGTTGCGATCATGGGATGAGATCCGAAAAGTCTGGCCGCACAGATTATAGCACGGCGGATCGGATTGCTAAGTCAACCGCATGATTGGATCAGGCCGCCTTGTCAGGCCGCCATTTTAAGCCGCCTTGGCGACCGGCTCCTTGACCTCGTCGGTCTTCCTGGCGCCCTCGCCGTTCGCGCCGTTCTCCTGGCTCTTTTTCGGCTTGGCCGCGGGAGCAGCGACTTGCGACTTGCGCGCCGGCTTGTCGTATTGCGCGAGCTTCTCCAGCTCGGCTTCGAGTTCGGCGCGCCGTGCCGCGACCTTCTCCGCCAGTTTGTCGGTGGCGAGGTCGCGCAGATCGGCGACTTCCTCGATGCTCATTGCGTCCAGATCGATTTTTGCCATGGCCAGCCTCCCGTTTCTTTTTGGCTAGCGGGAAGCCGGAGCAGCCACAAGCGCGGCGCCCGTCTTATCCACCGGGAACGCCGACGCGACTTTGCCCGAGGGCGATCACAATCCCGCAACCTGGCGTCCCAATTGACGCCCCAATCGCGGACGCCAATGGGCGCGGGACAAGAATCAAAAAGGGATGGGCATGATCGAACAGCCGTACAACGCCGCGCGCGAGCGGGAAGAAATCGTCAGCCGCGTGGCAAGTTTCAAAGCCACGCAGGAAAAATTCGAGCGCGAGCGTGAGGAATATTTCGTCACGACGCTGCAGAATGCCCGCAGCGGATCCGAGCCGCATATCCGCGGCACGTTAGAGGACCCGCCGTTCTGGTCGTAGCGGGATCGTCGCCGCGTAGCGCGGCGATCCGTGTTCCGCAGTCGAACCTGTCGCAGGATTGACGACGCCCGGGGCATTGCTCCGGGCTTTGCCGTTTTCGCCCCCGCAGCGACGCTGGAACAGACGCAGACTCGCCACCAGCCCGCCCGAGGGCCCGGAACCGGTGTCGGACTGGTGTTGAAAAAATATGACATGGACCGGAACGAAACCGCCGCATGGAGGTTACCTCGTCAAGTGCGGCAACCTCCAGAGAGGTTACAGCATGAAAGACCCCGTCAGTATCTTCGGATTCTGGCGGGGTTTTTCATGTGAAGGGGTCGCCCCATCACGTCGTCCCGACGCAGTTCTGCCCGGAACGTTACTCGCCGACGATTTCACGCGCCGGGAATTTGGCAGCCGGATTGAACCGCCCGAGCGAGAAATCAACCCGGCGCAGGCGCTGTAGCGCCGCGCGGACGCTGAAGGCGACCAGCACTTCATGGTGCCGCAGCCCCTTGCCGCCCTTCACGAGGCCGAGGTCCCGTATCAGGCAGTAGCGACCGCTGCTCATGCGGGCGAACCGGCAATTCTTCCATCCCAACATCCCGCAAGCATGCATTGCCCCGCGATTCCGTCAATTCTTGACACGACTCGATTCCGTTTTGTTCACGGTAGAACGAACAGGGGACACGTTTTTGCGTTCAGACAGACCTTAACAAGATGAAACTTTTTTCCGCGCAATGTGCATCTCGATGATGCGGGCGACGCCGTAAACGCGTTGTGTGATCTGGCGCACGTCTGAAGTGCCGCTCGGGAAAATCCCTTGAACTATTGGCATCCGGGGAACGTCCCATGTGCATCGTAGCCGATGCAATGCACCTCACCTGGAGAATACAATGCTTCGCAAGATTTCATTCGCCGTCATCACCGCGATCGCCCTCGGTGCTGCCGCCATGTCCCCTGCTGCGGCGGGCGGTGGTGGTGGTCATGGTCATGGCGGTCACGGCCACGGCGGACATCACGGTCATGGCCATGGCGGGCATCAGGGTCACGGGCACCATGGCGTGCGCCACTTCTACGGCAGTTCGGCCTTCTACATCGGTGGCGATTGCTACAAATACATCCAGACCCGGCGCGGCCTGCGTCTCGTGAACGTCTGCGCTTACTGAGTATTGCCAGGAGAATGCCCCCGGCCGGTGTGAACGGCCGGGGCATTTTTCTGTCCCGCATCGGAACGGCAACGGCTTGGCGGGAAACCATTGCGGTCCATCGGTATTATAAAACTGCAATGCCTGCCGGGTTGGTGAGTGATGGATCTAGCGACGCTGAAAGAGCAGGCCGAACGCTGCCGCCGCCTCGCCAAACAGGCCGACCCCTTCACCGAACAGAGGCTGCTGGATCTCGCCCGGGAATACGAGGCGCGAATAGCGGAGCTGGAGCCGAAACCTTCGGCGGCGTCGGAGCGACTGCGGAAAGACGAGACGTAAGCGGCTCGGCCTTGCGCCTCGCGGCGCAGCCATCGCTCACGCAGATAGGCGCGGGAGATTTCACCTCGAACGTGATCGGGCGGCGCGAGACTCGCGTTCGGCCAGCGCCCGTTCAATCTGGCGCCGGAGCGCCTCGGTGGGGCGGCCTTCCCGCTCGAGCAGGCGCAGCTGATTCCACAGGCGGATGATCTGTCTCTCTTTGCCGGCGTCCATTGCGGTCTCCTCGGTGACGCCACTATGAACAAAACAAGAACAAATTTCAAGCACTACCGAGCGGGTCGGCCGATGGAACACCGCAAGGGGTCCATGTGTTGGGGAGTCATGAGCAAGACGACCAAGGCCTGAAGAAGCAGGCCGCCACGTCGCAGCTGGCTGCCCGGAGCGCGACCGATCCCGTGGTGGCGCGCCAGCTGACCTCTTTGGCCGAGGCCTTCCGCGCTCAGGCCGCCATGATCAAGAAGAACAAGAAGAAGCTGAAATGCCCTACACCGTAAGCGGTACCGATATCAGAGGCGTCAATACCGCCAGGCGCCGGACGCCTGAATCGGCGCTGAAAAAGGCCCGCGAGTTCATCGCGCGCGCCTGTTACGATGTCCGGATCACGACACCGGAAGGCCGAACCTACCATTCCGCCGAGTTCGGCGATCTCCCCCGTACGCCCGCGGCACGCCAGCCCTCCCCAAAGCACGCGCCGGCCCGCCAGGCGCGCCCTGCCTCCAAATTGGCGAAGGCTGGGGAAAGCTCGCAAGGCAGTTCTCTTTTCCAAAAAAAACCTGCATAACGCGGCATGGCAAAACCAAAAGTAACCTTCAAAATCGTCCGTATCGCCGAAGACAACTGGAGCATCCAGGCGGATTATCCGGGCGCCGAGCCGCGCATGATCACCGGCCTGACCAGCAAGGCCGACGCCGACGACTGGATGAACGGCGAACGCCGCATCGGCTGGCTGCGTTCCCAGGGCTACGCGAAGTAGGCGCTGGGCTGTCGTGATCTCGGCATCCGCTTACGCTCAGACCGCAAGACTGCGGACAGAACTGTAGAACGAGATTGCTTGGCCAAAGCGAAGCTGTCGCCGGGCTTTACCGCTTCTTCTTTTTTCCAAAGATATCGTTCCAGTTATCCTTGTAGGCCTTGGATACCGGCTTCTGACCCTCGCCCATGCCTTGCCTCTTCGGTGCGGCGTCCGGCTTGCTATCGCTCGTGGCGGTTTCGGCCTTCACGACGGTTTCCGCCTTCACTTCAGGTGCCGGCTTTTTTGGCGTGGCGTCCTTGGATTTCTCAACAGCCATCTTGTTCCTTGCAGGGTGCTCGCGGCTCACCGTATGGCGCGAGCTTACTTAAAAGCTCCCCCGCCTCATCAGCCCTAACAGGCTTCAGGTCAAGCGGCCCGGAGCCTCAAAACTTGTGATTAAGGCCGGGTGATTCCGACGCTGACGGCAGAACAAATTGCCCACGCGCAAGTCCGGCGCCCGCAATCCCCCGGCAATGCCTGCCCTTTCGTGCATTTTGCTGCTATTGAACCCCCGGACCAAAACAGTCTCTTCCATCCAAGGGAGCAGGAAACCATGCGTTACCTCCACACCATGCTGCGCGTGCGCAATCTCGATGCCGCGATGAAGTTTTATCAGGATGCGCTGGGGCTGAAGGAGGTTCGCCGCATCGATAACGACAAGGCAAAGTTCACGCTGGTGTTCCTGTGCGCCGCCGAGGACGAGGCGCTGCTGAAAAATACCCCGAAGACGCGTGGCGCGCCGCTGGTCGAGCTCACCTATAATTGGGACGAGGAGAAATACGGCGAGGACCGTTATTTCGGCCACCTCGCCTATGAGGTCGACGACATCTACGCCACCTGCGATCGCCTGATGAAGATGGGCGTCACCATCAACCGGCCGCCGCGCGACGGCAACATGGCGTTCGTGCGCTCGCCCGATTTGCATTCGATCGAGCTGTTGCAGAAGGGCGACCCCAAGCCGCCGGCCGAGCCCTGGCTGTCGATGCCGAACACCGGCCACTGGTAGGCCCGGGCCTGCGTCACGCCACGTACGACTACCGGGCTGATGATTTCAGCGGATGCGCCGTTTCCTCTCGGCGCATCCAAAGCTGACCCGTACCGGGTCAGTCACGTCCAAGTGTTCACGGTCGGTGAACCTTTTGGCCTCAGACTTTACTGAGATTCGAGGGGATCCCATGAGCCAGGCCCAGCACTACCAATTCCAGGCCGACCAGGCCAAGCGCCTGGCCCGTCAGGTGACCAGTGCAGAGGTTCGTGAGCGGCTCCTGGAAATGGCCGGCGAATACAGCCGCTACGCCGAGTTGATGGCGGCCCGCGAAGCCCCCGGCGAACAGGCCTCGGCCTGATCTATCAGCCCCGGCGTGTGACGCGGGCGGGCTCAACAATTCCCAAAATATCCGTCACGCTGTCGAACACCAGCGCCGGCGACAGCCGCCCGAGCGCCTCCGGCCTGGCATAGCCCCACGACACCGCCCCGAAATCGATCCCGGCCTGCCGCGCCGCCTCGCCGTCCCGGATCTCATCGCCGATGGCGATGGCGTCAGCCGCGGCGATGTCCGTTCGCTTCAGGACCGCCCTGAACTTGGCGGCCTTGCCGAACATCGAGGCGCCGCAGGCAAACTGCGCAATCAACGCCGCATGGTCGCCCAGCGCCCGCCTGACATTGCTTTCGGAGTCGGAGCTGACCATGGCGATGATGACGCCGGCTTGGGAAAGCTCCTGCAGCATCGATCCGACGCCGGCGAACAGCGGGATGCTGTCGATGTTCTGGCTCTTCAGCCGGCGCATGTCCGCCGCGATCAGCGGCATTCGCCAGAACGGCACTTCGAGATGGGCGATGATCTCGCGGGATGATTTGCCGCGCAGCATCTCGACGTCGCCATCCTCGATGCGCCTGAAGCGATGCTTGTCGGCAAAGGAATTCACCACCTGCCGAAACCACGGCAGGCTGTCCGACAGGGTGCCATCGAGGTCGAATATGGCGAGCTTGTATCTGGGCATGATGCGAGCCTTATAGCATCCATAGCAGCGCTTTTTTGCCGGGTTGGCCCGCTTCGGGCGCGCGCGCATTTTTCGCTGGTTTCCGCTATCAACGGCAAAAGCCGATCAAGGGGAGAGCCAACGCGTGCCAAACAAAAATCAGGGCCAGCTAACGATCTGGGGCCGGGCCAATTCGGTCAATGTGCAAAAAGTGCTGTGGTGCCTGCGCGAACTCGATCTCCCCTACCAGCGCATCGATGCCGGCATGGCGTTCGGCCAGAACGACAAGCCCGAATATCTCGCGATGAACCCCAACGGCCGGGTGCCGACCCTGGTGGATGGCGATTACGTGCTCTGGGAATCCAATTCGATCATGCGCTATCTCAACCTCGCCTATGGTGAGGGATCGACGATCTATCCGCAGGCGCCGAAGGTACGCGCCGGCGTCGACCGCTGGCTGGACTGGACGCTGTCGACGCTGCAGCCGGTCGATCGCCCGGTGTTCTGGGCGCTGGTGCGCACGCCGGTCGAAAAACGCGACATGATCGCGATCCAGAAGGACGCCGACGCCGAGGCCACGCAATGGCGGATCGTCGAGGCGCAGCTGGCGACCCGGCGCTTCATCGAAGGCGACGATTTCACCATCGCCGACATCGCGCTCGGCGCCTATGCGCGGCGCTGGTTCGGGGTCGAGGGCGTGACAAAACCCAGGCTGCCGCATCTGGAGCGCTGGTTCGCGCAGTTTGCCGCCCGGCCCGGATTTGCCGAGTTCGTCGCGGTGCCAATGTCGTAGGGCGACCGTCATTGCGAGCGTAGCGAAGCAATCCATCTAACTGCGTATAGAAAGAATTGATTGCTTCGCTACGCTCGCAATGACGACAAGCAGCTAGAAACCCGACCGCTCGAACAGCACGACGAGGACGATCACGACCAGCGTCACCGCCGTCACCACGAGGCGCGTGGTCCAGCTCATGCCGCCGCCGACCCACCACAGCAGCGCGCAGCCCATCAGCACGGGGACGATGATTTCGAGCTGCAAATCAGGCCTCGTCGTTGTTGACCGGGCTCCGCCCTGGTATCTGGAATCTCAGACCGGTATTGCAGCCCATCCTTCGAGACGGCCACTTCGTGGCCTCCTCAGGATGAGGTTGAATTTGCCGCAACATAACAAACCTCATGCTGAGGAGCGAGCGACGCGAGCGTCTCGAAGCATGGGCAGCCAGCGACTTAACGGATCTCACACAGCCAGTGCTGGTTTAGCGGCTGCCGCCGACCCCGATGCTGACGGCGCCGCCGATCTTCACACAGGTCTGCGTGCCGTCAACCCTGACGAAGCCGGCACCATACGCCGCGCAGAAATGGTCGGCGCGAGCCCCCTTCACCGGATGTTGCCGGCCGGCAGAGATGGATTTGTCGGATTTTTGCAGCCCGAATTGCTCGGCAGTTGCCGGCGAGGCCGGCAGCAGCGCCGTGATGGCGATCAGCAGAAGGACGTTTCGCATCCCGCCTTCTATCGCCGGCGGGCAGCCGGCGCTAGCGGACGAATTTGACGCCGACGGTCTTGCCGCGGCGCCAGACCACTTCGCAGCTCCGCCCGGTCCGCGCGTCGCGCGAAAACGCCAGCCGCAGTTTGCCCGGCAGCGCGTTGGGATCATCGACCGTGACCTTGGCGCCGGTCGAGGACAAATCCTGCACCACGCATGGGCGGGCGGCAAAGCCGCCCTCGAGCGTGATCCACCCGGGCTGGTGGACGGATTTGCGGACTTCCCGCTTCTTGGCGGCTGCGGCCATCTCGAGTCTCCTGAAGCGATATCCCTACCCGGCCAGGCTTTAGAAACCGTTGCGCGAAGCGCAAAAATCCCGGGATTCGCGGCCGCCGAGCCCGCCGCAAAAACGCTTTTGCCGGTGGCTTGCCCGACCGGGCAAACGCCACTATACGTTCGCCCGCTGCCTCGATCGCGTCGCTGCGATCCGGGTTGCGCTCCGGCACCATCGCCCCCTTAAAGCCTTGATTTGCTGAAGCTTTTTGTACGATATCTACAGCGAAACGGCAGCCTTGCGACCAGCCCGGTCGCAGCGACGCCTTCGCTCCCTTCGTCTATCGGTTAGGACGCCACCCTTTCACGGTGGAGAGAGCGGTTCGATTCCGCTAGGGAGCGCCATCGCCGTTTGGGCCTTTGAAATCGGCCGACAATTTACCCCTGATTGACCCACTTCCTGGAACGCTTGCTCCGGCGGACCGCGTCAGCGGTCCCCAATACCCAAACGTGTGCATCGATCCTTGATTCACTTCGCAGGATATTGAGCCCTCGCGAAACCCATCGTGACGAGCCCGCGCGAAAAACCAGGTTTATTGAATAGATTCGACAAATCTACCCCGACGGGCAAATAACTTCGGCTTATCCGAAATCATGTCAAGCCCCTCGCGAAAAAAATATTTCTGTTTTTCGGAAATCGAAATCAGGCTATATGATTGGCCATCCTGTCCCACTCAGGGGGGCGTTGCGCAACGTACCGGCGCGGGGCGGGGAAGCGGCGGACGCGGATGGCGCTCCTGACGAGGGCGTCTGAAGCGGACGGCGAAGTCGTGGGGTTCCGACACCCTCAGGCTGGTGTCAAGTTCGCGCTCACGCGCGCGGGCGACGGTGGCAAAGTGCATAGCTCGCCGAGGAGACCACGTATAAGCCGTAAACCACCGCGCAGGGAAAGTCGGATTGCCTCCGCTGGACCTGTATGCTCGTGTGCGCTTCTACCACTCCCATTGCACACGAGACCGCGGGTGCAGCGTGCATCCGGCTTTCCCTGCGCCCTCTGATTGGAGAGGGCGGCAATCGACGCAAAGCTCGGGCGCATCGCGCCGCGTCAATGCGAACGCACGTCGTTTGAAAAACGAAGCCGAATTTGCCCGTGCCACTCAATTTTGCGATGCTCCTCCTTGCAGCATTCCTCACCGGACAAGAAGGCCCAGCCATTGCCTGACCATCGCCCGCACGTGGACGGATCCCGGGTCCTTGCCGATCTCAATGCACTGCGTGACATCGGCGCGTACAAGACCGGGGTGCACAAGCCGACTTTCTCCGAGCCGCATATGCGCTCGCTGCAATGGCTGGCGCAGCAGCTTCCCGCGGCCGGGCTGATCGCCGGGATCGACGGCATCGGCAACGTGCTCGGCAGCAGCCCTAAATCCGGTCCGAAACTGCTGGCCGGCTCGCATCTCGAAAGCCAGAATTACGCCGGCTGGCTCGACGGGCCGCTCGGCGTCGTCTACGCGCTCGAAGCCGCCCGCATCATCAATGCCGATCCGGGCATCAATGGATCCGTCGAAGTCGCGGCCTGGTGCGACGAGGAAGGGCATTTCGGCTCGTTCCTCGGCTCCAGGTCCTATGTCGGTGCCCTCACCGAGGCCGACATCGATGCCGCACGCGACCGCAGCAGCGGCCGCACCATGCGGGATGCTCTGCGCGAAGTGGGACTTGCCGGCCGGCCCCGCGCCACGGCTGAACGCGGCCGCCATATCGGTTATCTCGAGGCGCATATCGAACAGGGCCAGACGCTCGAAAGCGGCGGCCTCGCGATCGGAATCGTCACCTCCATCGTCGGGATCTGGCAATACCGGATCACGTTTACCGGCGAACAGAACCACGCCGGCACCACAAGGATGGACGTTCGCAGGGATGCCGGCCTGGCGCTGGCGAGGTTCTGCGTCGGCATCGACGACCGGTTCCCGGCGTCATGCGGACCGCGCACGGTCTGGACCACCGGCCGCATCGTGCTCGATCCCGGCGCGCCCAGCATCATTCCAGGGGCTGCGGAAATGCTGTTCCAGATGCGCGACGATGACCCCGGTGTGATCGATCGCCTGGAGACTCTGCTGCGCGACATGGCCGCTGAGGCCAGCGCGCAAGGCCGCTGCACGGTCACCGTGGAGCGGCTTCGTACCGGTTCCCCCGCTTTGATGAATGCAGCCTTCCAGCAGGCCATCGAAGCGGCCAGCGCGGCCTGTGCTGGCGGCCGATCGATCCGCATGCCCTCCGGCGCCGGTCACGACGCCCAGGTGCTCGCCACCATCATGCCCGCGGGCATGCTGTTCGTGCCTTCGATCGGCGGCGTCAGCCATCACTGGACCGAGAACACCGCGGACGCCGACATCGTCACCGGCGCCGAGGTCTTCGTCGACGCCTGCCGCCGCCTGCTGGCGGGATGAGCCCGATCAGTGTGTGCCGCGGCCCCATGCGATGGATGCCCAGACGCGCTCATGGGCGTAGTACCAGGCGATCTTGGTCAGGAATTCGAGGGCGGCAATGGAGCCCGCCAGCGCCACCTTGCCGGTCAGGTACCAGCTGATGACGAACGTATCGAGCGTTCCCAGGATCCGCCAGCTGACCGCTTTCAATACCGACCTCGTATGGGTCTCTTTTCCGCTGAATAGACCCACGAATGCGCCTCGCTGCTTGACGATGCCGACCCAATCACGCCGGCGATTTCGGCCCGCCGGCTTCGCTCGCAGGGAAAATCACCAATGGACACCGCGCGCGAATACGTGCATTTGCCATCAGCGCGTTCATGCGCGTCTTCAACGCGCTATGGCATATCCGAAACGACCTGATTTGACTCAATAATCGCGGCCCGCCGGGGTGCGCCGGCCATCATGGCCGGCCCCCTGGCCGAAAAGGTAGACAAATGAAGCTTATTGCCTTCGTCGCCGCGATTTGCGCGCTATCCCAGGCCGCCCTCGCGCAGAGCGGTGATTGCAAATTGATCGCCGATGCCACCGTGCGGCTGGCCTGCTACGACAAGGCCGCCCCGCGCGCCGCCGCCGACAAGCCGGCGATGGCAAGACCCCTCGCCGCGACCCCGGCCAAGCTCCCGGCGTCGAAGACCAACGACGGCAAATATGTCGATACGATCAGCGCCGAAGACGCCCTGATGAACGCGCGGCTGAAGAACATCTGCCGCGGCTGCTGAGCGGCAGCACCTTTGGAACTGGCGTAGTCCATAAAAAAACGACGACCGATTAAGCCGCGCGGCGGCTCTGAGATTTCATAAATACAGCGCGTCAACCCGCTGTCATCGGGTGGCTGCGGCACACAGCACCCGGACCAATTAGTGGGGGTCGCTGCGACGCAACACCGCACCACAACCCAGCCATATTTTGGCACGGCCAGTGACAAATCCGCCACGATTGTGACAAGGAGCATAGAGCTCGGATCTCACAACCTCCGGAATCTCGAAGAAGCTCCATCCGCTGATCCTCATCACACCGGCTCCCGCTTCATAAATGCTCCTGCTCCAAGCCCTCCCCACCGTCATCGGCACCGCCGCGATCGCGCCGGCGCTGCTGATCCTGTGGCTTGTGATCGCCGCCGGCGAGCGGCCCGGCCCGCCCGCCAGGGTCTGGACCGCTTTTCTGCTCGGCGCCGCCAGCATTTCGCTGCTCGGCCTGGTGCGGAAGCCGCTGACGTTGCTGTTCGCGGTTCCGGAGCACCCTGGGCTCGCGCAGGCGCTGCATTCGATCCTCGGGATCGCGGCGCCCGAGGAGATCGTCAAGATTCTCGTCATCGTCGCGGTCTCGACGCGGCGCCGGCCGGGCTCGGACCCGATGGACCCCGTGGTCTATGGCGCCGCCGCCGGCCTCGGCTTCGCCGCCTACGAAAATCTCGCCTACCTCGTGCAGCACCAGGAGATCTGGCGGTCGCTCGCCGCGTTGCGCAGCGTCCTCACCGTACCGTTCCATGGCGCGCTCGGCATCATCGCCGGCGCCTATATCGCCATCGCGCGATCCGGCACGGCGCTCGGCGCGCACCGGCACAACCGTGACTGGGCGCGGATCTCCAGTTGGACACTGGTACTGCTGGCACCGCTGACGCTGCATGCCGCATTCGATTTCCCGCTGCTGACGCTGCAGCAAAATCCGAACCTGGCATCGTCGACCCGACTTGTTCTGGGCGCCACCAGCCTGCTGATCGGCTTCGGCACCATCGGCCTTGCGATGCGGTTGGTGTGGCGGGTCGGCCGTCATCACGCGCCGCGGACCGAGGTCGCGCGCGAGCGGCTCAGCCAGTTGCGCCAAATGTGGGCGCTGCTGGTGCTCGGCGGCGGCGCCGGCTTCGCCGGCCTCGCCTTCGTGCTGACGTCGATTCATCAATGGTTCGTCAATCCCGACCGCAACCCCGCGCTGGTCCTGGTCCCGATCGGCCTCATCGCCATCCTGATCGGCGCCGCGCTGCTGGTAGCGACCAGCGCGATCTATATTCTCGGCCGCAATCGCATGCGCGAGTCCGCCGAGGGGTTTTCGTCCGTGCCGAGCCAGGGTTGAGCCGGGGTTGAGCCGGATTGGCGGCCGACCTTGATCTCGCGCAAGCGACGTCATCAACAAATCTGTCCCACTGTCACCGCCGCAAGCTATATTGCTGAAGTCGCCTCGGCGTGCAGGCAAAGGGAGACTCTCAATGACCCTTCCCCAGGATATCACCAAGCTGCAGTCCGAAATGGGCGCTGCGGTCCGCGCGCATTGGAAGGCCTTTCTGGTCGAAGGGATCCTGCTGGCGATCCTGGGATTGGCGGCGATCATCGTGCCGCCGCTGGCGAGCCTTGCGGTCACCATTTTCCTCGGTTGGATGTTTGTAATCTCCGGCGTCGCCGGCCTCGCGCTGACATTTTGGGCCCGGCAGATGCCGGGCTTCTGGTGGTCGCTGATTTCGGCGGCGCTGGCGGTAGGTGCCGGCATCATCCTGCTGGCGAAGCCGGTGCAGGGCATCCTTACCCTCACCATCGTGGTCGGTGCCTATTTCCTCGCCGAAGGCGTCGCCACCATCATGTACGCGCTGCAGCACCGCCGCGAATTGTCGGAACGCTGGAGCTGGATGGCGTTCGCCGGTGCGTTGGACATCCTGATATCGGCCATGATCATCATGGGCTTGCCGGGCTCGGCGGAGTGGGCGATCGGACTTCTGGTCGGCATCAACCTGTTGTTTGGCGGCGCTTCGCTGATCGGGATGGCGCTCGCCGCGCGCAAGAGCTGATCAGGGACGGATCCAGGCCGGGCCATTGCTCGCGGTTCGGTGTTTTGGGGATGACAAGACGCCATGCATGCGCTATGAGACCGCCCATGATCACCGTCGCCACCAGCAACTATTGGTATTTTAGCTTCGACAGCTCGCTGGCGGTGGGAGGAACACGCTCAATCTGAAGAATTGCAGCAAGAAGTCCGAACAGCCGCCGCCCGATCTGGCGGCTTTTTTTATGCCGGCAGGTCCCTCAAAACAGGAGACATAGCCGTGTTGAGCACCACAGACGATCTTCGAATCGACGAAATAAAAGAGCTGAGTACGCCGCAAGAGGTCATGCGCGAGATCCCGCGCACCCTGACCGCGACACGCGTGGTGACGGCGTCGCGTAACGCCATCCACACCATCCTGAACGGTACCGACGACCGCCTTCTGGTCGTCGTCGGTCCCTGTTCGGTGCACGATCCCGTCGCCGCCGTGGAGTACGCCACCCGCCTCGCCGCCTTGCGCGACCGGTTGTCCGATCGGCTGGAAATCGTGATGCGCGTTTATTTCGAGAAGCCGCGCACCACCGTGGGGTGGAAGGGATTGATCAACGATCCGGACCTCGATGGCAGCTTCGACATCAACAAGGGCCTGCGCCTCGCCCGTAACGTTCTGTCCGCCGTGAACAACCTCGGCCTGCCGGCGGGAACGGAATTCCTCGACGTGGCGACGCCGCAATACATCGCCGATCTGGTGGCGTGGGCGGCGATCGGCGCGCGTACCACCGAAAGCCAGATCCATCGCGAACTCGCTTCCGGATTGTCCTGTCCGGTCGGCTTCAAGAACGGCACCGACGGCAATGTGCGCATCGCCGCGGACGCGGTGAAGTCGGCGTCGCATCCGCACCATTTCATGGCGGTCACCAAGCGTGGACGCTCGGCGATCGCGGCGACCTCCGGCAATGAGGACTGCCATATCATTCTGCGCGGCGGCAGCCGGCCGAATTACGACCGGGCCAGCGTCGCTTCCGCCTCGGCCGAACTCGCGCGCGCCGGCGTGGCACCGCAGATCATGATCGATGCCAGTCACGCCAACAGCAGCAAGAAGCCGGAGAACCAGCCACTGGTTGTTGCCGATATCGCGGGGCAGGTCTCCGACGGCGATCAGCGCATCGTCGGCGTCATGATCGAGAGCAATCTGGTCGCGGGCCGCCAGGATGTGCTGCCGGGCGCGGCACTGACCTATGGGCAGAGCATTACCGACGGCTGCATCGACTGGCAGACCACGGTGCCGGCGTTGAACCTGCTGGCCGACGCCGTTACGGCGAGACGGGAAGCGCGGCGCCACCAACTCCGGGAGCTGTCGGCATAGGCAATTGATTCGTCAGCGGGGCGCCCTGTCCGCGCCCGGCTACCTGCTCTGTCCGCGGTCTAGCAGCCGCGGCAGATGCCCTTGATCTTGCGGTCGAGGATGGCGTTTTCCTTGCTGAGCAAATCGTTCGGATCGTTCAGGTTCTTCTCCGATGGCACGTCGCCGGCGCGCGGCTGGCGATGGCCGACCGGAGCTTCCCGCGGCGGATTTTTCGTCGCGGTGGATGATCCGCCGCCAGTTCCGGTCTGTGCGATCGCCGCCGGACTGCCGATCAGGATCAGCAGCGCCGTGGTCGTGATCAACTTTCGCATCTTGCTTCTCCTGTTTCTATCGTACCCGTTCAGGGACTTCGATCGTTGCACAATTACGGCGTCCCTGGGCAGCACAGTCCTGGACCTTTCGCACATCCGCCATGGTGCTGAGCAGCCAAACTCCCGCTCCCACCAGCACGGCGAGAAACCCGAGCAGCACCGCGTTCTCGACATTGCGGTTGCCCCCTTCTTCCGGCGGCTCCGGCCCCGCCTTCTCTCCATCGGTCGTCATTGGATCACGGCTTCGGAGGATAGAGATGAACGTCGCCGCAATAGTCGACCACACGATAGCGCGTTTCGGTGCCCGGTTCATCTTCCGATGCGGAGTTTGCCTGCGACAAGTAGCTCGGGCCCACCGGCGATTTGCCGTGGCCACCGGGAATATCCAGCACGTAGTCCGGTTGGCACAGGCCTGACACCCGTCCCCTTAAAGTTCGCATCAATTGCTGCCCTTGCTCGAGCGTGGTGCGCAGATGCGCCGTGCCGGGTGCTAGGTCGCCGTGGTGCAGGTAATAGGGCTTTATCCGGCATTCGACGAAGGCCCGCATCAGCGCTTCCAGCGTCGCGGCGTCGTCATTGACGCCGCGCAGCAACACGCTCTGGCTGACCATGGGAATGCCGGCATCGACGATCCCGGCGCAGGCGGCGCGCGCCTTGGCGGTCAGTTCGCGCGGATGGTTGGCATGCAGCGCAACCCAGGTCGCGGCTCCCTTGACCTTCAGCGCCGCGATCATCTCCTCGCTGATGCGCTGGGGTTCGGCGACCGGCACCCTGGTGTGAATGCGGATAATCTTGACGTGATGGATCGCCGCCAGATCCGCCATGATTTCGGCGAGCCGCCGCGGCGACAACATCAGGGGATCGCCGCCGGTCAGGATCACTTCCCAGATTTCGGAATGCGCGCGGATATAGGCCAGCGCATTGTCGTAGGCACCCTGCGAGAGCGCGCTCGCCTTGCCCGGCCCGACCATTTCGCGGCGAAAACAGAAGCGGCAATACACCGCGCAGACGTGAACGAGCTTGAACAGCACCCGGTCGGGGTAGCGATGCACGATGCCCGACACCGGCGAATGCGCGTGATCGCCGATCGGATCGGCGCTCTCGTTCGCCTGCGCGACCAGTTCCTCGGCACGTGGAATGTACTGCCGCGCGATCGGATCAAGGGGATCGTCGGGGTCGATCAAGGCGGCGATATCAGGTGTCACCGCCACCGCGTAGCGAGCCGCTACCTTTTCCAGATCGGCGAGATCCTCGACCGGGACAAGGCCCCGGTCGACCAGTTCCGTGGGCTCGCGCAAGGTCGCGGCCGGTTTGAAATTGATCCTGTCCTTGAAATTGATCCTGTTCATGCCTCACCTGCCGGTGGCGTCCACACCACCTGATCAATCCGCAAGGCGCCGCTCGCCAGCATCACCAGCCGGTCGAAACCGAGCGCGACGCCGCTGGCCTGCGGCATCTGCCCGACCGCGGCAAGGAAATCCTCATCCAGCGGATAGCGCTCGCCGTAACGCCGCTGCTTTTCGTCCATCGCTTCGGTGAAACGATGGCGCTGTTCGGGCGCGTCGGTCAACTCGCCAAAACCATTGGCGAGTTCGACGCCGCAGGCATAAATCTCAAAGCGCTCGGCGACCCGCGGATCGGACGGTTTGGTCCGTGCCAGCGCCGCCTCCGGCGCCGGGTATTCGAACAGCACGGTCAAGCGCCCCTGCCCCAGCCTCGGCTCGACATGCTCGACCAGTACCTTGCTGAAGATGTCGGACCAGGTGTCGTCATCCGATATCCGCACCCGCGCGTTTGCCGTGGCCGCCAACGCGGCGCGGTCGCCGCGACCATCCGCGATGGTGGCGAGCAGATCGATGCCGGCAAAGCGCTCGAATGCCGCCGCGACCGTCAGCAGCTCCGGTTCGGCGAAGGGATCGGCCATCTTGCCGCGAAACGAAAACTGACCGATGCCGGTGGCCTGCGCCGCATGCGCAATGATGACGATGCTGTCGGCCATGACGGCGTCATAGCCGGCTTCGGCGCGGTACCATTCCAGCATGGTGAATTCCGGCAGATGCAGGTCGCCGCGCTCGCGGTCCCGGAATACCCGCGCCAATTCGAAAATCCTGCTCTCTCCGGCCGCCAGCAATTTCTTGCAGGCGAATTCCGGCGAGGTCCGCAGATAGCGGCTGACGCGTTGGCCGTCGGCGCGGGTGAGGTCGGTGCGGGGCGCATGCAGATGGGTCTCATTGCCAGGCGAAACCTGCAAAATCCCGGTTTCGACCTCGGTAAACCCCTGCTCATCGAACCAGCCGCGCACGGCCCTTGTGATCGCGCTCCGCGCGGTTAAAAAAGGCCTGACATCGGCGTGGCGCGCCGTCCTCCACCAGGGCGAAATCCGGTCGGTTTCGGCCATCAGCGGACCGCCTCATCCGGCCGCAAACTGCTGGCATCAAGCGGCAAAATCAGTATGTTGCAGCCCGAAACCGCCTCAACGGCCCCGGGACGCCCTTGTCCGGATCGGGCCGGGGCCAGAATATCAGGAAAAACAGCCTTGAAAGTCATCGCCAGTTCTATTCGCAAGGGCAACGTCATCGAGCAAGACGGCAAGCTTTACGTGGTTCTTACCGCCGAGAACATCCATCCCGGCAAGGGAACTCCGGTCAGCCAGATCGAAATGCGCCGAATCAGCGACGGGGTGAAGGTTTCCGAGCGCTACAAGACCACGGATCAGGTGGAGAAGGCGACCATCGAGGACCAGAACTTCAATTACCTCTATGAAGATGCCGACGGCTTCCACTTCATGAATAACGACAATTACGATCAGGTTCAGGTGCCCAAGGACGTGATCGGCACCGCCAAGGCCTTCCTGCAGGAAAACATGACCGTCAAGCTTTCGCTGCACGGCACCATCCCGGTGGCGATCCAGATGCCGCAGCGCGCGACGCTGGAAGTCGTGGAAACCGAACCGGTCACCAAGGGCCAGACCGCCTCGTCTTCCTACAAGCCTGCCATCCTTTCCAACGGCTTGCGCACCAACGTGCCGCCGCATATCGGCGTCGGAACCCGCATTGTGGTCATGACCGAGGACGGATCCTACGTCGAACGCGCCAAGGATTAGGCGGGGATCAGGCGGCTCAATACTGGCGCCGGGGGGCGAGGCATTGGCTACGAAGGCTGTCCGGTTCGTCACGCGTTGGCTGGCATCTTTCGTTTTGCTCCCGGCCGGCATGGCTGTTGCCGTCGCCGATGAGTTCCGGACGCCGGCGGTTTCGGCCGTGCGCATCGAATGGCGTGCGGCCCTCGACCAGCTGAGAACCGAGATCAACAGCCGGCCGGCGGTCGCATCCACCTTCACCTTTTCCGGCCAGCGGCGGCTGCCGGCCTACGATCCGCGCACCATGCCGGCACTGCTGCAGTTGAACGCGGTGACGTCGTCCATCTTCACCGGTATCGGGCGAAGCCGGGTGCCGGTGCTGCTGCCGTTCGACACCGCGGCGTTTCTCGAGGCCCGGCTGGGCGGCGCGCCGGCCAGCGTATCCCTGGCGCGCTTTCAGGCGGACTTCCGGCCCGCCGACCTGTTCGACGCCGGCCCCGCCGGCTACGACGCGGTGTTCTCGCTCGAACCCGGCGCGGGCGATGGCATGCCGCAGCGAACCTTTGCAAGGCCGGTCGAAGTGCAGATCACCGGCTCGAGCCTGATCTACGACATCAGCGATCCCCTCGGCGGCAAGGGCGAGCCGGTCAAGGCGCTGATGGCGGAATTCCCCGACCTGCGCCGTTTCATCCGGGAAGGCTATGTGCGCTATGCCTTCACGCGCTTCGGCGTTCCCTATGTGGTGTCGATCCAGTGCCTCGACTCGACGCCGCGGCCGCGGCGGCTGGCCTGCCGCGAGGCCTACCCGGTCGCCGAACGTTTCCTGAAAGCGCTGCGCGTCGCCGGCGGCCTGCCCTCGCGGCCCCGCATGGACATGCCTTCCGGAGTCGCCGAACGGCCGTTGCAACGCTCGCCTGATTTCAGCTATCGCCCGGCCGGCGACATCATCGCCAACACCGGCTTTCGCAAGCAGGGCGGACGCGCCGACTTCACCGCCTATTCGCAAATCCGCTTTCCGCTGGAGAAGGCCCCGGCTTTTGCCCATTCACAATCCTTCATGAAGCGCAGGGCGCGCGAGAAGAGCGAGGAGCCGGCTGGCGGCAATTCCGGCTACCCCTGGCAGGATAATTTTTGCGAGGCCCGCAGTTTCGGCGTCGGCCAATGCGCCGGCGGCTTTGGCCACCAGGGGCAGGATATCCGCGCCGGTGAATGTGCGGGTGTCGGCGAAGGCAGCGACAAATGCGATCCCAGGCAGCAGGGAGTGGTCGCGGTTCGCGACAGCATCGTGATCCGCTCACCGAAGCAGCAGGCGGTAACCCTGCAGGTCAACAGCCGCACCGAACATATCCGGTTCCGCTACATGCACATGAACCCGGTGAGCCTCGATGCCGACGGCGTCCTCAACGGACGCCTCGTCGCGGAAGGCGAAAAATTCGGCGTGGTCTCGAATTACCTCGACCGTCCCAACGGCACCAGCCGCCATTTGCATTTCGACGTGCAGGTGTTCACGCACGACGGCTGGCTCTGGGTCAATCCCTACGTCACCCTGATCTCGGCCTATGAACGCCTGATCCGCGGGCGCGGACGCGAGACCGGGCCCCAGGCGCCCTCGGCGTCAGCCGTGGCGCATGCCTTGCCGGATGATGTGCTTCCCCACATCGACGCCAAGGAAGGCAGCGAGAACTGATCGCCGAGAACTGATGGTTATGACGCCGCGGCCTTCGGCGCCGATGGCCGCAGCGGCGGGGTCCAGCGATAGCTGGCGCCGAACCTGTTCCAGACATTGATCGACGCGATCGCGGACGTCAGGTAAGTCAGCTCCTTCTCGGAAAACTCCGCACTCACCTGCGCGTAGATTTCATCGCTCACGCCGCCGGCCAGCAATGTCAGCGCTTCGGTCCATGCCAAAGCCGCGCGTTCGCGCGCCGAAAACAGCGGTGCCTCGCGCCACACCACGACGAGGTTGAGCTTGTCGGCCGACAGTCCGAGCTTCTCGCCCTGCAGGATGTGATACTGCACGCAGAAGGCGCAGCCGTTGATCTGCGAAGCGCGCAGCTTGATCAGCTCGAGCAGCTGCTGGTCGAGTCCGGACTTGGCGGCGAACTGGCCGAGCGCGAGCACCGCGTCAAAGACATCCGGCGCCAGCGCCTTGAAGTCAGCGTATTCGCTGCGGGCATGTGACATCTTCAATACCTAATGTTATAAGTGCTCTGATTTATTATAAGAGCCCTTATATTATGCGCAAGATCAGAACGCCGGCAAAATCGCGCCCGGTTCGAAAGGCGCCGAAACGACGAAAATCGGGTGCCGCGTCAAAATCGGCCCCGCGCCGGCAAAAATCCATGCCGGCTCCTGATCTCGCCGGCGTCCGCCCGCCGCCACCGGGCAAGGGCAAGCGCGGCGAACAAGGCCACCTCGCCTATCTGCTGCGGCAGGCCCAGGCCGCGACCCGGCTGACGCTGGAACGGCGGCTGGCCGATCTCGGCGTCACCCCGCCGCAATTCGCTGTCCTGACCATGCTGCGGGCCTATCCGGGCCTGTCGGGCGCGGACCTCGCCCGGGTGGCGCTGCTGACTCCGCAGACCGTCGGCGTCATCATGCGCAACCTGGAACGCGACGGCGCCATCCGCAAGACGCCGCACCCCGTGCATGGCCGGGTGCTGCAATGGACGCTGACCCGCCGCGGCAACGCCCTGCTCGACCAATGTCGCCGTCCGGTCCAGGCACTGGAGCGGCGGCTGGTCGCCGGGCTCGGCGGCAAGGCGCAGGCCACGGTGCGGCGCTGGCTGTCCAAAATTGCCGCAGACCTGCAGCAGGATCGCTAGTTCCAGCGGCGCATTGACCTCTGCCGCGCCGCCTCCCTGGCCGGTAGACTGCCCCGATGAAACATTCTGATTCTCTGATCACCCCGACCCGCCGCGCACTGCTGCGATCGACCCTCGGCGCCGGCGCCCTGCTCGCGCATCCGCTCACAGCGTTCGCGGCCCCACCCGGCTTCGATCAATGGCGCGACGGTTTTCGCGCCCGCGCACTGGCAAAGGGCGTTTCGGACGCGACCTACACCCGCGTGATGGGCCGCATCGAGCCCGACATGTCCGTGTTCAAGCAGATGGCGAAGCAGCCCGAGTTTCACGAGCAGATCTGGCAATACGTCAACCGCCGTGCCTCGGACTGGCGCATCACCGCCGGCAAGGAAGCCCTGCGCAGGAACGAGGCGCTGTTCACCCGGATCGAACAGGATTTTGGCGTCGAGCGCGGCACGCTCTTGGCCCTATGGGGCGTCGAGTCCGCCTATGGCGATCCCCTGGTGCAGCAGAACCATATGCGCCCGATATTTCCCTCGCTGGCAGCCTTGGCCTGGAACGAGCCGCGCCGCCGCGCCTATTGGGAAACCGAGCTGATCAACGCGCTGAAGATCGTCGACCGCGGCTGGGGCACGCCGGAGGAGATGCGCGGCTCCTGGGCCGGCGCGATGGGGCATACCCAATGGATGCCGGAAGTCTGGCTCAATGTCGGAACCGACTACGACCGCGACGGCAAAGTGTCGCCATTCGGAAAACCCGACGACGCGCTGGGCTCCAGCGCGCGCTATCTGCTCAATCGCGGCAAATATCGCCGCGGCGAACATTGGGGCTATGAGGTACGGGCATCCGGCGCATCGGCTGGCGGCAACCGCACCTATGCGGCATGGGCCAGCGCCGGGGTGACGCGCGCCGATGGCCAGCCATTCCCGCAGCCGAACGCATCGGCGCAGCTGTGGGTGCCGGTCGCCGGCGGCCCGGCGTTCCTGTTGGGTCCGAATTTCTACGCGGTGCGCAGCTACAACCCCTCAATGAACTACGCGCTGGCGATCTGCCATCTCGGCGACCGCATTCTGGGTGGTCCGCCCTTCATCCAGCCGTTCCCTGGCTCCGAGCGCGTGATGACGCTCGCCGAAGTGCAGGAGATGCAGACGCGCCTGACGAAAGCGGGCTTCGACACCGGCGGCACCGATGGCCGCGTCGGCAACGACACCATGAAGGCGGTGAAGGACTATCAGACCAAAATGGGGCTGCTGCCGGCGGACGGTTATGGCGGGCTGAAGGTGCTGTCGCGGTTGCGGCAGGGACCGTAATGGCAGCCGCGGCGCTTCCTACCCCTGCCTTACAGCGCCGCCCGCGTTCATGCCGCCGTCAATCACGAGCTCCGTCCCGGTGACATAGCGCGAGGCATCGGACGCCAGATACAACACGCCGCTGGCGATTTCGGCGGCATGGCCGACGCGGCCGAGCGGCGCCGCCAGTCTCGCGCGTTCTTCCGCATCGATCGGGGCATTTTGCCCGCTGCCCGATGCTTCCGTCGGAATCTTGCCCCAGATCGGCGTGTCGATAATGCCGGGATGCACCGAGTTGACCCGGATGCCGTCGCCGAACGACGCGCACTCCATCGCGATCGCCTTGGCGAACAGCCGCACGCCGCCCTTGGTCGCGC
>NZ_JAUSLT010000205.1 GCF_030646015.1 Bradyrhizobium sp.
TGATAGTCCCAGACGTTCTCCAGCAGCATGGTTCGCGTCACCACCTGCCCGGCATGCTTCATCAGATATTCCAGCAGCCGGAACTCGCGCGGCTGCAGCGTCAATTCGTCCTTGCCGCGCGCCACCCGGTGCGACAGCCGGTCGAGTTCGAGGTCGCCGACGCGGTAGGTGGTTTCCTCGGCCGGACCGCCATGGCGGCGCGACAGCACCTCGACCCGCGCCAGCAGCTCGGCGAAGGCATAGGGCTTCGGCAGATAGTCGTCGCCGCCGGCGCGCAGCCCCTTGATCCGGTCGTCGACCTGCCCGAGCGCCGAGAGAATCAGCACCGGCGTGCGATTGCCCTTTTCGCGCAGGCTGCCGATCACCGACAGGCCGTCGCGCTTGGGCAGCATGCGGTCGACCACCAGCACGTCGTAGTCGCCGGATTCGGCCAGCGACAGGCCTTCCTCGCCGTCGCCGGCGAGATCGGCGATGTGGCCGACTTCGCGAAACGCCTTGACCAGATAGTCGGCGGACTCGCGGTCGTCTTCGATGATCAAAAGGCGCATATGGCGATCGGTCGCGGTCAAGGAAATTGAGCTCTCTGTCACCATGGCGCGGCCGGCATCCTCATGCAAGGCGACCCGTCGCCTCGCGGTTAAGCGAAAAAGCGGGCGGTGAAGCTGGGGGACTTCACCGCCCTTTTGACCCTTGCGACGGAGGGGGGCGTATTCCGCCGCAAGGGAACTGGTGGGAGCGGATTTTAAGGCCCGCCCCCCGGAAAGCGCCGTCGGCGGGGGCGACTAATGCCGTCGACACCTTCCATCTGGTAGAGCGATTGATACTCAGCCTTTCGCCAGCGGCACCGCGACGAAGCGCGACGATCCACCGGTCTTGACCCGCATCAAAACGCTGTTCTTGTTGTCGGAGCGCGCGGCGTTGATGGCTTCGCGCACGTCTCCGGCATTGGTGACGCTCTTGCCGGCGACTTCGAGAATCACGTCGCCTTCCTTGAAGCCGCGCTCTGCCGCCGCACTCTTCGGAACCACCTCGGTCACGACGACGCCGTCCTTGCCGGCGCCGGCAACGCTGTTGGCCGGCGCGAGCGTCAGGCCGAGCCTCGGCTCGTCGGTGCCCTTGGTCGCGCTGCCCTTGTCCTTGTCGGTGTCGACCTTGGCTTCCACCGTATTCGGCAACTGGCCGAGCGTGAGGTTGATGACCTTGTCCTGACCCTTCTGCAGCACGTTCAGCTTCACCGCATCGCCGGGCGCCAGGGCGCCGATGGTGCGGGCGAGCTCACGGGCATCCTTGACCGGCTCGCCATTGACCGCCGTGATCACGTCGCCGGACTGGATGCCGGCCTTCGCCGCCGGACCGCTGGCCTGCGGTTCCGCCACCAGCGCGCCTTCGGCCTTTTTGAGGCCAAGGCTGTCGGCGATATCAGCCGTCACCGGCTGGATCTGGACGCCGATCCAGCCGCGGCTGACCGAGCCCTTCGACTGGAGCTGCGCAATCACGCTTCTGACCGTCGATGCCGGGATCGAGAACGCGATGCCGACGCTGCCGCCGGAGGGCGAATAGATCGCGGTGTTGACGCCCATCACCTCGCCGTCGGTGTTGAAGGCCGGGCCACCGGAGTTACCCTTGTTCACGGGCGCGTCGATCTGGATGAAATCGTCATACGGGCCGCTGCCGATGTCGCGGCCGCTGGCCGAAACGATACCGGCCGTCACCGAGCCGCCGAGGCCGAAGGGATTGCCGACCGCCAGCACCCAGTCACCGATCCGCGGCTTGCCGGCGGAAAGCTTGGCGAACGGGAAGTCGGTGCGGCCGTCGACCTTGATCAGCGCGAGGTCGGTGCGCTGATCGGTGCCGATCACCTTGGCGGTGAAGGTCTTGCCGTCGTCCATGGTGACTTCGACCTTGTCGGCGCCGTCGACCACGTGGTTGTTGGTCACGGCGAAACCGTCAGCCGAGATGAAGAAGCCCGAACCCTGACCCGACACCGGGCCACGGCCGCCACGGGGACCGCCGGGGCCGCCGCGCAGGCCCGGGGGCAAGCCGTCGGGTCCGCCGAAGCGCTTGAAGAAGCGCTCCATCGGCGAGCCCGGCTGGAACGGCGAATCCTCGTTGCTGCCGGAGCTGTCGTCCTTGGAGGCGGTCTTCTCGGCGATATTGACCTTGACCGAAATCACCGACGGCTTCACGCGCTCGACGATGTCGGCAAAGCCGATCGGCTTCTCGACCTTGCGGACTTCGGTGCTGACCTGCGCATGCGCGGAACTGGTGAAGACATCGACCGGGCCATGCGACGGGCTGAAGCCGTAAACGGCGACGCCGAGGCCGGCCACGACCGAGGCCATCAGCGCAAATTTGCGGGCGGAAAACAGCTGGCGGCGCGGCGCGCGAAACGACGGAAGCGACGAGAAATCGGTGGGACGTTCGGTCATGTAGGAAATCTCCAGAGCCTGTTTCGACGGTGCGGGGGCGAGCACCTTACGGGTCTGAAGATGGGGATCTCAGCCTTACCGCGCGCTGGCGGGGGAATTAAACTTTTGTAATAAAGCGAAACATCGCTGCGGCGGAATATCGCAGGACAGACAAGGGGTTAGCCGCAGAGCAGATGCCAGTTCCGCGGATTCGCCCACCTTCAGCCGGACCGCGCCGGTCCGACCCTTCAGATCGCCCTGACGCTCATGATGAAGCCGTCGACTTCCCGCTTCAGGGTTTCGGCTTGCTGCGAAAGATCGACCGCCGAATCCCGCGCGTCGCTTGCCATGCGCCCGGTCTCGGACGACGTCGAGGTGATCTGCGCGATATGATTTGAGACGTCCAGCGTGCCGCGGGCAGCGTCCTTGACACTCCTCGAAATCTCCAGCGTCGCGTTTCGCTGTTGCTCCGTATCAACCTCGATGCCGGACATGATCGCGCTGATTTCGGCGATCGTGTTCGAGATGTCTTCCATCGCTTCGCGCGTCTCACCCGTGATGCCCTGAATGCTCGCGACCTGGGTGGAGATTTCGTCGGTCGCCTTGCTGGTCTGGTGGGCGAGATTCTTCACCTCGGAAGCGACCACCGCGAAGCCCTTGCCGGCCTCGCCCGCCCGCGCCGCCTCGATCGTGGCGTTGAGCGCCAGCAGATTGGTCTGGGACGCGATCGCCTGGACCAGTTGCACGACAGCCCCGATCTTTTCGGCGGCCTCCGACAACGCATGAATGGTGTCGCCGCTCTTGCGGGCTTGTGCCGCCGCCCCCTCCGCCCGCTGCGTGGCGTCGGTAACGCGCCGGCTGATGGTGCCGATGGACGTCGTCATCTCCTCCGCCGAACCGGCTACGGTCTGTACGCTGGTGCTGGCCTGGCTCGCGGCGCTGGCAACCGCGCTGGCCTTGGCGCTGGTTTCGTTGGCGGCCTGCGACAGCGTTTCCGCATTGCTCTTCAGCCGGACCGCGGAAGAAGCGACGCTGCTGACGACATTGGCGACGAGGCCGTTGAAGGCCCCGATCTTCTCGTCGAGATAACGGGAACGCTCGCCCTGACGCTGGGCTTGCTGCAACTCGTGCTCCGTCAGACGCTGGCGCTCGATACCCGTCGTCTTGAAGACCTCGAGTGCACCTGCCAGCAGGCCGATTTCGTTGGCACGCCCCAGTCCCGGGATCGGGGTTTCGTATTTCTGGTCTGCGACCTGCCGCATCGCGTGCACGATAGCGGCCAGCGGTCCCATGATGCCGTTTCGAACCGCAAAGTAGGTCGTCAGGCAAACGACGGAGGCAAACACCGCAATGGCAACGCACGCCATCAGGAAGTATGAAAACGCCGCCTGGGCCTGCTGATAGATCTGCAGCGCATGTTCGCGGCTCGGGCCGCTCAGTGCGCCGAACTCGGCGGATAGACTCGTGATTTCATTGTTGAGGTAGAGGACGGCGACAAATCCCGTGCCTCCGCCGACGGCCAGCAACAGCAACAGGGCCGCCACGACGGCCCCGATCAGGAAGCGGATGGTCAAATTGCTGTTGGAGAACATGGGCGTGCCCGGGCAGGAGAGGTATTTGACTTGCCCAGTGAAGTATTCAGACAAAGGTCAAAATTGCATGAAGTTTGACCTTGCGGCCGGCCGAGCCGGCGCGGCGAAACTGCAATTCGTTCGCATGAGTGAGAAAGAATCCGTAACAATACCTAGACCGGTTTCTCCGGCGGCCTGTTGTCCGACATCAGCGCCTCAACCCGAGCTTCCTCGTCCGCCGTCAGCTTGAGCAGCGAGTCGTCTTCCCGGGCGCCTGACCCGGAGCGCCGCCGCATATTGGCCCACAGCGCCAGCCCGCCGCCGGCCAGCGCCAGCGGCGGCAACAGCCACAGCAGCAGCGTGCGGGAGTTGAACCTCGGTTTCAGCAGCACGAATTCGCCGTAGCGCGCCACCAGGAAATCGATCACCTGGGCGTCGCTGTCGCCGGACGCGATCCGCTCCCGCACCAACAGGCGCAGATCGCGCGCCAGCGGCGCGTCGGAATCGTCGATCGACTGGTTCTGGCACACCATGCAGCGCAGCTCGCGCGACAGCTCCCGTGCGCGGGATTCCCTGGCCGGATCGGACATGACCTCGTCGGGCTGCACGGCATGGGCCGGCTGCGATCCCGCGATCATGGCGATGGCCAGCAGGAAAGCGCGGAATTGTTTCAATCGATCACTCCGCCGCCTGCAGGCCGCGCAGGGACTTCGCGGGCTTCGGCGCCCCGACCCGCAGCCTGCGGTCCGACAACGACAGCACGCCGCCGAGCGCCATCAGTATGGGACCCCACCAGATCAGCAGCACCAGCGGCTTGTGATAGATGCGCACCGCGATCGCGCCGTCGGCAGTGGTCTCGCCCAGCGAGACATAGAGCTGGCTGGCGCCGCGCGTCAGCAACGCGGCCTCGGTGGTCGAGGATGATCGCGCGGAAAAATTGCGCTTCGACGGCGTCATGTCGCCGAGTCGCTCGCCGTCGTGACTGACGGCGAAGCGCGCCAGCATTTCGCTGAAATTCGGTCCCTTCCGCTGCGTCACATCGCCGAGCTTCAGTTCATAGCCGGCGATCTTCGCGACGTCGTCGGGCCGCATCGATCCGATATACTCGCTGTTCCACGTGGTTTCGCAGACGATCCCGATCAGGGCGACGCCGACGCCGGCATGGGCGAACGCCGAGCCCCAGGTCGCGCGCGGCAGCCCCCGCGCGCGCCGCGTCGCGGTGGCGAACGGCACCCGGAACAGGCCGGTGCGCTCGGTGAGGTCGGTCAACGCACCCGCGATCACAAAGACGGCGAGCCCGATGGCGAGCGGCGCGAAGGCATTGCCGCCGCGCGTCCACGCCCACAGCATGGCGACCGCGAGCAATGCCGCGATCCCGGCAGCGGTCAGGCGCTGCGCCGCACCCAGCAGATCGCCGCGCTTCCACGCCAGCAGCGGCCCGAACGGCACCGCGATCATCAAGGGCAGGAACAGCGGCCCGAAGGTCAGGTTGAAGAACGGCGCGCCGACCGAAATCTTGTCGCCGGTCAGGACTTCCAGCGCCAGCGGATACAGCGTTCCGATGAACACGGTTGCGCACGCCGCGGTGAGGAACAGGTTGTTGAGCACCAGCGCGCCTTCACGCGAGATCGGCGCGAACAGCCCGCCCTGCTTCAGCGCCGACGCCCGCCAGGCATAGAGCGACAGGCTGCCGCCGATGAAGATGCACAGGATCAGCAGGATGAACACACCCCGCGTCGGATCGGTCGCGAACGCATGCACCGACGTCAGCACGCCGGAGCGCACCAGGAAGGTGCCGAGCAGCGACAGCGAGAAGGTCAGGATCGACAGCAGGATGGTCCAGACCTTCAGCGCGTTGCGCTTCTCCATCACGACAGCGGAATGCAAGAGCGCGGTGCCGGCCAGCCACGGCATCAATGAGGCGTTCTCGACCGGATCCCAGAACCACCAGCCGCCCCAGCCGAGCTCGTAATAGGCCCAGTACGAGCCCATCGCGATGCCGAGCGTGAGGAAGATCCACGCCACCAGCGTCCACGGCCGCACCCAGCGCGCCCAGGCCGCGTCGATGCGGCCTTCGAGCAGTGCTGCGACCGCGAATGCAAACGAGATCGAGAAGCCGACATAGCCGAGATAGAGCATCGGCGGATGCACCGCGAGGCCGATGTCCTGCAGCACCGGGTTGAGATCGCGGCCCTCGATCGGCGGGCTGGCGATACGCAGGAACGGGTTCGAGGTGATCAGGATGAACAGATAGAACGCGCTGGCGATCCAGCCCTGCACCGCCAGCACATAGGCGCGCAGCGACAGCGGCAGGTTGTTGCCGAAGGCGGCGACCAGGCCGCCGAACAGCGCCAGGATCGACACCCACAGCAGCATGGAGCCTTCATGATTGCCCCATACGCCGGTGATCTTGTAGAGCAGCGGCTTGGTCGAATGCGAGTTCTCGTACACGTTGACGACGGAGAAATCGGACGTGATGTACAACGCGGCCAGTGCCGCGAACGACGCCGCGACGAACAACAGCTGCGCCAGCGCGGTGGCGCGCGCGACATTCATCAGCGCAGGATCGCGCCAGCGCGCGCCGAGGATCGGCACGGTGGACTGGATCAGCGCCAGCGCCAGCGCCAGCACCAGGGCGTAATGTCCTGATTCCGCGATCACTGGGAAACCCCTTGTTTCGCAGGCGATGGGCCCTGCGCGGCGGCAGCGGGTGTGGCGCTGTAATCCGGCTTCTTCGCGCCGTAATCGTCTTTCCAGTGTCCCTGCTTCTTCAGCGCGTCCGCGACTTCCTTGGGCATGTAGGTCTCGTCATGCTTGGCCAGCACGGTGTCGGCCTTGAACACGCCTGCCGCATCGAGGGCGCCTTCGGCGACCACACCCTGCCCTTCGCGGAACAGATCGGGCAGAATCCCCTTGAAGGCGACCGGCAGCGTGTTGCTGCCGTCGGCAACCTGGAATGTGACCGCAAGATTGTCGCCGCGGACCAGCGATCCCGGCTGCACCAGGCCGCCGAGCCGGAAACGCTTGCCGGCGGCAACCGGCTTTTCGGCCAGCATCGTCGGCGTCGAGAAGAACACGATCGAATCGCGCATCGCGTTCAGCACGAGGGCCGCCGCGATGGCGAGCACCGCGAGCGAGCCGCCGATCATTGTCAAACGCCGCTGCTTGCGCGTCATGCCTTACCTCTGGTTCCTCGCATGATGTTAACCCCGCGCATCATCATGCTCATCCGTCGAGCCCGAGATTCTTCAGACCCTCATTCAGTTGCCGCAGCCGCGCCGCGTCATTGGCGACCGCCTGACGGGCGTCGCCGAGCGCGGATCTCGCCTTGTCGCGATCGCCCATCACCATATAGGCCCGCACCAGCCGCAGCCATCCTTCGACATCGTCGCCATTTTGTTTCAGTCGGGTGGCGAGTCGCTCGACCATGCCACGGATCATGTCGCCGCGGTCGGCCTCGCTCATGTCCTTTGCCGCGGCCATCGCCTCATTGGACAGCACCGGAGCCGGTGCTCCGGGCGGCGGGACCGGCGCTCCGCCGACCCGCGCCAGGGCGGCCTGCACCAGCGGACGCCACGGCGCATCCGGTGGCGCCTTGGCCAGCATGGCGCGCCAGATCGAGGCGGCCTCGCTGCCGCGCCCGTCCTGCTCGGCGGCCAGCCCGAGGAAGTAGCTCGCCTTGACCTCGTCGGCGTTCAGAGCGACGGCGCGTTCGAATTCGGCCTTCGCCTCCGCGGTGACCACGCCGCCCGCCGCGGCGGCCAGCGCTTCGCCGAGGTCGGACCGGCGCTCGGAACTGTCGCCATTGTAGGTGATCGAATTGCGATAGGCGCGGGCCGCTTCCTCGAAGCGGCCGAGCCGCGCCAGAACCGGCGCCAGCACGTTCCAGCCCCGGCCATCGGTCGGATTCTTCTCCAGATGCGCCTCGACCTGCGCCACCATATTTTCAAACGGCTGGGCGGCATCGGGCGCGCGGGCGCGCTGGGCCAGCGGAAAATCGCCGAGCCGGGGCGATCCCAGCGGGAGGTAGATTGCCAGCGCCATGATCGGAAGCCCAACCAGGGCCAGGATGGCCGCGGATCGGCGCAGTTTGGCGCTCGACGCGACCGGCGGACCGTCCTGACTGTCCCTTGCGGCGAGCAGCCGGCGGCTGATCTCGACGCGCGCGGCTTCAGCTTCGGAGGAACCGATCAGTCCGCTGGCGAGGTCGCGGTCGATCTCGCCGAGCTGGTCCTTGTAGACGGCGGCCTCGCTGCCTTCACTTTGCGGCCGCACGCCCCGGCTTAACGGCCAGAGCACGGCGAAGATCGCCGCGACCGTCATCAGCGCGAACACAAACCACAGCGTCATCAGCCAAGTTCCGGTGAAACGGCACCACAGTCAAGGCACCGATGCGCCGCTTTACACCACGGGCGGCGACCCCGGCAATTGACAATTATCAATTGGCCGGCGTTGCGGGAAAACCCCGGAAACCCGCGGAAAACCCCAGAAAAACGGCTGTCAGCTCACGTAAAACTCGACGCTTAGCGCGACCGAGGCGCCGTGCCCGTTCAGCGCCTTCAGATAATAGTCCCCCGGCTTGACCGTGGCCGGCAGCCTGATCCTGAGCGAGCCGGCGGGGACCGGTGATGCGATCGTCGTGACCGGATCGGGCAATTGCTGATCGCTGGCCTTGTCGACCAGGACCACCTTGGCGCCGATCATCAGGTTTCGATACGTTGCGGTGACGATGCGATTTTCGAGTCCAACGTAATTAATGACTGAGTTCATATTTCAAAATTCAATGACTTGATGAGCGGGGCACAGCAAAGGTGTAGGTCCCGCGCCGGATTCAGTCAATCAAAATTACAACCTATAATTTCACCATCCGTTTAACTAGCGCGCGACGGCTTGCGTTCGACGGTCTGCGCGTTTTCAGCCGCCCTGCTCATCAGCGATGCATAGTCCTGGCCGAACAATACCTCGCAGAAGCGGATCGCCGCCTTGACCTGCATCTGCCGGAAGCCGCGCGTCTTGGCGTCGCCGCCGCGCAGCGATTGCACCAGCGACTCCGTGGACTTCTCGACGTATTGCTGCAGATCGGAATAGGTCCGCAGCGTGACCTCGTTGATCGCGAGTTCGCTGGCATAGGTGCGACACACCGCGACGAAATCGATCAAGGCCGCGGTTTCATCGACATCAGCGGAGTCGATCTTGGCGCCGGCGGGAATATCCTTGTCGGCGCGTTGACGCAGCAGGCGCCGGACCCGGCCCGGCACGCTGTCGATTTCCGATTGCAAGGCGTTGGAAATATCGGCCCGGATCGACGTCAGCTGCCTGCCCCAGGTGGAATCGTTGCGCAGATCGAGCTCGGTCCGCAAGCCGCGCACACCGTCGTGGAGGGTCTTGAGTTGATCCGCAACGGTGTCGAAATGGCCGCGCTTGATATCGGTGCGCAGACTGGCCGCGAGGAAGGACAGATCGTGCAGCGCGATGGTGACGGCAACGCCGTAAGGCGTCGCGGCAACGCGGATCTCATCGTCGGAGGCAGCCATCTTGATGGCCAGGCGGATGATCTGCCACGGCGCCGGCAGCCGCGGCATCACCAGCGATAGCGCGAACGGCAGCAATTGCGGGGTTTGCAGCGACGGAACGTTGAGGGCCGACCCTATCGAGGCGACCTGCGAATCATTGAATATCCGCAGCAAACTGGGGAGCCGGCCACTGAGAGTATCCAGCGCTTCGCGGTTCTGCAGGACCGAGCCGATCGGCAGCATGTCCTCGATCACATTGGGTGAACCGACCCGGGCCAGCGCGCGGTGGTGGTCGCCGTTGGGCACCGGCGTGGCAATCTTGACGATCGCAGCCGCCGCCGCATGTTGGAACTTGCGGACCGCGACCTCGAGATCGGACGCCGCTCCGGCTTCCCGCACGCGGGCCAGCGCCGCTTCGAATTCCCGCGCGGAATCGGGCGCGCCGTCGCGGGTCAACCAATTCCACACCGGCAACAGCGAGGCGCGGCGGACTTGACCCGGCCGTACCGGAGAATTCCCTTCGACCAGAAATGGCTCGAGCGGACGGAACAGCAGGCGGGCCGGATCGTCGATCCGCGGCCGCGCCTCCTCGTCGGTTCCGCGCACCACCTTGCGCAGTTGTTCGAGCACGAAGGTGGCAACCGTGGTGTCTTCACCCCGTTCGATGGCGCGTTCGAACTCCCGCATCAGCAGCGCCTGCGCCTGTGGCGGAAGCTGCGCGAGATAGTCCCTCAGCCGCTCGATCGATGTCTGGCTCATGCGCCCGGTATGGATGCGTGTTTCGCTCGGACGGCACTAAGCGTCCACCGGTCATCATAAGAGCCCCGACGTTAAGAAGCCGTTTAGGAAGATGAATTGGTGGGTATTCCGGGACCCCCAAACTCTTGCCAAAGCGGCATTTTGGCTTCCTCGGACGAGGCTTTATACCCCCGGCAGCAACAGTTCCGCCCGCAATCCCCCGATCGGCGCATTGCCGAGGGTAAGGCTGCCGCCGTACAGGGCCGCGAGGTCGACCACGATCGACAGCCCCAGCCCCGAACCCGGCTTGGATTCGTCGAGCCGCTGGCCCCGGCGCGAGGCCTGCGCCCGCTCCGGCGCCGACAGGCCCCGCCCGTCGTCGTCGACGATGATGCGAAGCATCGGCCCGGCGCCCGGCTCCGCCGCCGGTTCCACCAGCACTTCGATGAAGACCCGCGTCGCCGCCCATTTGCAGGCGTTGTCGACGAGATTGCCGGCCATCTCCTCGAGGTCCTGGCGCTCGCCGCGAAACTTCGCGCTCGCGTCGGCCTTGACGCCGATGGCGAGGCCGCGATCCCGGTGGATCTTCTCCATGGTCCGGCGCAATGCCTCGATCGCGGGCGCCACCTCGGTGACGGTGCCGATCACGGTGAGCCGCGCGGCGATGCGGGCGCGCTCCAGATGGTGCGCGACCTGGTCGCGCATGATGTCGGCCTGCTCCAGCACCTTGGCCGCGAACGGATCCCCGCCCCGTGCGGAAGCTTCGTTGACGATGACCGACAGCGGCGTCTTGATGGCATGCGCGAGATTGCCGACATGGGTGCGGGCGCGCTCGACGATTTCCCGGTTGGCGTCGATCAGCGCGTTGGTCTCCCGCGCCAGCGGCGCGATCTCGACCGGGAACTCGCCCTCGAGCCGCTCGGCGCGGCCGGAGCGGATATCGGCGATCGATTCCGAAATGCGCTTCAGCGGCGCGAGCCCGAAACGGACCTGGAAGATGGTGGTCAGCACCAGCACGATCGACAACGCCGCGAAGGTGCCGCCGAGATAGTAATCGAAGCTGCGGGTTTCGTCGAAAATCTCCGAGGCATCGCCGGCCACGCTGGCCAGGAACTTGCCGTCGATGCCGAGGTCGACCGGCCGTTCCACCATCCGCAACAGCTGGCCCTCGGGGCCATCGACATAGCCGAGGCGGACGCCGGCCGCGGTCAGGTCAGCGCCCTGCTCTTCGAGCTTCGGCAGCTTCTTGTCCCACAGCGAGCGCGACGCGCGCAGCTCGGGCTTGCCGCCGTCGGCGCGCGTGATCTGCCAATACCAGCCGGACAGAGGCAGTTCGAACAGCGGCTCGCCGAGCGACTGGAACTGATCGGGCGTGTTATCCGGCGTCGCCACTTCCGCGATGATGGTGCGCAGATAGAGATTGAGACGGCGGTCGAACGCGCGCTCGGTCGCGTTGCGGTAGACCGACGACAGCACGATGCCGGTGAGGAGCAGGATCACCACCACCCAGGCGGTCGCCGACAGGAACAGCCGGGTGGCGAGCGAGTTGCCGCGCATCAGATCGTCATCCCGAAACGCATATTCAGGGACCACGATCCGATCGATGGATGCCGGTTTTCGAACAGGATCATGCCCGAACCAGAGCGCAAGCCGGCCGGCCGATCAACACCTTTGATCAGCCGCCCGGCGAGGGCGGCGTCAGGAGATAGCCGAGCCCCCGCACCGTCTGGATGATATCGACGTCCAGCTTCTTGCGGATGCGGCCGACGAACACTTCGATGGTATTGGAGTCGCGGTCGAAATCCTGATCGTAGAGATGCTCGACCAGTTCGGTGCGCGATACCACGCGCCCGGTATGGTGCATCAGATAGGCCAGCAGGCGGTATTCATGCGAGGTCATCTTGACCGGGTTGCCGGATACGCTGACCCGGCCGGTCCGGGTGTCCAGCGACACCGGTCCGCAGACGAGCTCGGACTGGGCGTGGCCGGTGGAACGGCGCAGCAACGCGCGAATCCGGGCCAGCACTTCCTCGAGATGAAACGGTTTTGCCACGTAGTCGTCGGCGCCGGCATCAAAACCCTGCACCTTGTCGCTCCAGCGGTCGCGCGCGGTGAGGATCAGGACCGGCATGATACGGCCGTTGCGGCGCCACGCCTCCAGCACCGAGATGCCGTCCATTTTCGGCAGCCCGATGTCGAGCACGACGGCGTCATAGGGTTCGCTGTCACCGAGGAAGTGCCCCTCCTCGCCGTCGAAAGCGCGGTCGACCACATAGCCGGCATCGCTCAACGCCGTCGTCAGCTGACGGTTGAGATCCGGATCGTCTTCAACGACGAGCAGGCGCAAGCTGGCATTCCCTCAATATGTCCCGGCACAATCGCCGCCATCCAGATGAGGCGTCGCGGCGTGAATGCCGGATGAACAGCCATCGATTCGCATCATTACTTTTTTGTCACAACCGCGTCGACAGCCGGACCGGGCCGGCACCGGCGCCGGCCTCTTGCACAGCCCCCAGCGCCGATCTAACCGCCTAACTTGCCGAGTCGAAAGCCCAAACAGGCCGCCGGCAGCTTCGGCTTGCAGTCATCCGGATCCGGTCCGCGGCCGGAGGCAGCGCTCCCGGGAGCAAATTTCCCGACATCACGCCATCGCAGCATGCGTCAAGATAATTCACCAAAGCGAGCGCTATTGACCAGCGACTCGGCCACGTTCGGAGTCAGGCTGGCGGCATCACCAAGAGGCCCTTTGGCGATTGCTGGTGACTGAGAGTATTGCGCTCCCGCCTCCTCGGATGAACTCACGTCAGGGACAGGCAACAGCGGCAAGGCGTTCGCTCGCGAGCTTGCCGATGCCGCGCACGCCAGGCCGCAGACGGTATCTTCCGATGAACCTATCACGATTTCAGCGGCTGGACGCTGCTGTTCGCCCTGCTCACTCTCGCGGTCATCTGCGATGGCTTCGGCATCTGGATGGGGTGGCTTTCGACGCACTGAATTCGGCGACGCGCGACCCTCTGTGGTGTCCATTGGCTGCCGCATCGCTGTCCGAGGCCCACGTTGGGCGTTTCCTCCCCGACTGCCCGGTGGCCCCACGGCTGCCGGGCCACTTTTGCGCCAGGCACCGGAGGTCTCGCAATAACAGGCGTACCGTCAGTCAGCACTGAGCTGCGCTCAGGTGCGGAAGAACACGAACCAGATCACGCCGAGGATCAGCACCGCGAGTCCGGTCGAGACCGTGAGCAGGGCAAGCACCGACGGCCCCGGCTCGGCCCCGCGGGCTTCCCTCGCGGTTTCCACGATCTGGTCGTGATCTCTCGTTGCCATGGCTGCCCTCCTGGGTCGCGAAAAAACTGCAAGTCGTTATTGCAAGTCGTTGCGGCGTGACGTCGCGAAAGCAACGCCTGATGCCGGACGATGTTCCGGGTTTCAGGACCTGCGGTGCCAGAACGCCGCACCACGTGTCAGGCGCGGACCGCCGCGCGCCAGCCATGCAACCATCCCGCTCCGCCACGGTTAACGCCGTTAGGAGATTCCCCGCCCCATCCGCTTTGAAACCGGGTTCCCCGGTGGTATTCTCATCGGTCATTTGTTGCGTTTTGGAGTATCCCATGGCCCCCCGCGCCAACTGGAAAGGCTTCCTGCGCCTTTCGCTCGTGACCTGCCCGGTCGCGCTGTATCCGGCGACGTCGGATACCGAGAAGGTCTCCTTCAACCAGATCAACCGCAAGACCGGCCACCGCATCAAATATGCCAAGGTCGATGCCGACACCGGCGAGGAAGTCGCCGCCGAAGACATCATGAAGGGCTTCAAGGTCGACACCGACACCTATGTCGAGGTGTCGAAGGACGAACTCGAGGACATCGCGCTGGAGTCGACCCGAACCATCGAGATCGACGAGTTCGTTCCGAAGACGGACATCGACAACCGCTATCTGATCCGACCCTATTATCTCGTGCCCGACGGCAAGGTCGGCCATGACGCCTTCGCTGTGATCCGCGAGACCATCCGCAGCATGAACAAGGTTGCGATCGGCCGCGTGGTGCTGACCAACCGCGAACACATCATCGCGCTGGAGCCGCTCGACAAGGGCCTGATGGGCACCCTGCTGCGCTATCCCTATGAGGTGCGCAGCGAGAAGGAATATTTCGAAGACATCCAGAATGTGAAGATCACCAAGGACATGCTGGATCTGGCCAGGCATATCGTCGAACAGAAATCGGGCTCGTTCGAACCCGACCAGTTCGAGGACCGCTACGAATCCGCGCTGATCGAGCTGATCAATCAAAAACGCAACGGCTTGCCGATCGCGAAGGCCGCGCCGAAATCGGGCGGCAACGTCATCAACCTGATGGACGCGCTGAAGCGCAGCCTCGCCAGCGAAAAGCAGTCCGCCCCTGCCGCCGCCAAAGCCACGGCCAAGGGCAAGGCCAAGAAGCCGCGCAAGGCCGCCGCCGGCCAGCGCGAGATGCTGCTGCCGATCTCAGGCAGCGGCAAGCGCGCGGCCAGGCAGGAGCCGAAGCAGGATCTGAAGCAGGATCTGAAGAAAGCCGAGAAGCCGGCGCGCGCGCCGGTCCGGTCCAAGAAGGCGGGCTAGATGCGTTCGCCGCGGCGCGTGATCATTCGAGATCGCGGCGAGATGGCAACATTGCAGCAGCCGCTCGCCTGAGATGCCGTGGTCGACTCCGTTCGATGAGCCGATACGCTTGCGCGGCGGCGCCAGGCTGACCACGCTGCAGCACGCCGCCGACCATGTCATGAAGTTGCCGAACGACGTTCAGCAGCAGGAGCGCTGGCAGATTGCGGTGGAGAACCTGATCAATGCCGCCGAGATCGGCGGCGGCTGGCTGATGTTCGCGCGGATCGGGATGTTGCGGGCCCTGAACGGGGACAGCGAAGGCACGTGACGCCGGGCTCAATTCCGCTGCGGCATCTCCGCGGCTACTTCAGCGATGAATTCACCGTGGTGAAGGTGCCGCTGAGGCTGGTGCCGATGCCGTTGACGGCGGCGATGATCACGAAGGCGATCCCGGTCGCGATCAGGCAATATTCGATGGCGGTCGCGCCGGACTGGTCACTCAAGAATTTTGAAAAATGCCGTCGCATCCAGAAACTCCTGTCGACGCGCCGCGGGTTGCTCCCGCGCCAATATGCGGCTGAACCTAGGTTGGATTGGTTGACGGTCGATTGACGAAGACGCTGAACGAACCGTTAAGGCCGAACGCGACATTTGCCGGATGCCCCTGGCGGTATTCATACGGGAGCAAAAATTTACGTTTGATTTCGGGCCTGCCTCACATGGTCCCGCCGTGGAGTGAGCAGAATGCCAACCCAGCAGCCAGACGTCAGAAAGAACTATATCGGCATCGTGCACGACCGGGTCGCGGAGCAACGCGCGGTCGAGTCGCTGGCGACGTCCAGTCACGTCGTCAGGGAGTATTTCCTCGCGCTGGTGGCAACCGTGCTGAAACGGCGACGTGGGACGAGAAGCTGATTCTGCTTCTCGCCCCACCTCGCCTCACTTCACAAGACTGAACCCAGGACGCTCGCGATCAGAAATTACGCTGGGCGCGAACCTGCAGCAGGAACGTATCCTGGTCCTTGAACTCGTAGAGCGCGTTCGGCTTCGGCGCAGAGGCGGTGAAGACCGAGCTGCCCGACATCTTCTGATCGAGATGGAACCACATGACTTCCGCCGAGAACGTCAGGTTCTTGACGGGGGTCCAGCGGGTGACCGCGCCGAGCTGAGAGACGTTGAAGTCCGGATTGCAGGTGTAGTTTCCGGTCTGGTTTCCGACCGCTGCCTGGCCACCATGGCTTGCAGCGAAGGCGGCGCAATAGGCCCCCTTGGCAGAGCTGGTTCCGATCCCGTTGATGTTGTCGTTGGCGCCACCATCATAGCGGACGGCGGAGTAGCTTCCGAACAGGCTGGTCGACCAGTACGAATCCCAGTTGTGGTTGAACGAGACCGCCGGTCCCGGCAGCGCCGGGAAGATAGACGGCGTCGGTGGTCGCACCGAAGCCGACGCTCTGGTAGCCGAAGCTGCTGTCGCTGAACATCGCGAAGCTCGGCGAGGTGCCGGAGGTCGCGATCACTTGCTTGGTGCTGCCCTTGGCGTAGCTGACGTCGATCTTGATGTCGTCACCCTTGCCGGTCGGGATGTTCTTGATCTGCAACGCCGCCATCACCGAACCGCCCCACTTGCTGTCGGGGTGACCGCTGATTTCGGAAAGATTGTTCGGCGCAGCGCTGGCCGACAGATTGTTGTAGGAAGCGTTCACGAGATGAGCCCTGCCCGAGAGCTGGAACAGGCCCCACGCCTGATCGATGCGGATTCGGCCGACGATGTCGGGGGCAACCGCGCCGCCATAGGCACTCGATCCCGTTCCGTTGGCGCCGATCGCGCTGGGGATGCCCAGATTGTAAACGGCCGTGCGGTTCCACACCGTCGGATCATCGAGGCCAACGGTGCCGGACACGCCGTTGCCGAACTGCGCCTCGTACTGGATGTTGTTGACGCCGGTATCGGTCACATGACCGCCGAGCAGGTTCGAATCGATGTTGCCCGGAGTTCCCTGCCACGGGGTCGCGTAGGCGGAGGCCGATTTGCCGAAGGTGAAGCCGGCGAACTGGATGAAAAGAAACTCGACCGCGACGTAGCCGCCGCCCGCTGTGGAAAGCAGGGAGCTGCTGAGGCCCGAAGTCTGGGAACCAACCGAACCCGCCGGATTGCTGCTTCCGAAGTTGTTGAACTGGAAGTCACCCTGGCCGAAGGTGCGGACGACCCCGTATTCGGTGGCGGTGCGGGTATCGATCGCCAGCGCCATGCGCGAGCGGGAAACGAATTGATCGCGAAAACGGTTCTGCTGGCCGAGATCGCCGCTCCAGGCCGGGGCGCCGTGCGCGCCACCGTTGAAGGTGGTGTCGACACGCAGATAGCCCCCGAGCTTGATGCAGGTATCGGTGCCGGGGATGTAGAAGAAGCCGGCGCCGTAAAGCGAGCAGATCCGGACATACTCGACCGCCTTGGCCTTGACCGGAAGATCGGCGGCCTGGGCTGCGCCCATGGCGAGAAAGCTCGCCGCCGAGCCGAGGATGAGTTTTCGGTACATAGTCATTCTTGTTTTCTCCGGTGTGACCTGCGGGCCTGCATTGCATGATGTCGATGCATGCGAGCGAGTAGCGCAGAGTTCATCAGGGAGAATGACAGTGGGGTGGCGCGGCCCGGTTTTGGGGACGCCTGTGTTCTTTGTGCAACGCACTGACGCGCGAGCCGTCAGTCACGAAAAAATGCGCCAACAAAACTGTTGGCGCATTCATTTCATGTCATCAAAGATACTTGTCCGTCGCGATTTCGATCGAACGTGGTGTCGATCAGAAATTGCGCTGGGCGCGCAGCTGCAGCAGAACCGTATTCTGGTCCTTGAACTCGTACAGCGCAGTCGGCTTCGGAGCGGTCGCGGTAAACACCGAACTGCCCGACATCTTCTGATCGAGGTGGAACAGCTGCACTTCGGCCGAGAAGGTCAGGTTCTTGACCGGGACCCAGCGAGTCGTGACGCCGAGTTGCGCGACGTTGAAGTCGGGATTGCAGCTGTAGTTGCCGGCCTGGTTTCCGACGGCTGCCTGACCCGGATGGCTCGCAGCGAAGGCGGCGCAATAGGCGCCCTTGGCCGTGGTGGTGCCGAGCCCGTTGATGTTGTCGTTGGCGCCGCCGTCGTATCGCACACTGGAGTAGCTGCCAAACAGGCTGCTCGACCAGTTGGGATTCCAGTTGTGATTGAAGGCACCGCGGACGCCCCAGGCCGTGGTCAGCTGGATGCCGCCGGTACCCGCCGCGCCGGGGAAATAGACGCCGTCCGTGGTCGCGCCGAAGCCAACGCTCTGGTAGCCGAAGCCGCTGTTGCCGAACATCGCGAAACTCGGCGAGGCGCCGGAGGTTGCGATCACGTTCTTGGTGTGGCCCTTGGCATAGGAGACATCGAACTTGATGTCGTCGCCTGCACCAGTCGGGATGTTCTTGATCTGCACGGCCGCCATCACTGAACCGCCCCACTTGCCGTCGGGGTGACCGCTGATCTCGGAGAGGTTGTTCGGCGCCGCGCCGGCCGCCAGCGTGTTGTAGGAGCCACTGACCTCATGCGCCGCGGCCGAGAGCTGCAACACGCCCCAGGCCTGGTCGACGCGGATGTTGCCGACGATGTCGGGCACGCGCGCGCCCGCATAGGCACTCGATCCGGTGCCGTTGGCGCCGATCGCGCCGGGGATGCTCAGATTGTAGACCGCGGTGCGGTTCCAGACCGTCGGATCATCGAGACCGATGCTGGCGGACACGCCGTTGCCGAATTGCGCGGTGTACTGGATGTTGTTGACGCCGGTATCGGTGTTGTTGCCGCCCATCAGGTTCGCATTGATGTTGCCCGGGAAACCATTCCACGGCGTCGAGTAGGCCGACGAAGACTTTCCGAAGGTAAAGCCGGCGAACTGGATGAAGAGATACTCTACCGCGACGTAGCCGCCGCCGGCGGTGGAAAGCAAGGCGCTGCTGAGGCCCGTCGTTTGGGTGCCGACCGAACCCGCCGGGTTGGTGTTGCCGAAATTCTGGAACTGGAAATCGCCCTGGCCGAAGGTGCGGACCACGCCGTATTCGGTCGCGGTGCGGGTATCGACCGTCAGCGCCATGCGCGAGCGGCCAACGAAGTAATCGCGGAAGCGGTTCTGCTGGCCGAGGTCGCCGTTCCAGGCCGGCGCACCGTGCGCCCCGCCGTTGAAGGTGACGTCGGCACGCAGATAGCCCCCGAGCTTGATGCAGGTATCGGTGCCTGGGATGTAGAAGAAACCGGCGCCGTAGAGCGAGCAGATCCTGACATACTCGACCGCCTTGGCCTTGACCGGAAGGTCGGCCGCCTGCGCGCCGCTGACGAGCATCAGCGCCGCCGCCGAGCCGAGGATGAGGTTCTTGGTCGCCATGGAAGTCCCCTGATTCGCATTCATGCAGATGCATGTGTCAGGGGTAACTAACCCAAAAACCCTTACCGGCGATAACAAGGCCGTGAGCAGCCGGCATTTGGCCAGTTGCTGTGTTCTTTGCGCCACGTCCGGCAAAATACGGGTTTGATCTTCGCAAGGCGGGTCAGACAGCAAGAATATTCTGTACTGGCGAGCTACGCTCGATCACAAACATGATTTGGGTCAATCGTTTTCACTCAACCGGACCTATGTGGTTCAGATGTGTCCTCCGGCCGGCCATGGCAAATGAACTCCGTCGATAACTCCCGTCCGCCCCTGAAGATTCGAAGCGTCAATCTGGACACAGGACGCGAGAACGTCGTCGTCATTTCGCGGCAGTCGAAGGCGCTGCGCCCGGAGATTTTCCGTGGATTCAGCCGGGTCGAACTGCGCCGGAACTCGCGGGTATTGCTGGCCACCCTGCTGATCACCGACGACGATGCCCTGGTCGGCCCCGATGAAATCGGCCTTTCCGAACCGGCGTTCCGGCGTTTCGCCGAACCTGTCGGCAGCCTGGTGGCGGTCACCCCCGCTGCGCCGCCTGAAAGCCTCGAAGCCGTGCGGGCGAAGATCCGGGGCCGGACCCTGAGCGCTGCGGAAATAACCGCCGTCATCAACGATCTGACTCACTACCGCTACTCCGACATGGAGATTGCCGCGTTCCTGATCTCATCCGCCAGCTTCATGACGAGCGATGAACTGATCGCCCTCACCGGTGCGATGGCGCAGGCCGGAACGCAGCTGAAATGGCCCAATCCGATCGTGGTCGACAAGCATTGCATCGGCGGAATTCCCGGCAACCGGACTTCCATGATCGTGGTGCCGATCGTGGCGGCGCACGGCCTCACCATTCCCAAGACGTCGTCGCGCGCCATTACCTCCCCGGCGGGCACCGCGGACACGATGGAAGTACTGGCGCGGGTCAATGTCGGCGTCGATGAGATGAAGGCCATCGTTGAGGCATGCAATGGCTGTCTGATCTGGGGGGGCCATGTCAACCTGTCGCCGGCCGACGATATCCTGATTTCGGTGGAGCGGCCGCTCAGCCTCGATACCCGCGAGCAGATGGTCGCCTCGATCATGTCG
>NZ_JAUSLT010000002.1 GCF_030646015.1 Bradyrhizobium sp.
GCGGCGACCGCGCTGTTGTTGAGAAAGCAAAAACCGCCGGCGAGGTCGCGATAGGCGTGATGACCGGGAGGACGGCAGAGCGCGTAGGCCGCGTCCTCGCCGTCCAGCACCAGTTGGGCTGCCGTGGTCGCGACATCCGTAGCCGCGCAAGCCGCCGCCCAGGTGCCGGGTCCGATCGGACAACCCGTATCGGCTGTATGCCAGCCGAGACGGCCGACAATATGGGTCGGATACGTCGCGGCATGGCGGACCGGATGCACGTTGGCGATCATCTCGGGGCCTGAATCCCCGAGTGCCGTCCAGGCGTCCCATGCCTCGGCGAGAAAGCCGAGATATTCGGGGCTGTGCACCCTGGCCCGGGGCCCCTGCCCGAACGCGACCAGATCGACCAGATCGTGCTTGCCGGCCTTGAGCCCGGCCAGCAGCCGGTCGGCGCGTTCCGGTTGCTCGGTGGTTCGCTTGACCACGCCGCGAACCAGGAAGAATTGCGGATCGTGGCTTCGATGCAGTTCGGTATAGACGGCCTTCACGCGGATGCTCCGTGGGTCAAAACAGAATCCCAATGCACCAGCGTCGCACTACATGGCTTCCGAGTCAGCCCCCGAGATCAGCCAAACCGATTGTCATATCGTGTGATGGCGAGTTCAGCCGCATCGATCTCGGGCTTGCGGCCCGACAGCAGATCCGCGAGCAGGCGTCCCGAACCACACGCCATGGTCCAGCCGAGCGTACCGTGGCCAGTATTGAGATGAAGGTTGGCAAAGCGTGTCGCGCCGATGACAGGCGGACCGTCGGGTGTCATCGGCCGCAACCCGCTCCAGAATGTGGCTTTGCCCAGATGGCCGCCGCCCGGAAACAGGTCGGTCAGCGACTGATCGAGCGTCGCGCGTCGCGCCGGATGCAGCGTGTCGGAATAGCCCGACACTTCGGCGGTGCCGCCGACGCGGATGCGGTCGCCGAGCCGCGTGATCGCCACCTTGTAGCTTTCATCCATTACCGTCGACACCGGCGCCGCATCGGCATCGGCAATCGGCACGGTGATCGAGTAGCCCTTGATCGGATAGACCGGGATCGAAATGCCGAGCGGCCTGAGCAACCGCGGCGACCAGCTGCCGAGCGCCATCACATAGGCGTCGGCCCGTAACACGCCCGCGCTGGTCGCGACGCCTGATATCCGGGAGCCTTCCGCTATCAATCCCTCTATCGTGGTCCCGAGACGGAACTGGACACCGAGCTTTTCGGCGTGAACGGCGAGCGCCTGGGTGAACATATGGCAGTCACCGGTCTCGTCCTGCGGCAGCCGCAGGCCGCCGACGATCTCAGGCTTGGCGGCGGCAAGCCCGGGCTCCGCACCGATACAGCCATCGCGGTCGAGCAGCTCGAACGGCACGCCATACTGTTTCAGCACGGCGATATCGCTGGCGGTGCCGTCGAGCTGGGCCTGGGTGCGGAACAGCTGAAGCGTGCCCTGGCTGCGCTCGTCATACTTGATCGCGATCTCCGCGCGCAGCGCGCGCAGGCAATCGCGGCTGTATTCGGCGAGCGGAATCATGCGGCTCTTGTTGATCGCATAACGCGCCGATGTGCAGTTGCGCAGCAGTTTGGCGAGCCACCACCACATCGCCGGATCGAGCTTGGGCCAGATCACCAGCGGACCATGCTTCATCAACAGCCACTTGATCGCCTTGACCGGCACGCCGGGACCGGCCCAGGGCGACGCGTAGCCGGGCGACACCTCGCCGGCATTGGCGAAGCTGGTCTCGAGCCCGGGCTCCGCCTGGCGGTCGACCACGGTGACCTCGTGCCCGGCCTTGGCGAGATAATAGGCTGATGTCACGCCGATGACGCCACCGCCCAGAACCAGAACCTTCACGATCGTCTATGCTCCCGCCGCAGCCGCCGTTCCATCGCTACGAAAATGTCCGCTGCGGTCCAGAGCTTTGCAAGCTTCAGGCCACACGCTTGATTGCGTCGCCGAGGATCGCCGCAATGTCGTCGATGTGGCTGCGCTCGACAATCAGCGGCGGCGACATCGCGAGCGAATCGCCGGAGTTGCGAAGCACGAGGCCGCGGTTGAAGCAGTCGACCATGACGTCGTAGCCGCGTGCTCCCACGGCATCCGGCCGCGACGACAGCTCGACACCCGCGACCAGCCCAATGGCGCGGACGTCGATCACGTTCGGCAGCCCGCGCAGCGAATGCATGGCGTCCTGCCAGTACTCTGTCATCTCGGCGCCGCGCGTGAGCAGCCCCTCTTTCTGGTAGATCTCCAGTGTCGCGATGCCGGCCGCGCAGGCGACCGGGTGCGCGGAATAGGTATAGCCGTGGAACAGCTCGATCTGGCTAGCCGGCCCCGTCATCAGCGCATCGTGCACTTTGCGGCTCGCAAACACCGCGCCCATCGGAACGACGCCGTTGGTGATCCCCTTGGCGGAGGTGATGAGATCGGGCGTGACGCCGAAATAGTTGGTGGCAAAGGGCGCGCCAAGCCGGCCGAACCCGGTGATCACCTCATCGAAAATCAACAGGATGCCGTGCTTGTCGCACAGCGCGCGCAGGCGCTGCAGATACCCCTGCGGCGGGATCAGCACGCCGGTCGAACCGGCGACCGGCTCGATGATGACGGCCGCGATGGTTTCAGCGCCGTGCAGCGCGACCAGACGCTCGACGTCGTCGGCGAGCTCCGCGCCGTGCGCGGGCTGGCCCCTGGAGAAGGCATTGCGCTCGAGATCGTGGGTATGGCGCAGATGATCGACGCCCGGAAGATGCGTTGCGAAGGCCCTGCGGTTGTTGACCATGCCGCCGACCGACATGCCGCCGAAACCGACACCATGGTAGCCGCGCTCGCGGCCGATGAAACGGGTACGCGTCGCCTGACCGGCCGCGCGATGATAGGCCAGTGCGATCTTGAGCGCGGTATCGACCGACTCGGAACCGGAATTGGTGAAGAAGATGCGGTCCAGCCCGGCGGGCGCGACCGCCGCCAGTTTTTCCGCGAAATCGAACGCCAGTGGATGCCCGATCTGGAATGACGGGGCGTAATCCAGCGTCGTGAGCTGGCGATGAACCGCATCCGCAATCTCGCGCCGGCCGTGACCGGCGTTGACGCACCACAACCCGGCCGATGCGTCGATCGCCTTGCGGCCATCGACTGTCGTGTAGTGCATGCCTTCGGCAGAGGCGATCAGGCGAGGCTCGGCCTTGAACTGCCGGTTGGCGGTGAACGGCATCCAGAATGCGTCGAGACTTGCGGTGTTTGGGATCTGATGAATGGTCACGGGCGACTCCCTCTGCTTCTGGCCGCATCGGGGCATGTTCATGAAAATGCAGCAAGACCTTTTCTGCTATCTCTCAAGTTATTGATTTTGCTATGGTCTGATGATAATATTCACTTGATCCGCAACACCCGCAACAGCCAACTCACCACCTTTGGGGCGACGATGAGCATTGATCTCGGCGAACGGCTCCGTTTCGTCCGCAGCCGCAACAAACTCTCGCAGCGTGAGCTGGCCAAGCGTTCCGGGGTGACCAACTCGACGATCTCGCTGATCGAATCGAACCAGATGAATCCCTCCGTCGGCGCGCTCAAGCGCATTCTCGATGGCATCCCGATGGGAATGGCGGAATTCTTCGCGCTCGAACCCGACCGGCCGCGCAAGGCGTTTTACCGTTCCGACGAGCTGAGCGAGATCGGCAAAGGCCAGATCTCCTTTCTCCAGGTCGGCGACAATCTGTTCGGCCGCGCGCTCCAGATCCTGAAGGAGCGTTACGAACCGGGTGGCGACACCGGGCGCATCCCGCTGGTTCACGACGGCGAGGAAGGCGGCATCATTCTGAGCGGCCGGCTCGAAGTGACCGTGGATAGCGAACGCCGTATCCTCGGACCCGGCGACGCCTATTATTTCGAAAGCCGCCGGCCGCATCGTTTCCGCTGCGTCGGCGCCAAACCCTGCGAACTGATCAGCGCCTGCACGCCGCCGACGTTCTGACGGGCAATCGGCAACTTTGTCTCAGAACGCGCGCTGATTGCATCGAATCACAATTCTCTCAGCGTCATTGCGAGGAGCTCTTGCGACGACGCAATCCATCTCGCAGCGGCACCGGCCGTGAGATGGATTGCTTCGTCGCATCCGCCTTCGCCCGAAGGCGGGCCTCGGCGGACCCTCCTCGCAATGACGTTGATGGGCCGCAGGGTTGGCCGAGAGATTCCTTCAGTCGGTCAATTCCACCTGACCGCCGCGGTGGTCACCGCCGGAGGCACCACATGCTCGATCTGCACCTTCTTGCGCTCCGCATCCCTGCGGCCCTGCAACCAGCCCGGGAACCACATCGCGATCGCGGGGAAGATCAGCACCAGGATCACGCAGAGAACCTGGATCACCATGAAGTCCGCCATGCCGCGATAGATCAACCTCAGATTCCATTCCCTCACGACCTGTTTGAGATAATAGGCCGACATTGCGACCGGCGGCGACAGGAAGGCTGTCTGCAGAACCACCGCGACGATGCAGCCGAACCACACCATGTCGTAGCCGAGGCCCTTGGCCACCGGCGCCAGCATGGGCATGAAAATAAACACGATGGCCGGCCATTCGAACGGCCAGCCGAGCAGGAATATCAGGGTCAGCAGCAGCGTCATCGTGCCCCAGGCCGGCAGCGGCGATGCCAGCAAGGCATTGGTCATCCAGCTGGCCGTACCGAGCCAGGCGAACACCGCTCCGAACACGTTGGAGGCGACGGCGAGCAGCAGCACCATGCTGGTGGTCGCCATCGTGCTGTAGCAGGCTTGCAGCAAGCCGCTCCATGTGAAGCGACCGTAGAGGATGACCAGAATGATGGCGCCGAGCGCGCCGAGTGCGGCGGCCTCCGCGGCGGTGGTGATTCCGGCGAGAATCGCACCCAGCGTGACGACGGTCAGCACCGTTACCGGAACGAGGCCGACCAGACACTCCCACAGCACGACCTTCATCGATTCCGGCCGCTCCTCCAGCGGCACCGGCGGTCCGAGCTTCGGATTGAAATGACACCGGATCAGGGTGTAGCCGATGAACATCGCCGACAGCAGAAAGCCCGGGCCAAATGCGGCCGCGTAGAGATCGATGATCGAGATGTCGAGCACCGGCGCCATCACCACCAGCATCACCGACGGCGGAATCAGGATACCTAGTGTACCACCCGCCGCGATCGAGCCCGCCGACATCCGCACATCGTAGCCGGCTCGGATCATCATGGGTCCGGCCATGATGCCAAGCAGCGTCACGGTCGCGCCCACGGTTCCGGCCGCGATGCCAAACAGCGTCGCGGTGAGGATGACAACTACGTAGAGAGCGCCCTTCAGCGGCGCAAACAGATCGCGGAACGCCTTGAACAGCCGCTCCATCAGCCCGGCCTGGTCGCAGATGAAGCCCATCAGGATGAACATCGGCACCGCGACCAGTTCGTCCTGTTTCATGATGCCGATGGTCTGCAGGTAGGCGAGGCTGAGCACCCGCGGCCCCATGCCGATGTAGCCGAACACACCGGCGAGAAACAAAAGCGTGAAGCTGATCGGCAGGCCGATGAAAATCGCCCCCAGCATCACCAGCAGCATGAACAGGCCAAGCAGCTCGAGTCCGGTCATATCTCGATCTTTTCCTTGTGCTCGAACTCACGCCCGAACTGAATCTGGTACCAGCACTTCAATACTTCGGAGACGCCCTGGATCATGAGCAGAACGGCCGACAGCGGGATGGTGGCCCGGAACGGCCACATGATCACGCGCCACACGCTTTCCTGCGATCTCTCGCCGGTGTCCCAGGCATGCATTGCAGCGTCGTAGCTGACCACCATGAAGGTGATCATGACCGGGTAGAACAGCAGGATGTAGGAGATCATGTCGATGATCCCCTTGGTGCGCTCCGAAAAGTTCTCCCAGTAGATATCGGTCCGGACGTGCGCGCCCTTGTAGAGCGCATATCCGCAGCCGAGCATGAAGGCCGCGCCGTTGGCCATGAAGCTCGACTCGTAAACCCAGGCGGTCGGGGCATTGAACCCGTAGCGCATCACGACCTCGTAGGTGATCGTCACCACGAGGAACAGCATCGTCAGGGAGATGAGTTTGCCGGTGACGTCCGAGAACCGGTCGATCGCCCGAATGATCGCGTAGAAGGCGTGTGGAAATTCTCTTCCCACGCCGGCAGGATGCGAGGCTCCGCCGTCAGTCGACATGAATGATCCCCCCTCGATCATGATGCGATTATAAGGAATCGCATCATGATCTCATCTCTCGTTTGAGCATGATCTTTTCGGAAAACCGGTTGCCACTTTTCCGGATCATGCTCTGGGAAAGCAACTGGCGCCGATCAGTGACGCCATTTGCGCGCGCGAAAGCGGATCACTTCTTCTGCAGATAGACCTTGTCCTTCCAGTAATACTCGCCGGCGAAATTATAGGGCGGGAACCAGGACAGCTTGAACGGGACGATTTTCTCGGCGTAGGCCTTCTGACTGTCCATCGCCTTCTTGTAGAAGGGGTTCTTGGCGGCGTACTCGGCCTGGATCTTCTCCCACTCGTCGAGGAAGTTCTTCAGGATCTCGTCCGGCGTGCGATGCATCTGGACGCCGGCCTTGATAAGGTCCTGGCAGGCCTGCGCGGTCTCGCGGTTGAAGGCGAAATTGCGCTGCGTCGTGGCATAGACGCTGGCAACCTTGACGATCTCCTGCAGGTCCGGCGTGAGCTTCTTCCAGACGTCGCCGTTGATCATCAACTGGCCCCCGGTGACGGGCTCGTGCATGCCAGGGGTGTAGTAGTGCTTCGCGACCTGGTGCAGACCGAGCTTCTTGTCTTCCTCGCAGTTGATCCATTCGGCGCCTTCGATCACGCCGCGTTCCATCGCCGGCACGATTTCGCCGCCCGGAATGGTCACGACCGACACGCCAAGCCGGCCGTAGGTTTCCGCGCCGATGCCGTAGATGCGATATTTCAGGCCCTTGAGGTCGGCAAGGCTGTTGATCTCCTTCTTGAACCATCCCATGCCCTGCGGGTAATCGGTCGGGATCGGGAAGCCGACGACGTTGAGCTTGAGGACATCGCGATAAAATTCTTCCAGCAGGGCCATGCCGCCGCCGTCATAGTACCAGGCCCAGTAGTCGCTTCCGTCCATGCCGAACAGCGGCCCGTGCGACATCGGAATCGTCGCGGTGTTGCGGCCGAGAATGTAGCCGAACGGCGCCATACCGACGTCGAGGACGTTTTTGGATGTGGCGTCGAACACCTCGAACGGCGGAACGATCGCGCCGGCGGGGAGGGTCTCAATCTTGAGACGGCCGCCCGACATCTTTTCGACGGTCTCGGCCCAGAGCTTGAAGATGAGATGGAAATTAGACGACGCGGGGTGCGTCGATTGCCCCTTCAAAACAAGGGGTTTGGGCGCCTGAGCCTGCACTGGATGGGTAAAGGCGGCGACGAGTCCGAAGGCCGCAGCCACGACAATAGTTGACGTGTACTTGAGCATTTCATTCCCTCCGTTGGTAACAATTCCTCCTTGGTTGATGTTTTTTTGATCTTATGAGCGGAGGTTACGGACGGGATGTTAGCGCTGTCAAGGCGATCTCTGTCCGGCGACGGGGCGGGACCGAAATATATCCGGCCGCAACAGCCCGCTCACCCGGCTTCGCACTTGCGGTAAACCGGCAAGGCACGGAGCATGGCCATGTCCCGGCACAGCCGCTGGTGGATTTTCAAAGGTCTCTACGACCGGCGGTCGATCAAGCGTACAATCCCGCCACGATCGGCATGCGCGCCGCGCGGATGGCGGGAAACAGTCCACCGATCAATCCGACCACCAGCGCCAGTGCGACGCCTTCGGCGATCAGCCATCCCGAGAGCTTGAAGTCGAACACGACTTGCGTGAAATTGCCACCCAGCGTCGAGGCCGTGACGCCATCGAAGATCAGATAGGTCGCCGCAGCGCCGAGCAGCCCGCCGATCGCCGCCAGCGACAGCGATTCCGCCAGCGTTCCGACAAAGGCCGGAAAGCCGCCAAAACCGATGGCGCGCAGCGTCGCGATTTCCGTCGCGCGGGAGGCCACGGACGAATACATGGTGTTGAGTGCGCCGGCGAGCGCGCCGAGGGCCATCGCGATCGCCAGTGGCCAGCCCAGCTTCTGGATCAGGTCTGACGTCTGCGACGCCTGTTCGGCAAAGTAGGCGGCCTCGGATTTGACGTCGAGCTTCAGCCGCGGATCATTGTCGCTGTAGGCCTTGAGTTCGCCCAGCGCCGCCGGGCTGGTGAGACGCGCGCGGACGGTCTGCACGACGTTGTTGCGGTTGAACAGACTCTGCACGACAGGCAGATCCGCCCAGATCTCGGATTCGAACACGCTGCCGCCGGCTTCGAACACGCCGACCACGGTCCAGCGCGTCGCGCCGAACGAGACGGTACTGCCGAGCTCGAAACCCTCGAATTCGCGCAGCAGTGCCTTGCCGACCACGACCTCGTTGCTGCCGCGGCCGAACATCCGGCCGGAGGTGACGGCGACGCCCTTGCGCAGCGTCGCGCCGTGCTCACCGATCCCGCGCAGCGGCAGGTTGGCTTTCGTCTTCGTGGAACGCTTGACGCCGTCGACCACGAGATACAGCTCTGGCGAGATCAGCGGCTTGCCGTCGCTGCCGCGCGCGATGCCGGGCCCGTCCTCGATCAGGCGCACCTGGTCGCGGCTCACCGTGCTGTTGATTTCCGCCTGCGAGCCCGCCCGCAGCACGATGGCGATGTCATCGGCGCCCGATCCAGCAATGGTGCGCTGGAATCCATTGGCCATCGCGAGGAATGCGAGCAGCACGATCACCACCAGCGCGACCGCGATCACCGTCGACAGCGACAACCAGCGTCGCTGCCCGATGCTCCTGAGATTGATCGAGGTGACCGCCATGACCTGCAGCAAAAGCGAACGCATGATTATCCCCGTCCGAGCGCGGTGGCGATTTTGAGCCGCATGGCATTGAGCGCCGGAATGATCCCGGTGATCAGGCCGAGCGCGACCATCAGCGCTATTCCCTGCAGCGCAATGACCGGCGACACGGCGAAGGCCGGCGCGATATTGGACAGGCTTTCGCGCAACGCCAGCGTGATCAGCGCAGCGATCGCCAGGCCCGGCAACCCGCCGAGCAGCGCCAGCAACACCGATTCGCCCAGCACCATCCGCAAAATTCGTCCGCCGGAGAAGCCGAGCGTCTTCAGCACCCCGATCTCCCTTGTGCGTTCCCGGATCGACAGCGCCATGGTATTGCCGACGATCATCAGGATGGTGACGAAGGCGGCGCCGACCACCAGGAACACGATCAGGGCGATGTTGCCGAACTGTGCCGCGAACGCCTTGCCGAAGGCCTTTTCGGTGTCGGTCGAGGTCTCCGCGGTGGAATTGGCGAACATCGCATCGATGGCCTTGGCGACGCGGTCGTTATTCTCGGGCGAATTGGTCTGGAGAATCATCCAGCCGATACTGTCCTTGCCGAACGAGCGGGTCTCGTCGAAATAGGCGTACTGAAACAGCATGAAGTTGGTGTCGACGTGCTCCGCCTTGCCCTTGATGATACCGGCGATGGTGAAGTCCCAGGTATGCCCGCCGCTGCGCTGGGTGAAGATGTTGCTCGAAACCGGCACGCGGTCACCGACCTTCCAGCCCCATTTCTTCGCCAGCGATTCACCGATCACCGCGCTGCCGCGGTCCCGGACGAAGGCCTGAAGCTGCTCGGGGGTGACCTCGAATTCGCTGCGATAGACATCGAAATAGGTCGCCGGCTCGATCGCCAGTGTCATCAGAAAATTCTTCGGATCCTGATAGTATCCGCCGAACCAGTTGGCGTGAGTCACCTGCCGCACCCCGTCCAGTGCGCGCACGCGATTGAAATAGGCAATCGGCATCGGCTGGGTGAAGTTGATCTTGTTGACGGTGATGAGACGATCGGCGGCGGCACGATCCTCGCCGGCCGTGAAGGCGCGGTAAAATCCGGCGAGCACGCCGAAGATCATGAACGCGATCAGGATCGATACGATCATCAATATCGCGCGCAGTTTGCGGCGAAACAGGTTCTTGCGCACCAGGTCGAAGTCGTTCACGCCGCCAGCTCCTGTTCGACGAACTGGCCCTTGTCGAGATGCAGCGTGCGCTGCGCATAGCGCGCCGCCGCCGGATCGTGCGTGACCATCACGATGGTCTTCCCGAGCTCCTTGTTGAGCAGCTGCAGGATCGAGAGAATTTCGTCGGCGGAGTGACGGTCGAGGTCGCCGGTCGGCTCGTCGCAGAGCAGCAGGTTCGGATCGGACACGATCGCGCGCGCGATGGCGACGCGCTGCTGCTGGCCGCCCGACATTTCGCGCGGATGATGTTTTACGCGATCGGCGAGACCGACCACCGACAGCGCGGTGAGAACGCGCTCCGCCCGCTCTTTTTTGCGCAAATTGGTCAGCAGCAGCGGCAGTTCCACATTCTGCGCGGCCGTCAGCATCGGCATCAAATTGTAGAACTGGAAGATGAAACCGATATTGGCCGCGCGCCAGCTCGCCAACTGGCCCTCGGACATGCCGTCGATGCGGCTGTCGGCGATGCGGACCTCGCCTGCATCGGCGCGATCGATTCCGCCGAGCAAATTGAGCAGGGTGGTCTTGCCCGAGCCGGACGGCCCCATCACCGCGACGAAATCGCCGCGCGGGATGACGAGGTCGAGATGATCGAAGATCGTGATCGTTTCCTTGCCCTTGACGAAGCGCTTGTTTACGCCAACGAGCGCAACCATCGGATTTTCTGGCGCCACTTTTCTTCTCCCTGTCGAATTCAGTTGGCGGAAGCGGTCGCATTCGGCGGTAATGCGCCGGCGTTCGCTTCGCGTATGAACGTCACCTTCACCGCCATATCGGGCAGGATGCGCGGGTCCTTCTGCTCGAACCGGATACGAACCTTGACGGTCGCCTTCTCGCGATTGGCCGTCGGCACGATGGCGATCACGGACGCCGGTATCGACCAGTCCGGATAGGCATCGAGCACGGCGTTGACCTTGCCGCCAGCAACGACGCGTCCAATGAACGCCTCATTGACGTCGACTTCGATTTCGATGGAATCCATGTCCACGATGGTGCAGATGCCGGTCCGCGTGAAACCGCCAACCGACATCGGCGAGATCATTTCACCCGGTTGCGCGCTGCGGTCGACCACGACGCCGCTGAAAGGCGCACGAATCTTGTACTTGTCGAGCACCGAGGCGCTGCGCTCGGCGTCGAGCCTCGCGCTGTCACGCTGCGATTGCGCCTGGCGCAGCTGCGCGGTCAACACGCCAACGCGTGCCTGAGCCTTGGTATGATCGGCATCCGTCGCATAATTCTTCTGCGCCAGCGTCCCAACCCGCGAGAGAATCAGGGTAGCGTCCTTCAGGTCGGCGGTAACAGCGCCGATCGCGGCATCGGCCGCTTCGACGCGTGAGCGGGCCAGCGCCAGATCCGATTCGGCGAGCACACTGTCGAGCCGCGCTACCACCTGCCCCTCGGTGACGGTCATGCCCTCCTCGATCAGCACTTCCATCACCTTGCCGGTGATCTCGGCAGCAACCGTCGCCTTGCGGCGGGCGACCACGTAGCCGGACGCGGCCAGCGCTCCGGTGTCCTTCTTCGCCAAGCTTTGCTGCTGCGGCGGCGAGGCCATCTCCGGTGCTTTCGCGGCAACCGGCTCGGCACTGCGCAGGCCATGAAATTCAAGCAAACCAAACAGGGCCACCGCGGCCACTGCAATGACCACGACGCCGGCAACCGCCGCCAGCAGCCAACGCGAACTGCGGCCGCTTGAGGGCGCTGCTTCACTTACGCTTCGGTCGATCGCGAGCGACCTCAGCAATTTGGTCTTTTCTTCCGTCATGGCTTCGATGATCCCGGCAGGTCCGAACGCTGGCCCTGACGGGCGCCACGTGATGGCTCGTCCCGCCCGCTCACGATATCCTTTTCACATTTCGCCGGCGTGTCGCGCCACACTTCCAAGACGCTCATGCTCCCAGTGATCCGACACACGAGGCGGATGAAAATCGAATTCGGCGCTCCGGCGCGGCAATAAAGAAAGACTGCAGGGAATTTCCGGCCTAATAGGGGCGGAAGCCATCTGCTCCTCCGTCCGGCCACGGAACACAGGCCGGCGCCGCCTAGGTCGAAGGACGGATAGATACCATACAGAAATACCTTTCCTCCGCATACTCGTCAATATGCGGAGGCTGGACCAGCAGCACGTGGTCATTCGTCCTGGATTACCTCAGATCGGATAATGCTGCGGGCCGGTCTCGATCGTGATCCATCGCAGCTCGGTGAATTCGGCAATCCCCGCCTTGCCGCCGAAGCGGCCATAGCCGGACGCCTTCACGCCGCCGAACGGCATCTGGGCCTCGTCGTGCACGGTCGGTCCGTTGACGTGGCAAATGCCGGACTCGATTCGCTTTGCCACATCGAGCGCGCGGGCAATGTCGCGGCCGAACACCGAGGCCGACAGGCCGTATTCGGTGTCGTTGGCGACGCGCACCGCCTCTTCGACGCCGTTGACGCGAACGATGGAGACGACAGGGCCGAACGATTCCTCGTTATAGATCCGCATGGTCGAGGTCACATGATCGACCACCGTCGCCGACATCAGCGTGCCATCGACCTTGCCGCCGGCCACGACGCGCGCGCCTTTCCCGATCGCATCCTGGATCAGCCCCTGAATCCGGGTGGCGGCTTCGACACCGATCAGCGACCCCAGCGCGGTATTGCCCTTGCGCGGATCGCCGGCCACCAGCGTTTCAGCCTTGGTGGCCAGCTTGGCGACAAAAGCATCGGCGACCTTGTTGTCGACCACGATGCGTTCGGTCGACATGCAGATCTGTCCCTGGTTCATGAAGGCGCCGAACGCGGCGGCCGCAACGGCGGCATCGAGGTCGGCGTCGTCGAGCACCAGCAGCGGCGCCTTGCCGCCGAGTTCGAGCAGCGCCGGCTTCAGATACTTCGCGGCGGTCTGCGCGATGATGTGCCCGACCCGCGTCGAACCGGTAAAATTGATACGGCGCACGGCGGGATGGGAAATCAGCGCATCGATCAGGACAGGCGCGTCTTCCAGCGCATTGGTGATGACGTTGAGGACGCCCGGCGGCAGGCCAGCCTCGCGCAGGCATTCGGCGATCAGCCGGTGCGTGCCGGGACAGATTTCGGACGCCTTGAGAACCACGGTGTTGCCGCAGGCCAGCGGCAACGCGATCGCGCGCACGCCGAGGATGACAGGCGCATTCCATGGCGCGATGCTGAGCACGACGCCGGCGGGCTGGCGGATCGCCATCGCGATGCATCCGGGCTTGTCGGAGGGAATCACCTCGCCGGAAATCTGCGTCGTCATCGATGCCGCTTCGCGCAGCATGCCGGCGGCGAGATGGACGTTGAACCCGGCCCAGCCGGCGGTGGAGCCGGTTTCCGCGGCCATCAACTCGATGAATTGCGGCGTCTTGCTCGCCAGCACGTCGGCGGCCTTGAGCAGGATCATGCGGCGCTGGCTCGGGCCGGTCGCAGACCATGCCGGAAACGCCGCCGCCGCGGCATCGGCCGCGCGCTTGACGTCGGCAATCTTGGCCGCCGCCGCGCGGGTGGCGACCTCGCCCGTCATCGGGTTGAGGCGTTCGAAGGTGACGCCGTCGATCGCCTCAACGTCCTGGTTTTCAAGCAACAGGTTGATCTTGTTCATTGCGATTTTCCCTCCATGATTTCCCGGCTTCGCGCCGGTTTCGATTCCGCCCAGATAAGCCCGCCGCACCGCGGGGTCGGACTGCAGCGCTTGCGCCGTGCCGCTGCCGACGATCTTGCCGTTCTCGTTCAGATAGCCGCGATCGGCGAGTGCCAGGCTTTCCCGGGCGTTCTGCTCGACCATCAACAGGCCGACGCCGGTTTCGCGCACTTGCCGCAACGCTGAAAACAATTCGCGCACCAGCAGCGGCGACAGGCCGAGCGAGGGTTCGTCCAACAGCAGGATGTCCGGATTCGACATCAACGCGCGGCCGATCGCCACCATCTGCTGTTCGCCGCCGCTCATGGTGCGAACCATCTGGCCCATGCGTTCGTTGAGACGCGGAAACAGCGACAGCACCTTCTTGCGACGCGCGGCCTCGCTGTCGCGCGCCCGTTTCGGATTGGCGCCCAGCAGCAGGTTTTCGGCGACGGTCAATTCGCCGAAGATGCCGCGCCCTTCCGGCACTGACGCCAGGCCCGCCTCGACGATCTCGTGCGCCGGCAGCCGCGAAATATCCCGGCCGGAAAGCGCGACGCGCTTGCCCGGCAGGCTGGGCACGATGCCGGCGATGGCCTTCATCAAGGAGGTCTTGCCCGCGCCGTTGGCGCCGAGGATGACGACGATCTCGCCACGGTCGACGGTCAGCGCCGCATCGCTCAGCGCGCGGTGCTGGCCATAGGCGACGCTGACGGCTGAAACCTCAAGCATCGGTCGATACCCCGAGATAGGCCTCGATGACGGCGGGATCGGCCAGCACCTCGTCGGGGCGGCCCTCGGCGATGCGGCGGCCGCTGTTCATGACCACGCAGCGGTCGCACAGCGAGCGGATCGCGTCCATCACGTGCTCGACCAGCAGGACCGACAGCCCCTCGTCCTTCAACGAGCGGATCAGTTCGATGCCGATCAGCAGCTCCGACGGATTCAATCCCGCGAGCCATTCATCGAGCAACAGCAGCCGCGGCTTCAGCGCCAGCGCACGCGCCAGCTCCAGCCGCTTGCAATCGATGTAGGTTAGCCCCGCGGCCGGGACCCCTGCCCGATCCGCCAGCCCAACCCGCCGCAACAGCCGCTCGACGGATTCGTCGATCTCACTGCGCGACAGCGGCGGACTATGGAAGGCAAGGCCGGCCTTGACGTTCTCGGCGCAGCTCATGCCCTGGAGGACACGGACCAGCTGAAACGTGCGTGCGAGCCCGAGGCGCGCGATGCGATGGGCCGGCATGCCCGCGATAGCCTGCCCGGCAAACCGGATGCTGCCGGAGTCCGGACGCAGCACGCCCGAGATCAGATTGAGCGCCGTGGTCTTGCCGGAGCCGTTGGGACCGAGCAGGCCGACGATCTGGCCGGGCTGCACCGCAAGGTCGACGGCGTTAACCGCGACAAGCCCGCCGAAGGCGCGGGTCAATCCCGAGACCTCGAGCACGGGTGCGGAAGACGCGGCCGTCATGTCTGCACCTGTGGCGCGATCGGCGGTTCGGACTTCCGCCGGCTGACGCGCTCCCACAATCCGACCACGCCCTGGGGCAGCGCATAGACGATCAGCAGGAACACGACGCCGATGATCAGGGTCGAGGTCGAGGGAAAGCGCGCCGACAGAAATTCGAACAAGAGCGTCAACGGGATCGCGCCGACCGCCGGCCCCCACAGCCGATGCGCGCCGCCGAGCAACGCCATGATCACGACCTGAAACGAGATCGTCGGGTTGAACGCGATCGAGGGCTCGATGTAGGTCCAGCGCGGCGCCATGATCGCGCCAACCAGGGTGATGAAGACAGCGCTGATCGCAAACAGCGTCACTTTTGCAAGTGTGACATTGATCCCGCAATGTTTTGCCACGGTCTCGTCCTCGCCGATGATGCGCAGGGCAAAACCGAGGCGCGAGCGGGCGATCAGCCAGCCGATCGCGAACACCGCGACCGCGAGAGCGAGCAGTTGCCAGTAGATGTCGCTCTGGGTGATATCGACGAACACATAGCGGCCGAGCACCCGCGTCTTGTTGACCTCGTACCAGATCACGAGCTGGCGGACGAGTTCGGCGAGACCAAAGGTGAAGATGACAAAATGCAGGCCGCTCAGCCGCAGCGTGGAAATTCCCACCACCATCGCCATCAGCGCGCCGATCGCGGTGGCGATCAGCAGCACCAGCGGCCATGCCAGCACTTCACCGAGCACCGCCACGGTATAGGCGCCGACGCCGAAGAACGCCGTGGTCGCCAGCGACACGTAACGTGTCGGCCCGGAGAACAATCCCCACGCGGTGGCAAGCACCGTGAATTGCAGCAGGCTGATTGCGAGCGAGAGGTAATAGGCATCGGCGTAGAACGGCAGCAGCGCCAGCACCACAAGGCCCGCGCCACCTGCGGCCAGCGCTGCGATTTGCGTCGGGCTCATCGCTGCGCCCTTCCGAACAGGCCGGCCGGCTTGACCAGCAACACGCCGAGAAACAGCGCAAAATTCACCGCCAGCGTCAGGCCGGGATCGACGAAGGTCGCCACCAGGGATTCGCTGAGGCCAAGTGCCAGGCCCGCGACGAGGCAGCCGAGCAGATTGCCGACGCCGCCCATCACCACCACCATCAGCGCCTTCATGGTGAAGATGACGCCCGACGACGCGCTGAAGGTGAGGAACATGCTGACCAGCACGCCGGCCGCCGCCACCATCCCGCCGCCAAGCGCAAAAGCGAACGCCGATACCGAGGTGACGTCGATCGCCACCAGCCGCGCGGCCGAGGGATCGACCGCCACCGCGCGGATCGCGGTGCCGAACCGGGTGCGGGTCAGCGCCAGATACAGCGCAAGGCCGAACAGTACCGCGAGACCGAATGCGATCAGCCGGTTCAGCGCCAGGGTCTCCCCCAACACCGTGACGGGAATGGAGAGGAACGAATAGCTGAAATAGGCGCCGCCGAACATCGTCAGCATGATGCCCTGGACGATGAACATCATGCCGAAGGTGGCCAGCAGGCTGTCCACCTCGAGTGCGTCGCGCGTCGGCGCGCGGCGCACCAGCGGCGT
>NZ_JAUSLT010000003.1 GCF_030646015.1 Bradyrhizobium sp.
CCATCTCACCCATGGCTCGCCCGTCAACATGTCCGGCAAATGGTTCAAGGCCTCGCACTACACGGTGCGGCGCGAGGACCAGATCATCGACATGGATGCGGTTGCAAAACAGGCCGAGGAGGTGCGGCCCAAGCTGATCATCGCCGGCGGCTCGGCCTATTCGCGCGCCTGGGATTTCAAGCGCTTTCGCGAGATCGCCGATTCGATCGGCGCGTATCTGATGGTCGACATGGCGCATTTCGCCGGCCTCGTGGCCGGCGGCGTGCATGCCTCGCCGGTGCCGCACGCCCATGTCACCACCACGACCACGCATAAGTCGCTGCGCGGACCGCGCGGCGGCCTGATCCTGTGCAATGACGAGGCGCTGGCCAAGAAGCTGAACTCGGCTATCTTCCCGGGCCTGCAGGGCGGCCCGCTGATGCATGTGATCGCCGCCAAAGCCGTGGCATTCGCCGAAGCGCTGCGCCCCGACTTCAAGATCTACGCCAGGAACGTGGTCGAGAACGCCAAGGCGCTGGCGGAGACGCTGCGCGCCCAGGGGTTCGATATCGTGTCCGGTGGTACCGACAACCACCTGATGCTGGTGGACCTGCGGCCGAAGGGCCTCAAGGGCAATGTCTCGGAAAAGGCGCTGGTTCGCGCCGCCATCACCTGCAACAAGAATGGCATCCCCTTCGATCCGGAAAAGCCGTTCGTCACCTCCGGCCTTCGCCTCGGCACCCCGGCGGCGACCACGCGCGGGTTCGGCGTCGCCGAATTCAAGCAGGTCGGCATGATGATATCGGAAGTGCTCAACGCCATCGCACAGTCGGAAGGTGGCTCGGCGCCGATGGTGGAAGCCGCGATCAAGGAACGGGTCAAGGCGCTCACCGACCGCTTCCCGATCTACCAGTAAAGGTCTTCAGCGGATGCGATGCCCCAGCTGCAACAGTCTCGATACGCAGGTGAAGGATTCGCGTCCGACCGAGGATTCCGCCGTGATCCGGCGCCGCCGCGTCTGCGTCGCCTGCAACTTCCGCTTCACCACCTTTGAGCGGGTGCAGCTGCGCGAGCTCACGGTGATCAAGCGCAACGGCCGCCGGGTGCCGTTCGACCGCGACAAGCTGGTGCGCTCGCTCCAGATCAGCTTGCGCAAGCGCCCGGTCGATCCCGAGCGGGTCGAGAAGATGGTCTCGGCGATCGTGCGCGAGCTCGAGAGCGGCGGCGAGGCCGAGATTTCATCGGAGGCGATCGGCGAGATCGTGATGGAGCATCTGCGCCAGCTCGACGACGTCGCCTATGTCCGCTTCGCCTCGGTCTATCGCAACTTTCGCGAGGCCAAGGATTTTGAGACCGTGCTCGGCGAGCTCTCCGGCGACGACGAAGCGCGGCTCGCCACGTTACGCAAATGATCTTCCGCATTCTGGAAGACCAATACGCGCAGAAATCGAAGGAATCGAAGGCTGCCGACCAGCGCTTCATGCAGCTGGCGCTGTCGCTCGGCCGGCGCGGGCAGGGCCGCACATGGCCCAATCCGGCGGTCGGCGCGGTCGTGGTCAGGGACGGCGTCATTGTCGGCCGCGGCTGGACCCAGCCTGGCGGCCGTCCGCATGCCGAGCCCGAGGCACTGGCGCGGGCCGGCGCGGCCGCGCGTGGCGCCACGCTCTATGTGACGCTGGAGCCGTGCTCGCATTTTGGCAAATCGCCGCCCTGCGTCGACGCGGTGATCGCGGCCGGGATTGTCCGCGTCGTGTCGGCGATCGGAGATCCCAATCCGGAAGTGGCGGGGCAGGGCCACGCCAGACTGCGCGCCGCCGGAATCACGGTCGATATCGGGACGGGGGCCTTGGACGCCGCGCGCGATCATGCCGGGCATTTCCGGCGCATCCGCGACAAGCGTCCGCACGTGATCATCAAACTGGCGGTCTCGCCCGACGACAAGATCGCCGCTGCCGGCCATAGGCCGGTGGCGATCACGGGCGAAGCGGCAAAGGCGCGGGTGCATCTGCTGCGCGCGCAATGCGACGCTATTCTTGTCGGGATCGGCACCGTGCTGTCGGACGATCCTGTCCTGACCTGCCGGCTGCCGGGGATGGAAGCGCTTTCTCCGGTGCGGGTGGTGCTCGACCGCGCCTTGCGGATTCCCGGCACCAGCCGCCTGGTTCATTCGGCGCGCGAGACGCCGCTGTGGATGATGACCTCGAATCTATCGGACGCGCCCGCCGCCATGAAACTTGGCGCGGCCGGCGCGCAGGTGATCCGTGTGCCGACCACGAACACGCCGCCGCCGGGGCTCGATCTCGCCGCCGTGCTGCAAGCGCTGGCCGAAAAGGGCATCACGCGCTTGCTGGTGGAAGGCGGCGCCCGCGTCGCGTCCTCGTTTGTCGCAGCCGGCCTCGCCGACGAAGTCTGGCTGCTGCGCGGCGCCCATCCGGTCGGCGCCGATGGCGTCCCTGCGCTGGAGGCATTGCCGCTCTCGGCCATCACCCAGTCGCCCGCGTTCAAGCTACGTGCTAGCGAAACGCTGCAAAGCGACACCCTGACCATTTACGAGCGCATCTAATGTTCACCGGCATAGTCACCGACATCGGCGAGATCGCCAGCCGAACGCCCACGGCGCAGGGCCAGCTGCATCGCTTGCGCATCGCCTGCCGCTACGACCGCTCCACCATCGCCGACGGCGCCTCGATCGCCTGCAACGGCGTCTGCCTCACCGTGGTCGCCTCGGGCGTTCAAGGTGACAAAACCTGGTTCGATGTCGACGCCGGCGCCGAGACGCTTGCCATGACCACGGCGAAACACTGGGTTACCGGCACCAAACTCAATCTCGAACGGGCGCTGAAGATCGGCGACGAACTCGGCGGCCATATCGTGGCCGGGCACGCCGACGGCATCGCTACCATTATCAAGCGCGACGATCTGCCCGATATGGCGCGGTTCGAGCTCTCCACCACGAGGGAACTGGCGCGTTTCATCGCGACAAAGGGCTCGGTGACGCTGGATGGCGTGTCGCTGACCGTGAATACCGTTGCTGATGTGGTGTTTTCGGTGCTGATCATTCCGCATACGCTCAGCGTCACCACGCTGGGCGGCTGGCGCGCGGGCACCGAGGTCAATCTCGAGGTCGACCTGATGGCGCGCTACGCCGCGCGGCTGTCGGAAATGAAGTAGACGCAGCCCTTGGCTTTGGCCGCCGCTGCGCCTAAAACCCGCACGAAATCGTTGACATCTAGCGTAATCGGTACCTGTCAACGCCTTGAATGGATGAAACAATGGCGGACGCGCGGCGCGCACAGTTGAAGGACCAGACCGACATATCCGGCGCACGCGCGCTGATCGTCGAGGCGCGTTTCTATGACGATATCCAGGATGCGCTCTTGGAAGGCGCGGTCGCCGAATTGAAGGCGGCCGGCGTCGGCCACGAGGTGATCACGGTGCTCGGCGCGCTGGAAATTCCAGCCGCCATCGCGATCGCGCTCGATGCCGCGGAAAAAAATGGCAAACCCTACGACGCGGCGATTGCGCTCGGCTGCGTGGTTCGGGGCGACACCATCCATTTCGAGATCGTGTCGATGGAATCCTCGCGCGCGCTGATGGATCTCGCGGTGGCGAGAAAATTTCCGCTCGGCAACGGCATCATCACCGTCAACACCGACGCGCAGGCCTGGGCGCGGGCGCGCGCCAGCGAACTCAACAAGGGCGGTGACGCCGCGCGCGCGGCCTTGGCGATGCTGCGGATCAAGCGCCGGCTGGCAAAGGCTTGATCATGGCAGAGAACAAGAAGCCGGCGCCGGCCAAAGGCTCTGACAACAAGGGCCCCGACAAGAAGGCCAACCGGCGTGGCGCCGCGCGGCTTGCCGCGGTGCAGGCGCTCTACCAGATGGACATCGGCGGCGCCGGCATCAACGACATCTTCGCCGAGTTCGAGAGCCACTGGCTCGGCAACGAGGTTGAGGGCGACACCTATCTGCCGGCCGAGGCCGCGTTCTTCCAGGACGTTGTCGCCGGCGTGGTGCGCGACCAGGCCAGGCTCGACCCCGTGATCGACGAGGCGCTTTCGAAGGGCTGGCCGCTGAAGCGGATCGACGCCATTTTGCGCGCGGTGCTGCGGGCAGGGGCCTACGAACTCGAGCACCGCAAGGACGTGCCCGGCCGCGTCGTGGTGTCGGAATATGTCGATGTCGCGCACGCCTTCGTCGAGTCCGAGGAGACCGGCATGGTGAACGCGGTGCTCGACCAGATCGCCCGCCAGTTTCGCGCCGACGAGTTTTCGCGGGGGTAGGCCGGGATGGGCGCCAGCCGCACATTCTGTCGTCATCATCCGCGAAGGCGGATGATCCAGTACGCCGCGGCCCTTCGGTTGATCGCTGACGTCTCTGGAATACTGGGTCGCCCGGTCAAGCCGGGCGATGACATTTGTGGGGATGGTGCGCTGTGACCGAACCCAAACAGGTTACCGGTGAAGACGTCCTGATCGCCCGCTATTTCCGTCCGCTCGCGACCGACCCCGGCGCGTTCGGCCTGGTGGACGACGCGGCGATCCTGCAGGCCGGCGGCGACGAGATCGTGGTGACCACGGACGCCATTGTCGAGGGCGTGCATTTTCTGCCCGATGACCCTCCTGACACCATCGCGCGCAAGGCGCTGCGGGTGAATCTGTCCGATCTCGCGGCCAAGGGGGCGGTGCCGGCAGGTTTTGTCCTCACGCTGGCGCTGCGCGTCCAGGACGATGGCTGGCTGACGCCGTTTGCGCGCGCGCTTGGCGAGGACGCTGGCCTGTTCGGCTGCCCGCTGCTCGGCGGCGATACGGTTTCGACGCCGGGGCCGGTGATGGTCTCGGTCACCGCGTTCGGTCGGGTGACGCCGGGCAAAATGGTCCGCCGCGGCGGCGCTGCGCCCGGCGACCACATCGTCGTGACCGGGACGATCGGCGATGCCTCGCTCGGCCTCGATATCCTGAAAGGCGGCGCGGTGGCGACTGCGCTCGCGCGGGACGCCGCGGCGAGCCAGATGCTGGTTGGCCGCTACCGCGTGCCGCAGCCGCGCAACGCCCTGGCGCAGGCGGTCGGCGACCATGCCAGCGCAGCGATGGATGTGTCCGACGGTCTGGCGGGCGATCTCGCCAAGCTGTGCGCGGCGTCCGGCGTGTCCGCCGTCATCGATGCGCAGAGTATCCCGTTGTCCGCTCCCGCCGCGGCATTGCTGGCCAAGGGGACGGTCGGCATCGAGGCGATCGTTTCCGGCGGCGATGATTACGAGATTCTGTGTGCGATCCCGGAGGCCGGATTCACGGCGTTTGCGCGGGCGGCCGGGCTGGCCGGGGTGGCCGTGACCTCGATTGGAACGGTGATCGCCGGGCAGTCCACCCCGCGATTCCTCGACGTCAAGGGCAGCCAGATCGCGTTAAAGCGGCTGTCCTACAGCCATTTCTAGAATTCTCCAGTATTCTTGCAAAAACCGCCGCTTCGGACGCAAATACCTGCCGAAATCGTTGGTTTTGGCCTTCCGCAGCGTTGCGCAGGGGATGCGATTTTGGCATGGTCCCGCCGATTTAAGGCCACCCCTTTGGGCAGGGGCAGGCCTTCTTTTTAGGCGCCCGCCGCTCCCGCGGTGTGGTGTGGGGTAGATCCAGGATCTGAGGCAAATTCAATGACAGTATTATGGGCGATTGTGCTCTGCGGAGTGCTTTCCATCGTTTACGCCATCTGGGCGACGGCATCGGTCATGAAGGCTGATGCGGGTAATCCGCGAATGCAGGAAATCGCGGCCGCGGTGCGCGAAGGCGCGCAGGCCTATCTGAAGCGTCAGTATATGACCATCGCCATCGTCGGCGCCGTGATCTTCGTGCTGCTGGCCTACTTCCTCGGCATGAAGGTCGCAATCGGCTTCCTGATCGGCGCCGTGCTGTCGGGCGCTGCCGGCTTCATCGGCATGAACGTCTCGGTTCGCGCCAATGTGCGCACCGCGCAGGCTGCCACCACCTCGCTGGCCGGCGGACTTGAACTCGCCTTCAAGGCCGGCGCCATCACCGGCATGCTGGTCGCGGGTCTGGCGCTGCTCGGCGTCACCATCTACTTCGCCTATCTCACCCAGGTCCTCGGCCTCAAGGCCAACGATCGCATCGTGGTCGATTCGCTGGTGGCGCTCGGCTTCGGCGCCTCGCTGATCTCGATCTTCGCCCGTCTCGGCGGCGGCATCTTCACCAAGGGTGCTGACGTCGGCGGCGATCTCGTCGGCAAGGTCGAAGCCGGCATTCCCGAGGACGATCCGCGCAACCCGGCCACCATCGCCGACAACGTCGGCGACAATGTCGGCGATTGCGCCGGCATGGCCGCCGACCTGTTCGAAACCTATGCGGTGACCGCGGTCGCCACCATGGTGCTGGCCGCGATCTTCTTCGCGACCTCGCCGTTGCTGGTGCCGATGATGACGCTGCCGCTGGCAATTGGCGGCGTCTGCATCCTGACCTCGATCGCCGGCACCTTCTTCGTCAAGCTCGGCGCCAGCCAGTCCATCATGGGCGCGCTGTACAAGGGCCTGATTGCCACCGGCGTGCTGTCGCTGGTCGGCGTCGCCGCCGTGATCTACTGGCTGATCGGTTTCGGTCCGCTGGCGGGCGTGAAGTACACCGGCATGGCGCTGTTCCAGTGCGGCATCGTCGGCCTCGTGGTCACCGGCCTGATCATCTGGATCACCGAATACTACACCGGCACCGAATATCGCCCGGTGAAGTCGATCGCGGCCTCCTCGGTCACCGGTCACGGCACCAATGTGATCCAGGGTCTCGCGATCTCGATGGAATCCACCGCCGGTCCGGCGATGGTGATCATCGCGGGCATCCTCGTCACCTACAGCCTTGCCGGCCTGTTCGGCATCGCGATCGCCACCACCACCATGCTGGCGCTGGCCGGCATGATCGTGGCGCTCGACGCCTTCGGCCCGGTCACCGACAATGCCGGCGGCATTGCCGAAATGGCCGGTCTGCCGAAGGAAGTCCGCAAGGCCACCGACGCGCTCGACGCTGTCGGCAACACCACCAAGGCGGTCACCAAGGGTTACGCGATCGGTTCGGCCGGTCTCGGCGCGCTGGTGCTGTTCGCGGCCTACAATGAAGATCTCAAATTCTTCATCGCCAACGCCGCGAAGTATCCCTACTTCCAGGGTGTGCTGCCCGACTTCTCGCTCAACAACCCCTACGTCGTGGTTGGCCTGCTGTTCGGCGGCCTGTTGCCGTACCTGTTCGGCGCGATGGGCATGACCGCGGTCGGCCGTGCGGCCGGCGCGATCGTCGAGGAAGTGCGGCGTCAGTTCCGCGAAAAGCCCGGCATCATGCAGGGCACCGACAAGCCCGATTACGGCCGGGCGGTCGATCTTCTGACCAAGGCGGCGATCAAGGAAATGATCATCCCGTCGCTGCTGCCGGTGCTGTCGCCGATCTTCGTCTACTTCGTGATCTTCGCGATCGCGGGCGGCGGTGCGGCCGGCAAGTCGGCGGCGTTCTCGGCCGTCGGCGCCATGCTGCTCGGCGTGATCGTGACCGGTCTGTTCGTCGCGATCTCGATGACCTCGGGCGGCGGCGCCTGGGACAACGCCAAGAAGTACATCGAGGACGGCCATTACGGCGGCAAGGGCTCCGATGCCCACAAGGCCGCGGTGACCGGTGACACCGTCGGCGACCCCTACAAGGATACGGCGGGTCCCGCCGTCAACCCGATGATCAAGATCACCAACATCGTGGCGCTCCTGCTGCTGGCGATCCTGGCGCACTGAGCGTTACGCTACGACTGAAACGCAAAACCCCGCGGCGCGAGCCGCGGGGTTTTTCTTTTTCTTGCGATTGTCGGAGATCCGTAGCCCGGATGGAGCGAAGCGAAATCCGGGGCCTGTGGATCCGGGCGCAAAGTCCCGGATTGCGCTTCGCTCCATCCGGGCTACGAGACTGGGTCCCGGCTCTGCGGAGCAGCACAAGAGGCGCTGCGCCGCGTCCGGGACACGAAAGCTCAGCCCGCGTCCATCTGCAGGCCTTCCTGCTTGATGATGGCGCCGAACTTCGCGGTCTCCGCAGCGATGAAATCGGAATATTGCTGCGGCGTGCCGTAATCGGTGCGTGCGCCGATCTTGGCCATGTTTTCCTTGATGTCCGCGCGCTCCAGGAACACCTTGATTTCCCTGTTGAGGGCGTCGACCACCGGCGCGGGCGCGCTCTTCTGCAGGAAAATGCCGAACCAGGACGAGACGTCGAACTTCGCCAGTTCCGGTGCGCTTTCGCGCATGGTCGGGATGTTGGGCGCCAGCGCGCTGCGCTCCGGCGTCGTCACCGCCAGCGCGGTGAGCTTGCCGTCCTGAACCTGCGGCAGCGTCGGATAGAGATTGTCGAACAGGACCTCGATATCGCCGCCAAGCGCTGCCTGCAGCGCCGGGCCCGCGCCGCGGACCGGCACATGCACCATCTTCTGCCCGGTCAATTGCAAGAACCAGGCGCCGGTGAGGTGAGGGCTCTGCCCGTTGCCGGACGAGCCGTAGGTGAGCTTGTCCGGATTG
>NZ_JAUSLT010000004.1 GCF_030646015.1 Bradyrhizobium sp.
CCGGCGAATTCCTCCAGCGCCTCTTCCAGCGCCGCCAGCGTCTCGGTGTCGAGGTCGTTGGTCGGCTCGTCGAGGAGCAGCACGTTGGCGCCGGACTTCAGCATCTTGGCCAGATGCACGCGGTTGCGCTCGCCGCCTGACAGCGAGCCGACCTTCTTCTGCTGGTCGGCGCCCTTGAAGTTGAACGACGAGCAATAGCCGCGCGAATTGACCTCGCGCTTGCCGAGCAGAATGAGTTCGTTGCCGCCGGAAATCTCCTCCCACACGCTCTTCTTGCCGTCGAGGCTGTCGCGGGACTGGTCGACATAGCCGAGATGCACGCTCTCGCCGATCGTGATGGTGCCCTTGTCCGGCTTCTCCTGCCCGGTGATCATCCGGAACAGCGTGGTCTTGCCGGCGCCGTTGGGGCCGATCACGCCGACGATGCCGCCCGGCGGCAGCTTGAAGGTGAGGTTGTCGATCAGGAGCTTGTCGCCAAATCCCTTGGTCAGGCCCTCGAAATCGACCACGTTCTGACCGAGGCGCTCGGCCACCGGAATCGTGATCTGCGCGGTCTGGGTCTGCTTCTCGCCGGCCTGCTTCAGCAGGTCCTCGTAGCGCTGGTAGCGCGCCTTGGACTTGGCCTGGCGGGCTTTCGGCGAGGCCGCGATCCATTCCTTTTCGCGCTCCAGCGTGCGCTGATGCGCGGCGTCCTCGCGGCCTTCCTGGGCCAGGCGCTTCTGCTTCTGCGACAGCCAGGCGGTGTAGTTGCCCTCGTAGGGAATGCCCTTGCCGCGGTCGAGTTCGAGAATCCAGGACGTGACGTTGTCGAGGAAGTAGCGGTCATGGGTGACGATCAGGATCGCGCCGGGATATTTGCGCAGGTGGCCTTCCAGCCATGTAACCGACTCGGCGTCGAGATGGTTGGTCGGCTCGTCCAGCAGCAACAGATCGGGCTGGTCGAGCAGCAGCTTGCACAAAGCGACGCGGCGGCGCTCGCCGCCGGAAAGCTTGGTCACGTCGGAATCGTCGGGGGGACAGCGCAGCGCCTCCATCGCCTGGTCGACCTTGCTGTCGAGATCCCAGAGGCCGGCGGCCTCGATCTCGTCCTGCAGTTTTGTCATTTCATCGGCGGTTTCCTCGGAATAGTTCATCGCCAGTTCGTTGTAGCGATCCATGATCCCCTTCTGCTTGGCGACCCCGAGCATGACGTTCTCACGCACCGTCTTGGCGGCGTCGAGCTGCGGTTCCTGTTCGAGATAGCCGACCCGCGCGCCCTCGGCGACCCAGGCCTCGCCGGTGTATTCCTTGTCGAGGCCGGCCATGATCCGCAGCAGCGTCGATTTGCCGGAGCCGTTGACGCCGAGCACGCCGATCTTGGCGTCCGGATAGAACGACAGATGGACGTTATCCAGCACCTTGCGGGTCGGGTAGGTCTTGGACAGACCCTGCATGAAATAGACGAACTGACGGGCCATCGCGATCCCTTGAAACCGTGGATTTGGAAACCGTGGATTTTACGGAAATTTGCTGCCGCTGATGTAGCGGGACAGGCCCCAAAGGGCAACCGCGCGGCAACGGTTTTCCATTCGTTCACCAGTATCATTACGAGTAGGTGCAATTGAAACCTTCTTTTAATGACTCCCGCCCAAAACTGGCCGCCAGCGCCACAAAAAGCGCTCCGCGCGACAGAAGTCGCCCGGCAAGAAGGCAGGTCCGTCATGGCAACGATCACGTCAGAACAGCTCTCCTCCCCGGCGAACCGCCGCGACGGACACAGCAATCCTCTCGCCGAAATCCGTGATTTTTGCCGCCAGTTCCTCGCCCGGGCCTTCGATTCGTACCGGCCGGAACTGCATTACATGCGCGGCCCCGGCCCGGCCTGCCGCGCCAAGCAGACCGCCGCGCACCGCCACGGCGGCTGACCCTGGCGCTTGCCGCCCATGCTTCGAGACGCTCGCTGCGCTCGCTCCTCAGCATGAGGTTGTGTGTGTTTCAGCAAGTCAAACCTCATCCTGAGGAGGCCACGAAGTGGCCGTCTCGAAGGATGGGCAGCGATACTTTGATGCCGCAGGCGCTTGCGCGCCTGTCGATTGCGCGCGACCATGGCGCTTCCCCGACGGCGCGTTTCCGCCCCGTCATCATCGCCATGAACGGACCTTTCCATGACGCGGCTGCGCTGTGCAATTCTCGATGACTATCTCAACGTGGCCTTGACGCTCGCGGACTGGTCCAAGGTCTCCGATCGCGTCGACGTCACCGTGTTCGACCAGCCCTTCGCTTCGCAGCAGGCCGCCGCCGACGCGCTCAAGGATTTCGAGATCATCTGCGCGATGCGCGAACGCACCCCGTTCCCCCGCGCGCTGTTCGCGGCGCTGCCCAGGCTGAAACTGTTCATCACCTCGGGCATGCGCAATGCCGCGCTCGATCTGGAGGCGGCGAAGGATCAAGGTATCGTGCTGTGCGGGACGCAATTTTCCCGCGATCCCACCGCGCCGCTGACGATGGGCCTGATCCTGGAGCTGACCCGCAATATCGGCCGCGAGAACGCGCGCATGCATGCCGGCGAGCCCTTGCAGAAATTCGCCGGCATCGAGATCGAGGGCAAGACGCTCGGCGTGGTCGGCCTCGGCAAGCTGGGCGCCAAGGTGTCGGGGCTGGCACAGGCCTTCGGCATGAAGGTGATCGCCTGGAGCCCGAACCTGACGCCGGAGCGATGCAAGGAAGTCGGGGTCGGTTATGCCAGCAAGGAGGAACTGTTCGCCACCGCCGATATCATCACCGTCCATGTGGTGCTGAGCCAGCGCTCGCGCGGACTGGTGGGCGCGGCGGATCTCGCCCGGATGAAGCCGACCAGCTACATCGTCAACACCGCGCGCGGCCCGATCATCGACGAAGACGCACTTCTGCAAACCCTGCAGCAGAAGAAGATCGCCGGCGCCGCGGTCGACGTGTTCTCGGTCGAGCCGCTGCCGGTGGACCATCCGTTCCGCAAGCTCGACAATCTCGTGCTGACGCCGCATCTCGGCTACGTCACCGAAGAGAGTTTTCGCAACCACTACAGCCAGATGGTCGAGGGCATCGACGCCTGGTTCAAGGGCGAGCCGGCGCGGCGGCTGGCGTAGCTTCTTACCCTCCCCTGGAGGGGGAGGGTCGACGCGAACCCGGCGATGCGAAGCATCGTCCGGAGAGCGGCGGGGTGGGGTGACGGTCTCTGGTCTCGAACAGTGTCCGAGTTGAGAGATCACCCCACCCCGCCTCACATTTCGCTGCGCTCAATGTGAGCCGACCCTCCCCCTCCAGGGGAGGGTGAGAGCGACCCGCTTCGAGTTCAGAATAGATCGACTACCTTACCGTCACCGGCGCGGGCAGCGGCGGCACCACGGTGGGCTGCTGGCCGGGCACCGGAGCGTTGTAGGCCTGAGCCGGGCCTGGGCCCGCAGCGGGCAGCGGCTGGGCCGAAGCGGTGGCGGTCGATGCCGGCGGCGCGCCGCCGGGCAACACGACCACGCGGGTGCCGACCTTGACCCGGTCGAACAGGTCCGAGACGTCCTCGTTCAGCATGCCGATGCAGCCCGAGGAGACGAACTTGCCGATGGTGGAAGGCTGGTTGGTGCCGTGGATACGAAACACGGTGGAGCCGAGATACATGGCGCGCGCGCCCATCGGATTGCCGGGGCCACCGGCCATGAAGCGCGGCAGATAGGGCTGACGTTCGATCATCTCGGTCGGCGGATGCCAATCCGGCCACTCGGCCTTGCGCGAGACCTTCTGCACCCCGTTCCAGGTGAAGCCGTCGCGGCCGACGCGGACGCCGTAGCGGATCGCCCGTCCATTACCCAGGATGTAATAGAGGTGGGTGTTGGGGGTATCGACAACGAGCGTTCCCGCCGGCTCCTTGGTGGCGTAGGCCACTTCCTGCTTGCGCAGATGCGGCGGCAATTGCGCCGGGCCGACTTCGGGCTGTTCTTCGGGCGGCAGCGCCGACAGTACCAACGGACGGCCGTCGGCCCCCTGCGGGGCGCCTGGCTGCACCGTTCCGGTGACGCCTTGTGGATTAAGGCCTTGCGGCTCGCCAATGCCTCCCGGCGGACGCAGCGCGCGAGGGTCGTCGTTGCCGCGATCCGAATAGGTCTGTTGCGGCGGACCGGCGGGGCGGTCCGAATAGATGACCGGCGGCGGTCCATCGGGACGACCGTAGCGCGGATCGCTCGGCGACAGGATCGGGCCGGGGGCGCGGTCGGAGTAAACCGGCCGGCTGTCCGGCCTGCCATAGCGCGGATCGGCCGGCGAAAGCACCGGGCCGGGGGGCGACAGGGCGGTGGAACTCTGCGCGTTCGGCGCGTCGTCATCGTCATCCAGCGCGTCGAAATCCGGCGCGCCGGGGGCGCGGCGTTCATCGACAATATAGCCGCCGGGCGGATAAGGCGCCGGCGCGGCCGAATACAAGGGACCGGAGGGCTGCGAATAGCCTTGCGCCAGCGCAACGGAGATCCCCATGGAGGTTCCCGCCGCGCCCGCCGCCAAGGCAGCACAAATCGTCAGAATGCGTTTGATCATCATCGCTCTTGTATAGACCCCAAGCCGACACCGGACCGTTAATGGCAGATGGCCGAAGATAGCGGCGCATTCAAGACAAAACCGCAAAATCAGGCCCGATTCCAGCATATTGTGATGAACCGGGCAGCGTGGCCGCGATGCCGCACCCCGCAAGAAAACGGGGTCGGCGGGGTACCCCGCCGTCGAATTGGTGCAAACGTCCGGGAAGCGGTTGCGCTATCCTGAAATCAGCCTGATTCGCTGCGCGCCGGCGGCGGCCCGCGTCGCGAAGCCGGTCAAGTGTGTGTGGTCACCGCGTTCCAACCGCGTTCCCTTGGGTTCAAAGGCCTTCCCAGATCAGCTGCGAAGGCGGAAATCGCGTTCCATGCTTCCCGGCTTTCGTTTTCTGCTCGCCGCGATCGTGCTGTCGATGTCGGTCCTGGTGTTCGGGCTCGGCGCGGCGGCCCTGCTGCGCGCCGCCCACGAGGAATTTGCCAGCACCCCGGCCTGGCGCGTGGCGCCAGAGCCGAAATTTGCCCGGCAGAACAACGCCCCGACGGAAGCCCTAAAAGAAGAGCCCATGCCCGTGCTGGCGATATTGCGGGTCGAACCGGAGCCGCTCCAGCCGACGGCCACGGACAGTATTCCCGCGGCCTCGGCGCCAGCCGAGCCGGCGGCGATCGCCCCGATGCCGGATCAGCCCGAGAAGATCGCCGCACTGGTGCCGCAGGACAAAAACCCGCCGGAGGCCGCGAAGCCTGACATCGCGGCCCCGGAAATGTCAGGGCAAAGCGAGGCGCCGGCTGTCGACACCCCCGCCCCCGTCCCGGCTGAGGAAACCAGGATGGCGACGGCGGAACAGGTCCTGCCGCCCGCCAGTGAAGCCGTCGCGCCCGCACCTCAACAATCGATCGCACCGCCCGCGGCCGACACCGATATCACCGCAACGAGGATCGCCACCCTGGGCGGTCCGCCGGTTGCCATCGAGACACCGCCGCCGGCGAAGGCCGCCAGCGCCAAGCCCGACCCTGAAGCGCGCAAGAAACGCCTCCAGGCGCGGCGCGCCAAGGAACGACGCAGGATCGCGTTGCGGGCGCGACAGGCCGCGGCTCAGCAACAGGCCGCCGATCCGTTCGCGCAGCCGACAATCACCACACGCAGCCGCTGAAGTTTTCGGTCACGCCGGACCGGTTGCGATCGGCGGGCCGTCGGGCAGGCCCCATTCGGCCCACGAGCCGTCATACAGCGCTGAGCCGCGCACGCCGAGCCGGTACAGCGCCAGCGTCAGCACCAGCGCGGAGACGCCGGAGCCGCAGCTGGTGACGATCGGCCTGGTCAGATCGACGCCCGCTCCCGCGAAGGCTCGACGCAACTCCTCCAGCGGTTTCATCGCGCCGGTGCCGGCATCGAACAACTCGTTGTAGGGCACGTTGCGGCTGCCAGGGATATGACCCGAGCGGCGGCCGGGCCACACCTCGGCGACCGTTCCCTCGAAACGCGGCCGCGCCCGCGCATCGACCACCTGCTCGGCCTTTGTTTCGAGATTGCCCACCAATTGCTGCTGGCTACGGACATAGCTGGAATCGAGCTTGGCCCGGAATTTTCCGGGCTTCGGCGTGACCTTGCCGGAATGCGTCGGGCGGCCCTCGCGCAGCCATTTCTTCAGGCCGCCGTCCAGCACCTTCACATTGGGATGGCCGAACGACAGGAACATCCACCACGCCCGCGGCGCCGCGGTCCAGCCGCCGGAATCATAGGCCACCACGGTATCGTCGGAGGAAATGCCGAGTGCGGCGACGTCGCGCGCGAACTGCGCGGCATCGGGATACATATGCGGCCGCGGGTCATCGGGCGCGGCAATGGCGTTGACGTCAAAGAACACCGCGCCCGGAATATGCCCGCCGAGATAATCCTCCGACGGCAGCGGCAGCACGCCGGGCAGCTTGGAAGATGCGTCGATGATCTTGACTTTGGGATCGTCGAGACGGGCGGCGAGCCAGTCGGTGGAAACAAGTGGATCGTCGGTGGATGAAGTCATCGTACCAAATCCCTGTTGTCATTCCGGGGCGAGCCTAAGGCGAGAACCCGGAATCTCGATGTGCCTAACTCGATCGAGATTCCGGGTTCGCGCTGGCGCGCGCCCCGGAATGACGAATGAAGTCTCAACCCTTCTTCTTCGGCTCGAATTTCTCTACCGGACCGCCGGCGTCGCGCCAGGCGGCGAAACCGCCGGCTACATGGGCGACCGGCTTCAGTCCCATATCCTGCGCGGTCTTGGCCGCCAGCGCCGAGCGCAGGCCGCCGGCGCAATGAAAGATGAATTTCTTGTCTTCCTGGAACACCGGCTTGGCGTAGGGGCTCGCCGGGTCGATCCAGAATTCGAGCATGCCGCGGGTGCAGGAGAACGCCCCCGGAATTCTGCCGTCGCGCTCGATCTCGCGGGGATCGCGGATATCGACGATCACGACGCCGTCATCCTGCGCGGCCTGGATGGCCTCGGCGGCGCTCAAGGTCTCGATCTCGGCATTGGCTGCGTCCATCAAGGCCTTGATGCCGGTGTGGATGGTCTGGGGCATTTGAGCTTCCCTCTTGATATGGGTCGATGAAGGCACAGCGAAACAGGTCGGCCCCCTCTCCCATCGGGAGAGGGTTGGGGTGAGGGGTTACGGTCTATCGCTAGTCCGTAACCCCTCACCCGGATCGCAAGAGCGATCCGACCTCTCCCAAAGGGAGAGGTAAGCAAGTCTACCGCACCAGTTCCTTCATCGCGCCCTCGAGGCCTTCGATCGTGATCGGGTACATGCGTTCCGAGAACAGCCGGCGGATGATGGTGGTGGATTCCGAATAGTCCCAGTGCTTCTGCGCCACCGGGTTGAGCCACACCGCATGCGGATAGGTGCGGGTAATGCGCTCCAGCCAGACCGAACCGGCCTCTTCGTTGACGTGCTCGACCGAGCCGCCGGGGACCATGACTTCGTAGGGGCTCATCGAGGCGTCGCCGACGAACACCACCTTGTAGTCGTGCGGATATTTATGCAGCACGTCCCAGGTCGGCGTGCGGTCGGTGAAGCGCCGCTTGTTCTGCTTCCAGACGCCTTCATAGAGGCAATTGTGGAAGTAGAAATATTCCATGTGCTTGAATTCGCTCTTCGCCGCCGAGAACAGCTCCTCGACCTGCTCGATATGCGAATCCATGGACCCACCGATATCGAAGAACACCAGCACCTTGACCGCGTTGCGCCGCTCGGGGCGCATATGGACGTCGAGATAGCCGTGGTTGGCGGTCTCCCGGATCGTGGTGTCGAGGTCGAGTTCGTCGGGGGCGCCGGTGCGGGCGAATTTGCGCAGGCGCCGCAGCGCGATCTTGATGTTGCGGATGCCGAGCTCGACATTGCCGTCGAGATCCCTGAACTCGCGCTTGTCCCACACCTTCACGGCGCGGTTGTTGCGGTTCTTGTCCTGGCCGATCCGCACGCCCTCGGGATTGTAGCCATGGGCGCCGAACGGCGAGGTACCGGCGGTGCCGATCCACTTGTTGCCGCCCTGGTGCCGGCCCTGCTGTTCCTTCAGGCGCTGGCGCAGCGTCTCCATGAGCTTGTCCCAGCCCATCGCCTCGATCTGCTTCTTCTCTTCCTCGGTGAGGTATTTCTCGGCGAGCTTCTTCAGCCATTCGGCGGGAATGTCCGCTTTCTCCATGGCGTCGAGCAGGCTCTCCAGCCCCTTGAACACGGAACCGAACACGCGATCGAACTTGTCGAGGTTGCGCTCGTCCTTCACCAGCGCCGCGCGCGACAGGTAGTAGAAATTCTCCACCGTCTGCTCGGCGAGGTCGGCGTCGAGCGCCTCCATCAGCGTCAAATATTCGCGCAAGGTGACCGGGACCTGGGCATCGCGCAGCGATGTGAAGAATTGCAAGAACATGGGCTACAGATTGCCCGCCGGACCGCCAACGTCAAGGGCCTTGCGCGCCTCCAAGAGGCCTAGACCTGCCGGCTTTTTCAACTAGAATTGGTCCATCAGGGCTTTATCAGTGGGGCATTATCAATGAGTATTTTGGCGGCAATTGTGATCGGCGCGATCGCCGGCTGGCTCGCCGGCCTGATCGTTCGCGGCGCCGGCTTCGGGCTGATCGGCAATATCGTGATCGGCATCATCGGCGCGCTGGTGGCAAGCTGGATATTGCCGCAACTGGGCGTCAGCCTCGGCGGCAGCGCATTCCGCGACATCGTCAACGCCACCATCGGCGCGGTGATCGTCCTCGTCATCCTCTCGCTGGTCAAACGGGTCTGACCAACCTCTCACCCCATGGCGACCGCCGATCCGGCGGTCGTTTCCTTTAGAGACAGAGGCGCTGCGTCGCGCTCAAGAACAAGCAACAAGGCAACGACTAAAATGAAATTTACCGGCACCAAGGACTACGTCGCCACGGATGACCTCAAGATCGCCGTCAATGCCTCGATCGTGCTGGAGCGCCCGCTGCTGATCAAGGGCGAGCCCGGCACCGGCAAGACCGTGCTGGCCGAGGAAGTCGCCAAGGCGCTCGGGGCGCCGCTGCTGACCTGGCACATCAAGTCCACCACCAAGGCGCAGCAGGGCCTCTACGAATACGACGCGGTGTCGCGGCTGCGCGACAGCCAGCTCGGCGATGCCAAGGTCTCCGACATCGCCAACTACATCAAGCGCGGCAAATTGTGGGAGGCGTTCACCCACGAGAAGCGCCCGGTGCTCCTGATCGACGAAATCGACAAGGCCGATATCGAATTCCCCAACGATCTCCTGCTCGAACTCGATCGCATGGAATTCTTCGTCTACGAGACCGGCGAGAATATCAAGGCGACGCTGCGCCCGATCGTGATGATCACCTCGAACAACGAGAAGGAACTGCCGGACGCGTTCCTGCGCCGCTGCTTCTTCCACTACATCAAGTTCCCCGATGCCGACACCATGCAGCGCATCGTCGACGTGCATTTCCCCGGCATCAAGAAGCGCCTGGTGGAAGAAGCCCTGCGGATATTCTTCGAGGTGCGCGAAGTGCCCGGCCTGAAGAAGAAGCCGTCGACCTCGGAGCTGCTGGACTGGCTGAAGCTGCTGCTCAACGAGGACATGACGCCGGAAATGCTCAGGGAGCGCGACCCGCGCAAGCTGATCCCGCCGCTGCACGGCGCGCTCCTGAAGAACGAGCAGGACGTGCACCTGTTCGAGCGGCTGGCGTTTCTGAGCCGGCGCGAGGTGTAGGTGGGGAAGCCTGCCTTGGCCGGCACGGCGGGCGCCGGGAATTCACCGGAGCGTGCAGCCCTCGACTCCAGCCTGCGCGGCGCGGTCGAGCGCAAGGACGTGCCGGGCGTGGTCGCGCTGGTCACCGATCGCGAGCGCGTGCTGTATCAGAGCGCCTTCGGCGTGGCGGATGTCGCGACCGGGCGCCCGCTCACATCAGATGCGCTGTTTCGCATCGCCTCGATGACCAAGCCGGTCACGTCGGTGGCCTTGATGCAGCTGATCGAGCAGGGCCGCCTCGGCCTCGACGATCCGGCCGAAAAATACCTGCCCGAGCTTGCCGGACTGAAAGTCTTCGAATCGTTCGACCCGGCGACCGGCGCCTACCAGCTCCGCCCGGCATCGCGACCGGCCACCGTCAGACACTTCCTGACGCATACGTCCGGCCTCGCCTATCCGTTCACCAGTGAGACCTGGCGCGATTTCAAACCGCGTGCCGGCGAAACCTATCCGTTCGGCGGACCGCTGCTGTTCGATCCGGGCGAGCGCTGGCACTACAGCACCTCTACCGATGTCGTCGGCAGACTGGTCGAGGTGATATCCGGCGAGTTGCTCGAGGATTATTTCCGCCAGCACATCCTTGCCCCGCTCGGGATGAATGACACCTCCTACAACGTGCCGGAGGCCAAGGGGCCGCGCCTCGTCGCGCAACAGTGGCGCAGCGGCGAGCGCATGGACGGCGCCATCGAACTGCAAAGGCCGCAGCTCGGGCTCACCATCGCATCGCCGATCGGCGGCGGCGGCCTCGCCTCGACCGCTGACGACTACGGCCGCTTCGTGCGCATGCTGCTGGGCGGCGGCGCGCTCGAAGGGGCGCACGTGCTCGAGGCCGAGACAGTGGCGCTGATGGGCCAGAACCACATCGGTGCGATCACGGTCCCCGCGCTCAAGAGCGCGCTGCCGCGCAGCGCCGACTTCACCTTCATCGCCGACGGACGCGACAAATGGGGGCTCGGCTTCCTCATCACGGCCGATCAGGTACCAGGCAAGCGCTCCCCCGGCAGCCTGAGCTGGGCCGGCATCAACAACACGTACTTCTGGATCGATCCCATCAGCGGCATCGCCGGCGTGATCATGATGCAGTTTTTGCCGTTCGCCGACGCCAGGGCACTGGCGGTCTACGACATATTCGAGCACGGCACCTATCAGCTGGTGAAGGCCGAACGGTAGAAATCCTGCAATGGTCTGGCCGGCTTCATGCCGGCCAGACATTGCGCGACAGGCCCGCGATAATTCTTCTTCGTAGCCCGGATGGAGCCAACGGGTCGGCGCCAAGCGCCGAGCCGGTGGCGCAATCCGGGAACGGATGGAGCGGTGGCCCCGGATTTCGCAAGAGCTCCATCCGGGCTACGGGACTATGCGCGCAAGGGGCTCATGGCAGATCCACGCGTCCGTAAACGATGCACTCGCTCGCTCCGTCACAAGCCACCGGGAAGCAAGCCGGGTGCGAGCCAGGCGATCAGCGGATGGATCAGGAACGGTTGCGCATTGAATAGAACGTGGGCGAGTCGTCACTCGCAGGCACGTGAAGAAGTCGGCCGTGCCTACAAGACTACTACTCGTGCATCGCGCTAGCCGGCCATCGCAGCGCCACCGCCTCCGGCGCGGCCTTGCCGGATGACGAAATAACCTCTGAATCGCGACTTGACCATCGCGGCGGCGCCCTCAAGCAATATATTGGTCATATTGGTCATTGGAGGTTTCCACATGACAAAAGGCAACAATACCCCACCCTCACCGCCAGCTGAGGACACCTGGACGCTCGCGGGTGCCAAGGCCCGGTTCTCCGAGGTGGTGAATCGCGCCCAGGCCGGCCCCCAAACCATCACCCGCAACGGCAAGCCGCGCGCGGTCATCGTCTCCGCCGAGGAATGGGCGCGCAAGACCTTGCGCAAAGGCACCTTGGCCGAATTCCTGCTCGCATCGCCGCTGCGCGGCGCCGATCTCGAGCTGGAGCGCCAAAGCGACACGCCTCGCGATGTGACGCTTTGAATTTGCTGCTCGATACCAACGTGCTGTCGGAAGCGCAGCGGCGGACGCCTGACCTGAAGGTACTCGCCTGGCTGGATGCCGTCGACGAGGACCGGGGCAAAGCATCCTTGCCGGCGGGTCCCGGCTACTGTGCATGGGGTTGTTTTCGGTATTCTAATCGGCGGCGAGCACGCCTCGGCCCTGCGGCCAGACACCCGGCTCGCCGGGTCTCGCGAACAGCCCGCCTACACCACCACAGCCTCCGGCGCGGCCTTGCCGCGGATCATGTCGCTGGCCTTGTCGGCGATCATCAGGGTGGAGGCGTTGAGGTTGGCCGAGATCATGCGCGGCATGATCGAGGCATCGACGACGCGCAGGCCCTGCAGCCCGTGGACGCGGAGCTGGTCGTCGACCACGGCCCATTTGGCGTCGGCGGGACCCATCCGGCAGGTGCAGCCGGGATGGAAGGTGGTGGTGCCGCGCTCGGTTGCGGCGGCGAGGAATTCATCGTCGCTCTGCACGTTGGGGCCGGGATAATCCTCATAGGCGTAATACGGCGCCAGCGGCGCCGACGACAAAAGCCGCCGCGCCAGCTTCATGCCGGCGACCACGGTGCGGCGATCGAGTTCCTCGACCAGGTAATTGGTCTGGATGATTGGCGGCTGAAAAGGATCGGCCGAGCGGGCGCGGACATAGCCGCGGCTTTCCGGCCGCTGCTGCCACGAGGCCACGGTCATGCCGGGCTCGTCCTCGAGCTGGCCCTGCACGCCTTCCTTGTAGCTCGCCGGCGTGAAGGTCAGCTGCAGGTCGGAGCTTTCGGTGCTCTCGCCGGAATGCCAGAAGCAGTAGACCATGGTCGGCGACAGCGACAGCAGGCCGCGCCGCGTCGTCGCCCATTTCAGCGCCTCGACCCACAGGCTGAGGCCGCGCCTGAGCTCGTTGATGGTCTTGATGTTCTTGACGCGCGCGACCGAGCGCGGCGCGTAATGGTCCTGCAATCCCTCGCCGACACCGGTGAGCGCGTGGCGTACCTCGATGCCGAGCGAGCCCAGCAGCTCCGGCGATCCGACGCCGGACAATTGCAGCAGTTGCGGCGAGTTGTAGGTGCCGCCGGAAAGGATGACTTCCTTGTTGGCGCGCACCTCGACCGGCGTACCGCCCTTGCCCCCCCGGATGTAGCGCACGCCGACGGCGCGCTTGCCCTCGAAGATGATGTTGGTGGCATGCGCATGGGTGCGCACATGGACGTTGGGCCGCTTCATCGCCGGACGCAGGAACGCGGTCGCCGCGCTGACGCGCAGCCCGTCCTTGATGGTGCGCTGGGCGTAGGAAACGCCCTCCTGGATGCCGCCGTTATAATCGGGATTTTTGGGAATGCCGAGGCTCACCGCGCCGGCCATGAAGGCCTCGCAAAGCGGATCGCGCCAGTCCATGGTGGTGACGGTGAGCGCGCCGTCGCGGCCGCGGAACGTATCCTCGCCCTCGCCGACCCGCCGCTCCATCCGCTTGAAATAGGGCAGCACGTCCGGATAACCCCAGCCGCGATTGCCGAGCTGCGCCCAGGTATCGAAATCCTGACGCTGGCCGCGGTTGTAGATGTGGCCGTTGATCGAGGAGGAGCCGCCGAGCGTCTTGCCGCGCGGCGCGTAGATGCTGCGGCCGCCGGTCCAAGGCCCCGGCTCCTGCTGGTAGGCCCAGTTGATGCTCTTCATGTGGAAGGTCTTGATGAATCCCGCCGGCAGATGGATGTACGGGTGCCAGTCGCTGGGGCCGGCCTCCAGCACGCAGATGCTGGTGCCGGGGTCTTCGCTCAGCCGGTTGGCGAGCACGCTGCCCGCGGAGCCCGCGCCGATAATCACGTAATCGAACGTTTCCATCGTATTTTTTCCGGCGCGGATAGAGCTACCGCGCCTTTTCGTTGAGTTGATAGGTGAGGTGCACCTTCGCCGTCGGCCATTCGCTGGCGATGATGCTGTAGACCACGGTATCGCGCAACGTCCCGTTGGGCGCGACCTGATGGTTGCGCAGGATACCGTCCTGCTTGGCGCCGAGACGTTCGATGCCGCGCCGGCTCTGGTGGTTGAAGAAATGCGTGCGGAACTCTACCGCAATGCAATCTAGCTGCTCGAAGGCGTGGCCGAGCAGCAGCAATTTGCACTGGGTATTGAGCGCGCTGCGCTGCACGCGCTTGGCATACCAGGTCGAGCCGATCTCGACGCGCCGGTTGGCCGCGTCGACGTTCATGTAGGTCGACATGCCCGCGATCCTGCCGTCGGCATCGAACACGGTGAACGGTAGCATCGAGCCCGAGGCCTGCAGCCCGAGCCGGCGATCGATCTCCTTGCGCATGTCTTCGGCCCTGGGAATGAAGGTGTACCAGAGCTTCCACAGCTCGCCGTCCTTCACCGCCTCGGTCAGCCCGTCGAGATGATCGTGCGACAGCGGTTTCAGCTGCGCATGCGCGCCGCCAAGGGTAACGGGTTCAAGCCAGGGCATGTAATGTTACTCCGTTCTCTATGCCGTCATTGCGAGGAGCTCTTGCGACGACGCAATCCAGCTTTCTTTGCCGCTTCACAAAAAAGCTGGATTGCTTCGCTGCGCTCGCAATGACGGAATTGACACCTTTATTTGTTCAAGAAATTCAGCGCCAGGCCCGGCCGCGCCCAGTCCATCGCGATCAACTCGCCCTTGCCCGACAGCGTGATGTACGCCGTCTTCAACTCAGGTCCGCCGAAGGCGATGTTGGTGGTGACGCGATCGCCGGTCGGGATCTGCTCGACCAAAGTGCCATCGGGCGCGATCACCGAGATGCAGCCCGAGACCAGCGTGGCGACGCAGATGTTGCCGTTGGCCTCGACCGCCAGCGAGTCGAACATCTGGTAGCCGCCGAGACCGCAGATCGGCTTGCCGCGCTCGCCGCGATAGATCACGTCGCGCGGCTTCAGCACGCCGGGCTCGGAAATCTCGTACGCCCACAGCCGGGCCGTCGGCGTCTCGGCGATGTAGACGGTGTTCTCGTCCGGCGACAGGCCAATGCCGTTGGCCGGCAGTATGCCATGCACCACCTCGACGATCTCCTTCATGCCGGGCTTGACGTAGTACATGCCGCCGACATCCATCTCGCGGGCTCGGCGCTTGCCGAGGTCGGAGAACCAGAGGCCGCCATGCCTGTCGAACACGAGGTCGTTCGGCCCGCGCAACCCATGCTCGCCGCACTTTGAAACGACCGTCTCGACCTTGCCGCTTTGCAGGTCGACGCGCTGGATCGAGCCGCCGAGATAGTCCTCGGGCTGCGGGCCCGGCATGATCATGTTTTTGGTCGGAATCCAGCTGAAGCCGCCATTGTTGCAGACGTACATCTTGCCGTCGGGGCCGAGGGCGGCGCCGTTGGGGCCGCCCGGCATCTCCGCGACCGTTTCCTTGCGGCCATCGGGCCAGACGCGCGTGAGCCGGCGGCCGCGGATTTCGACCAGCACTACCGAACCGTCCGGCATCACGACGGGACCTTCGGGAAACTCCAGGCCGGTGGCGAGAACACGAATATTGGACACAGGAATCCCCCCGCTTTTATGGCTGCAGGCGGATTAAAGGCTCATTCCGCACGCGCACGATTTCGTTGCGCCATGTTATGGCAAAGTCGATATCGCTTGCCAAGCAACTGACGGTGCAGGGCAGCCCAGCGGCACGGTCGGCCCGGACCGGCGCCGAATTCGCGGCCACCGGCGCGCCTCCCGGTCTGCGCGATATCTGCACAGGAATCCGCAAATCCTGACCATGCCTCGCAAACGCACTGCCAACCGGCGGCGCATCGTCAGGGCATGACAGCCATCAATGACACTTTTCACCACTCGCGCCGGCCATGGCGGATCCACCGGCGGCCGAAACCGCAACCCGTTGCGACCAATCCCATGCGAGGCAAGATGGGACGGACCTCCAGCGTGATCTGCTTCATCCTCGCGCTGCTGACCGTACTCAGCGTCACTCCGGTCTTTCTGCTGTTCTGCGCTTGTGAACTCTCGCCCAGCTGCCTCGCCCGCGGGTTCGGAAATTTTCTGGTTGGCCCGTCAGGCGTGCGCAAGCCGGCCGTCGTGATCATGCTCGGCCCGCTGTTCGTCCTGCTCACCTATGTTGTTGTATTTCTCAGGTGTCACCGACGCCGGGACGTGCTCGACTTCGCTGGCCGCTCTCCCGGCTGAACGGCGCGGGTCCTATTTCGCCGCATCCTTCGCCGCCGGCGCATCCACCTTTTTCTTCGTGTCCTCAGCCGGCTTCTTCTGCGCCGCCTGCAGGTCGTCGACGGTCTTCTGCAGGCTGACGACCGCACTCTTCAGGCCATCGATCTGGCGGCTGGCGGCGTCGATTTTCTGCCGGTGTTCACCACTGAGCTTGGCGATCGTCTTCATCAGGAAATCGACATTGCTCTGCAGGCAGCTGGTGCGCCGCTCCATGGTCTTTTCGACGGTGCAGATCTCGATGCCGGGAACGTCCTGAGCACAGGCGGGCGTCAGGAGATGGGGCGCGATAACCATCGACGCGACGAGAACGATCCGGCCGATCATTGAAATCCTCATTCAAAAGTGGATGTCGCGGTCAATTTGTCGCGAGATGGAACCAGCCACCGAGGCTACCATACTGAAACCTCATTCGCGCGTTGAGGTTTGCGCGGGACACCCCACCTGAGGCAAGCGACGGCGCTGGCGCGGCTCCGGAACCGCGGTGCCAGGTGTGTCACTGAGGGAGAATCACTAGATGGCAACACGCGAACGACGGCTGGCCGAGTTCAATGGCAATGGCGAACCGCCGCCGGATCAGCCGGTTCAGGTGCTTTGCGAGGATCACAGCGGCACCTACCAGCTGCCGTTCGCCTGCCGCTTCGTCGATGGCGCATGGCGCAACAATGATTCCGGCGGCGCCGTCGAGGCCACCGTGGTCGGCTGGCGCCTGCCCGCTGCTCCGATTCGCGCCCGGTCCTGAGACCGGCTCGTTGTGCCACAATGCGACGGCAGGCGGCCGCGCCTTAAGCTTTGGAACGCGGTGGGAACGAATCGCGCCCGAATCAGCGGTTCGGGGCTGTACTCGCCTGTTCACGGCTAGATATCGGCTGGAATGTTATGCGGCGCACCACATGGAGCACGATCACAATCGGTCGCAGCCAGCGGCCGAGCACAAAGGTTAATTCCTCCGGGGATGACATCGCGCAACTCCCTCTTGGTCATGATCACGATCGGATGGCGCCCGCATCATTCGTACAAATACCCGACCGGCTTTCCTTCGGTACGCAGCGGACGAATGTCCTTCCGCGTAATGATTTGACCAGCCAGGCCGTCAATTTCGTCACGCTGCGTCGGCGTCCAGCTGCGAAGATTCTCCATTCCTTTCAGCAGGCCGAGCCGGAGGATTTGTGTATTCTCGCCGACCCCCGTGAGCGTGATCGTGTTCTTGCCCGCCGTGACCGTATCGCCGGTCGCAAGCTCGAAATTCTCGCCCGCGCTGTTGCTGAATTCGGCCGTGCCGCGAATGACGCGATAGATGACCACCTCGCCCTTATCGAGAAAGGCGGTGTCCGCTGTTGCTGACGTGCTCTTCGGCAACAGCGACTGGCCACGCGGGTCGGTCGCGATGATGTGTCCGGCCGTCAGCCGGCCGCTTGGAATCTCGATTCCGATATCGCGCACATAAACAGGCCCGGCGGATTTGACGGGGCACCCCGCCGGCAGCGGCCTGTAGAGCGCTTCCAGCTCCAGCGGGTCCTGCAGCCAGAAAGCGGCGCCGGACGGGCGGTTATGCAGCGGATGGCTCCATGCCACACGCGGTGTTTCCGCCTCGTTGATCTGATCCGGGCCCACCACCGTCGGGTTGGGGAAGGTCGTGGGATCGGTAATGAAGCCCTCGAGAAACTTGCCGGAATAGCCCATGGAAATCGGATCCGGCACCACGGTCTGTGGCGTTTTCAGGTTCTCTTCCGTGGACAGCCCCGCCCAGGTGTAAAACAGCTGGCGATGCACGATCGCGCTCTGCAGAATCACCGCACCGGGGCCGACATAGTAGACCCGGCCATCGTAATCGAAGGTGAACACGCCCGATGTGACCAGCACGAGCTGGTAACCGCCCGGTGGCAGGTGAAGATGGAAATCGGTTGGGCCGGTATCGGGCAGGTAAATCGGCAGGTTTGTCGAAACCTCGTGGAGCAGGAAGGTTTCGTTGTTGGCGTGAAAGCCTTCGTTGGCGCGATTGTAGAGCGCCTGCGGCCGATACGTCGCCTCGTGCGCTGCATTCCGGTCGCGATCGATCGCCACGAAATTTTTGGTGTTCAGGCGGAGGGGATCGCCGTTCGGACGGGTGAGGCCGGACGCCTTGGAATCGATCGCGGCATGCACGTTCATGAAGCCTCCACGGTTCTCGTTCGTGATCGCAACCAGGCGAGGCGTCCAAATTTTCGGCAGCGTCGCATCGTTGCGTTCACAGCTTCCGGGGGCTATGCGAGAATCGCGCCAGCCGCGCTGCAGCGCGGCAAAATTCGTTCGCAGCTGCCGTCGACCCGCTGAAGCTGTTGGACGGATGCCGAAATTCGAGTTGGACGATTGTTGGCGTGCCGGCCGCAGGTTCGGCGACGCCGGCTGTGCCATGGCCCCGCATGGCCGCAAGTTAAGCAAAGCCTGCCCCTGCCTTGAGCCCTGTAAACAGGCACAGGGGAGTCCGCGCTGCCTAATATTCGACCTCGAGCTCCTCGATGTCGGCGGGCTCGGCCCTGGCGGCCTCGATCCATTCCTGCATCTCGGGCAGCGCCATGATCATGTCGGCATAGGCCTTCAGCCGCGGCTCCAGCTTCACGTCATAGGTCATGAAGCGGGTCACCACCGGCGCGTACATCGCATCCGCCATGCTGCGTTCGCCGAACAGGAACGGCCCGCCCGATTCGGCGAGGCATTCGCGCCAGATGGTGCAGACCCGGTCGATATCTGATTGCGCGCGCGACCAGATCTTGAAGCCGGGGAAATGCCCCTTCAAATTGACCGGCAGCGATGCGCGCAGCGTGGTGAAGCCGGAATGGATTTCACCTGAGATCGAGCGGCAACGCGCCCGCAAAATGCGGTCATCCGGCAACAGCCCGGCATCCGGCTTGATCTCGTTGAGATACTCGGCGATCGCCAGCGTGTCCCATACGGTGGCGCCGTCGTGGCGCAGGCACGGCACCAGGATGGACGCCGACAGCAGCAGGATTTCGGCCCGCGCCGAGGCATCGTCGGGCGCGGTGACGATCTCCTCGAACTCCAGCCCGGAAAACTTCGTCAGCAGCCAGCCGCGCAGCGACCAGGACGAATAGTTCTTGCTGCTGATGGTCAGTGTCGCTTTCGCCATATGGCTTTTCCTTCACGCCTGAACGTCCGGCAAGGCCATGCGGGCACCGCTTTGCCCAGGCGATACCGCCGCAAAGTGCCCATGGTCCATGCCTCACGCAGTCTAAGCAGCAAGCGACGTGCCAGTTGGCAGGGCTGTTCTGCCTCCGCTCTGGCTTCGATATTGCATAGCAGTATCGACGGGGGCGTTTCCGGATGAAGTCTATGATGTATCAAGCCTATCAGAACCACATGGACCTGACGGCGCCATGGCGGACCGGGGCAGCGTCGGCGCTCAAATACCTCAACCTCGTGCCGCAAGGCGGGTCCGACAAGATATTCGGCCGGCTCGCCGCCGCCCTCGAACTGATCTCGCGGACGTCGCTGACCTATTCCCGCCCGGCCTACGGCATCGACAAGGTCATGGTGGGCAACCGGGAACTGGAGGTGACGGAGGAAGTCGTTTACGCGACGCCGTTCGGCTCGCTGCTGCATTTCAAGAAGGAAAACTCGCCGGAACAGCCGCGCATGCTGCTGGTGGCGCCGATGTCCGGGCACTTCGCCACGCTGCTGCGCGGCACCGTGAAAACCCTGCTGCAGGACCACGACGTCTATATCACCGACTGGCACAATCCGCGCGACATCCCGCGCGAGCACGGCAAGTTCGGCCTCGACGAATACACCGAGCACCTCATCACCTTCCTCGACCAGCTCGGTCCGCGCGCGCACATGGTGGCGATCTGCCAGCCGTCGGTGTCGGCGCTGGCGGCCGCAGCCATCATGTCGGAGGACAATCACCCCGCGCGCCCGGCGACCCTGACATTGATGGCAGGACCCATCGACACGAGGATCCTGCCGACCAAGGTCAACGAATTCGCCAAGAGCAAACCGATCACATGGTTCGAGGAGAACCTGATCAACTACGTGCCGTTTCAATGCAAGGGCGCGTTCCGCCAGGTCTATCCCGGATTCGTGCAGCTCACCGCCTTCGTCTCGATGAACCTCGAGCGCCACATCAAGTCGCATATCGATCTCGCCCAGCATCTGGCCAAGGGCGAGACCGAGAAGGCCGATGTGATAAAAACCTTCTACGACGAATATTTCGCTGTGATGGACCTGCCGGCGGAATTCTACATCGAAACCGTGCGCGACGTGTTTCAGGAACACCTGCTGCCGCAGGGCAAGATGACCTACAAGGGTCGCCCGGTGAACCCGGCCTCGATCAAGCGCATGGGCCTGATGACGGTGGAAGGCGAAAAGGACGACATCTGCTCGATCGGCCAGACGCTGGCGGCGCAGGACATCTGCACCGGCGTGCGCGCCTATCGCAAGGTGCACCACATGCAGGCCGGCGTCGGCCATTACGGCGTGTTCTCGGGAAGGCGCTGGAACAACGAAATCTATCCGCTGCTGCGGGATTTCGTGCACGTCAATTCGTGACTTGTTGAAGCCGCTCTCTCAACGTCATTGCGAGCGAAGCGAAGCAATCCAGCTTTGCGAAGCGACACCAATAGCTGGATTGCTTAGTCGCAAGCGCTCCTCGCAATGACGCTGTGAGAGTTTCGATTTGATTTTCCACCAGCTGGCTTAACTCGGATGAAGCGAAGCGCAATCCTGGGTTGGCCTCACCATCGTTCCCGGATTACGCCATCGGCCGCGCATTCGCGCGGCCTCCTGGCTTCATCCGGGCTACGACACCGACCTCGGAAGACTTCTATTTTGGACAATTACCGCGCTCAACGCAGTCGCGTTGCTTGCCCCCGCCCCACTTTTGCTTCTGCTGATCCGTCGACTGGGCAAAAGCCTGGGACAAGGTTAGCCCGATGAACGCGGTGAACAGAATTAAACTGATTGCCTTGCGCACGTTGTCTTCTCCCTGCTCTTGTTATAGGGCCGACATTACCTTCTTTTCCACGATCTCCAAGATCCAAACGGGCCCGGTTGTGCTTTTGATCCAGCGAGGCGTCGCGTCGCCGGGTTTCATGGCCGGTACGGTTCGCTCAGGGCATCGGCAAGCGCCGCCGTAATCTCTAGACCTGTGGCGCACTCGACCCACATGTATTGCCCGGAAGGGTTCACCTCCAGAAATACGTACCGTCCTTCCGGCGTGACGATGAAATCGAAGGCGCCATAAATCAGGCCGAAGGTTTTCATGAAGGCGAGAATCCTTGCCTCGATCTCTGCTGGAAGATCGATCACCTCGTATTGCAGATCCTGCAAGAACGGCCGCCAATCGAGGGCCGCTTTCGCGTGCGCCTGGGAGTCGATTTTGGCGCTGAAAATGCGCGTGCCGACCACCGTCACACGGATCTCGTAGGATTTTTGAACACGCTCCTGAAAGATCCCCGGCGTCACCCGAATGAGATCGAGATCCGCGATCCGTTCCGGCGTCAGAAGCCCGGTGAAAAGCGCCTTGCCGGGCTCCAGGTCGCGGGCCTGCGACAGGCCTTTGTAAATCGTTTGGGTTTGAACGGCTGCGACGAACTGACGGACTTCATCAGGATCGTTGGTGATGACTGTACGCGGAATATCCAGGCCGACCTCGCCGGCAACGAACAATTGGGCGGGCTTCGACCTGGCGGCCCGTTCGCATATCGGATTGTTGATCCACAAGAACCTGCCGATCGTGGTCAGCGCCGCGAGTGCAAGCTGCGACTCGGTTTCCGCAAATCGCCTTTCCTCGCCCGCAAGTTCGGCAGGAAACCCTGCAGGCTGATCCCACTGCCACCAGATGCTTGCAATGGTCTCGAGGTCAACCCTGCGGCCGTCCGAGACGAATTCCGCACTGAAATCGCCATTTGACGCGCGATACGTCAAAACGGAGTCCAGCGGAAAAAGGTCTGTATTCCAGCGGACGCACGGCACATTCCGTCGCCGCAATTCTGCCAGCAGCAGATCAGCCGCCGGATCGAAGCGCGCGGTGATGAGCAGAATGGATTTCATCACCGCACGCCTTGCAACACTTTACTCGTCGTATTTTGGACAATCCTTGCAGCCGGCCGTCACCTTTGCGAGCTGCATGTTATTGTTTTTTTCATAGACCGGCGTCCGCGTGGTCGGATCGACCATCATCTGAAGCGCCGGATCATAAACCATGGCGGGGATCGTCATCCCCGCTCCCGTATTCAGAAACGGCCGGGCGAAGATATCGTTTGACGCGTGCGCAGGTTCCAATGCCGCCCCAACGGTACCCGCACTGACAATTCCAAGGAGCAATCGTACCGAGTTCGCGGAAATATCTTTCATATTCATGGGCTATTTCCTCCTCTATCTGGCCGTTGCGCGCTGGAAAGGCTACTCGCCTGGCAACTCCACCGCAAGCCGCTAGGTCCCCGCACCGGTTACCTCGTCCGGATCGGATGATCCTTCAGCCCGTTGTTGTCGTAGGCCGCGCGCAGCGCTATGTCGTGGTTCGAAACCGCGACAAATAGTGCAGGCCGATCACCGCCACCAGGAAGGTGAACCACATCGGATCGGTGCGATCGAGGAAATAGCTTTCCAGCGATGCGATGTAGATTCCAAACAGCCAGACCCGCAGAAACATGTTGGCCAGCGGCGTCGGCGCGCCGTACGCCGCCGCGCGGTGATAATTCCGGAGCGGGATAATCACCAGAATGGAGATCACCAGCAAAAGGCCGGGGATGCCGAGCGCCAGCGCGGAATCCAGATAGCCGTTATGGCTGTGCGACGCGATCAACACCCAATTATCGATGGCCTCGCCGGTATCGATCTCCTTCACATAGTCGCTGCCCCAGAACGCGAAATAGCCATAGCCGAAGAACGGCTTCTGGGCGATCGACGCGAAAGCGAAGCGCCAGACTTCGTTGCGTCCGGTGAAGCTGGCGTCGAAAGGAAGCAGGCTGGCGACGGACGCCAGCGCCGGACTGAGGACGGCGCCAACGCTCATGAGATTGAGGACGATCAGGGGCGCATAGCAAAGCACGGCCCGAACCCGGAAAGTCCTTGCCGCCGAGACCAGCGCGGTCAGCACGAAGATGATCAGGCAGAGCGCGGTCGAGCTCTTGCCTGCGGCGAAGAACAGAAAAACGACCGAAAGGACGGTGATGAGCGGCCCGACCAGTGCGGCACCCGACCGCGTCAGATAGACCCCGACAAAGATCAGCATCACCATGACGGCGGACGCGGTGTTCTTGTGGTCGAAGACGCCCCGCCAGTCCCCGGCCAGATGATATTCCCAGACGTCGGTGGACTGGTGAACCGCCAGATGCGGCGTCATCATCACCCCAAAATAGCAGACCGCCAGAAACGACAGCACGGCGACGCCGAGCCACCTGTTCAATTCACGCGCGGTCGACGGCAGCAGCAGCAGCGTTGCCGCGACCACGAACACGCAGAGCGTAAGGACGAATCGCTGCGTGGAGGCCGAGGGGTCGCGCGACATCACGAGATTGATGCACATCCAGCAGCCGAACAGGATGTAGGGCGTCGACACGAACGACCGAAGCGCTTCCGCGTGCCTGTGCGTCACCAGCGCCAGCGAGAGTACGGCGAGAAACCCGAACAGCGCGTAGGTCGTGCCGCGTCCGGTGGCGCCGTCGCCCGCCGTCGGGTTGCCGAGATCGGCGAACGGCTGCAGCGAAATCCAGACCAGCAGCAGCACTGACATGAACAGCGCGCCGCGCAGGATCTGCACGACCGGAATGCGGCCGACATAGAGCGCGATCGGCGACTCGACCCAGAGGCTGGACAGCCTGTTCACGGCAAGACTCGCTGAATTTCGGTTGCGGTTGTCACAACAACACTCGTCCTGATCGATGCGGCGCAAGAAGGGTGCAAGAACCATGAGCCCTGCGCGTGGTCAAAATTATAGAGCAGCCGGTCGTGCCGGCGTTGCAATATTCCGAAGTCGGTTAACCGGTCCGCTCTTAACCATTCCGGGGCGCGCTGGACCGGATATTGCAATCATCGACGCATGACCTGACCTCGTGACGGAACATGTGAAGCGAATGGCAATACTGTCGAGTTTCCGCGGCAATTCCACCGCGGGCGGCGAATGCACCGCCGGGCCGGGCCGTTTCGGCACATCCGGGCTGTCCGAAGTGTCCGATTTTGCGACGAAGTACCGCGCCGATATCGACGGCCTGCGGGCGCTCGCCGTCGTTCCGGTGCTGCTCTATCACGCCGGCATTCCGGGTTTTCCCGGCGGCTTCGTCGGCGTCGACATCTTCTTCGTCATTTCAGGATATCTGATCTGCGGCATGATCAATGCGGACATCCGCAACCGGCTGTTCTCGCTCGGCGACTTCTACAAGCGCCGGGTGCTGCGCATCCTGCCCGCGCTGTTTGTCATGTTCCTGGTCACCAGCGTCTTCGCCTATCTCTATTTCCTGCCCGTCGAGCTCGAGGATTATGCCAGGAGCCTTGCCAGCGCCCTCGGCTCCGTCGCCAATATCTACTTCGCGGGCACCGCGGGATACTTCGACGCGCCCGCCGAGACCAAGCCGCTGCTGCATACCTGGTCGCTCGGCGTGGAGGAACAGTTCTACTTCATCGTTCCGCTGTTGATGCTGCTGGTCTGGCGCGCCGCACCGAAGCAGGCCAGACTGCTGTTCGCCGTCGCCGCGGCCTTGTCCTTTGCCGCAGCGGTCGCGGTCAGCTTTCGAAATCCCACCTTCGTATTCTACCTGGCGCCGTTTCGCGCATGGGAGCTGGCGCTCGGCGCGCTGCTGGCGATCGGGTTCTTTCCGGCGCCGCAAACCACGTTTGGGAAGAATGCCTGCGGCGCGGCGGGGATGCTGTTGCTGCTCGGCGCCATCTTCCTCGGCTCGCCGTCGGCGCCGCTGCTGCTGATGATTTCACTCGCCAGCATCGGCTCTACGCTGGTGATCGCCTCGAGCGAAGGTGGCGTTTCGGCGGTCGGCCGGCTGCTGTCGCTGCGGCCGGTGGTCTTCATCGGCCTGATCTCCTATTCGCTCTATTTGTGGCATTGGCCGCTGATCGTGTTTCAGCGCACGGATCAACTGCTGCTGCCGGATTCATCCGGCATCGCGGCCAAACTGGCGCTGGTGGTGCTCTCGTTCGGCATCGCCTTCCTGTCGTGGAAATTCGTCGAAATGCCGTTCCGCAAGGCCAGGACGGTGTCAAAAAGCATGGTGTTCGGCATCGCCTCGATGGCGACGGCTTCGGCCGTGGCGCTCTGCGGCCTGGTGCTGTTCGTCAACGGCGCGCCGTTCCGCTTCCCCGAGCGCGTCGTCGCGATCGCATCCTATCTCGCCTACGATCCCTCCCGGGCGTTCCGCTCCGGCCAATGCTACCTCGCGACCAACCGCCAGCAGCTCGATATCGAGACCTGCATGACACCGGACGCCAGGCGGCCCAATTATCTCCTGGTCGGCGACAGCCACGCCGCGCACCTGTGGTCCGGCCTGTCGGCCGCCATGCCGGCCGTGAACATCCTGCAGGCCACCGCCAGCGCCTGCCGCCCGGCCGCCATGACGGTCTCGCCGCTGGACACGCGCGCCTGTCCCCGGCTGATGCAGTATGTCTTCAGCGACTTCCTCGTGAACAACAGGGTCGACAAGGTCCTGCTCGCGGCGTCGTGGAAGGACGAGGATATCGCTGGCTTGTCCGAAACGATCGAGACCCTGACGTCGAGAGGGCTCGACGTCGTCGTGCTGGGGCCGATCGTCGAGTATGACACGCCCCTGCCGCGGCTATTGGCCGACGAAATCCTGCGCAACAGCCCTTCGATCGCGAGTCGCACCCGCACCGCCGGAATCCGCGAGCGCGACCGCGAACTGAGCCGGATCGCCGCAGCAAAGGGCGCCACCTATCTTTCCGTCTACGACGCGGTTTGCCGCGACGGCCAGTGCGATGAGTTCGCCGAAGGCGACATTCCCCTGCAATTCGACGCCGGCCACCTTACGGCGCAGGGCTCCGTGGTGGTGGGACGCAGACTATCGACCGGCCTGGCTGGACAACTGGCGAGGGCCGACAATGTTGTTCGCTGACCATGCTCGCGCGCTGCGGGCGTTTCTGGGAGCAGCGACGGTCGCGGCGATCCTGGCGCTGAGCGGCGCAGGCCCGGCCTATGGCCAGACAAACGCTGCACGCATGCCCGCGAAATTTGCCGGCGCGTTCGTCAACTGGGGCCCCGACGGCCGCGAGAAGACGTTGCAGGTCTGGGAAAAATGGCTGAACCAGAAGCCCTCATCGGTGCTGGGCGTCGACTTCTACGCCCAGTCGACCTGGGAGGATTATTCCAAACTGAGCTGGGTTCCGGGGATCTGGAAGAAGCTCAACCCGGCGCGAAACGTGGTGTGGTCGATGCCGCTGACGGTGAAGGGAACGCCGCTCGCCGATGTCGCTGAAGGCCTCCATGACGCGGCCTTCGAAGCCGCCGCCCGGGCGATCGCCGAGGCGCATCCGAAAGCCATCATCCGGCTCGGCTGGGAGATGAATCTGGTCGACTCGCCCTGGTTCGCCAAGGGCCAGGAGGCGGACTACATCGCCGCCTTCCGCCGCGTGGTCGGAATCTTCCGGCGGCACTCGGACGGCTTCAAATACGACTGGTGCCCGGGCTGGGGGCTGCAGGAGCTGCCGGCCGATCTCGCCTATCCCGGCGACGATGTGGTCGATTACATCGGCCTCGACGTCTACGACTACAAGCATGAGGGCTCGGCGCAGGAACGCTGGGACACGCACTACCTGAAAGCGCCGTTCGGCCTGCAATGGCACCGCGACTTTGCCGCCCGGCACGGCAAGCTCATGAGCTACCCGGAATGGGGCGTCGGCCAGTTCGGCGACAATCCCTTCTTCGTCCAGCAGATGCGCGACTGGTTCGTGCAGAACCAGGACAAGATCGCCTATGCCGCCTATTTCGACGTCGACGGATTATGGCCGACGCAGATCGACAACAACCAGTTTCCGCAGTCGCAGAAGCTTTTCCGAAAGCTGTTCAAGCGCTGATCCGGAATATGGGCGCAGGCGACCGATCCGGACATAAAGGACTACAACGTGGACACCATCCGGCTGTTGATCAGGCGCGCGGCCTGGCTCTCGATCCTGATCGTGGTGCTGGTCACGCTCGTTCCTATCGGATGGCGGCCCGCCACCGGCCTGTCACCGAACATCGAACGGCTTTGCGTGATGGCGGCGGTCGGCGCGCTGTTTGCCGCGGCCTATCCCCGGCGATTCTGGCTGATCGTGCTGACGCTGTCGCTGACATCCGCGATGGTCGAGCCGCTGCAGTTCATCGCGGCCGGCCGTCATCCCAGCCTCCGCGACGTGGAATTCAAATCGCTGGGCGTGGCGATCGGCGCGGTGCTGGGCTATGCGGTCGCTGCGGTTACCGGCCTGACGGCCGGGCCGACGGGCCCGGCGCCGGAAGCGACCTAATTGCCGCTCAAGCGGCGCGCACCGTATCGAGAAACTTGCCGACCTCGAGCTTGAGACGATTGCTTTCCCCGGACAGCGACTGCGCCGAGGACAGCACCTGCGCGGAAGCCGAGCCGGTCTCGCGCGCGCCATTGTTCACATCGACAATATTGGTGGCGACCTGGGACGTGCCCTGTGCCGCCTGCTCGACATTGCGGGCGATTTCCCGCGTGGCGTCGCCCTGCTGATCGACCGAGGTCGAGATCGTTGCCGCAATTTGCGAAATCCGGCTGATGGTGGTGCCGATCTGCTTGATCGCCACGACCGATTCCTGGGTCGCGACCTGCATCCCGGCGATCTGACTGCTGATCTCGTGGGTAGCGCTTGCGGTCTGCGCGGCCAATGCCTTGACCTCCTGGGCGACCACCGCAAAGCCGCGTCCGGCCTCACCGGCGCGGGCCGCCTCGATGGTGGCGTTCAGCGCCAGCAAATTGGTCTGCTCCGCGATCGAGGTAATCAGGTCGACCACATCGCCAATCCGCAACGCCGCCTTCGACAGCTCGTTGATGCGCGAGTCGGTGCTCTCCGCCTGACTGACGGCTTCGCCGGCGATCTTGTTGGACTCCTGGACCTGCCGGCTGATTTCGGCAATAGACGCGCTCATCTCTTCGGTTGCGGCCGCAACCGACCTGACGTTCGAGGAGGCTTCCTCGGAAGCCGCTTCCACCCTGCCGGAGAGCTGCTGGGTCTCATCGGCGGTGCGGGTCAGACCGGTCGCCGAGGCTTCCAGCTCCGTCGACGCGGAGGAGACCGTCTGCACGATCTCGCCGACCGCGGCTTCGAATTCATCGGCCAGCTTGCGCATCTCGGTTCGGCGCTGGGCATGCACATGCTTCTCCGCCTCCGCGCGTTCGGCGCGCAGCCGGTTGGATTCCAGCATGTTGCTCTTGAAGACCTGCAGCGCTTCGGCCATGTCGGCGATTTCGTCCGACCCGGCGGTGGCGATCTCGGTGGCGAGATCGCCCGCGGCGACCGATTTCATGCTGTTCTGCAGCCCGACCAGGCGGCGCACCACGCCACGGCCGACATACAGCCAGCCAATGACAAGCGCGGTGGCAAGACTGACGAGCGCAAGGCTGATCAGGATGATCCGGCCCTGGCGGATCTCCGCCTCGGATTCACGGACCGCCGATGTCGCCGAAGCCTCGCTGCGGGTTCGCAGGCTGGCGACTTCCTTTTCGAACTCCAGCGCGAGCGTGCGGTTTTCCGTCACCACATTGGTGCCGGTCTTCGCGGCGGCCAGCTCCTTCTGCTTGAGCTCGAAGACGTTACCGGCATCCTTGCCGGTCTTGACCAGCTCGGTGACGAGTTTCGAGGTCTCGGCGTCCTTGAAGGCGGCGGCGGCCTTTCCGAGACGGCCCGCCGTCGCGGTGAACCGGTCCCTGACCGGCGGCAGCAACTCGATGGACGGCAGGTCAGCCGCCTCAACGAGGATGCCCAGCATGAGATTGGATTCGGCGCGCAGATCCAGGATGGCCTGCAGCGCAGCCAGCTCGTTGTCAGCCAGCGCGGCAAGCGTCTTCTTGATGACCTCGAGGTCCTTGTTGTCCGCTGCGGTCTGCAGGCCGAGGGTCAGGGTGAATCCGGCATCGTCGGCCATCGGCGACAGTTTTTCGGCGAGCTTCTGATGCGACTTGCGAAGGCCGGCGACCAGCGCGTGCTGGGAGTCGGCAATCGCCTGACGCTCGGCGGCAGACTGCATCAGCCGGTCGAGGTTCACCAGAATACGGTCCGCGGTCTTGTTGAGCCGTGCGGCATCGTCGGCGGCGAGCGCGCCGATGGCCTGCTTGAGATCCTGGCGCGCGGCAGTCAAAACCTTGACGGCGTGGTCGCGCTCGGCCTTGTCGGTTGCCGCCAGCAGGCGTGGTGCTGCAGCGGCGACTTCGCCGGCGGCCCTGACCACCTCGGAAGCACGGGTAATTTCGGGCAAGCTCTTTTCGGCGACCGCGCCAATCGAGCGTCCGAGGCTGTCATAGGAGATCATCGCGCTGCCGCTCGCCAGCACCGTGAGGGCTGCGACGACGCCGAAGGCCATGAACAATCGACCACGAAGGCCGAGGTGATACCACGACGTCGCGGTCTGCATCGTCAATCTCCAGATCGTATCAGGTGGTGTCAGGTCGTCATTGCCGAAATCGGGCCGCGAGCAGCGAGGCCTTGCCCCGCCGTTCGCGGCCGCGTTGCGTTACGATCCGGACTTCTCGAGGCGATCGACCGCCTTGAAGCTGCCGTCCGGCTGAATCACGGTGAGGAACACCTGATTCGATCCCCGGTTGCTGGTCGCGCTGTAGCTGAGCTTGAAGCCGCCGAGATCCAGGCTGCCGGCTTTTTGCACGGCCTCGATCAGAGCCGCACGGGTCGGTTCGCCATCGACCTTTTCGAGGCCGGCGATGATCGCGCGGCCGACGAGGTAGCCCTCGAGCGACACGAAGCCCGGCTGGGCGTCGGGAGAAGACGCCTTGAGCGCGGCATGATAGCGCCCGACCACCGGGATGGCCGCGTCCTTCGGGAACGGAACGACCTGCGTGATGACCACGCCGGCGCCCGCGGGCCCGAGTTCCTTGGCCAGCGCATCGGATCCGACGAAGGAGATGTTCACGAAGGTGACGTCGAGCTTGATCTGCCTGGCGAGCTTGATGAACTCGGCGGCGGGCTTGTAGGGGCTGATCATGATGACCGCCTGCGGCTCGGCCTTCTTGATGGCCAGCAGCGCGGTTTTGACGGCGACCGTGTTGCGCTCGAAGGTGCCTTCGCCGGCGAGCTCCATCTTCCGCTTGTCGAGCGCCTTCTTGACGCCGGCAAGGCCGGCCTGACCGAAGGCATCGTCCTGGTACATGATGGCGATTTTGGTGGCGCCGAGATCCTTGGTCAGATGTTCGACCATGGCTTCGGTTTCCTGGAAGTAGCTGGCGCGAATATTCAGCACCAGCGGCTTGTACGGCTCGCGCAGAAATTCAGCGCCGGTGAAGGCGCCGATGAAGGGAGCGCCCGCCGCGGTCGCGATCGGCTGGGTAGCGGCGGCGGTCGGCGTACCGACGGCGCCGGCGAGAGCGAACACCTTGTCTTCCTCGAGCAGCTTCTTGACCGCTTCGATGGATTTGGTCGGCTCGTAGCCGTCATCGACGCTCTTCAGTTCGAGCTTGCGGCCCTTGACGCCGCCGGCCTTGTTGATTTCCGCGAAGGCTGCATCGAGCCCCATTTTCATGCCCTGGCCCAGGGCCGAGGCCGGACCTTCGAGTGCGGTCGCCTGACCGAACACGATCTTGTCAGCCGAAACGCCGTTCTCGGCGAATGCGGGAATGCCCGTCGCGAGGAGGCCGGCTAAGACAAGAGGAAGAGCGTTGAACGAAGTGGTTCGCATTTGAAACGTCCTTTGGGCGAGGGAACGGTCAACCGGACCGGCTGGGTGATCGGGCGCTGTGACAAGGCAATTTGTCATGCAAGCTGAGCGATGCTGCTATGCCACTTTGTCCGCGATACCTTCAGAATCGATTAATTCGCGTTCCCCGTAGTGCTACGTAGTCGCAACGGCGGTATCGCAATACTGCAAGCAATACCGGGGCACCGTCAGTCGTCGTCTTCAACTCCAGACGCCGCGATGCAACATGACGCGAGACGCGTTCTCCCGGGCAACGCGCGCAAAATAAATGAACTCATGATTCGGAGCGCCGACGCTTGATTCACCGCGCGTTCACTCCGTTGCCGGATCGATCCGGCCAAGCGGCGCGCGGGGAACCGGCCATTAAGCTGTCCCGCTTAAGGATGGCAAATCGCCTCAGTTGAAGAAGGCGAATTGGGAAACAGGGGAACTAAAATGAAAAAGATCATCGCGCTCGTTGCTTTCGCATGTGCCCTCGGCGCCTTCGCCAGCCTGCCGCATGCCGACGAAACCCGTCAGGCCGCTGCCGAACCGGCGGTGATGCTGGCGATGTTGCCGGTGCCGCAATCGCTCAAGGTCGAAGCTTACGACGCCATCTGATCGTTGGCTTCAGGCGCGGACGGCATCGTGCATGCCGTCACGGGTTTGAACCTCTCGCGAAATCGGAAGACGGACGCGCTGTCCGTCTTCTGACGTTTCACCGGCCGGTATCCCGTCCGGACAGATCCATCAGTTCGCGTTGGCCGCCGGCACCTTGATCTCGGTCGGCAGGATGATCGCCGCCGCGATCACCAGCAGACACAGCCCCGCGAAGGCATGCAGCATGGTGACGAAACCGCCCTGCTCGTATAGCCATGCCACCAGCCCCACCGACGCGCCCGCCGCAGTAAAGCCGATGAAGTAACGCACCGAATAGGCGCGCGAACGCCATTCCTCGCTGGTATATTTGCCGACCATGGCGTCGTTGACGGTGACCTGGCCGAACGCGCCCATCACGATGCCGATCGCCGCGAGAATCAGCGGCAGGTTGGACAGCGTCGCCGCCAAATACAGAAACGGCGCCAGCAACAGGGACAGCGGCAGCGAGATCGCCTTCAGCGAATAGCGGTCGATCAGTTTGCCGATGGTGTATTGCGTCATGGCGCCGAACACGTAGACGCAGGCCGCAATCACCCCGAGCAGTGCCGGGCTCGCGGTCATGTCGGCGAGGCGCTCGGCGAACAGCTTTGGCCGCGCCACCGTCCCCGCGTTGAAGGTGGTGGAGATCGCGATCACCACGATGAACAGCGCCAAGATCACCCGCCACATGTCGGCCTTCGCCACCCGCGCCTGCGCCGCGGCCTGCTTGAAGCCGGAGCGGTCCTCATGCACGACGGTTCGCGCGAAGGCCACGCCGATCCCGATGGTGACGATGCCAGGCACGATAAAGGCCCAGCGCCAGCCGAGATACTGGCCGATCACGCCGGTGACCAGCGCCGACGACGCCACGCCGAGATTGCCCCAGACGCCGTTCAGGCCCATCTCGCGGCCGAGCTTGTCGGCATAGGACACGATCATGGCGGTGCCGACGGGATGATAGATCGAGGCGAAGATGCCGATCGAAAGCAGCGCCGCACCGAGCTGCAGCGGGGTCTGCACCAGACCGACCGCGATCATCGACAGCCCAATGCCGGCAAAGAAGATCACCATCATGTGGCGGCGGCTCCAGCGGTCGCCGAGCCAGCCGGTCAGCAGCGA
>NZ_JAUSLT010000025.1 GCF_030646015.1 Bradyrhizobium sp.
ACATGCCGAACACCGAGGCCATGATCACGATGCCGACCCGGGTCGCGGCCTCGCGCGCGGGCATCGATTCCCGGACGATGATGGCGTAGCTCGGCACGATGCCACCCTGGAACAGGCCGAACATCGCGGAAATCAGGTAGAGCGACGTCAGGCCGTCGAAGAACAGGTAGAACACCAGCGCAAAGCCCTGCGCCACCGATCCGATCAGCAGCGTCGCCATGCCGCCGATATTGTCGGCGAGATAGCCCGAGCCGATCCGGCTGATGATGCCGCACGCCATCATCAGCGACAGCATCTCGGCGCCGCGCGCCACGCCGTAGCCGAGATCGCCGCAATAGGCGACGATGTGCACCTGCGGCATCGACATCGCCACGCAGCAGGAAATGCTGGCGATGCACAGCAGCGCCGTCAGCGTATTGGCCGACAGCTTGAGATCGATCCGCGGCGGCAGCGCGTTGCTGTGATCCTGCGCCGCGCTGCCGCCCATGACCCGGCGCAGCACCAAGAGCAGGATCGTCATCAACACGCCGACGGCAATGCCGATGCCGACATGGGTGGCGCGCCAGCCATAGGCCTGCGTGCTCCAGTTGATCAGCGGCGGCCAGAACGTGCCCGCGACATAATTGCCTGACGCGACGATGGTGACCGCCAGCCCGCGATAGCGCTCGAACCAGTGCGAGGCCTCCGCCATCAGCGGCGCGAAGGTGGCCGAGGTGCCAAGGCCCATCAGGAACGAGATGACGATGAACTGCCACAGCGCGGTCGCCAGGCCAGCCAGCACATAGGAGCCGGTCAGGAAGGCGATGCTGACGGCCATCGCCGGCACGATGCCGAGCCGGTCGGTGATCTTGCCCATGATGACGCCGCCGACACCGAAGCCGAGGAAGATCATGGTGGCGGCGAACGAAACCGCGCCGCGGCTGCTCGCAAATTCCTGCTGCACCACCGGCATCACCACCACGACCGACCACATCCCGACCGCGCCGACGGAGCCGATCAGGACCGCCAGCGCGAGCCGCAGCCAGGCCTGGGGCGAGTCCGGGGTGAAGGGCGGCGAATCTTTGGCTGGTTGGGAGGGGGCGTGCACGGCCGCAACTTCGTCGCCCCGGGGTTCCGGGTCAAGCCACATGGCGCGATATTGGGCATGCAGATGCAGTGGAACAGGGCGGCCGTGGCCGCCCTGCCTCACATTCCGGGGCGATGCGGAAGCATCGAACCCGGAATCTCGAGATTCCGGGTTCACCGCTGCGCGGTGCCCCGGAATGACGAGGGGTGGGAGGCCTTGTTAACCCTTTCCTAACCATAAACCCGGCAAGAATTGCCTAGTGGAGTCGAGTGTCGTCAGCCGCGTAAAACGGGAGAACCCCCGTGGACGCCAGTGCGGTGCCTCACTTTCGAAACGGCGGCCCTTCGGCCGCCGCGCAGACGTTTGGCGCCCGGGGCCGGCATTCGCGGGGGGAAGCAGCTACGATGGTCGATGTCACGGCGGGTCACGGCACGGGTACAGCGGGCGGCGGATTTCCCAGTCTAGGCGACATCGGCAAAGTCCTGGTCCGCGGCGACCTCGCGCTGGCGTTCGGCGTCCTGATCATCCTCGTCGTGCTGATCATGCCGCTGCCGTCGGTCGTGCTCGACCTGTTTCTGGCGATCTCGATCACGCTGTCGATCCTGATCCTGATGACCGCGCTGTTCATCCAGGCGCCGCTGGAATTCTCCTCGTTCCCGACCATCCTCTTGATCTCGACGATGCTGCGGCTGTCGCTGAACCTGGCTTCGACCCGGCTGATCCTGTCGAAGGGACATGAGGGCACCGCGGCGGCCGGCCACGTCATCGAAGCCTTCGGCAATTTCGTGATGGGCGGCAATTTCGTCATCGGAATCATCGTGTTCGCGATCCTGGTGATCGTGAACTTCGTCGTCATCACCAAGGGTTCGGGGCGTATCGCGGAAGTCGCCGCCCGCTTCCACCTCGACGCCATGCCGGGCAAGCAGATGGCGATCGACGCCGATCTGGGCGCCGGCCTGATCGACGAGGCGACCGCCAAGAAGCGTCGCAAGGATCTGGAGGACGAAAGCGGCTTCTTTGGCGCCATGGACGGCGCCTCGAAATTCGTGCGCGGCGACGCGGTCGCGGGCCTGCTGGTCGTGTTCATCAACGTCATCGGCGGCATCATCATCGGCGTCGCCCAGCAGGGCATGGGTTTTGCGGATGCCGCGCGCACCTACACGCTGCTGACGGTGGGCGACGGCCTGGTCACGCAAGTGCCGGCGCTGATCGTGTCGACCGCGGCCGGCCTGCTGGTCTCGAAGGCGGGCGTCAGCGGCGCCGCCGACAAGGCGCTGATGAAGCAGCTGTCCGGCTATCCGCAGGCGCTCGGCATGTCGGCCGGCGTCATGCTGGTGCTGGGGATGCTGCCGGGCGTACCAATGCTCCCCTTCCTCGCGCTCGGCGGCGGTGCCGCTTACCTCGCGGTGACGTCGGGCAAGCGCAACAAGGCCAACACGGAAGCCGAAGTCGCCGCGGCCTCGGCGCCGGACGCAGCCGCCGCGGCCGCAGCCGCCGGCGCGGAAGAGCCGATCGCCAATTCCCTGAAGATCGACGATCTCAAGATCGAACTCGGCTATGCACTGCTCCCGCTGGTCAACGGTCCCGACGGTACCGACCGCCTGACCGAACAGATCAAGGCGCTGCGCCGCTCGCTGGCGGTCGAAATGGGTTTTGTGATGCCGGCGGTGCGCATTCTCGACAATGTGCAGCTGGAGGCCAACACCTACATCATCAAGATCAAGGAAGTGGACGCCGGCACCGGCAAGATCTGGCCGAACAGTTTCATGGTCATGGACCCCGCCGGCAATCAGGTCGGGATCCCCGGCATCCACACCATCGAGCCGACCTTCGGCCTGCCGGCGACCTGGGTCGACGCCAGCCTGAAGGAAGAGGCCTCGCTGAAGGGCTATACCGTGGTCGACGCCGCGACCGTGTTGTCGACCCACCTCACCGAGCTGCTCAAGACCAACATGTCGGACCTGTTGTCCTATGGCGAGGTGCAGAAGCTCCTGAAGGACCTGCCGAAGGAGCAGGGCGAACTGGTCAAGGACATCACGCCGGCGCTGGTCACCGTGTCCGGCATCCAGCGCGTGCTGCAGCTGTTGCTGGCTGAGCGGATCTCGATCCGCGATCTCTCGACCATTCTCGAGGGCATCGCCGACGCGCTGGCATTCTCGCGCAACCCGGCAACCATGGTCGAGCATGTTCGCGCCCGGCTGGCGCGGCAGATCTGCGCGCAAAACACCTCGCACAACGGCTATTTGCCGCTGATCGCGCTGTCGGCGAAATGGGAGCAGGCGTTTGCCGAGTCGCTGGTCGGCGCCGGCGACGAGCGACAGCTGGCGATGCAGCCGTCAAAGCTGTCGGAATTCATGACGGTGGTGCGCGACCGCTTCGAACAGGCCGCCCGCGAAGGCGAGGCGCCGGTGCTGGTGACCTCGGCGGCGATCAGGCCGTTCGTGCGTTCGCTGGTGGAGCGCTTCCGCGCGCAAACCACCGTGCTGTCGCAGGCGGAGATTCATCCACGCGCGCGGTTGAAGACGGTCGGAAGCGTCTGAGCGGGCAGCCGGCGAAGGCGAGTCATTTCCGCCACAGGCAAATGATTTGTCGGCATTCGCGGGAACGGCGTGGCCGGCGCCGCCGGCAGCCGCCTTTTTCTAAACTACTGAAATAACTATATTATTATCGATTTCACGCATCTCTCGCCCAATTCCGGTCGCGGGATTTCAACTCCTTTCACTGCCTTGTGATCGCCTCTTAGGAACTTAAAGCCGAATCCCCACGTTTCCTGCCATGAGATGTTGAACCTGTCGGCGGATGCACCACACCAATTCGCAAGACAGGGAAGGCGGCAGGAGGCTTCCAATGAACCATTCGATCTACAGCGCCGATCGTACGACCCATCTGAAGATCGTGGTCGTCGCTCTTGTTGCTGGCATCGCGGTGGCGGGCTTCGGCATCACGGCTCGCACCACGTCGGACGAGGGATACACCCAGACCGCGAAGGTCCTCAAAGCCGGCAAGCCGGTGGCGATCACCAGCGCGGAGACCTCGACGGTACGCTAACGGAATTCAAGGAATTCACGCGGCTCTTTAGCAGCCCCCCAAAGTCGCCTCGTGGATAATCAGACGACCCCAACGACCCCCAAGTTGACTACCGAAAACGCCCGCTCCCCACGGGCGTTTTATTTTTTGTTAGATTTAGTGAAGAGCCAAAGATATAGTCTTGAAGCCGTATCCCGGATGGAGCCAGCGGGCGGCGCCTTGCGCCGACCCTTTCGCTCCATCCGGGCTACGAGCTGCGAATCCTGCCTTCTACTTGGCCGGCGCTGCCGGGGGCACGGCTTCGATCAGCTTGCCGGTAAACACGATCGGTCCGGTGGCAACGCCGGTGGGCGAGCCGCCTTCCGGCTCGAGCGTCACCGCATAGGTCGCCTTGTTCACCGTGTCGGTGTCATAGGCTGCCAGCGCCGGCCGCGTGGTGAAATCATTGCCGCCGATCACGCCCAGCGAACGCGCGCCTGGCAGCTTGTCGGACACCAGCCACAGTTCAAAACTCTTGCCGGGCTCGGGCGTGGCACCCACCCGGCGCACGGTGAAATTCTTGCTGGTGGCGTCCACCGTCAGGATGAAGGCGGGCGACGCGCTGTCCTTCTGCAGAAGGGCGACAAACTGGCCTGACGGTGGCGGGACGACGGTGGTCTTCACCTCGACCACCTGGGTTCGCACCTTCGGGCGCAGGCCGTCGGGAAGCCGGTCCGGCGCATAGACTTGCGTTGCGACCATCGCGATCAGGGCTGCGGCAATCGCTGTGGTCGCCGTCGCCACATTGCGCCAACGCCGGGCGCGGGCGGATAACTGGATCACGTTGGAGCCGTCGACCGGGACGGGCTGCGCAATGACGTCGTTGGCCGGTGGCGGCGGCGCGTCGGGAAGCAGCAGCGGCCCTTGCTGCTCGGAATGTCCGATCGCGGTTTTGATCCTGTCCCAGACCTCGGGCCGCGGCTCGACCGATCCGACCATCTGGTTGAGGACGCCCAGCTTCTGCTGCCACGCCTCGACCATCGCCGTGAACTCCTTGTCCACGGACATCATGGTCTCGACCTGCGCGCGCTCGTCGGCATCGAGGGTGCCGAGTGCGTATTCCGCGGCGAGCGCGATATGGTCCTCGCTGTAGGCCATCATCTAGAGTCCAAGATCTTCTAAAGCCCGAGACACTCCCGGATATCCATCATGCTGCGGCGCAGCCATGTCTTCACCGTGTTCACCGGTGTCTCGAATTTCGCTGCCAGCTGCTCGCGGCTCCAGCCATTGTAATAGGCCAGCAGCACCAGCTTTTGCCGGTCGGGCTCGAGGCGGCCGACGCACTCCAGAAGCCGCTTCAACTCTTCCGTCATTTCCCGGCGCGCCAGCGGATCCGGGCTGTCGGCCGCCACTTCCATGGCCGACGGCTCCTCCTCGATCGACACCTCCGTCCGCTTGCGCACGACATCGATGGCCCGGTTGCGGGCGATCGACGCCATCCACGTGATCGGCGACGACAGCCCGGGATTGAACTGCCCGGCGCTGTTCCAGATCTTGACGTAAGCCTCCTGAATGACCTCCTCGGCGAGATCCTGTCGCCGCAAGATACGGAGCACCACGCCGAAGAGTTTCGCGCGCGTGGCGGCGTAAAGCCGCTCGAAAGCGGCCTCATCCCCCTTCGCAACTGCGGCAATCAGCCAGACCAGCTCAGCTGGCGTCAGCATTCAGCGTCCCCAAAATCGCGAAGCCCTATCGCTCCTAAAAGCCACCGGAGCGGCGGTCCCGACATGTCGTATCATACCCTGCGCCAGAGGTGGCCACCAAGTCGCCGATACCGGGCCTGTGGACAGCCAAAAAACAAACCCGGACCTTGCGGCCCGGGTTTGGGTGGTGGTTTGGCAAAGGCGGTCGGGAAAGGGTCAGGCAATGGCCCCGATGCGGGCGCGCATCAGGCCGATGCTGTCGAGATCGGCCTGTTCCCGGGCGCTCTCTTCGGCCCGCTCGCGGGCCTGATCGCGCTCGTCCAGGAGCTCGACTTTCTTCAGTTCATCGAATGCCTCGCCCAACAGGCCCTTGGCGTCTTCGAGCTGGATCCGCAGCTCGTCGGCGGAGCGGGTCAGGTTTTCCCGCCGCTGGATCGCGGCCTTGGCGTAGGTCGGATAGGCGAAGTGCGTGGGATCGTTGATGCCGGCGCGCTCCTGCTCGGAATGGATTTCGCGCTCGAGGTCGACCGACATACGCTGGAAATCGGCGATCATGCCCTCGATCTGGGCAACCCTTCGGCGCTTTTCGTCAACCTGAAATTTCTTCAGGCGGATCAGCGTTTCACGTGACTTCATCGACTCGTACTCCCCAGAAGTCCCGATCTGAACGCGGGACGGAACCGGCATCCCCAAATGAAGTCATAAGGGCCCCACCGGCAGCTTTACTCGTGTGGCGCGGATCATGGCCCGACAAAGTTAGCTTTCCGTTTCCAAATCCTTGAGGATTTGACCGAGTTGCTGGTACCCGGCGTTAAGGCTGGTGACTTCGTCCTTGGCCTGGCGCAGGAAGCTCTCCAGCGGCGCATGAAGCTTGATCGCCTCATCGACCTCGGGGCTGGAGCCCTGGCGATAGGCCCCGAGCCGGATCAGTTCCTCCATGTCGGCATAGGTGGCCATGACCTGGCGGGCCCGGGTGATAACCGGCAGAAAGGCCGGATCGGCCGCTTTCGGCATGGTGCGGGACACCGATTTAAGGATGTTGATCGCCGGAAAACGGCCGCGCTCGGCAATCGAGCGCTGCATCACGATATGGCCATCCAGGATGCCGCGGACCGCATCGGCGATCGGCTCATTATGGTCGTCGCCGTCCACCAGCACGGTGAAGATGCCGGTGATGGTGCCGATCCCGGTCCCCGGCCCGGCGCGCTCCAAAAGCTTCGGCAGTTCGGTGAACACCGTCGGCGTATAGCCCTTGGCGGTCGGCGGCTCGCCCGCCGACAGGCCGATCTCGCGCTGCGCCATGGCAAACCGCGTCACCGAATCCATCAGGCACAGCACATCCTTGTCTTCATCGCGAAAATATTCGCAGATCGCCAGCGTCAGGTAAGCCGCCTGCCGCCGCATCAAAGCGGGCTCGTCGGATGTCGCCACCACCACCACCGAGCGCGCCAGGCCGGCGTCGCCGAGGTCATCCTGCAGAAACTCCTGCACCTCGCGGCCGCGTTCGCCGACCAGGCCGATCACGGTGATGTCGGCATCGACATTGCGCGCCAGCATCGACAGCAGCACCGACTTGCCGACGCCGGAGCCGGCGAAGATGCCCATCCGCTGGCCGCGGCAGCAGGTCAGGAAGGTATTGAGCGAGCGCACCCCGAGGTCGAGCGGCGTGCCGACGCGCTTGCGCGAATGGGCCGGCGGCGGCGAGTTGCGGTAGGGCATCGGCGACGGGCCCTGCGGCAGCGGCCCCTTGCCGTCGATCGGCTCGCCCATCGCAATGATGACGCGGCCGAGCCAGGCCACCGACGGCCGCACCTGGCTGGCGGCAGTGGCGATGACGGCGCGGCAGCCGCGCCGCACGCCTTCGAGGCCGGCGAACGGCATCACGACGGCATTGTTGCCGGAAAAACCGATCACCTCGGCGGGGA
>NZ_JAUSLT010000026.1 GCF_030646015.1 Bradyrhizobium sp.
CAGGCCGAGATGAACCTGCGCGGCAAATTCACCAGCGATGCCGATGGCCGCTTCTGGTTTCGCTCGGTCATGATGACGGGCTATCCGATTCCGACCAACGGCGTGGTCGGTCGCCTGTTGAAACAACAGAACAGGCACCCCTACCGGCCGGCGCATCTGCACGCGCTGATCTTCAAGCCGGGATTCAAGGTGTTGATTTCCCAGGTTTACGATCCTGCCGACCCACACATCGACAGCGACGTGCAGTTCGGCGTGACCAGGGCGCTGATCGGCGATTTCGTCCGCCATGACGAGGCCCATCCCACCGAACGCGACGTCCGCACGCCTTGGTATTCGCTCGACTACATCTACCGGATGGAGGCAGGTGACGCCGTGCTTCCACGCCCGCCGATCAAGTGACAGAGTGGCGAGTGATCCACGGAACCCAGGACGACAAATGAACCTGCTCGATGGCGCCGCCGCCCGGAACTCGTTCCGGTTCTTCCTCGCTGTGCTGATGCTGACCTTCGTTCCCCAACGTCAGGCCGTCGCCGAGACCAAATACCCGAGCAAGCCCGTGCGCATAGTCCTGCCTTTCGCCGCCGGCGGCGTCGCCGATATCACCGCGCGCGTGATCGCCGAACGGCTCGCCGTCAAGCTGGACGGGCGCTTCTACGTCGAAAACCAGCCCGGTGCCGGCGGTATCGCCGCGGCCCGAACGGTGATTTCGTCGCCGCCCGATGGACATACCCTGGCTTTGCTCTCCAACGGAACCGCGATCAGCGTCTCCCTGTTCAATAAATTGCCGTATGATCCGCTGAAGGATTTTGTGCCGATTTCGAGCCTGGGATACTTCGACTTCGTCTTCGCAACCAATGCGGACTCGCCGTTCAGGACGCTGGCGGACTTCATTGCGGCGGCCAGGGCAAAGCCCGGGTCGCTCAATGTCGGGACCATCAACGTCGGCAGCACCCAGAATCTGTCGGCAGAATTGTTCAAGACCGCGGCCAACCTCGATTTCGTCATCATTCCGCATCGGGCGACGCCTGAGGTTCTGGTGTCGACCATGCAGGGCAATCTCGGCCTCATGATCGACAGCTACTCGGCGATGAAGGGCAATCTCGCCGACGGGAAAATCCGGGCGCTGGCGGCGACCGGCCCGGTACGTTCGGCCAGCACGCCGGATATTCCGACCGTGCAGGAGAGCGGCGTCGCCGGTTACGACGTGGTCTCCTGGAACGCGCTGTTTGCGCCCGCCGCGACGCCGCCGGAGATCGTAAAGACGCTCAACCAGGCGCTGCGGGACATCCTCGCCGAGCCGGAGGTGAAGAAGCGGCTGCTCGAACTCGGGATCGAGGCCAGGGCCAGCACGCCCGAGGAGATAGCGGCCAGGCTGAAGTCCGACATCGACAAATGGAAAAAGGTGATCGAAAAGGCCGGGATTCAGAAGCAATAGACCCCGGATTTAGCATGCTCGCCTCCTGCGAGCGCGGGTGTACAGTCTCAGCGACATGAACCTCAAGCAGCTTGAATATTTCGTCCACGTCGCCGAGCTCGGCAGCTTCAGCAAGGCTGCGGTCGTGCTCGACATTGCGCAGCCCGCGCTCAGCCGCCAGGTCCGCAGCCTCGAGACCGAACTGCGCCAGCAGTTGTTCCTGCGCAACGGCCGCGGCGTCGCGCTGACCGACGCGGGCAAGCGGTTGTTCGACCACAGCGTGGCGGTACTGCAGCTGATGGCGCATGCGCGCGAGGATCTCGGCGCCAGCCGCGACGAGCCGGTCGGGCGGGTGACCATCGGACTGCCGCCGAGCATCGGCCGTCAGCTCACGCTGCCGCTGATCGACCGCTTCAAGAAGCAGCTTCCCGCCGCCCGGCTGGCGATCGTCGAGGGGCTGTCGACCCACATCGTCGAATGGGTCACCACCGGCCGCATCGACATCGGCCTCGTCTACAATCCCGAGGCGCAGGCCGGGCTGGAGATCACGCCGCTGCTGCAGGAGGCGCTCAGCCTGGTGAGCCGTGCGCCCAAGGGCAAACGCAAGCCGGCCGCGCCGCCGCTGCCGATGAAGGAGCTGCCGCGCTACCCGCTGATCGTGCCGGAGCGGGTCCATGCGATGCGCCGCCTGCTGGAAACCCAGGCGGCGCTGGCCGGCATCAAGCTCGATATTGCCTGGGAGGTATCCAGCGTCCCGTCGATCATCGATCTGGTCTGCGCCGGCTATGGCCACGCCGTGCTCACCGCCAGCGGTGTGGCGGCGTCGGCGCGCTCCGGCGAACTCGTGGTGCGCCGGCTGACGGATCCCGCGCCGGTCAGCGTGTTGTGCCTTGCCGTCTCCGCGCACAAGCGCCCGACGCCGCTGGCCCTGCACGCGATGCGGCTTTTGACCGAACTGGTGCGCGGGCTGCCGGCTTAAAGCATTTCCAGCATGGCCCGGGGCTTTAATCCATGCCGGAACGTGATAGCTGTTAGAAATGGCGGATGGTGGCGAAGCCGAACCCGAACCGCCAGAATGCAAAAAATCCAATGACCGGGAACGCCATGCAAACCGCCATTCCCTGCCTGTTCATGCGCGGCGGCACCTCTCGCGGCCCGTTTTTCAACGCCGCCGACCTGCCCTCGGACATCCCGACCCGCGACAGGGTGCTGCTCGCGGTGATGGGCTCGCCCGACAAGCGCCAGATCGACGGGCTCGGCGGCGCGCATCCGCTCACCAGCAAGGTCGGCATTGTTTCGAAGAGTTCCAAGCCCGGCGTCGATCTCGACTTCCTGTTCGCGCAGTTGCAGCCGGACAAGGACACCGTCGACACCACGCCCAATTGCGGCAACATGCTTGCCGCGGTGGTGCCGTTCGCGCTCGAGACCGGCCTGGTCAAGCCGCAGGGCGACACCACCACGCTGCGCGTGCTGACGCTCAACACCGACATGCAATGCGACATCACCGTGCAGACCCCAAACGGCCATGTCGAATACGAGGGCGCGGCCCGGATCGACGGCGCACCGGGCACCTCGGCGCCGATCAAGATCAACTTTCTCGACACCGCGGGTTCGGTCGCGCCGGGACTGCTGCCGACCGGGAACGTCCGCGACGTGATCGACGACATCACCGTCACCTGCATCGACAACGGCATGCCGCTGGTGATCTTCAAGTCAGCCGATGTCGGCCGCACCGGCTATGAGAGTGTCGATCAGCTCAATGCCGACACCGAGCTGAAGGCGCGGATCGAGCGGCTGCGGATCGCCTGCGGCCACGCCATGCAACTCGGCGACGTCACCGCGAAGAATTACCCGAAGATGACACTGATATCGGCGCCGCGCGCCGGCGGCGCCATCTCGACGCGCAGCTTCATCCCGCATGTCTGCCACGACGCCATCGGCGTGCTGGCGGCGGTGACCGTCGCCACCGCCTGCGTGCTCGACGGGTCGACCACCCAGGGCATCGCTGTCGTACCGGCGCAGAATGCCAAGACCATTTCGGTCGAACATCCGACCGGCGAATTCAGCGTCGAGATCGAGGTCGTTCCCGCCAATCCGCAAAACGTCACCAGCGCCGCGTTGCTACGCACCGCACGGCTGTTGATGCGCGGCGAGGCCATGGTGCCGGCCTCGGTCTGGGCCGGACATTTCAGCGCAGTTTCCGAACCCCGTCGCGCCCGGCAAGCATAGAATCAGGGAAGAAACGATGATCATCGACGTACACGGTCACTACACCACCGCGCCGAAGGCGCTCGAGGACTGGCGCAACCGGCAGATCGCCGGGATCAAGGATCCGTCGGCGATGCCGAAGGCCAGCGAGCTGAAGATCAGCGACGACGAGCTGCGCGAATCGATCATCAACAACCAGCTCAAGAAGATGCAGGAGCGCGGCAGCGACCTCACCATCTTCAGCCCGCGCGCCAGCTTCATGGCGCATCACATCGGCGACTTCCAGGTCTCCTCGACCTGGGCCGCGATCTGCAACGAACTGTGCGCGCGCATCGCCAAACTCTTCCCGGACAGTTTTATCGGTGCTGCGATGCTGCCGCAGTCGCCGGGCGTCGACCCCAGAACCTGCATTCCCGAGATGGAGAAATGCGTCAAGGAGTACGGCTTCGTCGGCATTAATCTCAATCCCGACCCGTCCGGCGGGCACTGGACCTCGCCGCCGCTGTCGGACCGGCAATGGTATCCGATCTACGAGAAGATGGTGGAGCTCGACATCCCCGCGATGATTCACGTGTCCACCAGCTGCAACGCCTGCTTTCACACGACAGGCGCGCACTACCTCAACGCCGACACCACGGCGTTCATGCAGTGCCTGACCTCGGACCTGTTCAAGGATTTCCCGACGCTGAAATTCCTGATCCCGCATGGCGGCGGCGCGGTGCCGTACCACTGGGGCCGCTTCCGTGGTCTTGCGCAGGAACTGAAGAAGCCGCTGCTGAAGGACCATTTGCTGAAGAATATTTTCTTCGACACCTGCGTCTATCATCAGCCCGGCATCGATCTTCTGACCAAGGTGATTCCGGTCGACAACATCCTGTTCGCCAGCGAGATGATCGGCGCGGTGAAGGGGATCGATCCCGAAACCGGTTTCCCCTACGACGACACCAAGCGCTACATCGAGGCCTCGACCATCCTGAGCGCGGAGGAAAAGAAAAAGGTCTACGAGGGCAATGCGCGGCGCGTGTTCCCGCGGCTCGATGCGGCCTTGAAGGCGAAGGGCAAGTAGCATGAGCATTCCCATGAACAATCTCGGCGTGGTCAAGCGCAACATCGTTCGCGCCGACAAGGCCGCGGTCGAAAAACTGTCGCGCTTCGGCGTCGCCACCATTCACGAGGCGATGGGCCGCGTCGGCCTGATGCTGCCCTATATGCGCCCGGTCTACGCCGATGCGCACACCTGCGGCACCGCTGTCACGGTGCTGCTGCAGCCCGGCGACAACTGGATGATGCATGTGGTGGCCGAACAGCTGCAGCCGGGCGACGTGGTGGTGGCGGCCTGCACCGCCGAGAATACCGACGGATTCTTCGGCGACCTGCTCGCGACCAGCTTTCGCGCCCGCGGTGCCAAAGGCCTGATCATCGACGGCGGCGTCCGCGATGTGAAGGACCTCACCGAAATGCAGTTCCCGGTATTCTCCCGGGCGATCAGCGCCAAGGGCACGGTGAAGGCAACACTGGGCTCGGTCAACATCCCGGTGGTCTGCGCCGGCGCGCTGGTCAATCCCGGCGACGTCATCATCGCCGATCCCGACGGCGTGGTCGTGGTTCCCGCCGCCGTCGCCCAGCAGGCCGCGGACGCGGCGGAAGCGCGCGAGGCCAATGAAGGCGACAAGCGCGCCAAGCTGGCGGCCGGCGTGCTCGGTCTCGACATGTACAACATGCGTGAGCCGCTGGCGAAAGCCGGCCTCCGCTACATAGATTGAACAGGATGTCGGTTGCTTCCAACCAGTGGCATGTCGGTCTCGTCGGATATGGCGAGGTGGGCCGGATTCTGGCCGAGGATCTGCGCAAGGACGGCGTCCGCGTCAGTGCCTACGACATCAAGCTCGGTGACGACCGGGCGCAGCCGCTGCGCGATCACGCCTCAGGCATTGGCGTCGCGCTGGCGTCGTCGCATGCCGATCTCGCCGCAGAGGCCGACCTGATCGTCTCCGCGGTTACCGCGAGCCAGGCGGTGCCGGTGGCGCAGGCCTGCATGTCCGGGCTGAAGCCGGGCGCCTGGTTCCTCGATTTCAATTCGGCCTCGCCGGGCGCCAAGCAACGTGCCGCTGCCCTGATCGATGGCGCCGGCGGCCGCTATGTCGAGGGCGCCGTCATGACCTCGGTGCCGCCCTACCGCATCAAGGTGCCGCTGCTGCTGGGCGGCCCCGGCGCCCGCGAACTGGCGCCCCTGCTGGTCGAACTCGGTTTCAATGCCAAGGTCGCCAGCGATGAACTCGGCGTCGCATCGGCGGTCAAGATGTGCCGCAGCATCATGATCAAGGGCATGGAAGCCATGGTGATCGAGAGTTTCACCACGGCACGGGCCTACGGCGTCGAGGACGCCGTGCTGGCGTCGCTCAAGGAGACTTTTCCCGGCATCGACTGGGAGAAGCAGGGCGCCTATTTCTTCCAGCGCGTCATCGAGCATGGCCGGCGCCGCAGCGAAGAGGTGCGCGAGGTGGCGGAGACGGTGCGCGAGATCGGCCTGACGCCGTGGTCGGCGCAGGGCACCGCCGAACGCCAGGCCTGGGTCGCCGACCTCGCCGACGGAGTCCTGTTCGGCCCGAAAGGCACGAAGGAATTCGCCCGCAGCGCCGACTGGCGCACCGAGGCTGACCGGATCCTCGGCAAGTTCAAGCCCCACGGAAAAGAATGAGACAGACCCCAATGGAATTTCAGAAGACGGTTGGCTGGCTGGACTGGTACGCTGGCCCGTCAAAACCCCGGTTCAAGGTGCCGGCAGGCGCGGTGGACGCGCACTGCCATGTGTTCGGTCCGGGCGCCGAATTTCCCTTCGCGCCGGAGCGCAAATACACCCCCTGTGACGCCTCGAAGCAGCAGCTCTACGCGCTGCGCGACCATCTCGGCTTCGCCCGCAACGTCGTGGTGCAGGCCACCTGCCACGGCGCCGACAATCGCGCCATGGTCGATGCACTCACCCATTCCGGCGGCAAAGCGCGCGGCGTCGCTACCGTCAAGCGCAGCGTCAGCGACGCCGAACTCCGCGAGATGCACGACGCCGGCGTGCGCGGCGTGCGCTTCAATTTTGTCAAACGCCTGGTCGATTTCACCCCAAAGGAGGAATTGATCGAGATTGCCGGCCGCATCGGGAAGCTGGGCTGGCACGTCGTGATCTACTTTGAAGCGGTGGATTTGCCCGAATTGTGGGATTTCTTCACTTCGCTGCCGACCACGGTCGTGGTCGACCATATGGGCCGGCCCGACGTCACCAAGCCGGTCGATGGTCCGGAGTTCGAATTGTTCGTGAAATTCATGAAGGAACATCCGAACGTCTGGTCCAAGGTCAGTTGCCCGGAGCGGCTGTCGGTCGCGGGCCCGCCGGCGCTGAACGGCGAGCAAAACGCCTACCGCGACGTGATCCCGTTCGCACGGCGCATCGTCGAAACCTTCCCCGATCGTGTGCTCTGGGGAACCGACTGGCCGCATCCGAATTTGAAAGACCATATGCCCGACGACGGACTGCTGGTCGATTTCATCCCGCACGTTGCGGTCACATCAGAATTGCAGCAGAAGCTGCTGGTCGACAACCCGATGCGGCTGTACTGGCCCGAACACTCCTGAGGAGGCAAAGCCCATGTCACTCGACAAGCCATATACCGACGTTCCCGGCACCACGATCTTCGACGCCGAGATGTCGCGCCAGGGCTATCATTTGAACCAGTTCTGCATGTCGCTGATGAAGGCGGACAATCGCGCCCGCTTCAAGGCCAACGAACGCGCCTATCTCGACGAATGGCCGATGACCGAGGACCAGAAGCTGGCGGTCATGGCGCGCGACCTCAATCGCTGCATCGCGCTCGGCGGCAACATCTACTTCCTCGCCAAGATCGGCGCCACCGACGGCAAGAGCTTCCAGCAGATGGCCGGCAGCATGACCGGCATGAGCGAGGATGAATACCGCAACATGATGGTCAGCGGCGGCCGAACCATTGAAGGCAACCGCTACACCGGGGAGAAGAAGTAAATGGCCCGTATCTCAGCCAGCGTCTACACATCGCACGTGCCGGCGGTTGGTGCAGCGCTCGACCTCGGCAAGACCGCGGAGCCGTACTGGCAGCCGGTGTTTGCGGGTTATGACTTCTCCAAGCAGTGGTTGAAGGAGCAGAAGCCGGACGTCATTTTCCTCGTCTACAACGATCACGCCAACGCCTTCAGTCTCGACCTGATTCCGACCTTCGCGATCGGCACCGCGGCGGAGTTCGCGGTGGCCGACGAGGGCTGGGGTCCGCGTCCGGTGCCGAAAGTGATCGGCCATCCGAAACTCGCCGGACACATCGCGCAGTCGGTGATCCAGGACGATTTCGATCTGACCATCGTCAACAAGATGGACATCGACCACGGCCTCACGGTCCCGCTCAGCCTGATGTGCGGCCAGCCGCAGGCATGGCCCTGTCCGGTGATCCCGTTCGCGGTCAATGTCGTGCAGTACCCGGCGCCCTCGGGCCGGCGCTGCTACATGCTCGGCAAGGCGATCCGCAAGGCCATCCTGTCCTACGACGAACCGCTCAACGTACAGATCTGGGGCACCGGCGGCATGAGCCACCAGCTGCAGGGGCCGCGCGCCGGGCTGATCAACAAGGAGTTCGACACCAATTTCCTCGACCGCCTGATCGCCGATCCCGAGGGGCTGTCGAAAATGCCGCATATCGATTACGTCCGCGAGGCCGGCAGCGAGGGCATTGAACTCGTGATGTGGCTGATCGCGCGCGGCGCCATGAACGACGTCAATGGCGACGGCAAGCCGCCGACCGTGCGGCATCGCTTCTACCATGTGCCCGCCAGCAACACCGCCGTGGGCCATCTGATTCTGGAGAACAACTGACGTGGCGAAGACGATCAAGGTAGCGCTGGCCGGCGCCGGCGCATTCGGCATCAAGCATCTCGACGGCATCAAGAACATCGACGGCGTCGAGGTGGTGTCGCTGGTCGGCCGCAGGCTGGAGCCGACCAAGGAAGTCGCCGCCAAATACGGCATCGCGCATGTTGCGACCGACCTTGCCGACAGCCTTGCACTCAAGGAAGTGGACGCCGTCATCCTGTGCACGCCGACCCAGATGCACGCGGCGCAATCGATCGCGTGCCTCAAGGCCGGCAAGCACGTCCAGGTCGAGATCCCGCTCGCGGATTCGCTTAGGGATGCGCAGTCCGTGGTCGATCTGCAGAAGCAGACGAAGCTGGTCGCGATGTGCGGTCATACCCGCCGCTTCAACCCCAGCCATCAATGGGTACACAAGAAGATCGTCGCCAAGGAGTTCAACATCCAGCAGATGGATGTGCAGACCTTCTTCTTCCGCCGCTCCAACATGAACGCGCTGGGCCAGCCGCGCAGCTGGACCGACCACCTGTTGTGGCACCACGCCGCGCACACCGTCGACCTGTTCGCCTACCAGGCGGGCTCGCCGATCGTGAAGGCCAACGCTGTGCAGGGGCCGATCCACCCCACGCTCGGGATCGCGATGGACATGTCGATCCAGCTCAAGGCCGCAAATGGCGCGATCTGCACGCTCAGCCTCTCCTTCAACAATGACGGTCCGCTCGGCACCTTCTTCCGCTATATCGGCGACACCGGCACCTACATCGCGCGCTACGACGATCTCTTCAACGGCAAGGAAGAGAAGATCGACGTCTCAAAGGTCGACGTCTCCATGAACGGCATCGAGCTGCAGGACCGCGAATTCTTCGCCGCCATCCGCGAGGGCCGCGAGCCGAACTCGAGCGTCGCGCAGGTACTGGCATGTTACCAGGTGCTGCACGATCTGGAGCAGCAGCTCGACGCCTGAAAGTCCCGTAGCCCGGATGGAGGCCTTGGGTCACGCCTTCGGCGTGCCCCGAGGGCGCAATCCTGGAACGGTGCGAGGCAACACGCGTTGCAGGGATGCATCGAACGGCTTGTTCAAGGCACAGGACCATCCGCTCCCTGACGGGGAAATCGACCACGCGTTGGGTCTTTCACTCTCCTCACGCGGCGCGGCTACGATTTCGTCTCTGCTGCGAAATCTGACCGCTCCAGCAGAAGCGAGATCGCGACGCCAGACACGAGACCCCAGAACGCGGCGCCGATGTTCAACAGGGGCACATCGGCGACACTGACAAGGAAGGCCAACAACGCGCCGAAGGAGAAGCGCTCCCTGAACGCGGTGACAAACGCCGTCTGCAGGACGCGCAGCATCGCGAGTCCTGCCAGGGCCATCACCAGGGATTTGGGCGAAACCAGCAGCAACCGTGTGAATGTCGGCGCCAACAGTCCGAACACCAGCGCCAGAAAGCCAACAAACATGGCGGCGCTGTATTGGCGTCCTCGCTCGCCGCTCGAGACTACAATGGCGTTGGTCGGCCCTGTCAGGCAGGAACTGACCCCACCGACGGCGGCACTGATCACCGAGCCGATGCCGCAGGCCATGGTCACGGCATTGATCGGCGGCGCATGCCCTGCTGCCCCGAGCACGGCGAAGCCCTGGCCATTCTGCACGACGAGAACCGTGATCGCGAGCGGCACGACAAGCTCGATCATGGCCGCGAGCGACCAGACCGGTGTCTGGATCACCGGGCGGATCAGTTCGAATTGAAGCGTTGCGGTGGCGTCGAACCGGCCGAACAGCACGGTCATCGATGCGCCGACCACGAGCGCCCCGATGATTGGCGGAAAACGCCGGCCAAGGCGCGGGATCGCCGACAGGATGAGCCAGATCGCGACCATCGGTCCGGCGATGATGGTGTCAGCAAAGACGGCGCGGACGAGCTCGAGGCCAAAGCGCAGAAAAACGCCGGCGACCATACCCATGACGATCGGCATCGGAACGAACTGCATGACGCGCTTGACCCAGCCGCTCGCACCCAACACCAGCATCAGCAGGCCCGTAGCGTAAAACGCGCCGACAACCTCCGGAAACGTCAGATGGGTCAGCGACTGTCCGACCAGGACCGTACCGGGAATGGTCCAGAAGAAAACGAGCGGCTGACGATAAAGCCCGCTGAACAGCAGCGTGATCACGCCGTTGAAAAAGAAGACGCCGAAGATCCAGGATGCGATTTCGCTTTCGGAGAGCCCCCCGCTCGAGCCGACCGCCAGAATGATCGCGACAGGCCCGGTCACAGCGAACAGCCAGCCAATGAAACCGTTCGATGCGTAGAGGAAGCCGAAAGCTGAAATAATCCCCCCAACGCCGGGCGGTCGTTCAGTCGGTCGTTCGATCTGAGTGAACATCAAGGAGGCGGGCGCCAACCTTTCGAAGCAAGGGGACGTTGATCCGGGTAAAACCGACTTTAAGGATGCCTCATCCACCGAATACCTTCAACATGCAACCGGTGCAGGAAAGCCCCGGATTACGCAAGAGCTCCATCCGGGCTAAGGATCCGGCCTGGCCAAAGGCTCCTCACCCCTTCAATTTCAACCTGCCCATGAAATCGCGTTTTCCGAGCGGGGCTCCCTTGTGGCGGAGGATGTCGTAGGCCGTGGTCGCATGGAAAAAGAAGTTCGGCAGCGAGAACGACATCAGGAATCCTTCGGCCGTGAAAGGCAGCGCGCGCTCGCCGAACCTGAAGGTGACGTCGCGGCCGGCCAGCGCGTTGACGTCATCCGGAGCCAGGGCCGCCAGTTCATCACGCGCCTCCGTCACCAGGGCCTGAAGTGCGGCATAGTCGAGGTCCGGCTTACCCATCGACGGGGTGAACACGCCGGTCTTCGCCGCCTCGATCGCACCGCGCGAATGATGGGCGACCGAGACGATCTGGAAACGGAGCGGAAGCATGTCGGGCGCCATCCGCGCCTCGACGATTTCAGCCGGATCGATGCCCTTCTCGCGGAAATGCGCGAGGCTCTTCTCGAGGAAACCGCCAACGGCGCCGAGAATCTGCAGGTAGTTGGCGACGGTAGCGTCGTAGAGCGAAAAGGCCATGGCGTAAATCTCCCATCATTTTGTGCGCTTCTTGCTGGCGATACAGTTCCCGGAATTTTCACCGAATGCAATCGGCAGGGAAAGAAACTGGCGTGCCGCCAGATGGATGGAGTGACAGCGACGCGTCGCGCATCGGATCTTATGCGTCAAAACGCCGTCAGGAGCCCCGTCGGCGCAGCGCGGTCTGCTCAATAGGCCTTGGGGACGAAACGCTGGGTCGATTTCCTGGGTCGCCTGTAGCCGGTGTCCGGTTGGCGCGGAGGAAGCTCGATCTCGACCGGCCTCATGTCCTGATAGGGAATTTGTTTCAGCAGATGCTGGATGCAGTTGAGCCGGGCCCGCTTCTTGTCATCGGCGTCGACGACGTGCCACGGGGTCTTCTTGCGGTCAGTGTGCGCGAACATCACGTCCTTGGCCCTGGAATATTCCACCCAACGCTTGCGCGATTCGACGTCCATCGGGCTCAGCTTCCAGCGCTTGGTCGGATTCCGGATGCGCTCCTGGAATCTCCGTTCCTGCTCCTCGTCGTTGACCGAGAACCAGTACTTGACCAGATAGATACCCGAGCGCACCAGCATCTCCTCGAAAATCGGACAGGAACGCAGGAACTCCTGATACTCGTCCTCGTTGCAGAAGCCCATGACATGCTCGACCCCGGCACGGTTGTACCAGCTGCGATCGAACAGGACGATTTCGCCCCGGGTCGGAAGCTCGGCGACGTAGCGCTGGAAATACCATTGGCCGCGCTCCCGTTCCGTCGGCGTGCCGAGCGCCACGACACGGCAGATGCGGGGGTTCAGGCTCTCGGTGATGCGCTTGATGACCCCGCCTTTGCCGGCCGCGTCGCGGCCCTCGAAGATGACGGCGACCTTGAGGCCCTGCAGCCGGACCCATTCCTGCAACTTGATGAGTTCGAACTGCAGATGGGCGAGCTCGTCGACGTATTTGTAGTTCGCCGGAGGCTTGCGCGACTTCGGCCGTTCGGCCGCGTGCCAGTACTGCTCGACGGCGGTGATTTCCCTGGCGTCACGCAGGACGGATCCTTCCGCCACGGCGGATTTGCGGTTCTTTGCCATTGCTCCCCCGGGGGTTCGGCCGATGATGGCGATCCACGAATCGCAGTTGAAGACTTTCATCGAGCAACTCGAAATCCGGTTTGAGCCAGATCAATTGGCGCGCAACCGCGAAGCCCTGTGTCAGGGGGTGGAAGCCGGCATCCAGAGTAGACTTCATCCGCTAGGTGGCCTTGTGAACCTTGTCGCGGAAGCTGCGCGGCGACAGGCCGGTTGATCCGGAGAACAGCCGGCTGAAATAGGCCGGGTCGCTGAAGCCGAGCGCGTAGGCGATCGTCGAGACCGGCAGGTTGGTATAGACGAGGTTGCGCCGCGCCTCGCGAATGACCCGGTCGAGGATGAGATGCGATGCTCCGTGGCCGGTCGCCGTACGGGTCAGGCGGCTCAGATGCGTTGGTGTGATCGCCAGCGCGGCGGCATAGTCCGACACGGTCCAGTGCTGCAGGAAATGTTGCTCGAGCAGCGCCTCGAACCGGCGAAAAAGATCGGGTTTCGCCATGCCGCCCGGCATCCTGCCGTTCGCGGCCATTTCGCGCGCGACCAGGCCGATCAAGGCCGCGGACAGTGCCCGCAGGATATGCGCCCTGGCAAAATGGCGCCCGGCGAATTCGGAGAAAATCTGCTGCATCGCGTTGCGCATCTCGGGTGTGCCGCGCAGCACGGTCGAATGCGCCAGCACGCGCCGCAATCCTTCCGGGGGTGTCAGCACCTCGTCCAGCATTTCCGCCGATACGGTAAGTACCCAGCCCTGGGTGCCCGGCTTGAAGCTGAAGCCGTGGACGTCGCCGACCGGCACATTGACGACCCGCATCGGCCGCAGCGCGTGGGCCCGTCCTTCCAGCGTCGCCTGTCCGCCGCCGCGTTCGATCAGCAGGATCTGATGCAGCCGTGCATGGCGGTGGGCTGCGAATTCCCATTGGTGCAGCACCGAACGCGCGGCGATGGTTTCGCAATGCACGACGTCAGGCAGATCGCCGGACTCGCCAAACAGGTTGTAGGTCTGGACGGTTCGCTGGGCCGGGGTTTTGCTCATGTTCGAATCATACAAGACAAAGGAGGGTCTATCCATTCTGAACGCTTCAAAACTCCGTAGATTTGTCCAAAATCCAGGGAGAACGCCATGAAGGTTCAGGTTTGCATCATCGGCGGCGGGCCGTCTGGGCTGCTGCTGTCCCAGCTCCTGCATCTGCAGGGCATCGAAACCGTAGTGCTGGAAAAATACAGCCGCGAATATGTATTGGCGCGGATTCGGGCGGGCGTGCTGGAGCACGGCTTCGCCCAGCTGATGCGCGAGGCCCAATGCGGCGAGCGCATGGACCGCGAGGGCGAGATCCACAAGGGTTTTCATATCGCCCATGACGGGGTGATGGATCACGTCGATCTGTTCAAATATTC
>NZ_JAUSLT010000028.1 GCF_030646015.1 Bradyrhizobium sp.
GTGCTGCGCAGGCATAACGGCCTCTGGTTCTACGATGAATCCTACGTCATCTCACGGCGTCGAGATTAAAGAATAAATGGAAAATTCAAACGGGCCGACCGCGGCCCATCTGGAGGGGAGGGGTTGATGCGCGCGTCTTATCTGTTCACCAGTGAGTCGGTTTCCGAAGGTCATCCGGACAAGGTCTGCGACCGGATTTCCGATGAGATTGTCGATCTGTTTTTCCGTGAAGGCCAGAAGGCTGGCTTCGATCCGTGGGCGATCCGCGCGGCCTGCGAAACGCTGGCCACCACCAACAGGGTGGTGATCGCCGGCGAAACCCGCGGTCCCGCATCGGTCACCCACGAGCAGATCGAAAGCGTGACGCGCGCCGCGATCAAGGACATCGGCTACGAGCAGGAAGGTTTTCACTGGGAGAAGGCCAAGGTCGAAATCCTGCTGCATCCGCAATCCGCCGACATCGCGCAGGGCGTCGATGCGCTGCAGCCCGGCACCAACAAGGAAGAGGGCGCCGGCGACCAGGGCATCATGTTCGGTTACGCCACCAATGAGACCCCCGACCTGATGCCGGCGCCGCTGTTCTACGCCCACAAGATCCTGCGGCTGATCTCGGAAGCGCGCCACTCCGGCAAGGAGAAGGTGCTGGGTCCGGACTCCAAGAGCCAGGTCACCGTGCAATACGAGAACGGCAAGCCGGTCGGCGTCACCCAGATCGTGGTCTCGCATCAGCATCTGGTCGAGGACATGTCGTCCAAGCAGGTGCGCGACTGCGTCGAGCCCTATGTGCGCCAGGCGCTGCCGGAAGGCTGGATCAACGGCAAGACCGTCTGGCACGTCAATCCGACCGGCAAATTCTTCATCGGCGGTCCCGACGGCGACGCCGGCCTCACCGGCCGCAAGATCATTGTCGACACCTATGGCGGTGCGGCGCCGCATGGCGGCGGCGCCTTCTCCGGCAAGGATCCGACCAAGGTGGATCGTTCGGCCGCCTATGCCGCGCGCTATCTCGCCAAGAACATCGTTGCCGCCGGCCTCGCCGGCCGTTGCACGCTGCAGCTCGCCTACGCCATCGGCGTGGCGCGGCCGCTGTCGATCTATATCGACACCCATGGCACCGGTGCGGTGCCCGAGGAGAAGCTCGAAAAGGCGGTGGCCGAGGCGATGGACCTGACGCCGCGCGGCATCCGCAAGCACCTCGACCTCAACAAGCCGATCTACGCCCGCACCTCGTCCTACGGCCATTTCGGCCGTACCCCGGACAAGGACGGCGGTTTCTCCTGGGAAAAGACCGACCTGGCCGACGCGCTGAAGCGCGCCGTCTGACTTTCTCCGTAATCATCGTGCGTATTCCGGAAAGCATTCATTGCTTTTCGGAATATGCTTTTTAAGGGATCAACCACATGACCGCCGCCGCCAAGAAGCCCGCCTTCACCGATTACATCGTCAAGGATATTTCGCTCGCCGATTTCGGCCGCAAGGAGATCTCGCTGGCCGAGACCGAGATGCCCGGCCTGATGGCGACGCGCGAGGAATACGGCCCGAAGCAGCCGCTGAAGGGCGCGCGCATCGCCGGCTCCCTGCACATGACGATCCAGACCGCGGTGCTGATCGAGACGCTGACCGCGCTCGGAGCCGACGTGCGCTGGGTCTCCTGCAACATCTATTCGACCCAGGACCACGCCGCGGCCGCGATCGCGGCGGCCGGCATTCCCGTGTTCGCGGTGAAGGGCGAGAGCCTGGTCGAATACTGGGACTACACCGCCCGGATGTTCGACTGGCACGGCGGCGGTACTCCCAACATGATCCTCGATGACGGCGGCGACGCCACCATGCTGGTGCATCACGGCCTGCGCGCCGAGCAGGGCGACGTCGCGTTCCTCGACAAGCCGGAATCGGACGAAGAGGAAGTTTTCTACGCGCTGATCAAGAAGCTGCTGAAGGAAAAGCCCAAGGGCTATTTCGCCGAGATCGCGAAGAACATCAAAGGCGTTTCGGAAGAGACCACCACCGGCGTGCATCGCCTCTACGAGATGCAGAAGAGCGGCAAGCTGCTGTTCCCGGCGATCAACGTCAACGACAGCGTGACAAAATCGAAGTTCGACAACCTCTATGGCTGCCGCGAGTCGCTGGTCGACGGCATCCGCCGCGGCACCGACGTCATGATGTCCGGCAAGGTGGCGATGGTCGCCGGCTTCGGCGACGTCGGCAAGGGCTCAGCGGCCTCGCTGCGCCAGGCCGGCTGCCGCGTGATGGTTTCCGAAATCGATCCGATCTGCGCGCTGCAGGCGGCGATGGAAGGCTACGAGGTCGTCACCATGGAAGACGCGGCACCCCGCGCCGACATCTTCGTCACCGCCACCGGCAACAAGGACATCATCACCATCGAGCACATGCGCGCGATGAAGGACCGCGCCATCGTCTGCAACATCGGTCACTTCGACAACGAGATCCAGATCGCGCATCTGAAGAATCTGAAGTGGGACAACATCAAGCCGCAGGTCGACGAGATCACCTTCCCCGACGGCAAGCGGATGATCCTGTTGTCGGAAGGCCGCCTGGTGAACCTCGGCAACGCCATGGGCCATCCGTCCTTCGTGATGTCGGCGTCGTTCACC
>NZ_JAUSLT010000031.1 GCF_030646015.1 Bradyrhizobium sp.
TCGGCCCGGACGATATCTCGCGCGATCCGGAAGTGCGCGACTTCCTGCAACGCGGCGACTCCCAGGTCGATCCGGCGGTGCGCAAGGAGGCCTATCGCAAGGCGCTCGCCCTGATCGCGGAGCGGGCCTATTCGCTGCCGCTCTATTCGCTGACCACCTATTACGTTGCCAACAAGGACCTCGTCTTCACCGCCTATCCGGACGAGATCCCGCGCTTCTGGGAAATGTCGTACAAGTGAGGGCCAGCGTGCGCCATCTCTCACGCTCCGCCATCGGATGCTGATCTACGCCCTGAAGCGTCTTGGACTTGCCGTTCTGGTCGCGGTGGTCGTCTCCGCGCTCGCCTTCCTGTTGCTGCGTGCGTCCGGCGACGTCGCGATCGCACTCGCCGGGGAAGGCGCGCGCAGCGAGGACATCGAGAACATCAGGCGCATTTTCGGCCTCGATCGTCCGCTCATCGTGCAGTATCTCGAGTGGGCCGCGAAGATGGCACGCGGCGACTTCGGCACGTCGCTGTTCTTCAAGACCGACGTCCATGCGCTCGTGCTCGAAAAACTGCCGACCACGGCGCTGCTGGCGTTGTTCTCGCTGATCTTCGCGCTCGCGGTGTCGCTGCCGCTCGGGATTTTGGCGGCGCTTTATCCCAACAGCTGGATCGATCGCCTCTGTCTTGCGCTGGCGGTAATCGGACAGGCGTTGCCAAGCTTCTTTTTCGCCCTGATCCTGATGATCGTGTTTGCCGTGATGCTGAGGTTGCTTCCGGTATCGGGCAGCGACAGCTGGGCCCATTTCGTCCTGCCGACCGTGGTGCTCGGCTATTACATCGCGCCCGCCATCATGCGGCTGGTGCGTGCCGGTATGATCGAGGTGCTGGCCTCGGATTATGTCCGCACCGCCCGCGCCAAGGGGCTGTCTTCAACCTCGGTGGTGCTCAAGCACGCGCTGCGCAATGCTCTCGTTCCCGTGGTGGCGCTCTCGGCGGTGCAACTCGGTTTCCTGCTCGGCGGCTCGGTCGTGATCGAGACCGTGTTCGCCCTCGATGGCCTCGGCTATCTCGCCTTTCAGTCGATCACCCATAAGGATCTTCCCGTCACGCAGGCCATCGTGACACTGCTCTCCCTCCTTTATGTGGGCCTCACACTTGCCGCCGATCTTGCCAACGCCTGGCTCGACCCGCGCATCCGGGTCGGGAGCGGATCATGACCGATGTCGCCGCGATTCCCGTTCTGGACCTGACGACGGCGTCATCGGGCACATTGTTGCGTCGCCGGATCATGGCGCATCGCGGCCTGCTCATCGGCACCGGCCTGCTGACGCTCATCGTCATGGTGGCGCTGCTCGCGCCGCTGATCGCCCCGCATGATCCTTACGCGCAGGACCTGTCCCGCCGCATGATTCCGCCGATCTGGTACGAGAAGGGCAGTTGGGCGCATCTGCTCGGCACCGACAATCTCGGCCGCGACTATCTCTCGCGCGTGCTCTATGGCTCGCAGATATCGCTTCTGATAGGCGCGGCCGTGATGGTGATTTCCGGCCTGATCGGCACCGTGCTCGGGCTTGCCGCCGGGTTTTTCGGTGGCCGTGTCGACATGATCGTGACCTTCGTCATCACGGTGCGGCTGGCGCTTCCGCTCATTCTGGTTGCGCTCGCGGTCGTTGCGACGGTCGGCGGCTCGCTCTGGGTCGTCATCCTGGTGCTTGGCCTGCTCAAATGGGACCGCTTCGCCGTAGTAATGCGGGCCGCGACGCAGCAGGTGCGGGTGCTCGACTATGTGGCGGCGGCGGAGGCCGCCGGCGCGTCGACCCTGCGCGTCATTGTTGGCGAAGTGCTGCCGAATTTGCTGCCCCAGCTCGTCGTCGTGGCGACCGTCGAAGCCGCCAGCGCGATCCTGCTCGAGGCCGCGCTCTCCTTCCTCGGTCTCGGCGTCCAGCCGCCGCTGCCGTCCTGGGGGCTGATGATCGCCGAGGCCAAGACCTACATGTTCTTCTCGTTCTGGCTGATTGCCATTCCCGGCACCGCGCTCGCGGTTCTGGTCTTTGCCGTGAATATGGTCGGCGACGGTATTCGTGACGTCTCGGCGCCCGGGGGGAGGGGTTAAGTGGCTGTTCTGCTCGAGGTCGAAGGTCTGACGGTCGACATCGCGACGGCGCGCGGAACGCTGCATGCGGTGCGGGATGTGTCGTTCTCGCTGCATAGCGGCGAAACCCTGTGCCTGGTTGGCGAATCCGGCTGCGGCAAGTCGATGACGGCGCTCGCCTTGATGGGCCTGTTGCCGCGCGCGGCACAGCGAAGTGCGCGCCGCATGCGCTTCGAGGGCCATGACCTCGCTGCGCTTCCGGCGCGCCGGCTCGCGGAATTGCGCGGAGCGCGCATGGCCATGGTGTTTCAGGAGCCGATGACGGCGCTGAACCCGGCCTACACGATCGGCGATCAGCTCACCGAAGTACATCGCCGCCACAAGGGCTCGACAATGGCGGTGGCGCGTGAGCGCGCAGTCGCGCTGCTCGAAATGGTCGGGATCACCAATGCCGCGGCGCGGCTCGGACAATATCCGCACCAGCTTTCCGGCGGCCTGCGCCAGCGCATCATGATCGCGATGGCGCTGATGTGCGGGCCGTCGCTGCTGATTGCCGACGAGCCCACCACCGCGCTCGACGTGACCATCCAGGCGCAAATCCTGCGGCTGCTGGTCGAGCTGCAGCAGGATCTCGGCATCGCCATCGTGCTGATCACCCACGATCTCGGCGTCGTCGCGCGGGTCGCGCATCGGGTGGCCGTGATGTATGCCGGGGAAATCGTCGAGTCGGCCAGCGCCGCCGATCTGTTCGCGGCGCCGCGTCATCCCTACACACGCGGGCTGATGGCTTCCATTCCGGTGCCGGGCGCAACCAGGCCGGGCGACCGGCTCGGCGTCATCAGGGGCATCGTGCCGTCCCTGATCGGAGACGTGGCTGGCTGTGCGTTCCGCGACCGCTGCGATTTCGCACAGCCGGTATGTGCCCGGACCGTTCCGGTGCGCTCCGATGGCGGACATGACTGGCGCTGTATCCTCGGCGAAGCGGTGGCCGCATGAGCGCGTTGCTCGAAGCCTCCGGTGTGTCGCGCGATTTTTCGGTCGGGCGCGGGCTGTTCGCCGCCAGCCAGACGCTGCGCGCCGTCGTTGATGTCAATCTTGCGGTCGAGAAGGGCGAGGTGCTCGGTCTCGTGGGTGAGTCCGGCTCCGGCAAGTCCACGCTCGCCAAAATGCTGCTCGGAATCCTCAAGCCCAATGCGGGCGTGATCCGGTTCGGCGGCACCGACGTGGCCTCGATCGGACGCCGGGCGCTCGCCCGCCGCATCCAGCCGGTGTTCCAGGACCCCTATTCGTCGCTCAATCCGCGCCGCACGGTCGCCTCGATCGTCGCACTGCCGCTCGCGGTGCAGGGCATCGGTACGGCGCGTGAACGCCGGGAGCGGGCCATTGCGATGCTGGATCGCGTCGGTCTGGCGCTGCGCCACGCCGACGTCTATCCGAATGAGCTTTCCGGCGGACAGCGCCAGCGCGTCGCGATTGCCCGTGCGTTGGTCGTCGAACCCGAAATCGTTTTGCTCGACGAGCCTACCTCCGCGCTTGATGTCTCGGTGCAGTCGCAAATCCTCAATCTGCTGCTCGACCTGCGCCGCGATTTCGGCCTGACCTACATCTTCATCAGTCATAATCTCGCTGTCATCGAGCATGTCGCGACCAGCGTCGCCGTGATGTATCTCGGGCGCATCGTCGAGACCGCCCGCCGTGAAGACCTGTTCCGCGCGCCGCGCCACCCTTACACACGCGCGCTGCTTGCTTCGGTGCTGACGCCGGAGCCCGGGCTCGGCGTTCCCGATGTCGGTCTGGGCCTGAGCTTTCCCGATCCGCTGGCGCCACCGCCGGGGTGCGTCTTCCATCCGCGTTGTCCGGATGCCGGTCCACGCTGCCGGATCGAGCCGCCGCGCCTGCTCCGCGACGGGCAGGGGCTCGTCGCATGCCATTTGCACGATGGCGGCACCAGGCTGGCCGCCTGACGCCGCATAACAACGCGTGTCCCGGACGCGGCGCAGCGTTCTCCCGGCGATTCGAAGCATCGTCCGGCACGATGCGCCGCAGAGCCGGGACCCATTGAACATGGACCCCGGATCAGCAGCGCACCACGCCGCAAGTGCGGCGCGCTGCACTGCATCCGGGGAACGACTGCTGGCCGCGCGCAAGGCGGGATCAAGCCGCCTTCTGTCTCGATTTCGCGACGTGGGTGGCGATCGCATCCATCAGCGCCGGAGACAGGCAATCATAGGGCTCGAGCCCGAGTTCCGTCAGGCGCGATCTGATACCCGCCATCTCCGATGGCGCGACGCCGGACTCGATCACCGACGACACGAATGCCGCGAAACCCGGCGCGGCCGAGCCGGCTTCCTGGAACAGTTCGGGGTGAATGAAGTCGAGACCATAGAAGGGATGTCCCTTGTTCTCGATGCGGCCGTACATATGCGTGCCGCAAGCCTTGCAGGCATGTCGCTGGATCGCCGCGGAGGCGTCGATGATATGCAGCTTGTCGCCGTTTTCGAGCTCCGTCACATTTTCCCGCGGCACCACGGCGACGACCGAGAAGGTCGCCCCCTCGGGCTTCCAGCATTTGGTACAGCCGCAGGCGTGGTTGTGGGCGACATCGCCCTTGATGCCGACCTTGACCGGCTTGTCCTTGCATTTGCAGACGAGGGTGCCGCCGGTAAAGCTGCCCGAGCCTTTCTTGACGCCGCTGTCAACCGATGGGTGGATATGAACAGTCATGGGCTATCCTCCTTGTGTTGGACGTTTTTGACTCAGAATACGACTACCGAACGGATTGACTTGCCTTCGTGCATTAGATCGAAGCCCTTGTTGATCTCTTCGAGCTTGAGCACGTGCGTGATCATCGGGTCGATCGCGATCTTGCCGTTCATGTACCAGTCAACGATCTTCGGTACATCGGTGCGACCGCGCGCGCCGCCGAACGCGGTGCCCTTCCAGACCCGGCCGGTCACCAGCTGGAACGGCCTTGTGGCGATTTCCTTGCCGGATTCGGCGACCCCGATCACCACGGAGACGCCCCAGCCGCGATGGCAGGCCTCGAGCGCCTGGCGCATCACGGTGGTGTTGCCGGTGCAGTCGAAGGTGTAGTCGGCGCCGCCGTCGGTCAGCCCGACCAGGTGCTGAACAATGTCGCCGCTGATCTTGGACGGATTGACGAAATGCGTCATGCCGAAGCGGCGGCCCCATTCCTCCTTGCCGTCGTTGATATCAACGCCGATGATCTTGTCGGCGCCCACCATCCTGGCGCCCTGAATGACGTTGAGGCCGATGCCGCCGAGCCCGAACACGACCACGTTGGCGCCCGGCGTGACCTTGGCGGTGTTGACCACCGCGCCGACGCCGGTCGTCACGCCGCAGCCGATGTAGCAACTCTTGTCGAAGGGGGCGTCCTCGCGGATCTTTGCCACCGCGATTTCCGGCAGCACGGTAAAGTTCGAAAACGTCGAGCAACCCATGTAATGGAAGATCGGCTTGCCCTTGTGGCTGAAGCGCGAGGTGCCGTCCGGCATCACGCCCTTGCCCTGGGTGGCGCGAATCGCGGTGCAAAGATTGGTCTTCTGGCTCAGGCAGCTTTTGCACTGGCGGCATTCGGGGGTGTAGAGCGGGATGACATGATCGCCCGGCTTCACCGAGAGCACGCCGGCGCCGACCTCACGAACGATGCCCGCGCCCTCATGACCGAGGATCGAGGGAAAGATTCCTTCGCTGTCAAAGCCGTCCAGGGTGTAGGCGTCGGTGTGACAGATCCCTGTCGCCTTGATCTCGACAAGGACTTCACCGGCCTTCGGTCCCTCCAGATCGACCTCGACAATCTCGAGAGGCTTTTTTGCTTCGAACGCGACTGCAGCGCGTGTCTTCATTCTCAACTCCACTTTCGCTTTTCAAGCGCGGCAAGAACATGTTGTGACGCGCGCTTTCGCGTGTCCGCTATTTCTTGCCCATGCAGGAATTCTCCGTCTGGGTGTAGGCTTCCGGCTTGTCTTCCTTCTTGGCAGGACGCGCGCGACCGACGGCGTCATTGGCGCGGGCACGCAGATAGACGTACAGGTCGTCCATGTAGCAGGCGACGTTCGGATTATCGCCGAGCGCCGGCATAACGGAATTGCCGTTCTGGCGACCGCTCGCGACCACGCCCATGAAATCGCCGTAACTCATGACCTTGAGCGAGTCCGTAAGCGCAGGGGCATAAGTCGACCCCATCCCGTCGGGGCCATGGCAGACGTGGCATTCCGAGTGGTACCGCCGGTACCCGGAGTAGGTGTACCAATCCACCGTTCCGTCGGACGCAACCTTGAAGGTCGGGCTGCCTTCCTTGTCGAGGTACTTGCCGTCCTCGGATTTGACGGCGGCCGGATCGACCGGAGCTTCGGCGATGGCAATTCTTCCTGATACCACGATGATGATCGCGGCACCCGCAAACCAGATTGTACGCAAGAGCATTTCCTCGACATTCGTAGGCAGGCGAACCGGTGCATGGAACAACTCCATGCACCGGAACGAGGTTGGCTCAGTCTACTGCGGCAAGGCGAACACGGTCAGTGATCCGCCGAGCGCGGTGTAGTTGCTGAGCGCAGCGTAGCCACCGACGGCGCCGAGGCCGGCGGTCGGATCGGTCAGGCCGGCTGCCAGGCCGATACCCGCCCAGCCACCGACGCCGGACAGTACTGCGACATACTGCCTGCCGCCCTGCTCATAGGTCGTGACGTTGCCGATAATGCCGGACGGGGTCTTGAACTTGTAGAGTTCTTTGCCGCTCTTGGCATCGACCGCCTTGAGGTAGCCTTCGAGCGTTCCGTAGAACACCACGCCGCCGGCGGTAGCAAGCGCACCGGACCAGACCGAGAACTGCTCCTTGTTCGACCACACGATCTTGCCGGTCTTGTTGTCCCAGGCAATGAAGTTGCCCATGTGGGTCTCGCCGGGAGGCGGATACATCGAAAGCGTCGCCCCGACATAGGGCTGGCCCGCGGTGTAGCTCACCTTGAACGGCTCGTAGTCCATGCAGACGTGGTTGGTCGGCACGTAGAACAGCTGCGTATCCGGCGAGTAGGCCGCCGGCTGCTCATCCTTGGTGCCGAGCGCGGCCGGGCAGATCCCCTTGGTGTTCTTGTCTTCGCCGGTCTTCTCGGTCGAATATTGATCGAGAACCTTGGGACGGCCGTAGGTCGGGGAGGCCTTATTCATGTCGACGCCGCTGGTCCAGTTGACCTTCGGATCATATTTCTCGGCGACCAGCAATTCGCCCGTGATGCGGTCGAGGGTGTAGCCAAGGCCGTTACGATCGAAATGGGTCAGCAGCTTGCGTTCTGCTCCGCCCATCTGCTGATCGCTGAGGATCATTTCGTTGACGCCGTCATAGTCCCACTCGTCATGTGGCGTCATCTGGTAGACCCATTTCGCCATGCCGGTATCGGCATTGCGCGCGAAGATGGTCATCGACCATTTGTTGTCGCCCGGACGCTGCTTCGGATTCCAGGTCGAGGGATTGCCGGAGCCGTAGTAGACGAGGTTCACAGCCGGATCGTAGGACAGCCAGCCCCATGTGCAGCCGCCGCCGATCTTCCATTGATCGCCCTGCCAGGTCTTGATGCTGGAATCCTTGCCGACCGGCTTGCCGAGTTCGGTGGTGTTGACCGGGTCGACCATGATCTGGTCGTCCGGACCTTCCGAGAACGCCCGCCACGCCTGCTTGCCGGACTTGAGATCGTAGGCGGTGACGTGACATTGCACGCCGAATTCGCCGCCGGAGATACCGACCAGAACCTTGTCCTTGATCACGAGCGGGGCCGACGTGCCGGTGGCGCCCTTGCCGGGGTCACCGTTCTTTACGCTCCACGCCACTTTGCCGGTCTTGGCGTCGAGGGCGACCAGCGTCGTATCGGCCTGATGCAGGAAGATCTTGCCATCCCCATAGGCCACGCCACGGTTAACCGTATCGCAGCACATCACCGGGATGACGTTCGGATCCTGCTTGGGCTCGTACTTCCAGACGATCTGGTTGTCCTTGGATAGGTCAAGAGCATAGACCTTGTTCGGGAAGGGCGTGTGGACGTACATCATGTTGCCGATGATGAGTGGTCCGCCCTCATGGCCGCGAAGCACGCCGGTCGAGAATGTCCACGCGACCTGCAGCTTCCCGACATTGGCCGCGTTGATCTGGTTGAGCTTGGAGTAGCGTGTGTTGGCGTAGTCGCCTGCCGGCATCACCCAGTCCTTCGGGTTCTGCGACATCTTGATCAGTTCGTCGTTGGCCCAAGCGCCGCCCGCGGTTAACACCGCGATGGAGCCAAGGGTTGCCAGAAGCACCTTGCGCATAGCGAATTCCTCCCACTGATGAGCTTTGGGTTCCGCCGAAACGGCCCACTTTTCTCCATTTTGTTCCGTATGCTTATCCCGTTCCGTCATGGGAAACTTGCCCAAGAGGGAAGGGGGTTTGCTCCAAAGCGAAGCTCAGCGAATTTTTTGATGTCAGTCCCACCGCAGGGTCCCACGTCGTGCCACACATGCGGCAGTGCAATGAAGGTTGGGCGGCGTGAGCTACCGAAGGTTGAGGTTTCCCTTGACGGCGTGGAAACTAAGTCGGAGGATTGTTGAACGCATCCCGGGACATAAGATGCTCAGGCAAAGACGACCGTTCTGACTGGAACCATCTAACTTGAATAAATGCTTGGGCTAAATGGCGCTTCACCGTGACCGAGCCGTTCGCGGCAACAGTCACGTTTCTCGAATCGGTGGCTGGACAATGTCCGATATGGTCCGCTCGCTAAGCACTTCCGGATTGGCGCCGAAGCGACAGGTCCAGTTCTGGTCCGATGCGCTGACAGATCTGTGCGGGCGATTCGATGTCGATCCGATGCATGCTTCATCGCTCGAGGCGCGGATCAACTACACCACCGTGTCCCAGTTAAAACTCTGCCAGATCGAGGTCAGCCAGCATCGGATCGCGCATGCGCCGTCGCGCGTGCGATCAGGGGAACATCCCTTCGTCAAGATACTGTTCCAGACTCACGGCATTTCCTACTTCGAACAGAACGGCCGTCATCTCGAACTGAAGCCCGGCGACTGTCTCGTCTACGATGTGTCGTGTCCGCATACGATCATCAGTCCCGCGCTGACGCGGCACGACGTTGTCATCGTGCCCAAGGAACTGCTGCGCGAGCGCGGTGTCCGCCTGTCGAAGATGTCGGCCTGCAAACTCTCGGCACGCACCGGCACCGGGCGCATTGCCCACGACTTCGTGCATGCGGTGTTCGACGAAGCCACCAAGCTGTCGCCGTACAACGCCATCGGCGTCGCCGATTCGCTGATCGATCTCCTGCTGCTGCCGCTTCGCGAGGCCGACACGATGTTCGATCGTGGCGGCGCCGAGGCGACCTATGTCCGGGCACAGTTCTTCATCCGCGAACATTTGCGCGACCCGGATCTCAGTATCGATCAGATCTCGGCGGCGCTGGGCTGCACCAAGCGATATCTGCACATGCTGTTCAGTGACAGGGGCGTCACCGTCAGCGACCATATCTGGCAGGCCAGGCTACAGAATTGCCGCCAGGAGCTGGAAACCCAGGCCGGAAAGACCATCACGGATGTCGCATTTTCGTGGGGCTTTTCGAGCTCGTCGCATTTCAGCCGCGTCTTCCGCAAATATTTCGGCGTGGTTCCGTCTTCCATCCACAAGGCGCAGCACCACAGCCCGTCTCCGGACGCTTCCTAGACCGCCCGCCTAGCGCCATGCTTTTTCTGTGTTTTCGGTTGTTTGGCAGCAGGTGCGAACGCGCGCGATCTTGGCCAATGGGAAAACGCGGATCCGGCCATCCGGCAATGGTACGAGGCCTTGATGCAGCCCGACAATCCGAATGCATCCTGCTGCGGCGAAGCCGACGCCTACTGGGCCGATGAGATCCATGTTCGGGACGGCAAGAGTTACGCGCGCATCACCGATGATCGGCCCGATGCGCCGCTCGGCAGGCCGCACATCCGCAACGGAACGGAGATCGAAATCCCGGACCATAAACTGAAATGGGATCGTTCGAATCCCACCGGTCACGGCATCGTCTTTCTCAGTCGCGCCGGTTACGTGTTCTGTTACGTTCAGCCCGGCGGCGTTTGACGGTTAATCAGCTGGTCGGAGCATGCGGGCAGACACTCGGCCGCGGCCTGGTTCCCCGCATGTCGATCGGCACGTTGCAATTGTCGATGCGCTGCTCGTCCATCCATTTGCGGCCGAGACGCTCCTTTCCCGTCAGCGCTCCCGGCGCCGTTGCCGCGTCAGGCGTTGGCTGGCCCGGCGATCCGTTCTGCGCGGTCGCGGACCACGCCAGCGCGATTGCGAACACCGTGGCGAGAGATCCCTTGCACAAGAATCGCACGGATGGCCTCGCAAATCCTTGAGGGTTGATGGACGGGAACACGAAAGCGCCTGATTAAATAACAGCGCAATTCGCGATGCCACCCGGAACCTGAGGCGACCGGGTCGGTTTCCCCTTTGTCTTCGCACGCCGGGGCACGCGCCGGGACAGAGGAGATACAGATGAACACGAAACGACTCATTCTTGCCGGTTGCTCGATCCTTGTTTTGAGCGCCGGCAGCGCGTTCGCAGGTCCCTGCGATACCACGGGCCGATCCGCAAATCTCAAGGATGCAGGTTCCGGGCCCGCTGCGACGGGCAGCGGCCAGACCACCACCGGCATGGCCGCCGATGCCAAGGGCCATCCGCCGACCAGCACGATGAACCAGGCTAGCGGCAACGCTGCGGCCTCTTCACAGGATGCACAGCGGCAGATGCAAGGTCAGCCGACGGCAGCGGAACGGGCCCAGGGTGCCAAGCCCGATGCTGGCAAGGACTGCTGACGGATGACGGACAACGCCGATCGTTTTGCGCAATGTTGTCCAAGAGAGAAGTGACTTTGTCCAAGAGAGAAATATTGCCCGTCGGGCGATGGCAAACATGTGCGGCGTTAGGTCTTGCGTACTTGCGCAGCGTCCGCGGTGGTCTTAGGTTCAACCACGGCGCGACCTCGCGCCAAACTGCTTGCAAGTGACGTCTTGCAAACTACTTGGGAGACCCGAATGACCTGGAAAACTCCGAAGATCGTCGAGGTGCCGGTGGGCATGGAAATCAACATGTACGCCTGCGCCGCGCGCAAATAGACTGCATCGAAACGATCTGCCCGGCTCTGGCAGCGCTCTGCTGCTGCGAGCCGTGGCAGACGTCGCTGTCACTGCAGGACAGCTCGGATACATCAAACTTCCTTCGTGTCGAAAAGGTAGAGGTCGGCTCCGCCATCGGCGAAGTTTGCAAGATCTCCCCCCGCGGCTCTTCCCTCCGGCGAGGCCATGCCGGCCTTGAGGGCATCAAGCGAGTCAAAATGCAGCGTGGCGACAAGGTGAATGTCGCTGGGACCGGCTGGCGTTCCGACCCCGCCGCGGCTGATATCGTATTTCTTCAGGCCGGGAATTTTCTTCGCAAGGGGAATGTGAACCGCCGCGTAGTGCTTGTCGAAGGCTTCGGCACTCTTTGGCTTCTTGTACATCACGAGAACTTTCGCCATTTGGATCATTTCCTCCCTGTTGTTTTGGCAAGCGGGCCTGGCCCGTCGAGGTCCGCATTGCATCCGATCTGAACTCGGGGATCAAGCGTTCCAATGGGTCGCTGGCAGCCACGCGCCGTGGTAGAGTGCTGCTGCGACCAGCGGTACGGTCGCCTTCCGTTCTTTCATGGCCCGCGGACTGTGAATGCCAATTCGCGCAAAAATGCTCCGGCCGGCCATCCTGTGCCTCGCGCTGCTGCCGGCCTGCGCCCGTGCCGAGGGCATCGATACCGAGCATCTGTTCGGCTTCATGATCGGTTCGGATGTCGGCAATGTGGGCGAGCGCGAATTCGAGAGCAAGACGACCGGCCGATTTTCCAGGACTGGCGGAAACTACCGTGCGGTCGGTCAGCAAATGGACGTGGAATTCGTGCCCGTCAAGAATTTCCGTGTGGAGCTGGGAAACACCTTTGCATCGCACAACATCGCCGGCGTTCCAGGCCTCGAGGACCGGCGCCAATTATCCTGGCAGGGCGTTGCCGTGGACTTGCGCTACCGGTTTCTCAACAAGGACGCAGCCCCGTTCGGCCTGACGGTTGCAGTCGAAAGCTTCGCTGATCGCGTCGACGAGACAACGGCGGCGGTCGTCCGAAGCTACGGGACAGAGTTCAAGCTGGCGTTGGACCGTGAGTTGATTCCGAGCTTTGCCGTCGCCACGCTCAATCTGAGCTATCAGCCGGAATGGACGCGAACTGTCGTTACGGGAGCCACGGAGCGGGAAGCCAGCCTGGGCGCTGCGCTCGGCGTGATGGTGAAAGCACGCCCGGGCGTTCTTCTCGGCGGTGAAGCGCGCTACTTCAGGCGATATGAAGGGTTTGGTCTGGACGAGCTCGCGGGCCAGGCCTTGTTTATTGGCCCAACGGCTTATCTGCAGCTGTCGCCAGGCGCGTGGATGACGGCGGCCTGGAGTGTGCAGGCCTGGGGCCGGCTGGCCGGATCGAATGCCGCGCTCGATCTCGTGAATTTCGAACGCCACCAGGCGCGGTTAACATTCGGCGTCAATTTCTAGGACGGACAAACGGCCGGGCGTGTTCCGGGGGTTCATGGTGGTGTGCAACTTTGATCAGCCCGCCACGTAGCTGTCGAGGTACATTCACGAATCAGCTCAGGGGTTCAAACCATGAATGCGATCGACCTGATCATCACCGTATGTGCCGTGCTGTCGCCGACCACCTGCGAAGAGCAGCATTTGGTGTTTTCTTCCAACGTGTCGCCCCGGCAATGCGTCATGGCGGCCCAACCCTACATCGCGCAGTGGGTAGGCGAGCACCCGAAATGGACCGCGGTGAAATGGCGCTGCGAATATCCGCGCTACCACGACAAGGCCTGACGCCGCGAGACTGAAGCCTGATCCTGACGCCGGTTACTTCTTGCAGTCCTTCAAGTCCTTGTCGGCGATCGAAAACACCGCATCTGCCTTGATTTCGATGTTCCTGACGAAGCACTGCCTTTTGTCGGGATAACTGACCTTGGCATCGTAACGTCCGGGCTCCACGCCGGTGATGCGCAGGCGTTCGTCGTGGTCGACCTCCTTGTCCTTGTCGTTCAAGGTCTGGTTGGGTCCGAAGCTGTTCTTGCCAGCCGGCGATAGTTCAAACCCTGAGATGGTCGACGTGGTCAGGTTCCAGAGCCGGATGCCCTTGCCCTGTGCGGCAAGTTCGCCGCCGCTCGCCAGCAACAGCGCGACCGAAGCCAGGATCCATCGCATCATGCCATCCCTCCATTCCCGATCGTGCCATTTTCGCCGACGGTGTATCTAGCATGCGCCGCAAAACCTGCCTATCAGGCAACTCGTCCGGTTGGATCGCCCGCCATCCGCCGCGCGATGTCGGCCTTGATCGTCGCGATCGCGGCATCTCCCCGCGCGCTGCGCGGCGTGCGGATGGCCACCTCCGCGACGATCCGCGCCGGTCGCGGCGACAGCAGGAACAGGCGGTCGCCGAGACGAGCCGCATCGTCGATGTCATGGGTCACCAGCAGCGTCATCACGGTACGGCGGTCCACCAATATGGCGATCTGATCGCGCAGGCGCGCGGCGAGGGGGCCATCGAGCGAGGCCAGCGGTTCGTCGAGAATGAGGAAGTCCGGCTCAATGGCGAAGGCGCGGGCGAGGGCGACCCGGCGGGCGAGGCCGAGCGACAATTCGCCGGGGAAATGGCTGCGATGGGCGTCCAGTTCGAGAATGGCGAACAGGGCCGACAGCTTCGCTTCGTCGGCCAGAGGTGCCGCAAGCCGGACATTGTCTTCGACCGAGCGCCAGGGCAGCAGCCGTGGTTCCTGGAAGACCATGCCGATCCGTGCCGCGGCCGGACGCGAGACGTGGCCCCGATAGTCGGGGTCGAGACCGGCGAGGATCCTGAGCATGGTGCTCTTGCCGCAGCCGGACGGGCCAACCAGCACGCCGACCTCTCCCGCCTCGAGCGTAAAGCGGATGCCGGCGAGTACGTCGTGCACCTCGCCCGCAGCACTCGTGAAGGTCTTGCTGGCGATATCGACTTCAAGCCGCACGGGGACGCCACCGAAATAGTCGGAGTTCAAAGGGCTGCACCAGCAAAGTTTCGATGACGAGCACCACCGCGGTGAAACTCAGGGAGTAGGCGAGCAACAGGGGGATGTCGAACAGCTGGAACGCCACGCCAATCTGGAATCCGACGCCGTTCGAACGTCCGAGCAGTTCCGCCACCAGCACGATCTTCCAGACCAGCGAAAGCCCCGATCGCGCCGCGGCCGCGATGTAAGGCGCCAGTTGCGGCAAGATGACATGCCGGAACCTGGTCCAGCGCGGCAAGGCAAATACCGTCGCCATTTCGTCGAGCGACGCGTCCAGCGCGCGCGTTCCCTCGCGCAGGGTGACGACGGCGGTTGGAAGCTTGTTGATGGCAATGGCCGCGATCGCCGCGACCTCCGTCAATCCGGCCCAGATGTAGGCAAGCACGATGACGACGAGCGCCGGCAAGTTGAGTAGCAGGATCAGCCAGGGATCGCCGAGCCGATCGGCGAGCCGCACCCGGCCCATCAGGTAACCGATGGCGGAGCCCAGCGACATCGCAAGCGTAAAGGCGAGGGCGACGCGAGCCAGGGTCACGCCGAGATGGAGGAACAGCGCGCCGGACCTCGCTTCTGATATCACCGCCGCGAGCACGGCGGGGGGCGGCGGCAGCTTGACGTCGCCAATGAGCAGCGAGGCGATCCACCAGGTCGCCAGGAACACCGCTGATGACAGCAGGCGCGGCACATCAGTCTCCCGGGATCGCGTGATAAAATGTTCCGGAATCGAGCTCCGTCGCCGGGCCAACCAGTTCACGGCCGCCGGCCGTCGCCAGCACGCGGTACAGCACGCGCGCGTCGGCTTCTTCCTCGGCGATCAGGCGACGCGGAATGCCTTCCCGGTAACGATCGCGGTAGGCGCGCAAGGTTGCCGCGTCGGCAGCGCCGGTCAGGGCTGCGATTTTGTCCCACTCCGCGTCCGACGTCGCCAGGATCTCCTTCGCCGCGCGGGTCATGGCGATAAAGCGGGCTGCCACATCCTGGTTGGCGCTCGCCCAGTTTTCGTCGAAGACATAACCGATCATGGCGGTGCGGCCGGTGGCCCCGAGTTTCAGCACGACATCCTCGATGCCGGCGAGGCGGCGGAAGCCTTTGGCTTCCAGCACGGCGCAGAAATTCCAGTAATTGAGGGTGGCGTCCATTTCGCCACCCAGCGTCTTGGCCGTCAGCAACGGTGGCGCGCCGTACACGATCGTCGACTCCGATTTCAGGTCGATGCCGCCCTGTTTCGACCATGCCTGCAGCAGCAGCCAGCTCTTGTCGATCGGGCCGCCGGCGACGGCGAGCTTGCGGCCCCTGAGATCGGCCAATTTCCGGATCGGGGATTCGGCCGGCACCATCACGGCGCCGAGCGCGCTCGAATACGGATAGAATGTCAGTCTGGCGCCAAGCCCGCGTTCGCGCGACACCCATAGCCAGTCGGAAACGATGATATCGGCGCTGCCGGCCCGAAGTGCGATCTTGCCGGCTTCGGGGCTCGCGAGTTCAAGAACCTGGACCGAGAGATCCGCCTTGCGGTCGAGGCCATGCGCGCGGATCACAGCCAGTTCCCAGGCGAAGGTTCCGCTCTTCTGCACTGCAACGCGCACGGTCTCCGCGCCCCGGCAGGGGCCGAACTGAGCGACGGTCAGAACAATTGCCGCCATCAACAGGCGAGGAAAAGCAGTCATCGTGTTCAAGCCGTTTGCTGCAACGTTTTCTTTTCAGCAAGGCAGTCATAGCATAGCTTCCACGTTTGGCAGTGGAAGGAAGTCGATGATGCGTGTCGGATTAGTACGACGAATTGTCGCCGCGCTCGCCTTGATCATGGCGACGGCCATGATCGCCGAGGCCCAGGAAATCAACGACTACCCGACTTCAGTGCGGGCGGAATACGTCTTTGGCTGCCTGAAAGCGAATGGCGAGACGCGACAGGCGATCGAGCAGTGCTCCTGTTCGATCGACGTCGTCGCATCGATCGTGCCCTATGAGCGCTATGTCACGGCCGAAACGGTGCTGAGCATGGCGCAGGTGCGCGGCAATCTGGGGGGCCAGTTCCGCACGTCCGAACAGGCGGCGAGCGCGCTCAACGAACTCCGGCGTGCACAGGCCGAAGCGGAAGTGCGATGCTTCTAGAACCGGCGCGGGATCGGCAAGTCGCTTGCTGCCCATGCTTCGAGACGCTCGCGTCGCTCGCTCCTCAGCATGAGGTCGTTGTTGCTTCAACAAGTTGGACCTCATCCTGAGGAGGCCACCAAGTGGCCGTCTCGAAGGATGGGCTGCTTCACATGCTGGAATCGTCGATCTTCCATTCGTTCCGGAAGATGTGGCCTTCGGTGTCCCTGGCCTCGGCACGGAAGCGTTTCGCGCCATTGGAAACATAGGTGAACCGGATATTGGGATCTTCCGATATCGAGATCCCGCCTTCCATCGCCAGCACCGGGCTGTCGTCCTGCCATATCTGCAAACGGTCGATGAAGAAGGCGGGAGTGTAGAGCTGCGTGACCTGGTCCATCTGCAGGCCGGAATTGCTGGGATGTCCGATCATGATTTGCGCCTCGCGGGCGCCGCTGGCAGGACCTTGGCCCGGCCGCGCGAATTGCCGGTATCGCATCTGGCCCAGCCGGCTTCTGGCGTCGTCGGCGGTCTTGGCGGCGGGCGCGGAGCAGCCGCCGGATGCCTTTACATAGGTCTTGGCCATATAGAGCTTTCCGTCGCTCAGTTCGGCCACCGCATGCACGTCGGTATAGTTGTTGATGCGCACGCGCGTCGAGATTTCCGACACGTTGGCGTCCGGCCCCAGCTCGAACTTCGCCGCCAGCGGCGCGGGATTCTGGTCGATCACCAGCGTGATCCGCAGCACGCGGCGGCTGTCGCCGGGTGGCAGCTTGGAACGCAGGGTCACCGGCACGATCGCCGCATCCTCGGCCCGGTATGGCATCTCGATGCCGATGATGTCGGCGCCGTCGTTCATCGCGCGGTTGTTGAAGATGTCCTGGACCAGGCCGGGCCACGGGTCGTTGGGGTCGGGAGCTGCCGCGGGCGCAAGGGGCGCTCCGAGCATGACGCCGAGCAGGCCGGCAAGGCAGGACAGGCGGAAGCGATATCCGGACATGGTCACGCCCTTCGCAGGGATGGAGACAATGACGCGAGTCTACAGGATTGTTCAACTCATTCCCATTCAATTTCCGAAAATGCTGCGGTTGCGTTGCGGGCATGAAAATCGTCGAACAATTGCCATCGTGAGCGTTCGGCGGCCGCGGCCGCACCGGCTGCGGCCGTTATCGATTTGCCGCTGGCGATGAGGGCGCGAACGTCCGACGCCAGTGTCTGGAGGTAGCGCCGCTGGTCGGCGAGGGCGGCCGGCCATTCGCTCACAACTCCGTGACCGGGAACCACGCGTTGCGCGGGGAGGGTGGCGAGTTCGTCGATCACATCAAGCCATCCGCGAAGACTGCCGTCCAGCACCGGAGTATGGCTGAGGAACACGAGATCGCCGGCGAACAGGATCCTGGTTTGCTCGTCGAGCACGGTGAGATCGTTGTCGGTGTGAGCCGCCGGCCATGCCCTCAAGGTCAGGGTTCGCGAGCCGAGATCGAGTGTGGTGATGCCGTCGACCAGGATCGTCGGCGGCACCATCCGCACGTCGTCGATCAACTCGCCGCCCATGATCCGGCGAAAGGCTTCGATATAGAATGGCCCGCGGGTGGTGAGGGCGCGCGGCAGGTTTCGGTGACCGACGAAGCTGGTCCCATCCTGGACGAAGGCGATGTTGCCGAACATGTGGTCCGGGTGGCCATGCGTGTTGATGACGTAGCGGATTGGCCTGTCGGTCCGGGCACGGATCGCGGCAAGCAGCTGCTGCCCCTCACGAACGCTGCCGCCGGTGTCGATCACCGCAACCGCGCTCTCGCCGATGATGAAGCCGATATTGGCAATCGCACCGGCGTTCTCGCGTGTCATCAACGCGGTCTTGCCGCTGTGCACGAAGACGCCGGGCGCAATCTCGTCAACGGGCAATGCCTGTTGTTGCGCCCATACGAAAGTTGGTGCGCCGAGCAGGGCGAGTGCAGTCATGAGCCAAACGCGGCAAGCCATATTTCTGCCTCCGTCTCATCACGAAGCGGTGTCGACAACGTCATGCGTCGTCATCGAGACTGGTTTGCGCCGCAGCATGCAAGCGAGGATTATCCTGTTGCACGCTGCAATTGCGAAGCATAGCATTTTGCAGGTTGCGGCTTCCTGCGGACGTTGGTCCATGGAAATCGCCATGGGAAGCCGAAAAATAATTGGTGGGCCACACGTGCAGCTGCCTTCAACGACACATACCGTACGATATCGCGGACGCTTGATCGCGTTGCTTGCGATCACTGCAACGCTGGTCGGCAGTGACCTCGCGCAGGCGCAGACGCGTGATGGCGGCACCGATCTGTCGATCGAGCTGGTCGATCCCAACGTGTTGAGGGTATGCGCCGACCCGCGCAATTTGCCGTTCACCAATGAGAAGGGCGAGGGGTTCGAGAACAAGCTCGCCGAATTGTTCGCCGCGAAGCTTCAGAAGAAGCTCGACTATACCTACTTTCCGCAGGCCGCCGGCTTTATCCGGATGACGCTCGCCGCGCATCGCTGCGACGTCATCATGGGCTATCCGCAGGGCGACGACCTGGTCCAGGGCACCAATCCCTATTACCGCACCACCTACGCGCTGGTCGCCAAGCAGGGCAGCGGTCTCGATGAGGTCACGACGCTGGGAGACGCGCGCCTGAAAGGCAAGCACATCGGCATCGTCGCCGGTACGCCACCGGCTACCAGCATGTCCGCGCATGGTTTGATGGTCGACGCCAAGTCCTATCCGTTGATGATCGATACCCGGCTCGATTCGTCGGCAGAAGCCATGATCAACGATCTGACGTCGGGAACGATTGACGTCGCCGTTCTCTGGGGACCGATCGCCGGCTTCTACGCCAAGAAGGCCAGCCCGCCACTGCATGTCGCGCCGCTGGTCAAGGAAACAACGGGATCCCGACTCACCTATCGCATCGGGATGGCGGTGCGGCCGGCCGACCAGAACTGGAAACGGATGCTCAACCGTCTGATCGAAGAGAACCAGCCGGCCATCAACAAGATACTGCTCGAATACGGCGTTCCCTTGCTCGACGAGAACGATCGGCCGATCGGCACGGAGGTGACGAAAAAGTCGCCATGATGGGGAAGCTCGCGGGGCTCGCGCTTGCGGCGTTGGTTGCCACGGCGCATGCGCAGGAGAAGGTTTCCGAACCCGATGGTTACCGCACGGAAAATTATCGCGCGCCGGTCCCTGCAACGCTGTCAGGCGTGCGCGTCCTTACCACTGCTGAGGCGGAAACGATATGGCGCACAGCCAGCGCTGTTTTCATCGACGTGCTGCCGCGCGCACCCAAGCCGCCAAACCTGCCAGCCGGCACGATATGGCGTGACAAGCCGCGGCTGAGCATACCCGGCACCGTTTGGCTGCCCGACACCGGCTACGGAAAGCTGGCGCCGGCGACCGAAGATTATTTTCGGCGCGGTCTTGCCCGTGCCACCGGCGGCAACAACGCCGCGTTGCTCGTGATCTACTGCCAGGCCGATTGCTGGATGTCCTGGAACGCCGCCAAGCGGGTTCTGTCCTACGGCTATGCCAATGTGGCCTGGTATCCCGATGGTACCGACGGCTGGGAGCGTGCCGGCCTGCCGACGGCTGAATCGCATCCGGAGCCGCGGGCGGAGGAGGAGAAGGCATCCAGGCTCTAGTGCAATTTCCGATTATAATGCTTCATCCATCGATACGCATCGCTTGCGATGCTCTTCGCTCCCCTCCCTCCACGCGCTCTTGCGCGCGGCGGGGAGGGGTCGGGGGTGGGGGGTGCTTCAGCAAATTCGCTGACAGTCGAATCCGTTGATAGACCCCCCACCCCCGACCCCTCCCCACTGCTTCGCGGGTGGAGGGGAGAAGAAAGGCGCCGGCTATTCCATCTCCTGCTGGATCACGCGGCCGAGTGCGAACAGCCGCCGGTCGATCGTGGTGGGCACTTCACAAACGAATGTGATGACGCGCCGCCGGTCTTCAAAGATCCGCGCTTCCCAGACCAGTTGGTTGCTGAGCTCGTCGATCTTCGGCTGCTCGGGCGGCGATGCGCTCTGCAGCGCCTGCAGCGCAGCCGTGGTCGCCCGGATCTTGTCGGCGGCTTCGCGCTGCTTGCGGGTCACGCGTTCGAGCCCGTTCAGGACCTGCGAGCGCTGGGCATTGAGGGTATCGAACAGGCCGGCGAACAGCAGCTTGCCTTTTGTCGCTTTGTCGGTTGGCGACGTGGCCAGAAATTCCACGATGGTCTTTTCGGCCTCCTCGAGCGGCGTACGCCGGGCGGCCAGTTTCGGCACCAGCGCGCTCACCTTGGGATCGTTCTTCCAGGTGGTTGTGGCGTCGTCGAGCGAGGGGCCGGCCCACACCGCGGCGAGCGAGATTTCCGGCACCTTGGCCTGGACGCACGGCCAGTCCGGGTAGCGCGGATCGGCCGCGACGCAGACATCGGTCGATGCTGCGACGACTAACATTGCCGCGATCGCGATGCGCCGTCTCATGTTTCGCCTCCGGCGGGTCCGCGGCGGACCAGGCCGCGCTGGGGATCATAGGCATATATCGCGCCGATCATGAAGACCGCCGTGCAGCCACCGACGACGAGAAGCGAAACCCAGTTCGTCTTCTCGTACAGCGCAAAGCGGATCAGTTCGACCGCATGGGTGAATGGATTGAACAGGCAGACATAATAGAGCAGGGGGCTGCCCTCCAGCACCCGCCACAGCGGATAGAGCGCAGAGGATGCGAAGAACATCGGAAAAATGACAAAATTCATCACGCCGGCAAAGTTCTCGAGCTGCTTGATGCCGGAGGAGATCAGCATGCCCAGCGCGCCCAGCATCAGCCCCGACAGGATCAGCGCCGGCAGCACCGTCAGATAGCCTGTTGGAGGCGGCGCGATATCCCAGAACCACGCGATCACGAGAAAGGCATAGACCTGCAGCAGCGAGACCGCGGTTCCCGCCAGCAGCTTGCAGAACAGCAGATACCAGCGCGGCAACGGGCTCACCAGCAAGGTGCGCATGTTGCCCATCTCGCGGTCATAGACCATCGAGAGCGACGACTGCATGCCGTTGAACAGCTGGATCATCGCCATCAATCCGGGCGCGATATAGACCTCGTAGAGGATGTAGGTTTCGTAGGGCGGGATGATGGAAATACCCAGCACCTGACGGAAGCCGACGGCGAAGATGAACAGCCACACCAGCGGTCGCACCAGTGCCGAAACGAAGCGCTCGCGCTGGTGCAGGAACCGCAGCGCCTCGCGCCACACGATGCCGTTCAGGCAGGTGATGTATTCGGCGAGCGAAAAGCCGCGCCGGGTTTGCCCTGTTGCCGTGGAGCTCATGGCGCTGGCCTCCCGGATTCCGCCGCAGCCCCGGTCAGGCGCATGAAGGCGGAGTTGATGTCGTGGGCTCCGGCCTCGGCGATGATATCTTCGACCGGCCCGCGCGCCAGAACCCGGCCCTGATGCAGCACCACGAGATCGTCGCCTGGCATGATCTCGTCGAACAGGTGGGTCGCCCATAACACGCCGATGCCTTGTTCGGTCACCAGCTGCCGGACGTGGCTGAGGATGTCGGCGCGGGCCTTGACGTCGAGGCCGACGGTCGCCTCGTCGAGCAGCAACAGGCGCGGACGATGCAGCAGCGCGCGGGCGATCTCCAGCCGCCGCATCTGGCCGCCCGAGAGGTCGCGAACCTTGCTGCTGGCGCGGTCGGCAAGCCCTATGCGCGCGAGCACCTCGTCACTGCGCAGGCGCGCCTCACGTCGCGCGATGCCATGCAGCGCGGCGTGATAGAGCAGGTTCTGCGTCACCGACAGATCGAGATCGAGCGTGCGGGGCTGGAACACGACTCCGAGCAGCCGCAGCGCTTCGCCGGGCGCCTGGCCGACGTCGTGGCCGAAAATGCCGATGCGTCCGGCCTGGATTCCGAACAGCCGCGTGACCAGCGAGAATAAGGTGCTCTTGCCGGCGCCGTTGAGGCCAAGCAGCGCCGTGAAGCTGGCCGGCGCCACCGTGAAATTGATATCGATGAGGGCGTGACGGGGCCCGTAGGAATGGCTGATGCCTGCGATCGACAGAGCGGGAATTGCCGCGGCATCTTGCCGGGGGCGGGGATCCGGCTGCGGCTGGCTGGTGGAGGGTGCGTTGGTGGCGGTCATGGCTGCGCGAACGTTATTCCCCAGGGGAGCTCGCCGACCTGGATCGTCTTGATGACCTTTTGCGCCGACACGTCGATCACCGAGACGTCGTTGGATACGCCATTGGTCACCAGCAGGTATTTTTCGTCCGGCGTGAATGCCATGTGCCAGACCCGCTGGCCGACCAGCAGATATTTGGTGACGGCATGGCTGGTGGCGTCGACGACGGCGACGCGGTTGGCGGGACCCAGCGCAATGAAGCCGGTCTTGCCGTCCCTGGTGATGCCGATGCCGACCGGCTGGATCGCTTCGCGCCGCAGGCCGGGAATGTTGAAACTGATCTTGCCGGTAATCACGCGCTTGACGGGATCGATGATGGACACCGTGCCGCCGATCTCCGACGACACCCACAATTCGGAGCTGTCGTGCTTGAACTCGGCAAAGCGCGGCCGCGCATCGACCAGCACATTGGCGACGATCTGGCGCGTCGCGGTGTCGATGAAATGCGCCATGTTGGTCGTCTCGGACGTATTGATCAGGATCTTGCCGTCCGGGCTCAGCGTCATACCTTCAGGCTCGACGCCGACCTGGATGTCGCCGACGCGGACGCGCTTTTCGAGATCGACGATGCTCACCGTGTTGTCGTTCTCGTTGGCGACGTAGAGGAATTTGCCGGCGGCATCCTGGGCGAACAGTTCCGGATCGGGACCGGAGGGGAGTGAGTCCACCACCCGCTGGCTCGCGGCATCGATCACCTCGATCTTGTCGTCATCGCCAACCGCGACCAGCACGAACTTGCCATCCCTGGTGAACTCGATGCCGCGCGGTCGCTGGCCGACCTTGATGGTCTTGGTGACGACCCATTTGTCGGTATCGATCACCGATACCGTGTTGCTCTTCTCATTCGAGACATAGGCGATGAAGGCGGAAGCCGGCGTCACGGCCGCGAGCCACAGGACGATTGCGGAAATCAGGTAACGTCGCCACATGCGCGAACTCCGGGTCTTCAATAAAGGTTGCCTCAACGCAGCTTGCATTTGGTCTCGGGGCGATCGACGCCGAGCGTATCGAGTTCCGATACCTGATGCAGGAAACCTTCTTGCGGCGAAACCGAGACCACCATGCGGCCGTCGACCAGCAGGATGGGCTGGCGAAGCTGAAAATTCCAGTCCCGCAGCGTCAGCCGCTGGCCCTTGAACGCTGCGACGGAAAAGTCCGGTCGCTTGAGAAAGTCGAACACGGCTTTCGGATCGCCGGAATTGGTGCGCGATGTGGCTTCGCCGATCATGCGCGCGGCGGTCCAGGCCTGCATGTCCAGCGCCGTCATGCGCCGCGAATTCAGCTTGAAGAAGCGGTTCTGCATCTGGATCGCGCCCCACTGGTCGTGCGCGCCGTCCCAGCTCAAGGGCACCAGACCCGCGGAGCCGGCGATCGGTCGCGGATCCCAGGTGCGGTAGGGCAGGTAAGATGCGAAGACCTCGCTCTCGTCGGCCGCGACCAGGACGTCATAGGCCGGCGCCTGCTGCGTGAACACGGGCATCTGGCGCTGGATCAGGGTGACGCCGCTGTCGGTACGGCGGGCGCCGCCGGTGTCGTCGAACGTTCGCTCCTGTACGATCTTCGCGCCAAAGCGCGTGGCGGCGCGGCGCAGCGCCTCGGCGTAGAGCTTGTCCGGCTCGTGCGAACCGGCTACCAGCAGCCAGCGTTTCCATTGCTTCCACACCAGATATTGCGCCAGCGCGTCCGCGAGCATCGAGCGGGTCGGGGCAATGTGGATCACATTGGCACGGCAATCCTGCTCGCGCAGCCGGTCGTCGAGCGATCCCGCGTTCAACAACACGGTTCCGCGATCGCGGAGCGCATCGGCGGCCTTCAACAGCGCGTCGGCGGCAAGGTCGGCGATAATAAAACCGTTGCGGCCGGCGAGTGCCACCGCCGCCTTGGCGACGTCGTCGTCCTCCTTGAGTCTGATTTCTTCCAGCGTGAAGCGCTGGTTGAGAAATTTTCCGGTCGTGTTGTTGTCCTCGATCGCGAGGCGCGCGCCAGCAAGGCCGTCATTCGCCGAGGGCTGTTCGACCAGCGACAGTTTCGATTTCACGCCGGCATGGCCGAGATAGCCGATGCCGATCTCGATCGGGTCGGCGGCGAGCGCGTGGGTGGCCACGACGCAAAGGCCGATCGCCGCGACCAACCATCGGATCATATTTCTTCCCTGTCGTTTCTCGTCGCTTGACCGGCGAGGGAGCTTTAGCTTGAAACATGACTGAATTGCCCTAGGTTGCAACCCCGGATTTCGTCGCGGGCGCACGGTCGCGTTAATGGATCACGATCATGAGAGTGAATTTTGTCGGTCCGGTGCTGCTGATGCTGATGCTTGCAGCGCCGGCGCATGCCGATCCTCCGAAAGTCGCGGTGTTCGATTTCGAACTGATGGATACCAGCGCCGAAGGCGAGGTTAAGGGATCGCAGACCGGCGAGCAGGAGAGGCTGGTGCGCGCCGGCCAGCAGTTGCGCCGGGAACTGGCCGAATCCGGCAAGTTCCAGGTGCTCGACATCGCGCCGGTCAGTGCGGCGGCGCAGGGCAGCAATCTGCAGGCCTGCGGCGGTTGCGACGTGCAATTGGCGCTCAAGCTCGGTGCCGACCTCGCCATCACCGGTTTGGTGCAAAAGGTCTCGGCCCTCATTCTCAACATCAACATCTTTGTGCGCGACACCCAAACCGGACGGCTGGTCGCCTCGATGAGCGTCGACCTTCGCGGCAATACCGACGAATCCTGGTCGCGCGCGATGAACTATCTGTTGCGCAACCGGCTGCTCGCGCCCAATTACGGGGCGCCGCAGCTACAATAGGTTAGCGGCTGGTTCAGGCTTTCAGGCGCGCGGCGTGCCAGCGCAGATGATCGCTCATGAAGGTGGAGATGAAGTAGTAGCTGTGGTCGTAACCTTCCTGGCGGCGCAAGGTGAGGGGGATGTTTGCCTTCTCGCAGGCGGCCTGCAGCAATTCGGGACGAAGCTGCTCGGCCAGAAACGGATCGGCGCCGCCATAATCCACCAGCAGGTCGGAGAATTTGGCGCCGTCCTCGATCAGCGCCACCGCGTCATGCCTGCGCCAGCTTGGCTTGTCGTTGCCGAGATAGCCGCCCAGCGCCTTGATGCCCCACGGCACTTGCGAGGGAGCGACGATCGGTGCGAAGGCGCTGGCGGCGCGGTAACGATCGGGATGGCGCAATGCGCTGGTCAGTGCCCCGTGACCGCCCATGGAGTGACCGAAGATGGATTGCCTGATGGCATCGACGGGAAAATGCGCGGCGACCAGTTCCGGCAATTCTGCCGTGACATAGCTCCACATGCGGTAATTGCGGGCGAACGGCTCCTGCATCGCATCGACATAGAAGCCGGCGCCGAGACCGAAATCATAGGCCTTCGCGGGGTCGCCGGGCACATTTTCTCCGCGCGGGCTGGTGTCCGGCGCGACCAGGATCAGTCCGAGTTCGGCACATGAGCGGCGGAATTCGCCCTTTTCGGTGACGTTGGCGTGGGTACAGGTCAAACCCGACAGATACCAGACCACCGGCAGCCTGGCGCCCTCGCGATGCGGCGGCACGTAGACCGAAAAGGTCATCTCCGTCCCGGTCTCGCGACTGGCGTGCTTGTAGACGCCTTGCACGCCGTCATAGGATTTGTTGAGTGAAACGGTTTGAATTGTCATGACCTTACGACTCCAGCAGCGCGCGACGCCATTTCAGGCGACGCCGTTGTCGATGGCCAGCCGCACCAGTTCGGCGGAGGTCCGCACCCCGAGCTTCTGGCGCATGATCGAGGAGGTGTTGGCAACAGTCTTGTAGGAGGAGCGAACCAGCCATGCGATTTCGGAGAGATTCTTTCCCGCACTGAGCAGGCGCAAGATCTCCATCTCGCGGGTAGTCAGTTTCGACAGCGGATTCTGCGCGAACGCGGGACCCCCGAAGGCGATGCTTTGCGCCATCGCCGCAGGCAAATAGACTCCGCCCTTTCCGACTTCACGGACGGCCTCGACAAGATCCCGGGGATCGCCGGTCTTGGAGACATAACCCTTGGCGCCGACCTCGATGGCGCGGGCGGCGAACACGGGATCATCGTTCATGCTGAACATGATGATGCGCGCGGATGCATCGAGCCCGAGGATGCGCTTGGCCAATTCATACCCGGACACCGTGGGCAGGTTGATATCGAGAACGCAGATGTCCGGATGCTCTCTTCCAAAGGCGCGCTCGCCGCTCTCGGCGTCGGACGCTTCCAGGATGTCGATGTCGGGGTCGTCCGCGAACAATGCGCGGCACCCTGAAGCAACGATGCGATGATCATCAACGATCAGAACGCGCATTGGCATTGGTCCCGGGTACCCGCGTCGTTGCTGCACCGCATCAGATCAAATCGATGGCGCGAATGGCGGCGCCATGCTTGCCGTCGACGATTATGCAGCTGGAGCGATAATGCTGTACGTTCCAATTAGATAGCCGCCTCCCTTATCTGTCAACGCTCCCCGGTGGGGAATCGAATACCCCTAGCTCGTGGACAAGCGCTATGTGGCAAAAACTCTCGTTGCGTGCCCGCATTAACCTGCTGCTCGCGCTCGTCCTGATGCTCGGTCTGGCCGCCAATATTGCGCGGCTGGTGCTGGAGGCGGCACCCCGTGTTCAGGCCGAGGACCAAAGCGTCGTGCGGCTGGCGCGTGAATTCATCGAAACGATCGTCGCAGGACTGAACGAGGCTCCGGATCCCGATGCGCGGTTGAATCAGATCGTTCACGACCTCAACCGGCTGCGTCATGTCAGTATCACACGGCAGATTGATACTGTGGCGAGAGCAGGGCAGACGGACCGATCCGGCGACAATGACGATTCACGTTCGCCACCGGCATGGTTCATCACGCTGGTTCACCCGGAAAAGACCGCGGTGAGCGTGCCGATTTCTATTCATGGGAAATCGGAGTCGCTCCTGATCACCTCGCATCCGAACGATGAGATGGCCGAGATCTGGGACGGAATCGTCACCCAGCTGCTAATCGGCTCCGTGATCGCGATCGTGCTCTTCCTCATTACGACCAGGGTCGTCGGCCGGGCCCTTGCGCCCATCCAGATGCTTTCGGAGGCGATGGCGAAAATCGAATCCGGTGGTTACGACACCCGCGTGAAACCGGATGGCCCGCCGGAACTTGCCGCCATTTGCGACAAGTTGAATCATCTTGCCGCGACGCTGGAGAACGCCGTTGAAGACAAGCGGCGTCTGGCCGAGCGCGTCGTCTCGCTGCAGGATGTCGAACGCAAGGAGATTGCGCGGGAACTGCACGACGAATTCGGCCCCTATCTCTTCGCGCTACGCGCCCATGCCAGCGCACTGACGCGGATCGCAGATTCAGGCGAACCGAACGTGGAGGTCGCGCGAAAGCACGGCACTGCCATCCTGGAACAGGTGAACGCCTTGCAGCGATCCAATCGGCGGGTTCTGGAAAAACTGCGGCCGGTGGGATTGACGGAGCTTGGTCTTCGCGAAGCGCTCGGCGCTCTCTTGCGCCTGTGGCGCGAGTCGCACCCCGGCGTGGTCATCGAAACGACGATCTCGCAGTCGCTCGGCGAGACCGGAGAAACAGCCGATTTGACGATCTACCGCACCATTCAGGAAGCCCTGACCAATGTCTTTCGCCACGCCGGCGCCACCTGCGTCAACGTCACCGTCGAGCCCACGGAGCTGCTTTCGGGATTGGCGCGTCGCAGCGGCGCTCTGGTGCGGGTGCGCGACAATGGCAGCGGACTGAAGGCGGATCACAGGCTGGGACTCGGCCTGACGGGAATGCGGGAGCGCATCTTGGCGCTGGGCGGCTCGCTCACGGTCGCCTCCGGAGACGGCGGCGTGACGGTAGAGGCCGTCATTCCCGGGGTCGCGCGTCCATAATTCGGGAAGTTTTCCCGATCTATTCGGGAAAAAGACTCGATATGGAACCGGACGCTTTGAATGGTGCGCAACTTGTCCGGCGCACTATCATCAGCCGCAACTAACCGGCGGGGCCAACGCAGCCGGAAGTGGGGTGGAGGGTGACGCAATGGGCGCTCGATCTCTGTTCATCGGGACCGTATCCACAGTATCGATATGTCTGGTTCCTGGAATCCAGAGTGCTCAAGCGCAAACCGCGCCCGGCACCTCCTCCGAGGTATTGCCCGCCATCGAGGTCGTTTCCCCGGGAACCGGCGCCAGACCAGCCCGCAACCGAAATACGGCCCGGGCCACCAGGAACGTTCGCAGGGTCTTCGTCTACCCGACCGCGCCGACGCCGACGGCCGGTTCGGGAATGGATGTCGACAAGGTGCCGTCGGCCGTCAACGCGTTCGGCGCGAGGCAGATCGAGCGCACCGGCTCGCTCAACATCGCCGACGCCCTGCAGCAACAGGTGCCGGGGATCGTCACCAGCGAAGTGAGCGGCAATCCATTTCAGCCGGACATCCAATTTCGCGGGTTTGTCGCATCCCCGGTCTCCGGTACGCCGCAGGGACTAGCGGTTTACCAGAACGGCACGCGCATCAACGAGGCCTTCGGCGACACCGTCAACTGGGATCTGATCCCGACCGCCGCGATCAGGTCGGTCACCGTCGTGACCAACAATCCCGCCTTTGGACTCAATGCGTTGGGCGGGGCGGTTAACGTACTGATGAAGGATGGCTTCAACTATCAGGGTGCCGAGATCAACACGATGGGCGGCTCGTTCGGCCGCATCCAGAGCTCGGCGCAATGGGGAAAACAGATCGACAGCTTTTCCGTTTACGGCGCTCTCGAAGGATTGCGCGACGGCGGTTTTCGAAATTTTTCGGAGTCGAAGGTCCGCCGCTTCTATGGCGACGTCGGCTATCGGACCGACAGCAGCGAATTCCACCTCAATGTGGGCGTCGCCAATAACAAGTTCGGCGCCGCTGCGACGGTGCCGGTCGAACTGCTGCAGAATTATTGGGGCGCGACCTACACCACGCCGCAGACGACAAACAACCAGGTTGCCTATGTCAATCTGACCGGAAAGGTCGAGGCCACGCCGACCTGGACGATCGAAGGCTCGGCGCGCGTGCGCGCGTTCCGGCAGAAGACGGTGGATGGCAATCCGACCGAGACCGTTCGCTGCGCAGCCGACCCGGGACTGCTTTGTTTCAACAATGACGATGTTGCTGCCAACGGCCTCAATGGACTCCAGCTCGTCAATCCATTCCCTGCCGATGCCATACTGGGGCAGATCGACCGGACCACAACGCGCTCGACGACGACGGGCGGAAGCTTGCAGGCGACCAACACCGACCAGGTGTTCGGGCACAACAATCAATTCATGGTCGGCGCCAGTCTCGACTCCGGCGTGACCCGGTTCGGGGCCAGTGCGGAATTGGGAACCATCGGCTCGAACTACGTCGTCAACGGCAGCGGCATATTTCTCGGACCGTCCGGCGAACCGACCGTGATCGGCCCGGTCTCGCTTCGCGCCACCAACCGCTACACCGGTCTCTACGCCCTCGACACGTTCGACGTGACGGATGCGTTTTCGATCACGGGGGGCGGGCGGTTCAACCATGCGCAGATCCGGCTGGAGGATCAGATCGGCACCGCGCTCAACGGCGAGCATACGTTCAGCCGCTTCAATCCGATCATCGGCGCCACCTACAAGATCAATTCCGGCTTGACGGCCTACGCCGGCTATTCCGAGGCCAATCGCGCGCCGACCCCGCTGGAGCTCGCCTGCGCCGACTCCGCACGCCCTTGTATGCTCGCCGCATTCCTCGTCGCCGACCCGCCGCTGAAGCAGGTGGTCTCCCGCACCGTGGAACTCGGTCTGCGCGGCAGCAAGGAGCTGAACATCGGCACCTTCAGCTGGAAGCTCGGCGGATTCCGCGCGGAGAACAACGATGACATCATGGCGATTCCGAGTCCGGAGTTTCAGGGATTTGGCTATTTCCAGAATGTAGGCTCGACGCGCCGCCAGGGCATCGAGGCACAGGTCAATCTCACATCGAAGACGATGCAGCTCTATGCCAGCTATGCCCTGGTGGACGCGCGCTTCCTCACCGCTCTGCAGCTCCCTTCCGCCAGTCCGTTCGCCGTTGACGGCAACGTCCAGGTCCTGCCGGGCAATCGAATTCCGTCGATTCCCCGCAACCGGATCAAGGCCGGTATCGACTACTGGGTCACCGATCAACTCAAGGTCGGAGGGGATGCATTATTCGTCAGCGACCAGTATTTTGTCGGCGACGAATCCAATCAGGCGGCGAGGCTACCGTCGTATGCGGTTTTCAACACGCATGCGTCGTATCAGATCAACAAGACGCTCCAGATCTACGGGCGTGTCGACAATATCTTCGACCGTCGCTACGCGACCCACGGCACCTTTTTCCAGACCGATGATGTCCCCAATTTCGCCAATGGCGGGGCGGAGTTCACCGATGCCCGTTCGGTCAGCCCGGCGCGGCCGCGCGCCTTTTACGCGGGCCTGAAGGCGACATTCTAAGGCTGGCGGGCGTGGCAGGGATGCCGGGCGGGGCGGCCCGTCATGGTCGGATCCACCAGGCATACAAGAACCATCCCAGCGTCAGCCCGCCCACCGTCCATACCAGAAGGATCGCGGCCATTCCGGCCCGGCTGGTTGGACGCTGCCCGGCCTCGGTTGCCCTGGCGCGATACTCGACCATGACCTCGTCGGGGATGAGCCGCACCACGAACCAGATCCCCAAGGGAAGGATCAACAACTCGTCGAAATAGCCGATGACCGGAATGAAGTCCGGGATCAGGTCGATCGGCGAAAGCGCATAGGCAGCGACGGCGATCGCGAGAGCCTTCGCGTACCATGGCACGCGCGGATCGCGGGAAGCCAGATAGATCGCGTGAGCGTCTCGCTTGAGGCGGCGCGCCCAGGTCTTGATACGGGAGAACATCTGGTTACGGGAGAGCATCTGGTCTTTTTACAGTACCAGTCGCCATCCGCCAAAGCGCCCCGGCAAAAAGATGCTCTCGAGCGGAGCCCAGGAGCATCCCGAAGTCTGGCGGTTGCGTCCGGGGAAGTGGACGTCCGCAAATTCAAGTTACGCAGATGCCGGGGCGTCGTCGTTGCGATGGATCAAATTCGCCGGGAATACGGCTTCGTGCCTTGCGGTCTCACTGCGGTCAGGGCCACAACTCACCAGAACTGCCACCAGCTTCTTGAAGCCGCACTCTTTGCAACGAGGTATTCGACGATTTCCGCCTTGACCGCGTCCTTTTCATTGGGGTGGCTAGCCATGAAATTCAGGATCCATGCGCGCCTGACCGTCTCCGAGCCGCTGGGAATTTTGCGCAGGATCTTCGTGTCCGACGCATGGCAGCCGCCGCAACCGGCCGTGAAGGCCTCCTCGGGGGTCACCGCGCCGGCGGGCAGGCTGCCTGACGCCATCATGACTGCTCCTGCGATCAGGCTCATGGCCAGGCGATCGTGCAGTATCACGCCTGTCGATCGGTTGGCGCCCTCGCTTCGCGTCCGCACGTCACATCGCCATTTCCGGTTCAGTCGGTCGCTCTCGCTTCGGCTCCGGTATCTCCGTCATGGTCGCTTCGGTGAGCAGCAGCACGCTGGCGACCGAAACGGCATTTTCCAGCGCGGTACGAACCACCTTCGCGGGATCGATGATGCCGGCCTCGACCAGGTCGACATATTCCTTGCGTGCGGCGTCGAAGCCGAAATTGCCCTGACCGCCCAGCATCCGGGCGATCACGACGCCGCCGTCCACGGCGGAATTCTCCGCGATCTGGCGGGCAGGGGCTTCCAGCGCCCGCTTCAAAATCTGGACGCCGGTCCGCTCGTCGCCTTCGCAGGCGGTTTCTTCCCGGGCCACCGCTTCGATGCATTTGAGCAGCGCGAGACCGCCGCCCGGCACGATTCCCTCGGCCACCGCCGCCTTGGTGGAACTGATGGCGTCGTCGAGTGCCTCCTTCTTGGCCTTCATCTCCGCCTCGGTCGGGGCGCCGACCCGGATTACCGCGACGCCGCCGGCCAGTTTGGCGAGCCGCTCTTCGAGCTTCTCGCGATCGTAGTCACTGGTGGTCTTTTCGATCTCGCGCCGGATCTGCGCAATGCGGCCATCGATCCGGACACGGTCGCCGCCGCTGCCGATCAGCGTGGTATTTTCCTTGTCCGCGACCACCCGCGCGGCGCGCCCGAGCTGTTGCAAGGTGACATTCTCGAGCTTGAGACCGATTTCTTCGGAGATGACCTGCGCGCCGGTCAGGATTGCGATGTCTTCCAGCATCGCCTTGCGCCGGTCCCCGAAACCGGGCGCCTTGACCGCGCACCCCTTGAGAACGCCGCGGAGCCGGTTCACGATCAGCGTCGCCAGCGCTTCGCCCTCGATGTCCTCGGCCACGATCAGCAATGGACGGCCGGACTTGGCGACCTGCTCCAGCACCGGGATCAGGTCGCGCAGCGCCCCGATCTTGTGATCGCACAGCAGTACGAATGGATCTTCCAGCACGGACTCCATGCGCTCGGCGTCGGTGACGAAGTAGGGCGAGATAAAGCCGCGATCGAATTTCAAGCCTTCGACCACGTCGAGTGTGGTTTCCGTGGTCTTGGATTCCTCGACCGAAATCACGCCGTCGCCGCCGACCTTCTCGATGGCATCGGCAACGAGAGCGCCGATTGTCTGGTCATTGTGGGCCGATAAGGTCGCGACTTGGGTCTTTTCAGCCTTCGTCTTCACCGGGCGGGACATGGCACGCAGCGCCTCGATCGCCACCCGCGCGGCCCGGTCCAGTCCGCGCTTGAGATCGATGGCGCTGGCGCCCGCCGTGACATTGCGTACGCCGTCGGCAAGGATCGCATGGGCGAGGATGGTCGAGGTGCTGGTGCCGTCGCCGACGACGTCTCCGGTTCTTTCCGCCGCCTGACGGAGCACCTGGGCGCCGAGATTCTCTTCGGGATCCCTGAGATCGATTTCCTTGGCGATGGTAACGCCATCATTGCAGACGATCGGCGGACCCCAGCTTTTCTGGATCAAGACTGATTTGGACTTCGGCCCCAGCGTGACGCGCACCGCATCGGCTAGCAGTGTGGCTCCCCGCAAGACCTTTTCACGGGCGGCGGAGTGAAACAGGATTTGTTTGTGGGCCATTCGCTGTCTCTCCGCGTAAACAGGTGGTCACAACAACCAGCGGCCTCGCCGATCAAGGCCGACAACCGGCGAGGCCGCTGATCCACTTATTTTGCCGTGACGGGGATCTTCTTCTCGTTGTTCTGCGCGTCCGGGGACTTCGGCATCGTGACCGTCAGGACTCCGCCCTTGTAGCTCGCTTCGATCTTGCCGCCGTCCACGCTGCCAGGTACCTGCAGCGAGCGGCGGAACGAGCCGTAGCGGCGCTCGGAGACGTAGCGGTCCTTGGTCTTCTCTTCCTTCTGCTCCTGCTTCTCGCCCTTGATCGTCAGCGTGCCGTTGGCGAGCTGAATGTCGATGTCCTTGACGTCGAGGCCCGGCAGTTCGGCTGTCAGCTCGAATGCCTTTTCCTTCTCGACGATGTCGATCGCCGGCGAGACGTTGAAGCCGAGATCGCGCCGCCAGAACGCTTCCATGTCGGGAATCGGACGGAAGAGCGGCGCCTGCAGGAACCCGGTCTGGAAGTCATGAAACAGCCGGTCGACCTGATTGCGCAGAACTTCAAAGGGTTGCCAGTCCGCGGCCTTGTCCGCCGGCGCAGAGGTTTCTTCGGTCTTAATGGGTAATTTCGTTGCAGCTTCCACCATGATGGATACTCCTCAAGAGGTTGCTTGACGCAAGAACCAATATTCCTGCGGGAGCGTATGTCTTTGATCTTCATCAAAGGAACTGGTGACGCGACGGCGTGAGATAAATCCACGTCGGCAGAGGGGCGGCGTTATAGTGTGTTACAGACAGGTCACTCGCTGAGGGAGACGGCCGATGCCGGTCCCGCGTTCCGAGCCGTTACAGGAACTGCGATGAAAGCGACGGCGTTGTCGATGACGATAGCCGGGTGAGGGTCAAATGGATCGGCTTCCAGGAGGTCAGTTCCCGTATGCGGCGTTGTTCTGGCCGGCGCTTGTCGCCGCCTCAGCCAGCGAGGCCGCGTCGTTCATGACGGCGCAGTTTCTGGAAATGATGGGCGACGGCGGTCGCACGCCGCCGCCGCCGGAGGGGGTGACGGCAAGCGAGATTGCGCTCGACCTGCAGGCGGTGCGGCTCCGGGACTTTTCCCTGGTCAAGTGCGGTGTCCCCACCATCCTGTGCTCGCCGTTCGCGCTGCATGGGGCCGTCCTTGCCGACCTTGCCACCGGGCACAGTCTCGTTGCCGCCCTCCGGGATGCCGGAATTGAACGGCTCTTCATGGCTGATTGGCGGTCGGCCAGCCCCGACATGCGATTTCTCGGAATTGACGATTACCTTGCCGCGCTCAATGTCCTTGTCGATCATCTCGGTGGTCCGGTGGACCTCGTCGGGCTTTGCCAGGGCGGCTGGTTGTCGCTGATCTATGCGGCCCGGTTCCCGGCCAAGGTACGCAAGCTGGTGATGGTCGGCACGCCGGTTGATATCGCGGCGCGGCAATCGAAATTGTCGGCGATGGCAGAAGCGACTCCCCTGGCAGTCTTCAAGAATCTCGTGAGTCTCGGCGATGGCCGCGTTATCGGCCGCAATCTGGCGAGGGTCTGGCGAGGCGGCGTCATTGAATCCGATGATATCAGGCAATCGCTGCAGGCGCCGCAGCCGGCCGGTTCGCCGGAATTCGCGCGATTGGAAGCGATCTTCCGGAACTGGAATGCCTGGACGATTGACATGCCCGGAACCTATTACCTCGAAGTCATCGAGAAACTCTACAAGCGCAACGAGCTTGCCACCGGAGGCTTCGTCGCGCTGGGGCAAAGGATCGACCTCTCGCGCCTGCGACTGCCGATCTATCTTCTCGCCGGAAACGCCGATGACGTGGTTGCGGCGGAACAGCTGTTCGCGGTGGCACGGCTGGTGCGAACGCCGCCGGAGTACCTTCGCGAGGAGGTCGCTCCCTCCAATCATCTCGGCCTGTTCATGGGTAAACGGACCCTTGAGGAATATTGGCCGAGGATCGCAGCCTGGCTAAACGAGCCGCTGCCTCGTTCCACCGGAGACGACCATGCCGCCGCCGGTGACGTGAGTGGCTCAGGCCCATCCGCCGCCTGAGAAAACCACCATATTGTCATTGACGGTCCGAACGCCGGGCGTGGTTTCCGCCGCGACCTTGATGGCCTTCCGCTCGGCTTTGGATTCTGCAAGTCCCCAGAGATCGACCACGCCGTCGGATACGGTGACGTTCAACAGGGCCGTGTGAGCCCAAGGCTCTGCCCGCAGGCTGGAGAGGATGCGGTCGCGAATGGCCTTGTCGGATGGCGTCGCTTCGAGCACCTGGCGCGCGCTGGCGACCGCCTGAAGGAGATTGGCGCGACTGACGATTCCGACGATCTGACCGTTCTCCAGGATCGGCACCCGCTTGATCGCATTTTTCTCCAGCACGGTGGCAATCTCGTGGAGCGGTGTCTCGGGAGCGGCCGTGATGACAGTGCGGCTCATGACATCCGCGACCTTGCGGCTGTGCGACTTGACATATTCGGCGGCGAGCGTGTCGGCATCGGCAAAGGCGCGCAGCCACCAGGAGCGTCGTCGCTCGGTACCCGCCTCAACGCGGTGCAGCAGGTCGCCTTCGCTGACAATGCCGACGAGCTTGCCGTTGTCGTCAACAACCGGGGCCCCGCTGATATTTCTTTCGAGAAACTGAGCCGCCACCTCCTGAACGGTAGCGGAGGGTTTGACGGTAACGACCGGCGTAACCATCACATTGCGGGCTTGCATGGCAAATCTCTCCATCGTTGCAATTTCAGCTAAGAGCGCAATCCCGCATCTGTCGTTGATTCAGGTCAAGCCGCGGTTGCCGGCGCGGCCTTTGGCTCCAGCGCCGCGCCGACCGCGTCGTCAACCCGCTCGAGCCAGATGAACTCCAGCCGGTTGCGGGCGCTCAAGGGAATGTCGTCGAAGTCGCGCCGGTTGCGCGCGGGCAACATCACGCGGGTCAGTCCGGCGGCGGCCGCGGCCACGACCTTTTCCTTGATGCCGCCGACCGGAAGCACCAGGCCTCGCAGCGATATTTCGCCGGTCATGGCGGTATCGCTTCTGACATTGCGATCGGTGAGCAGGGAGGTGAGGGCGGTGAACATCGCGACACCCGCGCTCGGTCCGTCCTTTGGCGTGGCGCCGGCGGGGACATGGACGTGGATGTCGCTCTTTTCGAACAGCGCAGGGTTGATACCGAGCTGCGACGCGCGGCTCTTCACCAGGGTCAGCGCGGCCTGCACGCTTTCGCGCATGACCTCGCCAAGCTGACCGGTGAGGATCAGCGTGCCTTTGCCTGCCGTGCGGGTCGCCTCGATGAAGAGAATATCGCCGCCTACTGGTGTCCAGGCGAGCCCGGTGGCAACGCCGGGCACACTTGTGCGCATCGCGATTTCGTTTTCGAACCGGGGCTGGCCGAGAACGGGCGCGATTTCCCCGGGGGTGAGGACAACACGGCTGGCACTGCCTTCCGCGACCTGGACCGCCACATTGCGGAAAGCCTTGCCGATCTCCCGTTCCAGATTACGGACGCCTGCTTCGCGGGTATATCCCTTGATGATGAGCCTGAGCGCGTCCGCATCGATTTCGACCTGCTCGGGCTTCAGGCCGTTGGCCTCCAGTTGGCGGCGGACCAGATAGCGCCGCGCGATCTCCAGTTTCTCCTCTTCGGTGTAGCCGGCAAGGCTGATGATCTCCATCCGGTCCAGCAGCGGACCCGGAATGCTGTCGAGCATGTTGGCGGTGGCCACGAACACCACGCGCGAGAGGTCGAACGGCACGCCGAGATAGTTGTCGCGGAACGTCCCGTTCTGCTCGGGATCGAGCACTTCCAGCATCGCCGCCGAGGGATCGCCCTGGATCCCGCGCCCCATCTTGTCGATCTCGTCCAGCATCATCACACAATTGCGCGATCCAGCCTTCTTGATTGCCTGGATGATGTTGCCGGGCAGCGCGCCGATATAGGTACGGCGGTGGCCGCGGATTTCCGCTTCGTCATGAACGCCGCCGAGGCTGACGCGCACGAACGGCCGCTCCATCGCGCGGGCGATGGATTGTCCCAGCGAGGTCTTGCCGACGCCGGGCGGGCCGACGAAACACAGGATCGGCGCCTTGCCCTGGGGGGCCAGCTTCCTGACCGCGAGATATTCGATGATCCGGCGCTTGATCTTCTCGAGGCCGTAGTGATCCTCATCGAGAATGCGCCGCGCCTCGGCGATGTCGATCGGCTTTTCTTCCGGCAGGCTCCAGGGCAGTTCGATCAGCCAGTCGAGATAGCTGCGGACCATGCCGGCCTCGGCGGCGCCCTCGGGCATGCGCTCGTAGCGGCGGACTTCCTTTCGCGCCTGGCTTTCCGCCTCGGCCGGCATATTGGCCTTGGCGATGGCCGCGTTCAGTTCCTCCGCTTCCTGCGCCTTGCCGTCGCCTTCGCCGAGCTGGCGCTGGATGGTCGCCATTTGCTCGCGAAGAATCGCCTCGCGCTGCCGTTCATCGAACGTGGCCTTGGTCTGCTTGCCGATTTCGTTGCTGAGCCGCAGCACCTCGATGCGCTCGGCCAGATGCCGCGAAACCTTGTCCATGCGAAGCGAGAGATCGACGGTCTCGAGAATCTCCTGCTTCTCCTGCGGCTTGATATCCATGTAGGCCGTTGCAAGGTCGGCCAGGGTCGAGGGCGAGGTGGTGCCCTGCAGGACGGCGATCAGTTCCTGCGGCGCCTGCGGCAGCAATTCCGCGGCTTCAATGGCCTGCCGTTGCAGGTTCAGGAAACGGGCCTCGATTTCCGGCGAACTCGTAGTGGGCTCCGGTATATGCAGCACGCGGGCGGCCAGGAACGGCGTCCCCGGCAGGAAATCGAGCACCCGGATGCGCTGGACACCCTGGCAAACGATATGATGCGTGTCGTCGGGTCCGGTGATGTAACGCACGATATTGGCGAGCGTGCCGACAGGATGGAGATCCTCGGGTCCCGGCTCGCCCAGTTCAGGATCGCGTTGCAGCAGCAGGCCGATCGGCCGCTGCTCGCGCACGGCCTGCTGGGCGGCGGCGACCGATTGCGGCCGGCCGATCGTGATCGGGAACACCACACCCGGAAACAGAACGATATTGCGCACCGGCACGATGATGAGGGCATCTGCCGGAATCGAAACCGACTGTCCGGAGGATGAGCCGGGGGGCGGGCTCGACGCAGCGGTGTCATTGACCGACGACATGGATATTCCTCAACTAGACTTGGCGAGCCGCAAGCCGATGCAGCCGTTGGTGGCGAAACGGCTGATGGTGTAGCGGCCCAGCGGCAACTTGATGCGCCGTTCGAACCGCCCCTGCGGCAGTTCGAGGCGAAGGATTCGCGCGTTGCGTAGTTCCGGGGGCAACACCCGGTGTCCGCTGACGACAAGGACTCCCTGATCGATCTCCGCTTCGACCTCATCGGGATTGACGCCGGGCAGCGCGATGAAGATCAGCACCTCGCGTTCGGTCTCCAGCACGTCGATCGGTGGCTCCCAGCTCGGTTCGCGCGAACCGGCTAGGGGCCGCAGGTTCAGGAACTGCTGCTGCAGTCGCTCGGCGCGCGCCAGCGTCTCGATCGCGTCGGACAGCATCCAGTTGATGGGGTCCTTGGGGGGCATTTCGTGTCTTTCGTCCGCATTCAATTTCTAGATAGGATCGTGTTCGGCATTTGCCAAATGTGGGCCGCTTGCCGGATTGAAGATCCCACCAGACAGGCCCGGGAGCATGGCGTTATTGACCCAAATCAAGGGCGTGTCCGGGTCGGTTGTCTATCAAGCATGGCAATCGATGGCCGGATTTTCGCCGAGCCTTGGCGCCCGCGCCTCGCTTTGTTCTAAGATTGAGGCGAGTGATGGAAGATCCGATCTGGTCGCCGGCTGCGTCGGCTTCGGTTGCAAGTCACCGCCAGCTTCGGCTGTTCGCCCTGAACGGAACCGACGGTCTCGGCCGCAAGATCAGCAATATCCTCGGTCATCCCCTCAGTGCGCATGAGGAGCGGGAGTTCGAGGATGGCGAGCACAAGGCAAGACCGCTGGATCCCGTCAGCGGCGCTGACGTTTATGTGATCCACAGCCTTCATGGCGGGCCGGAGCAGAGCGCCAATGATAAGCTGTGCCGTCTCCTGTTCTTCATCGGGGCCCTGAAAGACGCAGGCGCGGGGCGGGTCACCGCCGTCGCACCCTATCTCTGCTATTCGCGAAAGGACCGGCGTACCAAGGCGAACGACCCGGTGACGACACGCTACGTTGCGGCGTTGTTCGAGGCGATCGGATGCGACGCCGTGGTCACGCTTGAAGTCCACAATGAGACGGCTTTCGAGAATGCCTTTCGTTGCCGCGCCGTGGCACTGACGGCGGCGCCGTTGATGATCGATCGGATCAGGGCAGCCGTAGGCAATGAATCGCTTTGCGTGATCTCGCCGGATCTGGGGGGCGGAAAGCGGGCGGAGCTGCTGCGCGAGGCACTGGAGGCAGCGCTGGAGCGTCCAATTGGCAAGGCATTCGCCGAAAAACACCGTAGCGGCGGGGTGGTTTCCGGCGACCTGTTCGTCGGTGACGTCGACGGCGCTACGTGCATCATCGTCGATGACCTCATCAGCACCGGCGGCACCCTGGTGCGGGCGGCGCGGGCCGCGCGCGTCCGCGGCGCCCGGCGGGTGCTCGCGTGCGTTGCCCATGGCCTGTTCATGCCGGGGGCCGAAACCGCGCTTGCCGATCCCGCCATCGACCGCATCATCGCCACCGACGTCGTGCCGCCGTTCCGGTTGCCCGCCGGCCCGGTGCGCGACAAGCTCGATATCGTACCGGCCGCGCCGCTGCTGGCGGAAGCGATCCGCCGGCTTCATGAAGACAAACCGCTCGGCGACCTCCTGGTATTCTGAAGGCCGTTTTAGCGGCCGGGCCGGGCCTTGAGGCGGTCACCGAGAAGACGCTCGAGGCGCGCCGCATCGGCTGCCGCAAGATCGAGATAGCGGCGGGCCTGGCGGGGCCATTTCTCAGGAGTGCGAGGATTGGCATCGTACAAATGGGCTATCGACAACCGTGCGCGCAGCATCGCCCGATGACTGCGATAAAACAGAAAGAGCCCGCTGCAGGCGTCGTCATCGAGGGCGAGCGCCAGATGCTGCCTGATCCGCTCGGCAGCCCACAGGCCGCCGAGGCGTTCGCACTCCAGATGCAGGAAAGCAATCTCATCGAGTGGATCGAGCGCCCGCAAATTGCGGTCGAATTCGAGGCAATCGATGATAGTTACGCCGTCACGGAGCCAGATATGTTCAGGGCGAAGGTCGCCATGGGCATCGACGTATCGGCGTGCATGAATTCTTGCGAGCAACAGCGCGGCGCATTTTTCTGAAAATCGACGCTGGACATGCACGATCCGCTCCACCCGTCCCTGAGGAAGGCCAAGGCGGGCGTCGAACAAGACGCGGCAATTGTCTCTGAGCGCCTTCTGCCATCCGACAAGGTATTGTTCGGGGTCGATCTGGACCCGCGGCGCATGCGCGTAAAATGTGCCGAGCCTGGTCGCGATCCGGTCAACGTGCGGGGGCTTGAGCCAGCCACCGTGCAAGGCCGCTTCGAGCGTCCCATCCTCTTCGAGCCGGCGCATCACCACCAGCCAATCCACCACGAGTCCCTCGCCGGAGATGGCAAGGCCGGATGGCGAACGCGTGAGCGGAACGACGTCCAGATAGACGTCACGAGCGAGCCGCCGGTTCAGCAGGAATTCCGCGCGGCAGGCGACCTCGCGCCGTTCCAGGGTTGAAAAATCGAGATAGGCGAAGCGGACCGGTTTCTTGAGCTTGTAAACGCGGTCGCCCGCCATGAACACCCACGACATGTGGGTTTCGCGGGCGACCACTTGCTCGGGGGCGTTCGAATACGATGCCGGACGGCTGAGAAACCGTACCTTGTCGCCGAGCGTGGGCGCAGCCCTCTCACCGGGAGATCTGCCGGCCTGCGGTAGCGTCTGCAATGGCTCCATCGGAAATGCCTAATTCGATTCATTTGGGCCGGCTTGATGCTGATCAAGATCGGTCCTGGGCTGGGAGATAGCATTTCCCAATTAAACCGAGTGAACCGGCCGTGCATCCAGCCCCGGCATTCAGCCGCGACGATGAGAAAAGGGGGCAATCGCCCGCTTTCTCCCGGGATGTCCAGATCCCGCCGCTTGGCCTGGCGGGCACTTTGAAGCATCCGGCGGGAGCTCATGCCCTGGTTATCTTCGCGCATGGCAGCGGCTCAAGCCGTTTCAGTCCGCGCAACATCCAGGTCGCGGAAGCGCTCAATCGCCGCGGGATAGCGACGCTGTTGTTTGACCTGCTGTTGCCCGACGAAGAGGGCGACCGCCGGAATGTGTTCGACATCAAGCTGCTGGCCCGGCGGCTCGCGCAGGCGGTGCGCTGGACTGAGGACGTGCCGGATGTGACCAATCTGCCGCTCGGATTATTCGGAGCCAGCACGGGCGCAGCGGCGGCGCTGGTGGCGGCGGGCGTGCTCGGCGCCCGCATCGGCGCCGTGGTTTCGCGCGGCGGACGCCCCGATCTTGCAGGCGACATTCTGGCCGATGTGAAGGCGCCGACGCTCCTGATCGTCGGCGGCGAGGATTTCGGCGTGATTGAACTCAACCAGTTGGCCCTGCAACGTCTCGAATGCGAGAAGGCTATCGAGATCGTACCGGGCGCAACGCATCTTTTTCCGGAGGCCGGCGCGCTGGACTCCGTTATTGAACTCGCCGCGGACTGGTTTGAACGCCATCTGGCAGGCAAGAATCGCAAATCGGATGCACGTCGATGATGACATTCCGGGACAGATCGAATGCCGGCCGCCGATTGGCCATGGCGCTTTCGGCTTACAAGGGGCGTAACGCCGTCGTTCTCGCCTTGCCGCGCGGCGGCGTCCCCGTCGCAGCCGAGGTTGCCGAGGCGCTGGATGCGCCTCTCGACCTGATCCTTGTTCGCAAGATCGGTGTACCCTCCCAACCGGAGCTGGCGATGGGGGCCGTGGTCGACGGCGCCGCGCCGATCATCGTTCGCAATCAGGATGTGATTGAACTCTCAGGCACGACGGCCGACGAATTCGAGGCGGTGTGTGCAAAGGAACTGGCGGAGATCGAGCGACGGCGCAAGCTCTATTTGGGAGAGCGAACCCGGGCGCCGATAACGGGGCAGGTGACCATCGTCGTCGACGACGGTATCGCAACCGGCGCGACGACACGGGCGGCGCTGAAGGCCATCCGCAACCGCAAGCCGAAGGAATTGGTGCTTGCCGTTCCAGTAGCGCCACCCGATACGATCGAGCGATTGCGTGGCGAAGTCGATGCCCTGATTTGCCTGGAGACGCCGGAATCTTTTGGAGCGATCGGCTATTTCTACCAGGATTTCCGGCAAGTGAGCGATGAAGAGGTCGTGCGAATTCTGAAGCGCTTTCCAGTCAAGGGAAAGACTTCGATCGCCTGACGGCGCCGATCGGTCTCAATCGATGGGAATCCAGCGGTCGCCGGATTTCCGGTACTTGCGTTTCACCGCCGCCCAGGCGACGCGGTGAGCGGTGCTTTCGCGCTGCTCGGGGCCGCGAGCAGCGTACTGGGTCCAGGCGCCGTTGAAGGCGCCGAGATAGATCTCCTGCGCATGCCGCGGCAAATGGGTCTGGATCGACGACGGAAGATCTTCGACGGATTGGTAGGGCAACCGACGGCCCTCCGCGTTGGATGGCTGGTGGCAAAACACCTCAAATCTTGCGTACCTCCCGCGCGAGCAACGTCAATTGATCCAGAGCAAGCGGCGGCACTCGACGCTTGCTAATTATGTCGGCACCGTCGGCGTTCGTCCGGCCAGGATGCCGTTGTGGAATTTCGAAGTGACGGGAGACAAAGGAAAAATGGAATCGGACCCGTCGTCACGAAAGCAGACCGTCGCCATCGGCTATATTTTCGCGGCCAGCATCGGCATGCTGCTGCTGCAATGGGTTCTGGCGACCTACAATACCGTCGATACCATTCCCTACAGCGAGTTCGAACAGCTGGTGGCCCAGGGGCATGTCACCGAGGTTGCCGTCGGCCAGGATACCATCCAGGGCAAGTTGAAGGACAAGCTGCCAAGCGGCAAATCGGCCTTCATTACGGCGCGGGTCGACGCGGCGCTGGCCGAGAAACTCGCCGCCAAGGGTATCGTGGTCACCGGCGTTCCATCGGGCGGGTTGTTCCAGAACATTCTGTCGTGGATCGTTCCCGGGCTGATGTTCTATTTGATCTGGGTGTTCCTGGGACGCCGGCTGGCGGATCGGCAGGGCTTCGGCGGACTGATGTCGATCGGAAAGTCGCGGGCCAAGGTCTATGTCGAAAAGGACACCAAAGTCACCTTTGCCGACGTTGCCGGCGTCGATGAGGCCAAGTTCGAGCTGCAGGAAGTCGTATCCTTCCTCAAGGACCCCAAGAGCTACGGCCGGCTCGGCGCCCACGTGCCCAAGGGGATTCTGTTGGTGGGACCGCCCGGTACCGGCAAGACCTTGCTCGCCCGCGCCGTGGCCGGCGAGGCCGGGGTTGCATTCTTTTCCATCTCAGGCTCCGAGTTCGTGGAGATGTTCGTCGGCGTCGGCGCCGCCCGGGTCCGCGATCTGTTCGAACAGGCGCGCAAGGCGGCGCCCTGCATCATTTTCATCGATGAGCTCGATGCGCTCGGCCGCAGCCGCTCGCCCGGCGCTTTCGGCGGCTACGATGAAAAGGAGCAGACCCTGAACCAACTGCTCGCCGAACTGGACGGCTTCGATCCCTCGGCCGGGGTCATCCTGCTGGCCGCCACCAACCGGCCGGAAATTCTCGATCCCGCGCTGCTGCGGGCAGGGCGGTTCGACCGTCAGGTGCTGGTGGATCGTCCCGACAAGGGCGGTCGCGTCGACATCCTGAAGGTGCATATCCGCAAGATCCGGGTCGGCGGCGATGTCGATCTGGACAAGATCGCAGCCCTCACCACCGGTTTCACCGGCGCCGATCTGGCCAACCTGATTAACGAGGCGGCCATCGCCGCCACCAGGCGCAATGCCGACGAGGTTTCGTTTGGCGACTTCACTGTGGCGATCGAGCGGATCGTTGCCGGGATCGAGAAGAAGAGCCGGGTGCTCAGCAAGCACGAGCGCCGCAGGGTCGCTTATCACGAGATGGGGCATGCCCTGGTTGCGGCCAGCCTGCCGGGTGTCGATCCTGTGCAAAAGGTCTCGATCATTCCCCGCGGAGTTGGCGCGCTTGGCTACACCATGCAGCGACCGACCGAAGACCGGTTTCTGCTATCGGCGAGCGAACTCAAGAATCGCATCGCCGTGCTGATGGGAGGCCGCGCCTCCGAGCGCCTGGTCTTCGACGGCGACGTCTCGACGGGTGCGGCTGATGATCTGCAGCGGGCAACCGAAATTGCCGTGGAGATGGTGACGAAATACGGCATGGACGAGAAGGTCGGGCAACGAACCTATGCGCCGCGGCCCCAGACCTTCCTGCCATCCCTGCAGGACACCGTCGTCAGTGCTGCGGAGGCGACCGGACGCGAGATCGATCTGGCGGTGCGCGATCTGATCGAGGCCGGTTCCGCCTGCGCGCAAGCCATTCTCGAGAGACGCCGCGGCGATCTCGACGCCGGCGTTGAACTCCTGATCGCCCGGGAGACGCTGACCGCGGAGGAGTTCGCGCCGCTGCGCCCGGCTGTCGCCCCCGATGTCGTGCAGGCGCCGGTCTGATGCGCTGCGGACCGTGGGCATACAGGATTTGCCCGTCCTGTCGGCTTCCATCCGCGCTGGGAAGTACGACGTATGGATAGTCCTGTCCCTGATGTCCCGTATTGGAGCCAGGATGCCGACGCGCTGAGCGCCGCCTTAGGGTCGAGCCCTGGCGGCCTTTCGCCGGAGGCGGCCGGCGCGAGGCTTCGCCTGGTTGGGCGCAACAGCGTTGAAGAAGCATCGCAGCTGAACGCACTTCGCTTGATGCTGCGGCAATTCGAGAGCCCGCTCGTCCTCATTCTCATCTTCGCCGCGGTCATCTCGCTGGTGCTGCAGCAATGGGTAGACTCGGCCATCATTCTTGCGATCGTGATCGGAAGCACGCTGCTCGGCTTTTTTCAGGAATACAGGGCATCGAAAGCGGTCGAAGAACTGAAACACCGGTTGGCGCTGACATGCCGTGTGATGCGGGGCGGCGTCGAACTGGTCGTGCCCGTGAGCACTGTCGTGCCCGGCGACCTCATCCTGCTGTCGGCGGGCAATCTGATTCCCGCGGATGGACTGGTAATCGAGGCGGAAGATTTCCTGGTCATCGAGGCCAGCATGACGGGCGAATCGTTTCCCGTGGAAAAGCAGCCCGGTATCATCGACTCGGAGGCGGCGCTCTCGGCTCGGACCAACACCGTCTTTCTCGGCGCTTCGGTCCGGAGCGGAACGGCAAAAGTCCTGGTTGTCGAGACCGGTCACCGAACCGCGTTCGGCAAGATCGTGGCGCAGCTCGGAGCCCGTGAGCCCGAGACCGATTTCGGGCGCGGCGTGCGGCAATTTGGCTACCTTCTGATCCGCGCGATGGTCGTCATCGTCCTGTTCGTCCTGACCGTCAATTTGCTGCTCGGTCGCCCGGTGATCGAGTCCCTGCTGTTTGCCGTCGCGCTCGCGGTCGGCCTGTCGCCCGAGCTGTTGCCGGCGATCGTCAGCGTGACCCTGTCCGCCGGCGCCCGAGCCATGAGCCGGCGCGGCGTCATCGTTCGCCGTCTCGAGGCCATCGAGAACCTCGGCAGCATGGATATTCTGTGTACCGACAAGACCGGGACGCTGACCGAGGGCAGCATCGTTCTCCATGGCGTCCTCGACACAGAGAATCGATCATCGCAGGAAGTTGGCCAGCTGGCGTTTCTCAATGCCGCATTCGAGACCGGTATCGACAATCCGCTCGACGCGGCGATCATAGCCGCAGGGAAATCGGCGGGCCTGACGACGCACGGCTTTACGAAGATCGACGAGATCCCTTACGATTTCCTCCGCCGTCGACTCACCATCGTCGTCGCGGAAGACGGCAGTCCGACGCAGCACCTGATCGTCACCAAGGGCGCATTCTCGAACGTGCTCGACAGCTGCTCCTCGCTGCAGCGCGGTGCCGTCGATATCCCGCTTACGAGCGAGTTGCGCGCTCAACTCGATGCGGTCTTCCAGGCCAAGGGGGCCGAGGGGTTCCGGGTGCTGGCTGTCGCGACTCGCAGGGGCGCGGCCAAGCAGCGCTATGCTCGCGACGATGAACAGGCCATGACGTTTCGCGGGTTTCTCGTCTTTCTGGATCCGCCCAAGGTGGAAGCGCAACGCACGATCGAAGATCTCGGTCGGCTCGGCATCCGCATCAAGGTCATCAGTGGAGACAACCGCCATGTGACGGCCCACCTGGCGACCGCCGTCGGCCTCAATGGCAAGTCGATCCTCACCGGCGGCGACCTGGAAAAACTGACCGACGAGGCGCTGTCGCACCTCGCGCCACGCACCGATCTGTTCGTCGAAATCGATCCGCAGCAGAAGGAGCGGATTGTCCGCGCCTTGCAGAAGACAGGGCACTCGGTCGGATATCTCGGAGACGGTATCAACGACGCGCCCGCCCTGCATGCAGCCGACGTCGGCATCTCGGTCGAGGAAGCCGTCGACGTCGCGCGCGAGAGTGCCGACATCATCCTGCTGAGCCGGGATCTCGACGTCCTGCGCACTGGGGTCGAGGATGGAAGGCGGACCTTCGCCAATACGCTCAAATACATTTCGATAACCACCAGCGCGAACTTCGGAAACATGCTGAGCATGGCGCTGGCGGCGCCGCTGCTGCCGTTCCTGCCGCTGGCCGCCAAGCAGATCCTGCTGAACAATTTTCTATCCGACCTGCCGTCGATCGCGATCTCGAGCGACAACGTCGATCGCGACCGTGTCCGTCGCCCCCAACGCTGGAATATCAAGGAGATCCAGCGTTTCATGGTGGTCTTTGGGCTGATCAGCTCGGCGTTCGACATCCTGACATTCGCGGTGCTGCTGCTGGTCTTCCATGCCGATCAGGCCACGTTTCAAACGTTCTGGTTCATCGTCTCGCTGTTGACGGAACTCGCCGTCCTGCTCGTCCTGCGGACGCACAGGTCCGCCTTTCGAAGCCGTCCCGCTCCCCTGTTGTTCTGGACCACGCTTGCCGTTGCCGGCGCGACCCTCGCGATTCCGTTCCTCGGCCCGCTGAGCGCGATGTTTGGCTTCGTGCCGCTCTCGGGGTTCGAAATGGCCACGGCAATTGCGATCGTTGCTGGCTACGTTGCTGCAACGGAGGGCGCCAAAATCTGGTTCTATCGGCGCAGGCCCATTCGGAACATGGGGGTGCCGGCGGGGAGATGACGGCGCTTTCCTTTCTCGGCCGGTCGTGCAGCAGCAAAGCTCGTCCGCGGAAGCGGCGATTTCCGGCGCGGTACGCCTGGGGCTGCTTGATGTCGATCAAATCGGCATGCCGGCAAAGGGCATAGCGTTGCAAACAAAGAGTTCTTGTCGTGCGACAAAACCGATCGATACGAGGATCACAATGAACAAGCTCAAGATCCCGCATAATGCCTTCGTGTTCGTCGGCGACGGCCGCAAAGCCCTGTTCCTGCGTAATGACGGCGACGAGAAGTTTCCGAATCTCAAGACCGAGAAGGTCTTCGAGGAAGAGAATCCATCCAGCCATGAGCAAGGCACCGAACGGCCTGGCCGGGTCAGCAAGGGATCGCAGACAGGTCAGCGCAGCGCCGTCGAACCCACCGACTGGCATGACATCGAGGAGCATCATTTCGCCCGAAAGGTCGCCGCCGCGTTGGAACAGGTGATCCGCGAACGGAAGGTGCAGGCCCTGGTCGTGGTGGCTCCGCCAAGGACCCTCGCCGAGCTGCGCGACGCCTTCCATTCCGATGTAAAGGCCTGCATTATTGCGGAGATCAACAAGGACCTGACCAAGCAGCCGGTCTGGGAAATCGAGAAGCATCTGACCGGCGATTCCGGTTCGCACTGAGTCATTGCGCGGCCTGGCGGAGGAGCATATGCGAGACTCAAACCGGAACGAGGAGGCGGGGGCGGCGTCGCCCCCGCGAAAAAGTACGCCCTCGGAACAGCTCGACGAGGCACGGCGCCTGATCGAAAGCGAGCAGGTCGACGTCGAGCGCGCGGTCCCCACAGATCACAACGAGCCGGTCGAGGGCGCAAAGCCGCATGAGCGGCCGGACCCGCCGGTGTTCGAGGAGTGAGGGACGACATCGATCATGCCGACGCGGCGGCTGTTTCGTCATTCGCCAGCCGGCCGTCGACGACGTGAATCCGGCGATGCATTTGCGATGCCAGATTGAGGTCATGGGTGACGGCGACCACGGTCTTGCCGCGCAGCGCCACCAGATCGCGCAGGATACCGAACACCTGCGCGGTGGAAACGGAATCGAGGCTTCCGGTCGGTTCGTCCGCGAGAATGACCGGGGGATCGTTGGCCAGCGCCCGCGCCACCGCCACGCGCTGGCGCTGGCCGCCGGACAATTGATCCGGGGTTTTTTGCCTGTGAGCGCCGAGCCCGAACGAATCCAGCAGTTCTTCGGCCCGGGCGGTGATAGCGCGGGGCGACAATCTGCCCAGCGCGCGCATCGGCAAGGCGACATTTTCGGTGATCGAGAATTCCGGCAGCAGAAAGTGAAACTGGAACACGAAGCCGAGCCGGGTGAGCCGCACTCTCGCGCGTTCTTCCTCGGTCATCGCGGCGGTGGATTGGCCGTCGATTAGCACTTCGCCCGATGTCGGAAGATCCAGGAGCCCCAGCAGGTACAGCAACGACGACTTGCCGGAACCGGAAGGTCCGGTGATGGCGATGAACTCGCGCGGCATGATGGCGAGATTGATGTCCTGCACCAGCGTGACCGGCACGATCCCGCCGAGAATTTTTGTGACGCCGCGCGCCTCGATCAGGGCCGCACTCATGTCGCGCCCCGGATGATATCGACCGGGTGCAGGCGCGCCGCCGATCGGGCCGGGAAATAGCCAGCCACCAGGCTCGACAGCAAGGCGACGCCGGTGGCGAGCAGGTAGTGGTTGACCGAATACAGCACCGGCAGGTGGTTGTTGTCGGAGAACGGCGTCTTGAATTCCAGCGACGCCAGCCCTCGGGTCAGCAGGTAGCCGAAGACCCAGCCCAGCACCGCGCCGACGAAACCGACCAACAGCGCCTCGACAATGAAGACCGTCCGGATGGTCCGTTCGCTGAACCCCAGCGATTTCAGGATGGCGATGTCGCGGGTCTTCTCATGGGTGATGGTGGAAATGATGTTGTAGGTGCCGAAGGAGGCGACCAGCAGGATCGCGCCGACGATGGTGTACATCAGCACGTTGCGCAGCGTGATCGCCGACAGCAGATCCTCCTGCGCCTCCTGCCAGGAGATCGACTTGTAGCCGGTCTGTTCGCCGATCCGCTCCGAGATCAGGCGGGCCGCCATGGGGTCGCGGGTGCGGACGCGGATCTCGTTGACGATGCCGGTCTGCCTTTCCAGGACCTGCGCGGTCTTGAGCAGGACATAGCCGGTGGTCTCGTCGGTCATGCGGAAACCGGTATGGAAGGTGCCGACGACGGTGGCGTTCATGCTGGCGCCTTCGGCGGAGGCCAGCGTGATATTGGAGTTGACCCGCGCGCCGATCTTGTTGGCGAGGCGGTCGCCGAGCAGGATGGCGTTGGAGGCGCGATACAGCGAGTTCAGCGTTCCCTGTTTCATGTGGGTCGCGAGATTGGAGACGTCGGCCTCGGTGCGGGGATCGATGCCGATGATCGAGGTGGTCAGGTTGCGTCCAGCGAACCGTAGTACCGCCTTCGACTGCACCGACGGGGTCAGCGCCCCGGGCACCCAGGTTTGCAGCGACGCGATGGTGGCCATCGGATTCTTGATGCCGGGGCGACGGACATCAGGCGTCAGGCCATGGAACTCGGCGGCGGCATAGGCGATATCGGCCGGCTGCCGCGTCGGCTCGCGCAGTTCATCGGTGATGGAGATATGCGGCAGCGCGTCGACCAGGGTCCTGATGAAATCGTCCTGTGACCCCTCCATCATCGCCGCCATCATGATGGAGAATCCGACACCGGTCATGACGCCGGCGATCGCCACCAGCGTCTGGCGGGCGCGGTGGCGGACATGGGTCCAGGCTATGGTCAGGATCAGGTTCACGGCACGGCCGGTTCCGCGAGCACCGGGCGCACCCGCGATCCAGCCTTGATATCGGTGGTGGCGGGAGCGGCGACCAGTTCGCCCTCGCTGGCGCCGCCGACGATCTCCACCATGCCGGTGCCGCGAATGCCAGTCTCGACCTTGCGCAGCCGGGCGCGATTGTTTTCGACTGTCATCAGGCTGTTGTTGATCACGGCGTTGGCAGGAACCAGAAGCACGTCCTGCTTCTCGCGGCTGACAATATTGGCCTCGACGCTCATGCCCACCCGCAATGGGGTGTCATCGGGCAAACCGATCCGCACGCGAAAGGTCTTGGAGACGGGATCGCCGGCCGGCGTGATCTGCTTGACCACTCCCGGCAGCACCTGGTTGATGAACGCGTCGGTGCGCAATAGCGCCTTCTGGCCGACCTTGACGCGGGGGATGTCTTCCTCGTTGACGTCGGCGACGACCCATAACGGCTTTTCCAGGCCGATACGGTAGAGAATCGTGCCGGGGTCGACCATGTCGCCGACTTCGCCGTCTTCCTTGAGAACGGTGCCGTCCATCGGCGAGACCAGCTTGAAATATTCCAGCCGCTGGGCCTGGGCTGCGATCTGCGCCTGAATCCGCGCAAGGTCGCTCTCGGCGCGCTGATAGGCCTGCGAGGTCGCGACCCCGCGCGCCAGCAATTGCGACTGACGGTCGAATTCCCGGCGCTGGAATTCCTCCAGCGCGCGCAGATCGTTCAGCGTGGCCAGCGCCTCCTTGTCATCGAGGCGCGCCAGAACATCGCCCTTCTTGACGCTTTTGCCCTCGCACCGGCAACGCTCGATAATGCGACCGCGTACCAGCGGCGTCGAACGCGACCAGGTTTCGGGCTCGACCGAGCCGGTGGCATAGACGATTTCCGCGGCGGCGCCGCGTGCGATCCGGGCGACGGTAATGACCGGCCCTCGCGACAGCCACCACGCCGTTGCCGCCAGCGCGGCTACCAGCAGCACTGCCGCGAGCAGCTTCCATGCATATGGCCACCGATGGTCCGCCGCTGGCCGGGTTGCGGCGTCCGTCGGTTCTGCTGGCGCAACCCTCATGTCCATGATCGACTAGAACCGATCCTGGATCGGGGAGGCGTCAGCCACGGCCCGACCCGCCGGCCGAAGCCGTCCTGACAGGAGCGATTTTGAAATATTGCTTGGCATAGGCGACGATCTCGCGATCGCTGGGGTGATCGGCGGCCTCGACGGCGACGATGCGATCGCCGATTTTGGAATGTTGCTCGCGGAGATATTTGGCGAACTCGGTCTTGGCGCTGGCGGGGCCGATGATCAGGATTTCGCCGGCGTCGCTGACGGCGTTCATCACCTGGGCCAGGAACTCCTTGTCGGGCGCGGCATGACCGCTGCCGATCGAGCCGGCCTTGTGGTGGAGGTGCTTCGTGGGCAAATGCGGGTGCATGACGATCTCATCGTCGCCCGATCGTCCGACGTGGAACACCTTGGCCTGCGAGTGATCGATCCAGACGATGGCATGGAAGTGGGTCGGCATGTTTGTATCCTTTGTCGATCGGCAGCGCTCCGCCGGTCGTTTTTGAAGTCGTGGCTTGATGCGCGGAGGCAGCCGCGCATCTCCAAAAATGATTACCGCAATGGCCTATTGGCCGATTGATTCAGGTCAACCGAAGCAGGTCGGGATCTGTGCACCAGAAATGCGCAGGCTCGCGCCGACACCCGGGTTCCGTGGCACTGTTGCGATGGATCAAGCGCAGGGCCGGGGGCCTCGCCGTCGGCAGGCCCTCTTACGGGCGGAAACGATGCCCCTTGGACCGCTGCCCCATCAAGCCGCGCGGACCTGGGCGAGAAAGGCGCCGACGTGCTCGCGTAGCCGCTGTGACTCCGATGACAACGTGCTGGCGGCCGCCTCGACCTGCGTTGCGGCCTCGCCTGTCTCGGACGCGGCCCGGGTAACCCCCACGACGTTGTCCGATACCTCCTGCGTTCCGGTGGCGGCCTGTTGCACGTTGCGGGCGATCGCCTGCGTCGCCGCCCGCTGTTGTTCAACCGCCGCCGAGATCGCGGCTGCCACATGGCTGATCTCGCCGATGGTCTTTCCAATGCCCGCGATAGCCTCCACCGATTTGTGAGTGGCGCCCTGGATGGCCGCGATCTGGCTGGAGATTTCCTCGGTGGCCTTTGATGTCTGGTTGGCCAGGGTTTTTACCTCCGAAGCGACCACGGCAAAGCCCTTGCCGGCTTCCCCGGCCCGGGCCGCCTCGATGGTGGCATTCAGCGCCAGCAGATTGGTCTGCGTGGCGATATCATTGATGAGCTTCATGACGTCGCCGATCTTTCCGGTCATCGTGGCAAGGCTCTCCACATCGGCGTTGGTCTGGCTTGCTTCCTCGACCGCCTTGGCGGCAATGTTCGCCGAGTGCGTCACCTGGCGGCCGATCTCGGCGACAGACGCCGAAAGCTGCTCGGTAGCCGCGGCTACGGTCTGCACGTTGATGGAGGTATCATGCGCGGCAGGTGACCTCGACGGCGGCATCCTTGATGCGAACGATCAGCTCCAACGCCGGATTCGAGACCTCGAACCATTGCTGGACCGACATCGGGTAAGGGCTGCCGGCGACGCCGGCCTTGGTGATCGCGTCAATGTGAGTCTGCAGGTTCTGAACAAAGCCACGTTCGGCGTCGGTGACCGCAGCAACAAGCCTGGGCGCGCCGTCGGCGCTGATGTTGCGATCATAGGCCTGCCGGACATCGGCGATCAGCCGATCGCCGCCCGAAATCCCGCTGGTGGCGATCCGGTCCAGCGCTTTCGACAGCGGCGGATCGCCCTCCGCCCGGCGCTTGGCGATGACGTCCCGGACCTGGGCGGTGACAGGAGCTGGTGCCTGCAGGGCAGTGTTGGTCTGGCCGCGCTCGAGCTGAATGCTTTCGAGGCCCTTGAGAAGCAGATCGGTATTCGCGTTCACCTCGGCGACGCGTCCGGCCCCAACGTAGCCACGCCAAGCGTCCGCGCCCGCGATGCTGCAGGCAACCAGGATGAGGATGGCAAGCGTCGCAACCACCATCGCGAGCGTGGCCTTCAGGCTGAGCCCGCGGGATCGGCCTGTCGTCGTCTCGATGCTCATCAGTGTGTTCCGCGTTGCCGATAGCCAGAATCCGCCTGCTATCATCGCGCGAACGGGTTACAACGCGCTTAATTGCACCGGAACGGTCATTTTTCGACCCGGCACGAGCCGTTACCCCGTAATTTTACGGGGATCCATGGCCGTCTAATGTCACCTGTTCAGCCGCACTGCCGCCGCCAACTCAGTGCGAAAACAATGTGGGGACAGTGAGTGTCTCGAACATGCCGCGCGTCACTCCGCCCAGGATGAATTCCCGAAGTCTGGAATGGCCGTAGCCGCCCATCACGATCAGATCGCTGTCGTTGTCGGCAGCCAGCGACAGGATGGTATTGTGAATGTTTGAGGCATCGGCCGTCAGCCGGTGAGGGGTTACTGGCAGATCGCGCCGGGCGAGATGGGCGATCAGGGCCGACAGCGATGCTGCGCCGGCAGCATCTTCGTGCTCGTTGATAGCAACGACATCGATGGCTTTGGCCTTGCGAAGGAAGGGGGCTGCGTTGTGGACGGCGCGCGCCGCCTGCGCCTTGCCGTCCCAGCAGATCAATACGCGGTCCGTCCTGAAGGTACCGCGGTTGATGTAGGGAATCATCAGCACCGGCCGCCCGGAGCCGAACAGCACCGCCTCGGACAGGAAATCGGTCTGGCTGGGGTTGGAACTGTCCGGCTGCGCGACGATGTTCAGATCATAAAGCCGCGACATCTCCGTCACGGTGCGGGTCGCGGCATAGGAAACGTTGAACGTGCTCCTGGCATCGTGCGGGATATTGAGGCGTCTTGTCGTGATCTCGAACTGGTCGAGCACGGCGGCGGCCTGTTCCAGGCCGCTGTCGTATTGAGTCGCCATGACGACGGCGGAGGCCTCGAAGGCGATCATGGGATTGATTGCCTGATAGGCGCAGGCGATGCCATCGAGATGAGCCTCGAACAGGCCGGCGACCGCAGCGGCGCAATCGATCAGGGGGCCGGCAGGCCGGTCGACGGGAAGGAAAACAGCGATATCGTTCAGCATGATGGAACGCTCACGGGTTGCGGGGCCGACTTCACGAAAGTGAATCATGCCCGCATACGCCCGAAGCGTTTTGATCTATCTCATGATCTTCGAGCGCTTGACATCGTTCAAACGTGAAGGGACCAGCTCCCGTCAAGAAGTCCAGCACCAGTATCGTTGAGCAGCCACGATTCCTGATGAAGTCCGTTTGGGTTATCGGCGAACACTATCCGATAAAAAAAATCAGGTGCGTCGGTTGACCGACACACCTGATTCCTCAATCCGATCAGCGTAGCGAATACGCTTATTCAAGCCGCCATCAAGACTGGCAGATCACCAGCCGCGACCTCTGCCGCGACCTCTGCCTCTGCCTCTGCCTCTGCCTCTCACGATGACCGGCGGAGCGATGAAGACGGGACCCCCCCAGCCTCTGCCGCGACCTCGGCCACGGACGACCACGCCTCTGCCTCGGCCCCTGCCGCGACCGCGGCCCCATTGGGCTTCCGCCGACGTCGTGGACGCCGCCAGGAAGAGACCCGAGGTGCCCACAACGCTGACCATGTAGATGAACACAAGCGCAGCCCCAGCGAGGCAGCGGGTAAGGATGTTGTAGCGTTTAGCCATTTGACATCTCCCGGGTCATTCCAAACCAAGATAAAATTTCGGCCTGTCTCATCCGAACAGGCCACGAAAAGAGGGGACTTGCAAAAATTTTTTCGAACGTCCTACAGGAATGCTATGGGGAAGCGCCTGCGAGGTCAAGTCATACTGTCTGTCGACGCAAGATGAACAGGAGTCTAAACACCCGATCGCCGCCCTTGGATATTGTGCGGTGCGTGATTTTCGCCTTCGGAGTGCGCACGCACCAATTGTAGTTCTGCCAATCGCGCACCTCGTTCTACCCGCGTTCTGCCAAAGCATGCTCTGCAAGCCCGAGATTCGTTACCGCATCCCGCCATTGATCCCGATCAAATCCCACATCTCAAAGAGTGCCGATGCCCAAACAACACACCTACGTTCTCGGCCTGAATACTTACGACCATGATGTGAGTGCCTGCCTGCTGCGCGACGGCGCCATCGCGTTCGCGATCGCCAAGGAGCGAATCACCCGGGAAAAGCACGCTTCCGGGTTCTACAGGGAGGTGATCGACTATTGCCTGGATGCCGAAGGCATCACGCTCGATGACGTCGATCTGATCGTCCGCAACTGCTACATCCTTCCGGTTCCGGACATGGAGGAACGGCTGGTCTACCAGGACATGCCGGGTTTCCTCCCCGAGTATGAGCGCCCCGAGGCGCCCAAGCACCCGCTTTACTTGTCAAAGTCCGATAAGGTGGTGTCGATCTCCCACCATCTGGCGCACGCCTACAGCGCGTTTGCCGTCTCGCCGTTCGAGGAAGGCGTGGTGATGATCGTCGATGGCGTCGGCAGCTATCGATCCGACGTCATGGAACCCTATCCGGCCGCCGACGCCGCCACCCCACTCGCCCGCGAGTCCGAGAGCTATTACAAGTTTTCCGGGACGAAACTGGAGTGCCTGAAGAAGGTCTGGATGGAGCCCGATCGCGGCTTTCTGAGCGACGAGTTCTACAACATGCCCGGCCTCGGCGCGCTTTACAGCCGGGCCTCGAGCTACATCTTCGGCGACTGGAACAAGTGCGGCGAATTGATGGGGCTGGCGCCCTACGGCAGGAAGGAGAAGGTGAGGCACCTGCTGGAGCTCACCGACGGCACCTTGCACGTTCCGCACTGGACCACGGAGTTCAACCATCCCTATATCATCGACGGGGGCGAAAAATGGGAAACCAGCCCGTCGATGTCGCATTGGGAGGATCTCGCCTGGCGGGTTCAGGACGATACCGAAAACGTGCTGCTCGCCCGCGCCCGCTGGCTGCGCGAAACCACCGGCGCCAAAAACCTTACCATCGCCGGCGGTGTCGCGCTGAACTGCGTGGCCAATGGCCGGGTGGCGCGGGAGGCGGGTTTTGAAAACGTCTGGATCCAGCCGGCCGCCGGCGACGACGGCATTGCGATTGGCTGCGCCTATTACGGCTGGCTGGAAATCCTGAAGCAGCGCCGCTCGTTCGTGATGGATCATTCCTATGTCGGCAAGGTCTATCCCGATCAGGACATCGAAAAGGCCACGCAGAAATTCCTGGTCCGCATTCAGACAACAGCGGTGCGCAGCGACAATATCTGCCGCGACACCGCGAAACTGCTCGCCGACCAGAAGGTAATCGGCTGGTTTCAGGGCGGCTCGGAGTTCGGGCCGCGTGCGCTCGGCAATCGCAGCCTGCTGGCCGACCCGCGCAAGCCGGAGATGAAGGATATCCTCAACAGCCGCGTCAAGCACCGCCAGCCGTTCCGTCCGTTCGCGCCGATCGTGCTCGCCGAGCGGGCGAGGGAGATCTTCGAAGGCGAGGAGGACTCTCCGTTCATGCTGATCGCCAAGAGCGTCCGCCCGGAATGGCGCGACCGGATTCCGGCGATCGTTCATGTCGACGGCACGGCGCGCGTTCAAACCGTCCGCGAGCAAACCAATCCGGTGCTGTATCGCCTGCTGAAGGAGTTCGAGGCGCTGACCGGCGTTCCCGTGCTGATCAACACGTCGTTCAACGTCAAGGGCGAACCGATCGTGGAGACGCCACGCGACGCCGTGATCTGCTTCCTGATGACGGGGATCGACCACCTGGTCCTGCACGACACGCTGGTGTCGAAAAACGCGCTGCACAGGGTCTTCGGGCCGCTGGTCGAGGGTTACGCCGATGTCGCGAACATGGTGAGGTGGGGCACACGGTCGGGCTGACCGGCCGCGGCGCCTGATGGCGCGCAGCCGGCAGCCGAAATCAGCCTGATATCACGTAGCCCGCATCAGGAAGCCTTGGCCGCCGCCGGCTTGGGCAGTGGCTTGTCCTGCCGCTTCGACCAGGAGATGTAGTAGGCGACCAGCGTCATGATCGCGATCCCGGACACGCTGACGAAAATCTGTGCGAGCAGCGAGCCCGAGCTCATCATCAGTTCGAAGTGACCGACGAAGGACAGGAAGACGCCGACGCAGAACACCGCGAGCGATTGCTGGCCGCAGACCACGAGCGGATCGAACACTCTCCACTCCAGCCCCGGCCAGTCCTTCGGCACGAAGCGGATCACCATGATCACGATCACCACGAAATGCAGGAAGCGGTAGGGAGCGAGGAAGGTCTTGTCGTTGTGCTTGAAGGTCTCGTAGAGCCAGTGCGGGAGCAGCGCGCCGAAATCCGGAAACTTGGCGGCCATTGTCATGACCATCGCAAAGACGAGATAGGCGATGCAGAGATACAGGGTGATGGGCAGATCGACAATCCATCGCGCCCGCTTGGCGCCGCCGAGCGCGCACCATGAGCCGAACACGAACAGCACCTGCCAGCAGAACGGGTTGAAGTACCAGGCCCCGGCCGGATAGGCCGACAGGTTCCAGCCGAATTGCCGGGAGAGCAGCCACAGCACGATCGACGCCACCATGGTCAGGTCGGGCTGGCGCAGCATCAGCCACAGCACCGGCGGAAACAATCCCATCAGCACGATGTAAAGCGGCAGCACGTCCAGATTGACCGGCTTGAACTTGAGCAGCAGGCCCTGGCGCAGGGTTTCGATCGCCTGGTCGCCGGCGAGGCCCGCCAGATTGAACTCGTTGATGATCTCCGCATCGCTGAAGCGCAGCGCGACATAGCCGATCGCGACGATGTAGATGACGAACAGGAAGACATGAGCGACGTAAAGCTGCCAGACGCGCTTGGTGAGGCGGGTGGCGCCGACGATAAAGCCGCGTTCTAGCATCATCCGGGCGTAGACGAAGGAGGCGGTGTATCCCGAAATAAAGACGAACAGATCCGCGGCATCGCTGAAACCGTAGTTCCGGGTGGTGATCCAGTTCACGACGTTGTCGGGGATGTGATCCAGGTAGATCGCCCAGTTTGCGACGCCGCGAAACAGGTCGAGCCGGAGATCGCGTCCCTTTTCGGGCAGTGTTGCGTTGATTTTCATGGGTGCCGTTTCGAAGTGATGCTTTCGACGATGTCGGACCGCAGGCGAGGGGGCTTCAGCCGCGCAGTTGGCCAAGATTGTCACAGCGCAGCATAATGACTATACCGGTGGCAGAAAATGTAACATCCGGGGCCGGGAATCACCGATCAAATTCCCGAAAGGTGTTTCTATACTATCCCGGCCGCTTCTACCACGCGCTTCCATGCCGCAGATCTCACGGGGCCCTGACATCCATGACCGCACGCATCTTCAAGCCCGCCAAAAACGCGATGCAATCGGGGACCGCCAAGACCAGGGACTGGCAGCTGGATTATGAGCCGGAGCAGCCGCGGGCAATCGAGCCCTTGATGGGCTGGACCTCTTCCGGCGACATGAAGCAGCAGCTTACGATCCGATTCGACACCAGGGAGGACGCCGTCGCCTATTGCGAGCGCGAGGGCATTCCCTACCAGGTGATCGAGCCGAAAGAGCCGGCACGCCGCCAGGCCGCCTATGCCGACAATTTCGCCTTCCGGCGCGGCGAACCCTGGACCCATTAGGGCCTGGCACGTTTCCTGATTGTCGATGGCGCGTGCGGCTGACGTTCCGTCATGGGCGCCCTCATCGGCGCTCCGGCCTGCCACGCGCCGCGATGCTCCGCGAGGGGGCGCGTTTGATGTTGGTCCGGTCGGGCGCCGGGCCGGGGGCAACGCTCGATAGCACGAGCTTCTCGTGGGCTGCCACGATCGCCTGTTTGGTGAGGCGCCCTCCGGGCCGGTACCATGTGCAGATGCCGGTCAGAAGGGCGAGGATCGCAAAGGTAGCCACCTGGATGTCCACGACCTCGAACTCGCCTTCCGCTACGCCCTCGGCGAGAATGGCCGCCAGTCGCCGCTCGTAGGCGCCGCGCAGCGCCACGATCGCCTCGTAATTCTTCGGCTCCAGGCTTCGCAGCTCGGAATTGGCGATGAAGACCTCGTGCTTCTTCGTCATATGGTAGGTGACGTGGAACGCGACGAAGGCCCGGAGTTTGTCGGCCGGGTTCTGTTTCCCGAGCAGGGCGCGATCGAGTTGACGAAGCAGTTCGTTGATGTGATCCCGCACCAGGTCGAACAGCAATTCCTGCTTGGTGCTGATGTGATTGTAGAGTGATCCCGACTGGATCCCGACCTCGGCCGCCAGCTGTCGCAGACTCATGGCCGCGTAGCCGTGCTCGAAGATGAGGCGCAGCCCCGCCTTGCGGATCGCCTCCATCGTCTTGGGGCCGTGTGAACCGATCGTCCGCGCCATGGGTTCTTTCGCGAATAGGCGTCCGCCTGTGAGCTGGAAACGAGCAAGCGATCGTATATATTTTGCATGAAATGGTAGAATTTTCAATAGTATATGCGCGCCGCTCGATACATCGACAGCTCCACTTGCAGAGATAATAAAAAAACGTATGATCGTTTAATTAGAAAGGCATCGGAGGGAGAAGGAATGATGGTCTCGAACCGGGCGCGGCTTCCCAGCTTCGATCGCGGCGAAACCGCGGACGCCGTCCGCGAGACCTGTTCGGCGAGATCAGCGAAATCCGCCGCAGGCTGATCGACCGGGAACTGTTCGAAAAGACCGCTTGAGCTTCACATCGAGGCAAAGATGGTACAGGCTGCCGCATCCTCTTGAAGCAATCCCAACGGCTCTCCAGCACCCGAAGAAATTGCCGACCATGCCGCTTCATTCCACGATCGATACCACATCCGCCGATTTTGCCCGCAATGCCGAGGCCATGCGCGCGCTGGTCGCCGAGCTGCGCGGAAAACTCGACCAGGTGGCCGGCGGCGGCGGCAAGGTCTCGCGCGCCCGGCATACCTCGCGCGGCAAGATGCTGGCCCGCGAACGCGTCGACCTCTTGATCGATCCCGGCACCGCGTTTCTCGAGCTGTCGCCGCTGGCGGCCCACGGCCTCTATGGCGGCGATGTGCATTCGGCCAGCGTCATCACCGGGGTCGGGCGGATATCGGGGCGCGAATGCGTCGTCGTCGCCAACGATGCCACCATCAAGGGCGGCACCTATTATCCGATGACGGTGAAGAAGCATCTGCGCGCCCAGGATATCGCGCGGCAGAACAATCTGCCTTGCGTCTATATGGTCGATTCCGGTGGCGCCTTCCTGCCGATGCAGGACGAGATCTTCCCCGACGAGCGGCATTTCGGCCGCATCTTCTACAACCAGGCGCAGATGTCGGCGCAGGGCATTCCGCAGATCGCCATCGTGATGGGCTCCTGCACCGCCGGCGGCGCCTATGTCCCGGCCATGTCGGACGAGAGCATCATCGTGCGCAACCAGGGCACCATCTTCCTCGGCGGGCCGCCACTGGTGAAGGCCGCGACCGGCGAGGTGGTGACGGCGGAAGAACTCGGCGGCGCCGACGTGCACTCGCGGCAATCCGGCGTCACCGATCATTACGCGCAGAACGACAGCCACGCCATCGGCATTGCCCGGCGCATCGTCGCCACGCTGAAGCCGCCGGTCCGCGCCAGCCTGAACATGCGCGAACCGCGCGAGCCGCTGTTTGCGCCCGATGAAATCTATGGCGTGGTCTCCGCCGACGGCCGCAAGCCGTTCGACGTCCATGACATCATCGCGCGGCTGGTCGACGGCTCCGAATTCGACGAATTCAAGAAATTGTACGGCCAGACCCTGATCTGCGGTTTTGCTCATATCTGGGGCTATCCAGTCGGCATCATCGCCAATAACGGCATCCTGTTCAGCGAGAGTTCGCTGAAGGGCGCGCATTTCATCGAACTGTGCTGCCAGCGCAATATCCCGCTGGTGTTCCTGCAGAACATCACCGGCTTCATGGTCGGCAAGAAATATGAGGCCGGCGGCCTCGCCCGCGACGGCGCCAAGCTGGTGACGGCGGTGGCCACCGCCGGCGTGCCGAAATTCACCGTCGTGATCGGCGGCTCCTACGGCGCCGGCAATTACGGCATGTGCGGCCGCGCCTACAGCCCGCGTTTCCTCTGGATGTGGCCGAACGCCCGCATCTCCGTGATGGGCGGCGAACAGGCTTCCATGGTGCTGGCCCAGGTGCGGCGCGACGGCATCGAGGCCAAAGGCGAGACATGGTCGGCCGAGGAAGACGACAAGTTTCGTGCGCCCATTCGCGCCCAATATGAGAGCCAGGGCAGCCCCTATTATGCCACCGCGCGGCTCTGGGATGACGGCGTGATCGATCCCGCCGATACCAGGCTGGTGCTCGGCCTGGGGCTATCGGCGTCGGCCAACGCGCCGATCGAGCCGACCCGTTTCGGCCTGTTCAGGATGTGATGATGAAGGGCCAGGCAAGAATTCAAGTCCAATACCGGCGATTTCACACCCTCCTGATCGCCAACCGCGGCGAGATCGCCTGCCGCGTGATCCGCACCGCAAGAGCCATGGGCCTGCGCACGGTCGCGGTCTATTCCGAGGCCGACGCCGGTTCCATGCATGTCGCGATGGCGGATGAGGCCGTGTTGCTCGGTCCGGCGCGCGCGCGCGACAGCTATCTCAACATCGAGCGCGTGATCGAAGTGGCGCGGCAGACCGGCGCCGAAGCCGTGCATCCCGGCTACGGATTCTTGTCCGAGAGCGCCGAATTCGCGCAGGCCTGCCTCGACGCAGGCCTGGTGTTTGTCGGCCCGACCGCCGCGATGATCCGGTTGATGGGGTCGAAGTCGGGTTCGAAGATGCTGATGGAGGAAGCCGGCGTGCCGCTGGTGCCCGGCTATCACGGCGAGGCCCAGGACGACGCGACGCTGGCTGCGGCGGCCGAGAAGGCCGGCTACCCGGTGCTGGTCAAGGCTTCCGCCGGCGGCGGCGGTCGCGGCATGCGGGTGGTGCGCGCGGCCGGTGAGCTTGCGGCTGCTCTCGTCAGCGCCAGGCGTGAGGCCAAGGCCGCGTTCGGCGACGACCGCATGCTGATCGAGAAATTCGTCCAGAATCCGCGCCACATCGAGGTGCAGATCATCGGCGACAGCCACGGCAATCTGCTGTCGCTGTTCGAGCGCGAATGCACGCTGCAGCGGCGGCATCAGAAGGTGATCGAGGAAGCGCCGTCGCCGACGCTGAATGCGGCCCAGCGCGAGACCGTCTGCGCCGCCGCGCGAAAGGCCGCCGGGGCGGTCAATTACGTCGGCGCCGGCACCATCGAATTCGTGTCCGACGGCAAGGATGTGTTCTTCATCGAGATGAACACCCGGCTGCAGGTCGAGCATCCCGTCACCGAATTGATCACGGGTATCGATCTCGTTGAATGGCAGTTGCGGGTGGCATTCGGCGAAAAGCTGCCGCTGACGCAGGATCAGATCACGCTCAACGGCCACGCCATCGAGGCGCGGGTCTATGCCGAGAATCCGCACAAGAATTTCATGCCGTCGGTCGGCCGCATCAGGACATGGCACACGCCGGCCGAAGTGAACGGCCTGCGCATTGATGCGGGCTATCGCGCGGGCGACGCGGTCTCGCCGCACTACGACGCCATGCTGGCCAAGGTGATTGCCTGGGCGCCGACCCGCGACGAGGCCATCGATCGGCTCAACCGCGGCCTCGAGGAGACCGATGTCCGCGGCATCGTCAGCAACATTCCCTTCCTGTCGGCGCTGGTGACGCATCCGCAAGTGCGCGCCAATACCATCGATACCGGCTTCATCGAACGCGAATTGAAGAACCTGACGCCGGATGCACCGGTTCCGCACGATCTTGAGCTCTGCGCGGCTGTCGTCGCCATCCTTGGCGAGGAAACACAGCGCGCCGGCGCGGAGGCGCATTCGCCGTGGCGCACGGCGGGCTGGATGCCGGTCGGCCGGCGGCGGCGGGTGTTCACGTTCCGGCACGGGCAGGGCGGCGAACACAAGGTCAGTCTGATCTACGGCAACGGTCCGGCGACGCTGTCGATCGGCGAGCGCGAACTGGCCTTCACCACCGCGCCCGAGGCTTCCGGCGGTTTCCAGCTCAGGCTGCACGGCATCAAATCCCATGTCGTCGCCGTGATCGAAGGCCATGAACTCTATCTGCGCACCCGCAACGGTCGCTTCGACCTGCATTGGGTCGATCCGTTCGGCGGCGAGACTGAAGAACAGGTCGGCGAGGACAAGATCGTGGCACCCCTGCCGGGCACCGTGGTGGCGTTGCTGGCGGAAGTCGGCGCCACGCTGGAAAAAGGCGCGCCCATTCTCACACTGGAAGTGATGAAGATGGAGCAGACCTTGCGCGCGCCCTTTGCGGGCGTGCTGAGCGCGATCAAATGCAAGGTCGGCGATATCGTCGGCGAGGGCGTCGAACTCGCCGTGGTCGAGCCGAGCGCCGCGTGAGTTCAGCATGAGCGATTCCGTCCGCATCGTCGAAGTCGGTCCCCGCGACGGCCTGCAGAACGAGAAGACGCCTGTCGGGGTCGAGGGCCGCATCGCCTTCATCGAGGCGCTGCTCGGCGCCGGGCTGCATACCATCGAGGTCGGCGCCTTCGTGTCGCCGAAGGCGATCCCAC
>NZ_JAUSLT010000036.1 GCF_030646015.1 Bradyrhizobium sp.
GATCGAAAGCAGCGCCGCACCGAGCTGCAGCGGGGTCTGCACCAGACCGACCGCGATCATCGACAGCCCAATGCCGGCAAAGAAGATCACCATCATGTGGCGGCGGCTCCAGCGGTCGCCGAGCCAGCCGGTCAGCAGCGATCCCGCGCCGAACGCGACGAAGCCCGGCGTCGCGTAAGGCAGCAGTTCCGAATAGGCCATGCCCAGCGCCGGCCCCATCACGATGATGGCGGCGGCGAAGATCAGCATCGAATAATGGTCGATGAAGTGGGCGGCGTTGACGTAACCGATCACCCTGGCCGGGCTGTTCATTGGCGAATCCTGACTTTTCCTGACATAGGTTATACGGTGTTGCGCTGACGGGATGTCGCCAATGAATATCGCCGAAAAGCCAATTGCCGCGATCAAGGGCCGCCGGATCTCAACCGGCGACGGCCTGCATCTGATCGCCAACCACTACCGGCGCGGCGTCCGCCTCGACACTCATATGCACCGCGAGGCCCAGCTGGTGTACGCCGCCCGCGGCACCATGCAGGTCACCACCCCGAAGGGACGCTGGCTGGTGCCGCCGGACCGCGCGGTGTGGGTGCCGGCGCGATCCGAACACGCCATCGACGTGCTCGCCGACATCGAAATGCGCACGCTGTATTTCGATCTCGCCTGGCTGGAGCGGGAAGACCGCAGTGCCAGCCTCGATGCCGAATTCGTGGTGCGGGTCTCGCCGCTGCTGCACCAGGCCATCCTCGCGCTGTTCGACGGCCGCAACGACCCCGACCGCACCGCGCTCCTGATAAAGCTCGTGATGCTCGAACTGCACCAGGCCGAGGACTCCGCGACCTTCATTCCCTTGCCGCGCGAACCGCGCTGCCGCCGCGCCGCCGACATCGTGCTCGGCGACCCCACCGGCAGCCACGAGATCGAGGCGCTGGCGCGCGAAGTCGGCACCTCGGCGCGAACCCTGTCACGCCTGTTCGCATCTGAAACGCAACTCAGCTTCAAGAGCTGGTGCCAGCGCGCCCGCATCGCCGCGGCGATCGAAAAACTGTCGGTCGACGCCAACCTCTCGGTCAAGCAACTCGCCGCCGATCTCGGATATTCGAGCGTGCCGGCGTTTTCATACGCGTTCCGGCAGGTAACGGGCAAGACGCCGACGGAGTTTGCGGAGAAGGAGTGAGGCGTTGGCCGCAAAACCCATTCAGAAATCGTAGCCCGGATGGAGCCATCGGTTCGGCGCAAGGCGCCGCTCGATGGCGCAATCCGGGGCGGCCTCACCTCCGTTCCCGGATTGCGCCATCGGACGCGCATTCGCGCGTCCTCTCGGCTCCATCCGGGCTACGCTACCTGGTGAAGGCAACGCTCAAGCTCGGGGTCCTTTGATCAAGATCTTGGAACTGAGTTCGACGACATCACGTTTTGGCCTCCCAGCGGTGGTGTCGGTCTCACTCCGCACCCACTAGCGTTACTGTGCATGGGGTTGTTTTCAACATTTTTGGTTTGGGCCTGCCATTCCCCTTCGGGACCGGACAAACTTTCACTTAACACGTCGGGCAAATCACCTTTAGAGATTCGCCCCGCCTCATCCGAAGAAAAAGGGCGGTTCGCGATCGTCACGACCGCACGGCGGGATGGGTGGACGCGATGGCGGACGGAAGTGTGTCTGATGGTTGGAATGTGGCAGGGACGACGTTGAGATGACGTGGCACACCGCTGACCGCCGCCTCCGTAGCGCGCCATGACGTCTTTTTACTCACCCACATCAGCTTGATTGTGATCCGTTCCGCCTTAATTCTCGTGTAGGATTTCCATCCAATCAGGATTCGACCCGCCCGCCATGAGCAGCAACGCCTTCTTCTCCGACCTACTCGCCTCGATTTCCGAGCGCGGCCGCACCTTGCTTCGCCGCGGCGGGGCGCCGGATGCGAAACAGGATGCTTCCGAGCTGATCGAATTGTGCGAGGCGCTGCTGTCGGGCCGTGGCGAAGCTTCCGGCGTCGCGATCGCGCGCGAGGTGCTGGACCGCTATCGCCAGCTCGACGACGCCGGCCGGCTGGCGTTCTTCGAGACGCTGGCGCGCGGCTATGGTCCGGACCGCGAACGGCTGTCGCAGGCGATCGAGGCCTGGCGCGCGCAGCCGTCCGACGAGGACGCCAGCGACCTGCACTTTGCGTCGGAGCCGCGTCGGCAGGAACTGATCCGCCGGCTCAACCGCGCGCCCGGCGGCACCAGCGAGCTGGTGGCGCTGCGCGCCGACCTGCTCGGCCTCATGAACGGAGGCGGCCACAAGGATCTGGCCGCGCTCGACCGCGACGCAGTGCATCTTTTGTCTTCATGGTTCAACAGGGGATTTCTCGTGCTGCGCAGGATCGATTGGCAGACGCCAGCGAACATTCTGGAACAGATCATCCGCTACGAGGCGGTGCACGAGATCCGCGACTGGGACGATCTGCGCCGCCGCATCGATCCGGTCGACCGGCGCTGCTACGCGTTCTTTCATCCAGCCCTGGTCGACGAGCCCTTGATTTTCGTCGAAGTGGCGCTGACCGAAACCATCCCCGCCGCGATCGCGCCGCTGCTCGCCGAAGACCGGGCGCTGGTGCCGATCGAGCGCGCCCGCACCGCGGTGTTCTATTCGATCTCCAACACCCAGAAAGGCCTCGGCGGCATTTCGTTCGGCAGTTTCCTGATCAAGCAGGTGGTCGAGGAATTGCGCCGCGAATTGCCGAAGCTGGAGAATTTTGTCACGCTGTCGCCGGTGCCTGGTTTTGTCGCGTGGCTGAAGCAAGCGAGCGATGTCCCGGTGACCGACGAGGAGCGGGCGCTGCTGGAAAACCTCGAAAAACCCGGCTGGTTCGAGGATGCGGAGCTGGCATCAAAACTGCGCGCGGTGCTGGAGCCGCTGGCCGCGCATTACTTCCTGAAGGCCCGCACCGCAAAGGGCCGGATGATCGATTCGGTGGCGCGATTCCATCTCGGCAACGGCGCGCGGCTGGAGCGGATCGACTGGCTCGGCGATGTCTCGCCCAAGGGCCTGCGCGAATCCGCGGGCATCATGGTCAACTATCTCTACCGGCTCGAGGACATCGAGAAGAACCACGAGGCCTATGCCAACCAGGGCGAGGTGATCGCTTCAAGTGCGGTGAAGAAGCTGCTGAAGGGCGAAGGGCGGCGGCTGCTGGATATGCGGTTGTCGTAAAGAGGCCGGGTTATTCGATATGCCCGCCACGACGGCGGTGAGCCCCCTCTCCCCCTGTGGGAGAGGGTTGGGGTGAGGGGTTACGGTCTATCGGTGAGCGTAACCCCTCACCCGGCGCTTCGCGCCGACCTCTCCCAAAGGGAGAGGTGAAAGGAGCGCCTCGCGCGCTACCCCGCCAGCGCCCTCATCTCCGCAAACAGATCGCTCTTGCCCTCGAACCCGATGCCCGGCAGATCCGGCATGGTGATGTGGCCGTTCTCGACGCGCACGCCGTCCGGAAAACCGCCATAGGGCTGGAACAGATCGGGATAGCTCTCATTGCCGCCCAGCCCGAGTCCGGCCGCGATGTTCAGCGACATCTGGTGGCCGCCATGGGGAATGCAGCGGCTTGCCGACCAGCCCTGGGTCTTGAGCACGTCGAGCGTGCGCTGGTATTCGCACAGCCCATAGGATAGCGCGCAATCGAATTGCAGCCAGTCGCGATCAGGCCGCATGCCGCCGTAGCGAACGAGGTTGCGCGCGTCCTGATGACTGAACAGGTTCTCGCCTGTCGCCATCGGCCCCGGATAGAACTCCGCCAATGCGGCCTGCAGCTGGTAATCGAGCGGATCGCCGGCCTCCTCGTACCAGAACAGCGGATAGTCGCGCAGCATCCTGGCGTAGGCGATCGCGGTCTCCAGATCGAACCGGCCGTTGGCGTCGACCGCGAGCCTGGCCTCGCTGCCGATCTCTTCGAGCACGGCCTCGATGCGGATGCGGTCCTCTGATATCGGCGCGCCGCCGATCTTCATCTTCACCACGGTGTAGCCGCGGTCGAGATAGCTGCGCATCTCGCCGCGCAGCATCGACAGGCCCTTGCCGGGATAATAATAGCCGCCGGCGGCATAGACGAACACGCGCGGATTGGCGGTGCGCCGGTGGCGCTCCGCCAAGAGCCGGAACAGCGGCTTGCCAGCGATCTTCGCCACCGCGTCCCACACCGCCATGTCGATGGTGCCGACCGCGACCGAGCGCTCGCCGTGGCCGCCGGGCTTTTCGTTCGACATCAGCGTCGCCCAGACCCGGTCCGGATCGAGATTGCCGCCAGCCTCGTCGAGCAGCGTCTTCGGGTCCGCCTCCATCAGGCGCGGCGCAAAACGCTCGCGGATCAGCCCGCCCTGCCCGTAGCGGCCGTTGGAATTGAAGCCGTAGCCGACCACCGGCCGGCCGTCGCGTACCACGTCGGTGACGACGGCCACGAGGCTGGTCGTCATTTTGGTGAAGTCGATATAGGCGTTGCGGATCGGCGACGAAATCGGCTTCGTCACCTCCCTGATATCGACGATGCGGACCGACATAGCTTACGATTCCGTCTTGTCCCTGAAATACGGCTCGACCGGGCCGTGCACCTTGATGGTTAGCGGATTGCCGTAGCGGTCCTTGGCATTGCCGGCGGTGACGCGCACCCAGCCCTCGCTGATGCAATATTCCTCGACATTGGTCTTCTCGGCGCCCTTGAAGCGGATGCCGACGTCGCGCTGCAGCAGCTCCTCATTGTAGTAGGGGCTCTTCGGGTTGGTGGACAGGCGGTCCGGAAACGCGTCGCTCATGGTCTCGTTCTTCTCGTTCATAGCAGTGCCTCGATTTCCTTCTTCAGACCTTCCGGCTTCGCCGTCGGCGCATGCCGCGCCACCACCTTGCCGGAACGGTCGATCAGGAACTTGGTGAAATTCCATTTGATCGACGGCCCGAGCAGGCCGGATTTCGCATGCTTCAGATACGCAAACAACGGGTGCTCGTTGCTGCCATTGACATCGACCTTGGCGAACATCGGAAAGGTGACGGCATATTGGCTCGAACAAAACTGCTCGATCTGTTGCGCGTCGCCCGGTTCCTGGCCACCGAACTGGTTGCACGGAAATCCGAGCACCGAAAAGCCGCGCGGGCTGAGCGTCTGATGCAGCACCTCGAGCCCCTTGTATTGCGGCGTGAATCCGCACTTGCTCGCGGTGTTGACGATCAGCAGCACCTGACCCTCGAACCGCTTCAGCGGAACGTCCTCGCCGGCCAGCGACGTCGCCGTGAAATCAAGAACGCCGGTCATCTTGCTCTTTCGTTGCGGCCAGACAAATTCAGCCGGCGGGATCGATCGCCGCCGAGGGAGTTCCGCCGGCTTCGATCGCCTCACCCGCGGCGAGGCAGAGATCCTCGCGGTAGCGGCCGGCGACGACCTGAACGCCGACGGGAACGCGCCCCACCAGACCGGTGGATACCGTTAGCCCGGGCAGCCCCATGAAGGGAATGGCGATCTGCGTCAGCTGCGCGTGCCACACCCGCGCGAACGAGGCATCGTCCTTGACGTCGAGCTGATCGGGAAACGGCAATTCGCCGGATACCGGCATCACCAGCACGGCGTATTTCTCCAGGAATTGCAGCCATTGGCGCGTCAGGGTCGCGCGCCGCGTCAAGACTTTCGAGAGCGTGTCGACATCAAACGGAAACACCTTGGACCGGTTGCCGCGCAGGCAGGCCAGCGCGCCGGGATCGCCTTCGCGTTCGGCGGTAGCCAGCTGCGCCTCGTAGCCATCGCCGAGCCACAGCTTGGTCTGCAGTTCGGCGGCCTCGCGCAGCGGCGGCGTCTCGACCTCCTCGACCACCCATCCCGCGCGTTCCAGCCGCTTGCCGGCATCCGCGACGGCGGCCCTTACTTCCGCTACCGGATCGAGCCCGTCGGGATTGAGGCACAGCGCGGCGCGCTTTTGCATCGCCGGCCCCTGCAGCGGCGCCGGCACCCACCAGGGATCGCGGGCGTCGTAGCCCGACATCGCCGCCAGCGCGATCCTGAGATCGCCGATGGTGCGCGCCAGCGGACCCGACACCGCCGAGATCTGCGGCCCGATCGGGCGCTCCGGCAGCTCGGCATTGAAGGCGGCGATGCGCCCGATTGTCGGACGCAGGCCATGCACGCCGCAGGCATAGGCGGGATAGCGGATCGATCCCGCGATATCGGTGCCATGCGCGATGTGGCCGATGCCCGCCGCCACTGCGGCCCCTGCCCCGCCCGACGAACCGCCCGGCGTGATGCCGGGGTCGCGCGGATTTTTGGTGTCGCCGTGAACCAGATTGGTGGTGAACCAGCGATAGGAAAACGCCGGGCAGTTGGTGCGCCCGAGAATGACGGCGCCGGCCTTGCGCAGATTGTCGACCACCGGGCTGTTGGTCCTGGCAATCACCTCGCGCTGCAGCTTGAGGCCGTTGGTGGTGGCAAACCCTTGCTGGTCGATATTGACCTTGACGGTGACGGGCACGCCCGCCAGCGGACCCGGATCATCGCCCCGCGCGATCGCGGCATCGATGGCGGCGGCCTGCGCCAGCACATCCGCCGGCCGATGGTCGACCACGGCGTTGATTTTGGGATTGACCGCGTCGAGCCGGGCCAGCGCCGCCGTTGCTGCCTCCGTCGCCGAGATTTTCTTCGATCGCACCAGGGCAGCGATATCGGTAGCCGACAGACGCCAGAGATCTTGCATGAATAGCTCCGTTTGATCGCCCGCTTGTAGCGCTGAGCGGAGGGCAAGGCCACCCGGAAAAAGCGCCTGTCTGGCCCAGATCTAGCGCACGCGGGCGATGAAATGAGCGAGATCAGGCGATCTGCTCCGGCGTGACCTGCGCTACGCCGAAATGCTCGCCGACTTTGGTCACGCGGTTGAGTTCGTCCTCGGAAATGTCTTCCGACATCCAGTCGCGGCCGTTAACGCCCTGAGCCAGGCGGCGTTGCGTCAGTGCCTGGTGGCCGCTTCGCCTGTCATGTCGAGGATCGCCTCGGTGAACGGAAACTCCAGCACGATCTCGCCTGCGTCATCCGTCACCTCGAGGGTCGCATTCAACAGGCCGCCTTCCGCGCCTTCGAGCTTGAGCAACTCCCGGATCATGGCGCGCGCAATTTCCCATGCCTGATCCGGATCCCTCAGCTGTTCGCCTTCGGGATCCGAAATCAGCTCGTCCCCGATCCGTGTGTTGAAGAAGTACCGGGGCATGGCAAACCACTTTCCATTGCGGGGCTCCAGCCAAAGCCCCGCGACATCTCACAAGTTCTTTATCCGAAAGGCGACGGCCCGCCACCTCGGCGCGAAGTCACCATCTAGGTGACTTGGGCGCAACTTTGAACCCGTTGATCCCTCGTTGTTTTAGGTCGCGCTCGCACAATTAAGTGAGTTCCTTGTGCATCGCAGCAAGAAAACGAAGATTTACGACCGAAGATTTAAGTGGCGAACTTTTCATTCCGCAGTAGTTTATCCTGGGAGGACGGAAGTCGTCCGTTCGAAAAGGAGAGCCAAATGGCCTGGAAAACCCCGAAGATCGTCGAAGTGCCGGTCGGCATGGAAATCAACATGTACGCGTGCGCCGCCCGCAAGTAAGCGGCTGCGACAGCTTCACATGATTTGAGGTGGACCTCCGGGCGTGACACGATCCCGATCGTGGGATTGTGCCCGTACCGGCGTCCACCTTCGAAGCTTGAAGACCTCACATTCTTCTAGACCTCAAGGCTTTGGAATCTCCGGGAGGCGAATCATGCTTCGCGTCGTCGTCCTGGGCGCCGCGGCAGGTGGTGGCGTTCCGCAGTGGAATTGCGGATGTCCGGTTTGCCGGGCCGCAAGAAGCGAGCATCCCGAGCTCCAGAGCACCCAGGCCTCGATCGCGATCAGCGCCGACGGCGAACACTGGTTCCTGATCAATGCCTCTCCCGATCTGCGCCAGCAACTGATTGCGACACCGCAGCTTCATCCCAGGGCCGGAAAACTGCGTCACAGCCCGATATCGGGCGTGATCCTGACCAATGGCGAGATCGATGCCGTGGCGGGCCTGCTGTCGATGCGCGAGGGCTCGCCATTCACGATCTACGCCCACAGCCGGGTGCTTTCGATCCTGGGAGATAACAGCGTCTTCAACGTGCTCAACGCGAAGAACGTGAGGCGCCAGCCGATCGAACTGGACACAATTTTCGAGCCGACGCTGCCCGACGGCGCGCCGTCCGGGATCGAAATCCTGCCGTTTGCCGCTCCCGGCAAGGGCGCCTGGTATCTGGAGGGCAAGGCCCATCCAGCGGGTAATGACAGCGCAGGCGACACGCTCGGGCTACGAATCGGCGACAAGGCAACGGGCAAGTATTTCTATTTCCTCGCCGCCTGCGCCGATGTGACCGACGACCTCAAATCCAGGCTTGCCGGCGCGCCCCTGATCTTCTTCGATGGCACGGTGTGGCGCGACGACGAGTTGATCGTGGCCGGCCTCGGCACCAAGACCGGGCAAGGCATGGGACATATCGCCATGTCGGGCGAGCGCGGCGCGATCGAAGCCTTGTCGGGCCTCAATATCGGCCGCAAAGTGTTTCTGCACATCAACAATTCCAACCCGGCGCTGCTGCACGATTCCGCCGAACGCCAACAAGCCGAGCGCGCGGGCTGGCAAATCCCCGCCGATGGAACGGAGATTACGCTGTGAACGCAATAACCCTGAACGGGATGACAGCCTTCTCGCTCGCCGGCAGCGCGCCGCTCAACAGTGCCGACGAACTGGAAGCAGCCTTTCGCCACATCGGCGCGACCCGCTACCACAATCTGCATCCGTTTCACCGGCTACTGCACGGCGGCAAACTCAACAAGGGCCAGGTGCAGGCCTGGGCGCTGAACCGCTACTATTACCAGAGCACCATTCCGATCAAGGACGCGGTGGTGATCTCGCGCTTCCGCGACCGCGCCATCCGCATGGAATGGCGGCACCGGATCGAGGACCATGACGGAGACGTCGGCACCGAGGGCGGCATCGAGCGCTGGCTGAAGCTGACCGAGGGACTCGGGCTCGACAACGCCTACGTGGAATCCACCGAGGGCATCTTGCCGGCGACGCGCTTCGCGGTGGAGGCCTATGTGCATTTCGTTCGCGACAAGAGCCCGCTGGAGGCCATCGCCTCGTCGCTGACGGAACTGTTCGCGCCGAACCTGCACGAAGAGCGCATTTCGGGCATGCTGGCGCATTACGATTTCGTCAATCCCGACACCATGAGCTATTTCAGCCGGCGCCTGACCCAGGCGCCGCGCGACGCCGGCTTTGCGCTGGAGTACGTCAGGGAACACGCCACGACGCCGGCCGAGCGCGCGGTAGTCTGCAATGCGCTGATCTTCAAGACCAATGTGCTATGGGTTCAGCTAGATGCGCTGTATCATGCCTATGTCGATGGCCACATACCGCCGGGGGCATTTGTTCCCAAAGCCGGCTAGAGACGAGACATGGCAACCCCGCGTAACCGCAACATCAGCGTCAGCGAGACCAGCAGGCCGGTTCTGCCGCGGCATGCCAGACTGAAGTTCGATGAAACGCGAAAGGTCTGGGTCATTCTGGCGCCGGAGCGGGTGCTGGCGCCGGACGAAATCGCGGTGGAAGTGCTGCAGCTGTGTGACGGCGTTCGCAGCGTCGCCGACATGGTCGACCACCTCGCCGCCAAGTATTCCGCCGAACGCGAGGCGATAGCCACCGACGTCATCGCCATGCTGCAGGACCTGGCCGACAAGGGATTTTTGACGGAAGCACGCGAGAAGACCGCATGAGTCCGACGCTGACAGATGCCGGCGTAGCGGCCAGCGACCCCCACGACGGGCTCGCGGTGCTGGAGGCGCGCGGCTCGACCGCGGAGACGTTTGGCATTCCGCTCGCGGTGCTCGCCGAGCTGACGCATCGCTGTCCGCTGCAGTGTCCCTATTGCTCCAATCCGGTCGAACTCGACCGCGGCGGCAGCGAACTCACGACCGATGAATGGAAGAAGGTCCTCACCGAGCTTGCGCAAATCGGCGTGCTGCAGATCCATTTTTCCGGCGGCGAACCAACCGCGCGCAAGGATCTGGTCGAACTGGTGCAACACGCCAGCGATGTCGGGCTGTACTCCAATCTCATCACGTCGGCGGTGTTGCTGACCCGCGAAAAATTGTCTGCGCTGGCCGATGCCGGGCTGTGCCACGTGCAGATCAGCTTTCAGGGCAACGAGCCCATGGTGGCCGACCGCGTCGCCGGCCTGAAGAACGCGCATCAGAAGAAGATCGAGGTGGCGCGGTGGACCCGCGAACTGGATCTGCCGCTGACCGTCAACGCAGTAATGCACCGGCAAAACCTGCATCAACTCGCCGACATCATCCAGATGGCGGTCGATCTCGACGCCGACCGGCTCGAGGTCGCCAACGTGCAATATTACGGCTGGGCGCTGAAGAACCGCGCGGCGCTGATGCCGACGCTGGAGCAGATCGAGGAGACCAGCCGCATCGTCGAGGAAGCCGAGGCGAGGCTGAAAGGCATCCTCGCCATCGATTATGTGGTGCCGGATTATTATGCGCTGCGGCCGAAGAAGTGCATGGGCGGCTGGGGCCGGCAGTTCTTCAACATCTCGCCCGCGGGAAAAGTCCTGCCCTGCCACGCCGCCGAGTCGATCACCGGGCTTGAATTCGAAAGCGTGCGATCCAATCATTCGATCGCCTGGATCTGGCAGAACTCCGAGGCCTTCAACCGCTATCGCGGCACCGGCTGGATGAAGGAGCCGTGCAAGAGCTGCGAGTTCCGGGAGATCGATTTCGGCGGCTGCCGCTGCCAGGCTTTTGCCCTCACCGGCGATGCCGGCAATACCGACCCGGCCTGCACGCTGTCGCCGATGCATGAGCAGATTTTCAAGCAGGCCGAGTTGGAGTCCGCGACCGGCGGCGACCGTTTCATCTACCGCAATTTCGCCGGGGGAACGCCCGAGACCGGCGGCGACCATGGCGCCTGACGCCGAAGCGGGCAAAGCCGGCAGCCATCGCTCCGATCCCTTCGCCTCGCTGACGTCGGAGTTGCTGTCCGTCGGCGACGGCCACGAGATCCATGTCGAAAGCGTCGGCCGCGCAGATGGTATTCCCGCGGTCTATCTGCATGGCGGCCCCGGCAGCGGCTGCCAGGCCGACCATCGGCGGCTGTTCGATCCCGAGCGCTTCCACGCAGTGCTGTTCGACCAGCGCGGCGCCGGGCGAAGCCGCCCAAAAGGCCGCCGCGAGAACAACACGCTGCCGCATCTGATCGCCGACATGGAGCTGATCCGCGAGAAATTCGGGTTTCAGCGCTGGATGATCGTGGGCGGATCCTGGGGCGCGACGCTGGCGCTGGCCTATGCGCAGACGCATCCCGACCGGGTCACCGGCATCGTGTTGCGCGCGACCTTTCTCGGCAGCCGCCGGGAGCTGGAAGGCGCCTTCCTCGATGCGCTGCCGCGCCTGCATCCCGGTCTCTCCGAAGATTTTTTAGGCGCGCTGCCGCCCGAGGATCGCGAAAAACCGCTGGATGCCTACTTCCGCCGTATCCTTGACTCCGATCCGGCGGTGCACGGCCCCGCCGCCCGCGCCTGGGGCGACACCGAACGCATTCTTTCGGAACACACCTCGTCGAGGGTCCGGCTCGATCTCAATGCGCTGAACTCGACCCGTGCACTGCCCTCGACACCGTTCATGGAAGCGCATTATTTTCGGAACGACTGCTTCATGCGACCCGGTCAGCTTCTCAGCGAGGCTAGCCGGCTCGAAGGCATTCCCGGCATCATCGTGCAAGGCCGCTATGATTTGCTGTGTCCGCCTGCGACTTCGCATGCGCTGGCCGCCGCATGGCGCGGGTCTGAAATCCGCATCGTCGAAGGCGCCGGCCACTCGTTGTACGATCCCGGCGTGCGGGACGCCGTGATGAAGGCGATCGCGGATCTGGCTTCCATCATCAAGCGATAAGGACAAGCTGAAATGCCGCTCGCCGGAAAGGGAATGCTGCTGACGTCGATGGACATCGACCCATCCGACGAGGCCGAGTTCAACCGCTGGTACGACCGCGAGCATCTCGAGGAGCGCGTCGCGATTCCCGGCTTCCTCGAGGCCAGGCGCTATGTCGCCCATGACGGCCAGCCGAAATATCTCAGCCTCTATTCCACCGAAACCTTCGAGGTGCTCGACAGCCCGGCCTATCGCACGGCGCTGGCCAACCAGACCGCCTGGTCGAAGGCGAACATCGCGCGCTTCAGGAACATGATCCGCGCGGTCGCGCACATTACGATCAGCCGCGGCCAGGGCCGGGGCGCCGCACTCGGCATCGTGCGCCTGCGTCCCGTGGACAAGGATAGGTTGCGTACCGCACTGCGGGATCAACTCGAACCCGGGAAGCTGGACGGAATTATCTCGATGCACCTGCTCGAAAGCGATGCTTCGTTGTCCAAACCGATCACCGACGATCCCTCGGCCGCCAATCCCGGCGCGGGCGACTGGTTCGTGCTGATCGACGGTACGGATGTGACAGCGGTGTCGGCAGCCATCACCGCGCGCCTGGGCGATGCCGCGGTCAAATCCGCCGTGATCTCGACCGGTCTCTATTGTCTGATGTGGGACCTGGCGAAGAGCGACCTCCCGACGATTTGAACGTCGCATGAACCGCTTTGCGCATGTTGCACTGCCGCAATAACGGCAACGTTATGGCGTTCGACTAATGAAGGCGGGTGGTGAGACAAATTTGCCTTTGTGCACGCTCTGGAATGCCTCTAATAAGGTAAGCCTATGATGCAATTCAATAACCGCAAGAGCGCCGACTGAGCGTTCGCAGGCAAAGATAAGGCCGCGCCGTCCTTGAAGCCGCGCGGACAAGGTAGGAATGAAACCGACTGATATTTCGGCGCCGGACTACTTCCATAAAGTGGTCGATTGCCAATGGGCCTGTCCTGCGCATACGCCCGTTCCAGAATACATCCGTTTGATTGCTGAAGGCCGCTACAGCGACGCCTACATGATCAATTGGAGATCCAACGTGTTTCCGGGGATTCTCGGACGCACCTGCGATCGCCCGTGCGAGCCGGCCTGCCGCCGCGGCCGCGTCGAGGATACGCCGGTCGCGATCTGCCGGTTGAAGCGCGTCGCCGCCGATTTCAAGGACGACGTCAAGCACCGCATGCCGAAGCTATCCGCGAAAAACGGCAAGCGTATCGCGATCGTCGGCGGCGGCCCCGCCTCGCTGACGGTGGCCCGAGACCTTGCGCCGCTCGGCTATCACTGCACCGTGTTCGATTCCGATCCCAAGGCCGGCGGCATGATGCGGACGCAGATTCCGAAATTCCGGCTGCCGGATTCGGTGATCGACGAGGAAACCGACTACATCCTCAATCTCGGCATCGACTTCAAAGGCGGCCACCGCATCGACAGCCTGAAGCAGTTGCTCACCGAAAACTTCGACGCGGTCTTCGTCGGCTCCGGCGCGCCGCGTGGCCGCGAGCTGGAAATTCCCGGCCGCAAGGAAGCCGCCGCCAATATTCACATCGGCATCGAATGGCTCGCCTCGGTCTCGTTCGAGCATGTGAGCAAGATCGGCAAGCGCGTCATCGTGCTCGGCGGCGGCAACACCGCGATGGATTGCTGCCGCACCGCGCGGCGGCTCGGCGGCGAAGACGTCAAGGTGGTCGTGCGTTCCGGCTTCGAGGAAATGAAGGCCAGCCCCTGGGAGAAGGAAGACGCCCTCCATGAGGACATTCCGATCCTCAATTTCATGGTGCCGGTCGCCTTCGTCCATGACAACGGCAAGCTCACCGGTGTCACCTTCCAGAAGGTGAAGGCGGAATACGACGCCAACGGCCGCCGCAACCTGGTGCCGGCGGGCGAAGCGGACGAGACGATCAACTGCGACGACGTATTGGTGGCGGTCGGCCAGGAGAATGCCTTCCCCTGGATCGAGCGCGACTGCGGCGTCGAATTCGACAAGTGGAACATGCCCAAGGTCGACGCCAGGACTTTCGTATCGACCAATCCGAAGGTGTTCTTCGGCGGCGACGCTGCTTTCGGCCCGAAGAACATCATCTGGGCGGTGGCGCACGGCCACGACGCCGCGCTGTCGATCCACAAGATGCTGTCCGGCGAGGATATCACCGAACGGCCGCTGCCCGAGGTGACCATCTCCTCGCAGAAGATGGGCATCCACGAGTGGAGCTACGACAACGACATCTCCGTCGACAAGCGCTACAAGGTGCCGCATCGCGACAAGGTGATCGCGCTGAAGGACATCCGCGCCGAAGTCGAACTCGGCTATGACGTCAAGCTCGCGCTCGGCGAAGCCCACCGCTGCCTGAACTGCGACGTTCAGACCGTGTTCGCGGCCCCCTTGTGCATCGAATGCGACGCCTGCGTCGATATCTGTCCGATGGACTGCATCACCTTCACCCAGAACGGCGAGGAAGAAGATCTGCGGACCCGGCTGAAGGCGCCCTCACCGCATCCGGATCAGGACCTTTATGTCGCCGACGGCCTCAAGACCGGACGCGTCATGGTCAAGGACGAAGACGTCTGCTTGCACTGCGGCCTGTGCGCCGAACGCTGTCCCACCGGCGCCTGGGACATGCAGAAATACCTCATCGATATGACTCACGCAGGAACATCATGTCCGTCCAAAGCCCGATCAGCAGCGTAAACGACTTCGTCGTCCGCTTCGCCAACGTCAACGGCTCGGGGTCGGCGAGCGCCAACGAAATGTTCGCGCGCTCGATCCTGCGCCACGGCGTACCGGTCAGCCCGCGCAACGTCTTCCCGTCCAACATCCAGGGCCTGCCGACCTGGTACGAGGTGCGGGTGACCGAGGATGGCCATCTCGGCGCCCGCGGCGGCGTCGACATGATGGTGGCGATGAACCCGCAGACCTGGGACAAGGACATCGCCGCGATCGAGCCCGGCGGTTACCTGTTCTACGATTCGACCAAGCCGATGCCTGCGTCGAAATTCCGGGCCGACATTACCGTGATCGGCGTACCGCTGACCGCCATCACCAACTCGACCTATACCGATCCGCGCCAGCGCCAGCTGTTCAAGAACATCATCTATCTCGGCGCGATGTGCGCCCTGCTCGACATGGACCCGAAGCTGGTCGAGCAGCTGATCGGCGAGCAGTACAAGGGCAAGGAGAAGCTCTTGTCCTCGAACATCCACGCGCTGCATCTCGGCCGCGACTGGGCGCTGCAGAACCTGAAATGCCCGATCGGCCTGCGCGTCAAGAAGGCCGACAAGGTCGGCGACCGCATCTTCATCGAAGGCAACAGCGCGGCTGCCCTCGGCGCGGTCTATGGCGGCGCCACCGTGTGCGCCTGGTATCCGATCACGCCGTCGTCGTCGGTGGCCGACGCTTTCACCAGTCACTGCAAGAAGCTGCGCCACGACCCCGTCACCGGCAAGGCGAAATACGCCATCGTGCAGGGCGAGGACGAACTGGCCTCGATCGGCATCGTGATCGGCGCATCCTGGAATGGCGCCCGCGCCTTCACCGCCACTTCAGGACCCGGCATATCGCTGATGACGGAATTCATCGGCCTGTCCTATTTCGCCGAGATTCCGGCTGTGATCATGAATGTGCAGCGCGCCGGTCCCTCGACCGGCATGCCGACGCGAACCCAGCAATGCGACATCATCGCCTGCGCCTATGCCTCGCATGGCGACACCAAGCATGTGCTGCTGTTTCCGGAAGACCCGGCCGAAGCCTTCGAATTCGCGGCGCACGCCTTCGATCTCGCCGAGCGGCTGCAGACCACGATCTTCCTCATGCTCGATCTCGACATCGGCATGAACCACCGCCTGTCGCGTCCACTGAAGTGGGACGACGCCAGGCAATACGACCGCGGCAAGGTGATGACGGCGGAGATGCTGGATGAACCCGGCCGCGACTTCGGGCGCTATCTCGACGTCGACGGCGACGGCATCCCGTACCGCACCTATCCGGGCACCCACCCGACCAAGGGCTCGTTCTTCACCCGCGGCACCTCGCGTAACCGCTACGCGATCTACTCCGAGGAAGGTCCTGTTTATGCCGACAACATGCAGCGGCTGGTGCGCAAGTTCGAAACCGCCCAGGACATGGTGCCGCGGCCGCTGCAGGCCAACGCCGCCAAGCCGACAAAATACGGCGTGATCTATTTCGGCTCCACCGCGCCGGCGATGGACGAGGCGATCGGGATCCTGGAATCGCGCGGGCATCAGCTCGACCGCTTGAGGATCCGCGCCTTCCCGTTCCATTCCAGTGTCGCCAGCTTCATCGCCGACCACGACTTCGTCTATGTGGTCGAGCAGAACCGCGATGCGCAGCTTCGCTCATTGATCGTCAACGAGAACGGCATCGATCCGGTCCGGCTGATCCCGATCCTGCATTATGACGGCACGCCGATTACCGCGCGCTTCATCGCCGGCGCGATCGGCGACCACCAGGACCAACTCAAGGTGACCCCGCTCCGCAAGGTGAAGTCATGACGGCAAAGCAACAAGTTTCGAGGCTGTCACCTCTCCCCGCGCGCGGGGAGAGGTCGGATTGCGCAGCAATCCGGGTGAGGGGGACTCTCGGCACATTCGACTCGCTGAGACCCCCCTCACCCCGACCCTCTCCCCGCAAGCGGGGAGAGGGAGCAGAAAGGTGAAGTCATGACCTATATCGCCAAGCCGAAATTCCATCATCCCGGCCTGCCCAAGAACGATCTCGGCTTCACCCACCGGGATTACGAGGGCAAGATCTCGACGCTGTGCGCCGGCTGCGGCCATGATTCGATCACGGCATCGATCATCGAGGCCTGCTTCGAACTGTCGATCGAACCGCACCGGGTCGCCAAGATTTCCGGAATCGGCTGCTCCTCGAAAACCCCGGACTATTTCCTCGGCAATTCGCACGGCTTCAATTCGGTGCATGGCCGGATGCCCTCGGTGCTGACCGGCGCCAACCTCGCCAACCGCGAGCTGATCTATCTCGGCGTTTCCGGCGACGGCGACTCGGCCTCGATCGGCTTCGGCCAGTTCGCGCATTCGATCCGGCGCGGCGTCAACATGACCTATATCGTCGAGAACAACGGCGTCTACGGCCTGACCAAGGGCCAGTTCTCGGCTACCGCCGACCGCGGCTCCAAGTCGAAAAAGGGCCTGATCAACAACGACAGTCCCATCGACCTGGTGGCGATCGCGCTGCAGCTCGGCGCGAGCTTCGTGGCGCGCAGCTTCTCCGGCGACAAGACCCAGCTGGTGCCGCTGATCGCGGCCGCGATCCAGCACAAGGGCGCGGCGTTCATCGACGTCATCAGCCCCTGCGTCGCTTTCAACAACCATGCCGGCTCGACCAAGAGTTTCGATTATGTGCGCGAGCACAATGATGCGGTGAACCGGCTCGACGTCATCTCGGGACGTGACCCGATCACGGTGGATTATGCCCCGGGCACCGTGCAACTGGTCGAGCAGCACGACGGCACCAGGATCGCGCTGCGCAAGATCGATGCCGACTATGATCCGCATGATCGCGTCGGCGCGATGTCGTTCCTGCAGAAGCACGCCGCCAGGGGGCAGATCGTTACCGGCCTGTTGTTTGTCGACCCGGAATCGGACGACCTGCACAGCCATCTTGACACGGTGGAAGTGCCGCTCAATACGCTGGACGCGGGGGATCTTTGCCCCGGCACCGCCGCGCTCGAAAAGATCAACGCGAGCCTGCGCTAGAGCGTTTTCAAGCGAAGTGGAAACCGGTTCGCGTCAAGAAAACGCGCTAAATCAAGAAGCCGGCGTTCCGTTTCGATGCAATCGAAACGGAACGCTAGGGCCGCAATAATTGCGCCCACTCCGTCTCCAGCCGTTCGATCGCTGCGGGAAGCGGCAAAGCCGACAGCATACCATCGCTCTCGTCCAGTAGCCCGAGGCGCTTTAGCCGCGTCAGGGCCTCATCGATCGCGAACTCGGCCGAGACGCCGAAACGATGCGACAAAAGTTCGTCGATGCTCGTACCGAGCGCCGCGCGCGTGAGCGGTTCCGCCGCCGTGCTCAGGCAGTAATGAGCGAGCAGCGCTTCCTTGCATTCCTGCTCCTCCGCCTCGTCGATCAGATAACTGAAAATGCCGGAATTGTTGTTGATGTTGCGATAGTAGATATTGTCGGTCAGCTGCTTCTGATGGATCAGCGACTGACGGTGGAAGTTTCCCCACTGCCGCAGCAGGAAGGCGCCCAGCGCGAACAGGCCGCTGAGCGCGGCCAGCGCCTGTTCGAGATCATTGTCGCCGAGCGTTCCATTGACGCCAAGATAGAAGCCGGCGACCAGGAACAGGATCACCAGGGTCGAGGCCAGCTTGATCAGGATCGGGATGCCGCCAAACACGGCTGGTACGCCCAGCATGAGCTGATCGGACAGGCTCATCACCACCCGCACATTGGGAAACAGCGCCTCGAGATCGGCGCGCGCGACGTGCCGGAAATACTTGAACAACACCGCGCCACCGCGAATTTTCTGACTGCTCCGTTTCCCGCTCCAGCGCAGCTTGCGGGCGTCCGCCGGCGGGCCGCCGCCCGGCCGGGTCGCAACCATCATCACCACGTCGTCGAACACCTCGATCTCGCGCGAGCGCCGGCGCAGGCCCCGCCAGACCGGAATTTCGATGGTCTCCATGTGGCTGCCGCGGCGGAACATGCGGACGTCGCGATACTCCTCGACCGGAGCCTTGAGCTTGACTCGAACCAAAGCGTGCTCGGCAAAGGCCTTGATGATTTCGTCATGCGTGATCTCGATGAAATTGGCCTCGGTGAGCACACGAACCACCTCCTCGCTCAGCCGGCGATAGGCCGCCTCGTCATCCTGCTGAGGCCCGCAGGACCGCGCATCAACCTCGGGGTCGAAAGGAAAATAGGCCTCGCGCAGCAGGTCGAGCTGTTCGAAATACTGGTAATGAAAGACGGCGCCGAGTTGACGCGCAAATTGCCGGAACCCGGTCTCGCCGGCGTCGCCGAGATGGCCCGCGGCGACGAGGCCGTCGATCAAATCCGACTTCCGAAGCGGAATGAAACGATCCCGCAGCGCCAGCGCGGCAGATTCGCCTGAAATGCCGTTCACAAAACCATCGCGCGCGCTGGAATAGCCATCGCTGGAATTATCCCGCAAACCTGGGGGAAAACAATAGCCGTATTCGGGATCGGCCACGCCTCCAAATGATCTCTACCGATCCGAAATTTTGCCCCAATCTCCATAGGATATGGCCCCACGGGCGTAGCGTATGCAGGGGTTGCAAATGGCTTCCAAGCGAACCGAAATGGCGATCGAGAAGATTATCGCGGCATGCGACGGCAACATGCGCGGAGCGCTTGAAGCCTTGTTGCTGGTCAACGAGCATCTAGAAACTGAGCTTCATCAGCTCTATGCGCTCGCGTGCCGCGCGGGCCCACCACGCTACCGAACGGTGCACTAACGGCCGGCCCACGGGAATCCGGCGCCAGGGCGCCGGCTTTCCGACACGGGCAAATCGCCGTCAGATGCCGCGGCCCCAATAGCCGCACCCGCGGTGGACGTTCCATTCGATATTGGCCTCATAGCCGGTCAGCGTGCCGTATTGCGGCAGGCGCACCTCTTTTCCGGCTGGATCGAAGCATTTGCCGGCGTCCGATGCCTTTTTGACCTCGGCTGAAAGGTCGGTCATGAAGGCGAGTTGCTTCTCCATGTCCTCCCTTGTGCCGAGCCGGCCGCCGGAGCCGGGATGGCCGGGGATCTGGCGGTCCTACTTCAGCGCCAGCGTGCGCTTCAATGAGGCTTCCCATTCGATCGGATAGGAATCGTTGACCGCGAGCCGCGACGGCACCGCGTCCAGCGAATTGAAGACGGCTAGGATGATCTTCTCCTTGCCGGCATTCCCCCAATTCCAGCCGATCCGTTGAACGTCCCCCGCGGCTGCCGCGACCAAGGATTGGCCCCGCAGGCCCGGAACGCAACGCCGCGCGCTGCGTCAAAATGGCGTGCCGGGCGTCAAATGGATGTACGTAAAATGGCCGCGAGCTTCATGAAACATTGCTGGAACGTGATGCTGGCTGCCGCCGCGGTGCTGGCGATCTCCGCTGCCGGAATCACCCTCGGCCATGCCGAGGAGGACGGCATCGACAAGGCCAAGGCCGCCGCATTCGACGTCAGGATGTTCACCAAGCCGCCCGGCAAGAAGGCCTATGCTTGCTTCGTGCGCCGCTATGACCCCGACCACCTCGCGCGGCATCCCCTGCAGAAGGTCAACGCGATGAAGCTGCTGGTCACCGCCGAAATCCTGCCGGAAGAGAAGAACACCAATTATTCGTTCCGGCTCGGCCTGAAGTATCGCCACCGCACGGGCGATTTCGACTCCAGCGGCACCTGCAATCATTTCGTGCCCGAAGACAGGATCCATGAAATACACCTCGGCTGCGGCGTCGATTGCGATGGCGGCGGGATCGGCGTGGCGATGTCGAAGGACGACAAATCTGTGGTGGTCCGGGTCGAGCGGGTGCGGATCTGGCAGAACAGCAAGCCTGACGAGGAGCTCAGCGACGCATTGGTCGCCGGCGCCGACGACAAGGTGTTCCGGCTCGACCGCGCCGACATCCGCGAATGCGCCGCGCTGGTGACCGACCGCAAGGAACTGGCGGAGATCAGGCGCAAACGATAGGCTCGCTGCAAATCCCCGTTCGGCAACCCGAGGAAAGTGCCATGCATCGACGCAGCATCTTGTGGGGCGCGGTTTCGGCCCTTGGCACCGCCTTCGCCGCATCGCGCGCCAGCGCCGCCACTGACGCAGCACCCGCCGCCAAATTGAAAGTGGTCTATCACCTCAACGACCTCGACAAGGTCTCGTTCGTGCTCGGCAATATCCAGAATCATTTCGACGGCGTCGGCGGTCCCGACCACGTCACCATCGCGCTGGTGATTCATGGCCAGGCGCTGCGGTCGTTTCACTTGAGTGCCGCGAACCCGGATATCACCCGGCGCGTCGCTCAATTTTCCAAGGCCGGGGTCGAACTCGCCGCCTGCGGCAACACCATGAAATCGCAGAAGATCGAGCTGAAGGATCTGCTGCCGGGCTTTGTCGGTGTCGAGCAGGGCGGCGTGGTCCGGATCGCGGAACTGCAGTCGCAGGGCTATCTCTATCTGCGGCCGTAAAGGTCCGTAACGCCCAGCTGCTGGAAGTTGATATAGCGCAAGCCCGGTTCTCTTGCCGTGTGCCAACCTGCATCTAGGCAATCTCGTCGGAATTTTTTGCCTGCCCGCCAGCGAAGATCCGGACGCCCTGCACCAGGTGAAATGACCGACAACCCGCTCACCCCCTTGCACGCGACTTCCACACAGCGGCTGTCTGCGCGTGCATTCCGCCTTGGCCGTCGACTCAAGCTGACGAGCCTCGAAGCCGCAGACCTCAATCAAGCAGAAGCCGTCACGACGTCGCCATTGATATTGCGCCTGCGCGGTGGAGGGTCTGCCGCGCTGTTGCCCTACGGTACCGTCGTCCTCATTGGCGTTTCGCAGGGCGAGGAAGAGGCTTTCCTGCAAAAGCTGCGCGATTGCGTCGAAGGCCGGTTGGACGCGCCGGTCACCGTCACATCGGAGATCGAGATCGGAGCCAGCGACAAGATCTCGGGGGACATTATTACCGTTCGGGACCTGTCCCCGCCGCGACTGGTTGCCGTTGCCGACGCGCTTGCCAAGAATGTCGCGCTCGCCTTTGAGGAAGAAGAAGTCAGAAAACTCATCGAGGTGCTCGAACCTTTCGCCAGCGACCTCGCCAGTACCGGCCGGCTGCCGTGGCAGCGGAAACGGATGCTGCGCACTGTCGGACATGCGCTGCTGACCCATCATCGCCTTCTTGAACGGGTCGAAGTGGAAGAAAGACCCGAGCTGTTGCCGGATGATGGTGGAGTCGGACAATTGCATGAGCGTCTGGCCGAAGCCTACCATTTCAAGAAACGAGCCAAGGCGTTGTCGCGCAGACTCGATGCGATCGAAGTGATGACGGCCGCACTCACCGAACTGATCGACGCGCAGCGCGGGATTCGGCTGGAAACGATGATCGTGCTCCTGATCGTGTTCGAAATTTCGGTCTACCTGTATGAGCTTTTCTTGAGCCCAGGCTGACTTCTCCGTCGAACCGCGGCGGCCGCCGGTCAGGCTGCCGTCGCCCAAAAAACGGTTCAATCGGCCTCCGGAAACCGGGACCGCCACCAAACCGCCACGTCCCGGAGGGATCGATATGGTGTGAATGGCGTTAGCCCCCCGGGGATCCGCATATTCCCCTCCCCAGCGTTGCCCAACGACTTGTTGACAATCCGGCCCCCCACCAGAAAAGGTGCTGGGAACCCGCGATAAACCCCGCTCGAACAGAACAAGGCATCATGAATCCCGTCAAAGCACTCGAAAACCACGGCCAGGCGGTCTGGCTGGATTTCCTGGCCCGCGGCTTCGTCGCCAAGGGCGACCTGAAGCAGCTGATCGACACTGACGGCGTCAAGGGCGTCACCTCCAATCCGTCGATCTTCGAGAAGGCGATCGGCAGTTCGGATGAATATGACGGCGCGATCGGCAGCGCCCTGAAAAAGGGCGATCGCCCGGTTGCCGAGCTGTTCGAGCATCTGGCGATCGAGGACATCCGGAACGCGGCGGACGTGCTGCGCCCGGTCTATGACCAGCTGAGGGGCGAGGACGGTTTTGTCAGCCTGGAGGTCTCGCCCTATCTGGCGATGGACACCAAGGGCACCATCGCCGAGGCCGAGCGGCTGTGGAAGGACGTCGGCCGCAACAACCTGATGGTCAAGGTGCCGGCGACGCCGGAAGGCCTGCCGGCGATCCAGCACCTGATCGGCAAGGGCATCAGCATCAACATCACGCTGCTGTTCTCGCAGAAAGTCTATGTGCAGGTCGCCGAGGCCTATCTCGCGGGCCTGGAAAAACTCGTCAAGAGCGGCGGCGATCCCTCACGCGTCGCCAGCGTCGCCTCTTTCTTCGTCAGCCGCATCGACAGCGCGGTCGACAAGGAGCTCGATGAGAAGATCGCGCGCGCCAACGACCCGACCGAGAAGGCGCGCTTGGGCGCGCTCAAGGGCAAGGTCGCCATCGCCAATGCCAAGATGGCCTACCAGGATTACAAGCGGCTGTTTTCCGGCGCGCGCTGGGACAAGCTTGCCGCCAAGGGCGCCAAACCGCAGCGGCTGCTGTGGGCCTCGACCGGCACAAAGAACAAGGACTACAGCGATGTGCTCTATGTCGAGGAGCTGATCGGTCCCAACACCATCAACACCGTGCCGCCGGCGACGCTCGACGCCTTCCGCGACCACGGTACGCCGCGCGACAGCCTCGAGGAGAACATCGAGGATGCACGGCGCGTGCTGTCGGAACTCGAGAAGTCCGGCATCTCGCTCGATGCCATCGCCGCCGAACTGGTCAGGGACGGTGTCAGGCTGTTCGCCGACGCCGCCGACAAGCTCTACGGCGCGGTCGCGCACAAGCGCGCCAGCGTGCTCGGCGCAGGCATCGACCGCCAGCAGCTGAAGCTGGGCAGCACCATCGCCAAGGCGGTCGAGAAGGCCACGGAGGAATGGCGCGCGTCCGCAAAAATCCGCCGGCTGTGGCAGCACGACAAATCGGTCTGGAGCGGGAGCGACGAGCACAAATGGCTGGGCTGGCTCAACAGCGCCGAGGCCGCCGACATCGCCGATTATGAGGATTATGCGCAGCGCGTGAAGGGCCAAAACTTCACCGACGCCGTGGTGCTCGGCATGGGCGGATCGAGTCTCGGTCCGGAAGTGCTGGCAGAAACATTCGCGAAGCAGCCCGGCTTCCCGAAACTGCATGTGTTGGACTCGACCGATCCCGCGCAGGTCCGCACCCTGCAGGCCTCGGTCAACCTCGCCAACACCGTTTTCATCGTCTCCAGCAAATCCGGCGGCACCAGCGAGCCCAACGCGATGAAGGATTACTTTTTCGCACGCGTGTCGGAGACCATCGGCGCCGACAAGGCCGGCCACCGCTTCATCGCGGTGACCGATCCCGGCTCGTCGCTGGAGAAGGTCGCGACCAGACAAGGCTTTGCCCGCATCTTCCATGGCGATCCCAGCATCGGCGGACGCTACTCCGTGCTGTCGCCGTTCGGACTGGTGCCGGCGGCAACCGCGGGCATCGATGTCCGCACCCTGATCCAGCATACGCTCGCCATGGTTCGCTCCTGCGGACCGGACGTGCCGCCGCACGAAAATCCTGGCGTGCAGCTTGGCCTGGCCTTGGGGCTGGCCGGGCTCGAAGGCCGCGACAAGGTGACCATCCTCTCATCCGCAAAGGTCGCCGATTTCGGCGCCTGGGCCGAGCAGCTGATCGCGGAATCCACCGGCAAGGAAGGCAAGGGCCTGATCCCGATCGACGGCGAGCCGCTCGGCGATCCCGCGCTCTACGGCAAGGATCGGTTCTTCATCGACATCCGCACCGAAGGCGAGGACGACGCCGCGCATGACGCGAAGCTGTCAGCACTGGAAACCGCGGGGCATCCGGTGGTCCGCATCGTCATGAAATCGATCCACCATATCGGCCAGGAATTCTTCCGGTTCGAGATGGCGACGGCGGTGGCGGGCGCCGTGCTCGGCATCAATCCGTTCAACCAGCCCGACGTCGAGGACGCCAAGATCAAGACCCGCGAGCTGACCACCGCGTTCGAGAAGACCGGCAAACTGCCCGCGGAAAAGCCGGTCATCTCCACCGCCGGGGCCGATCTCTACACCGACGACAGGAATGCCGCCGACCTGCGCAAGGCCGGTGCCGATGGCGATCTCGGCTCCTGGCTGAAAGCCCATCTCGCCCGCGCCGGCGCGGACGATTATGTCGCGCTGCTGGCCTATATCGAGCGCGATTCCGCCCATATCGACAGCCTGCAGGCGATGCGGCTCGCGGTTCGCGACAAACGCCATGTCGCGACCTGCGCCGAATTCGGCCCGCGCTTCCTGCATTCCACCGGGCAGGCCTACAAGGGCGGCCCCGACAGCGGCGTCTTCCTGCAGATTACCGCCGATGACGACAAGGATCTGGCGGTGCCCGGCCAGAAGGCCAGCTTCGGCGTGATCAAGGCGGCGCAGGCCCGCGGCGATTTCGATGTGCTGACCGAGCGCGGCCGTCGTGCGCTGCGCGTGCATCTCAAGGGCGATCTCGCATCGGGACTGAAGCTGCTCGATGCCGCGATCACCGAGGCCTTGAATTAGGGTATTCCACATGCAGCTCGGAATGATCGGCCTGGGGCGGATGGGCGGCAACATCGTCCGCCGGCTGATGAAGCACGGCCATTCGGCGGTCGTTTATGACAAGGATCCCAAGGCCGTTGCCGCGCTCGCGGCCGAGGGAGCAACGGGCGGCAACTCGCTACAGGATTTTGTCTCCAGACTGGAGCGGCCGCGCACCGCCTGGGTGATGCTGCCCGCGGGCGGGATCACCGAGGCGACCATCGACGAACTGACAAAGTGGATGGAGAGCGGCGACGTCATCATCGACGGCGGCAACTCGTTCTGGCAGGACGACGTCCGCCGCGGCAAAGCGCTGAAGGAGCGCGGCCTCCATTATGTCGATGTCGGCACCTCGGGCGGCGTCTGGGGCATCGAGCGCGGTTATTGCATGATGATCGGCGGCGACAAGGCGGTGGTCGACCGCCTCGACCCGATCTTTGCGAGCCTGGCGCCGGGCATCGGCGACATTCCGCGCACCGACGGGCGCGAAGGACGCGATATCAGAATCGAGCAGGGCTATATTCACGCCGGCCCCGTCGGATCAGGGCATTTCGTCAAGATGATCCATAACGGCATCGAATACGGCCTGATGCAGGCCTATGCCGAGGGCTTCGACATCCTGCGCAATGCCAATATCGACGCGCTGCCCGCCGAGCATCGATTCGATCTTGATATCGCCGACATCGCCGAGGTCTGGCGGCGCGGCAGCGTGATCCCGTCATGGCTGCTCGACCTCACGGCTTCGGCGTTGGCGAAAAATCCAACGCTGGAGAGCTATTCGGGATATGTCGATGATTCCGGCGAGGGCCGCTGGACCGTCAACGCCGCCATCGACGAGGCGGTCCCGGCGGAGGTGCTGACCGCGGCCCTGTTCGCGCGGTTTCGCTCGCGCAAGGAGCATACCTTCGCCGAGAAAATTCTTTCCGCGATGCGCGACGGCTTTGGCGGCCACAAGGAACCGCAGCAACATCCGGGTCCGGTGCAGCAGAACGCGCCCGACATCGTCAAGCCGAAGGCGTAACCGCCGATGCCTTCAGATCAGCCGGCGCAGAAAAGGCCCGAACCCTGTTGCTTCGTGATCTTCGGCGCCACCGGCGATCTCGCCCACCGGCTGGTGATCCCGGCGCTGTATAATCTGGCGGCCACCGGACTGTTGCCCGACAAATTCTGCGTGGTCGGCATCACCCGCAAGACGATGTCGAACGACGCGTTGCGCGACAGCCTGATGAAGGGCCTCCGCGAATTCGCCACCCGCCCGGTGGAAGATGAAACCGCCGAGCGTCTCCTCAATTGCGTCACCTGCATCGCCGCCGATCCCGGCGATCCGGCCTCGTTCGACCGCATGGAGGCGCAGCTCGACGAACTCGAGACTATCAGGCAGACCGGCGGCAACCGCCTGTTCTATCTGGCGACGCCGCCCGATGCGTTTGCGCCGATCGCCCGCGAACTCGGGCGAACCGGCATGTTGAGCCAGCCGAACGGCACGTGGCGGCGGCTGGTGATTGAAAAGCCGTTCGGCACCGATCTGGCCTCGGCCAAGGCGCTGAACGCCGAACTGCTCGGCATTGTCGACGAACACCAGATCTACCGGATCGACCATTATCTCGGCAAGGAGACGGTGCAGAACATCCTGGTGCTGCGCTTTGCCAACGGCATGTTCGAGCCGATCTGGAATCGCAATCACATCGACCATGTGCAGATCACGGTCGACGAAAAGCTCGACGTCGGCCATCGCGGCGGCTTCTACGATTCGACCGGCGCCCTGCGCGACATGGTGCCGAACCATCTGTTCCAGCTGCTGTCGCTGGTCGCGATGGAGCCGCCGATCCGGTTCGATGCGCATTCGGTGCGCGCCGAGAAGGCCGACGTGCTGGCGGCGATCCAGGTTCCGAGCGAGAGCGAGGCCCTGCGGAATTCCGTGCGCGGCCAGTACCGGGCCGGCAGGGTCGACGGTGTCGAGATTGGGGACTATCGCAGCACCGCGGAAGTCGATCCCGACAGCACCACCGAAACCTATGTGGCGCTGAAGCTCACCATCGACAACTGGCGCTGGGCGGGCGTTCCCTTCTACCTGCGCACCGGCAAGGCGCTCGGCGTCAAACGCACCGAAGTGGCGATCAAGTTCAAGCAGGCGCCGTTTGCGATGTTCAGCTGCACGCCGGTGGAGACGCTGGCGCAGAACTACCTCGTGATCGGCGTGGCGCCGACCGAGGGCATCGCCCTGCAATTCAACACCAAGGTGCCGGGTCCCTCGATCCGGATCGACGGCGTCGAGATGAAATTCCGCTACAAGGACTACTTCAAGGCGGAGCCGAGCACCGGCTACGAGACCCTGATCTATGACTGCATGATCGGCGACAACATCCTGTTTCAGCGCGCCGACAGCGTGGAAGCCGGCTGGAAGGCGGTGCAGCCGTTCCTGGATGCCTGGAAGAAGGCCGGCGCCGACGGCCTGCTCGGCTATGAGGCCGGCAGCGAAGGTCCCGCCGAGGCCAACACGCTGCTGACGCGTGACGGCCGCAGCTGGCGGAAGCTCGCATAGATGATGCCCTGCGCGCTGATCGTGATGGGCGTATCCGGCTCCGGCAAGAGCACCATCGGCGAAGCGCTGGCCGAACGCCTGGGCCGGACTTTCGAGGATGGCGACAGGTTTCATCCCCCCGCCAACGTTGCCAAGATGAGCGCCGGCCATGCCCTGACCGATAGGGATCGCTGGCCCTGGCTGCAGGCGATTGCCGATGAGATCGACCGGGTCTGCCAGGCTGGCGGAAGCGTGGTGATCGCCTGTTCCGCGCTGAAGCGGGCCTATCGCGAGGTGCTCGTACATGGCCGTGACGACGTCAGGATCGTCTTCCTCGACGGCACACAGGATCTGGTCGCCGGCCGCCTTGCCGCGCGCAAGGGTCATTTCATGCCGCCCGGTCTGCTGGCCAGTCAGTTCCAAACGCTGGAGCCGCCGGCCGGCAACGAAAATCCCGTCACCGTATCGATCGACGCCCCGATTGAGGCCATCGTCGATGACATCGTGCGCCAGCTCAGGCTTGGCGCCGAAGGCGATTCTGCCAGCAGGAAACGCCCATGAGCCGTATCGCCCTCGTTGTCTCCGATGTCGATGGCACCCTGGTGACCAGGGAGAAGATCCTGACCGATGCCGCGAGGGGCGCGGTCCGCCGGCTCGGCGATGCCGGTATCGGCTTCACCGTCGTCTCCAGCCGTCCGACCGTCGGGATGCGGTTTCTGATCGAGCCGCTGGCGATCACGCTGCCGGTCGGGTCGTTCAACGGCAGCTCCATCGTCGACTCGCAGATGAACCCGATCGAGCAGCACCTGATCCCGGCGGCCACGGCGCAAATCAGCCTCGACGTGTTGAACGAGTTCGGCGTCGATATCTGGCTGTTCACCACCAACCTCTGGCTCACCCGCAACGGCGACGGCGAGTATGTCCCGAACGAAATGCGCGCAATCCGGGCGGAGCCGACCGTCGTGGCGGATTTTTGGCCTTACCTGACCGCCGCCTGCAAGATCGTCGGCGCCAGCAGCGACGCGGCGTTGTTGCGGCGCTGTGAAGCTACGTTGCAGGAGACCCTGGGCGGGCGGGCCACCGCGGTGCGGTCGCAAAGCTACTATCTCGATGTCACCCCACCGGGCTGCGACAAGGGCACCTTCGTTCAGGCCATGGCGAAGCGCCAGGGTATTTCGACCGACGCGGTCGCCACCATCGGCGATATGGAAAACGATCTGGCGATGTTCAGAACGAGCGGCCTCTCGTTCGCGATGGGCAACGCCGCCGACGACATCAAGAACATGGCGACGCATGTCACGGCCTCGAACGCGGACGAGGGCTTTGCGAAGGCGATTGAGACGATCCTGAGGAGTAATGAAAAGAGCTGAGCGATGGCGATAGTTGCACAATGCCTCGCGCCACTCTCTCAACATGTCGTCCCGGCGTTCGCCGGGACGACGAGAGTTAATTGCCCGGCTCGCGATCAGACCGCGCTGCGACGTCCGGCGACGAGGCTGTAGACGAACAGCACGATGATGGCGCCGACCACGGCCCCGATCAGGCCCGCCCCCTCGCCGGGCCCATACCATCCGAGGGCTTGCCCCAGATAGCCCGCGACGAAAGCGCCGACGATTCCGAGGATGGTGGTGAGAATGAACCCTGATGGCTCGTTATCGCCCGGCATGAGGAACTTGGCGATCACGCCGGCGACAAAACCAATGATGATGGTCCACAAGATACTCATCTCGATACTTCCTTCCTGATTGAGGTGGCGACAGTGCGTTGGTGTTAATCGTTGGGTAGCCGGCCGCCGGGCGTGTATTTGTCCACGGCAGCCGGAAGCTCGCGGGAAAGCCGCGCCAGAATCTCGTCCTGCGAAAGGCCGGTCTGCTGCTCCAGGGCGGCCAGAACGTCGGGCCCGATCGCCTGCTTCAGTTGCGGGGGCGCGACTTCCTTGTTCGGACCGTTGTTGACCCAGGATTCGGCGGTCTCGCCCTGGCCGTTCTGCTTGAACTTCTCGAGCAACTCGCCGATGCCGCCGTTCAGCAGGCCACCGACTCCGGCGCCGCCCAGCATGCCGCCGAGGTTGCCCAGCAGGCCACCCAGCGGAGAATCCGGGGCGCCGCCGCCGGGTGCCTTGTTGGCTCCGGCCCCCTTGAGCATCTCCGCCAGCTTGTCCCGGTTCTGGTACCCGGCGATCGCAAGCAGTCCCAGCAACGCAGTCATTGAGGGCAATCCGCGCTTCATCTTCGTCTCCCATGCGATTGTCGTCGGCAACGCTCCCGGTTCCATTCGGTTCCAAACCAATATGTCGAAAACAACCCCATGCACAGAAACATGGGTGTTGATGCATCAGCGTTTTTTGGCGCCGGCCGGCTCGTCCACGAACGCCACCGGCGTTCCCTTTTTGACACTGGCGCCGAGCAGGCCGACGTCCCAATTGGTCAGCCGAACGCAGCCGTGGGATTCGGCTTTGCTGATCTTGGAAGGATGGGACGTGCCATGAATGCCAAATCCTTCCGCTGACAGCCCGATCCAGTACGAGCCCGCCGGGTTGTTCGGCCCCGGCTTGATCGTGAATGCCTTGGTGGATTTCACGCCCTTGAATTTGTAGTCGGGATTGTAGCGGTAGTTCGGATTGGCATCGGCGGAGACGACCTTGAGGCTACCCGTCGGCGTCGGCTTCTCTTCGCTGCCGACCGTCGCCGGAAAGAACGCCACGAGGCCGCCCGCGGCATCGAATGCCTTGACCGTTTGACCTGTCTTGTCGACCTCAATACGGCCGATCGCCAGCCTGGCCGGCTTGTTCAGCACGTTGGCCACGAAAATGGCTTCGCCGGCCTTGTCAAATTTCTTGCCGGGGTTGAGCGCGGCGAGCAGGTCCTCGCTCATATGGAATTTCTCCGCAATGGCCTCGCGCGGACTGGTATAGCCGAGCGCCTTGAGGCTTTTCATGTCGTCCATTTTCGCCGGCAGCTTTTCCAGGAATGGTCCCTTCACATCCTTGTCCGAGATTTTGTACTCGACGATCGCGGCGTCTTCGCCGGTCCCGGCAAGCGCCTTCCATATCTCCGGGTTAGGCAATTTGTCGGAGGCGAGGCCTTTCGCCTCGGCGAAGGCCTTCAGGGCTTTCTGGGCATTTTCACCGAGCTTGCCGTCGATCTCGCCGGGCGAAAACCTGATACGGTCGAGCAGCACCTGGATCTTGACGACAGCGGCATCGATCCGGTCATCGGCGGCACGCCTGGCGGAATACTCGGCGCCGTTGATGGCCGCAGCGTCAAGGCTGGCGGCAGCGGCCGGGGCCAACAGCCAGCCCGACAGGATGGTGGCGAGGAACAGGCGGATCAATCCGGTAACCTCCAGCAAGGGATCGGATGATCAAGCAGTCTGGAGCTTGCGGGTTCCGCGGCCGTCGGCGGTTTTGGCGTCGTTCTTCGGGAACCGGGAGGCGACGATCCGCCCAGTCTTCCGAGCGTGGCGTCAGCAGATCGAACTAATCGTATTCTAATATGCTCATAGACGGTGGTTTTGATCTGGGTCAACGTGAGCCCGTCACCCGTGTTTATCAGGCGCATGTTTTGGCTGCACTGACCAAGCCGCCGGCTCGTCGTCTTTGTCTGCTTTGGCCGCCGCCGCCGTCGCCTGCACCTTGCCGGGCTTGTGATGGGCGGGCGCATAGATCGTATAGACCTGCATCGGAGTCGTGCCTATATTGGTGATGTTGTGCCAAGTCCCCGCCGGAACGAGCACACACCAGCCGTTCGAGACTTCCTTTTCAAAAGTCAGTTTGTCTTTCGCGGCTCCCATCTGCACGCGGCCATGGCCAGCGTCGAGGCGCAGGAACTGATCCGTCTCTGGATGTGCTTCAAGGCCGATATCTCCGCCGACGGGGATCGACATCAGCGTCACTTGCAGGTAGCGCCCGCTCCAGGCGACGGAGCGATAATCTGTGTTTTCCTTCGTCGCGTGTTCAATGTCGAACGATTGTGGCTTTGGGCCAATGTCATTGATCGTCATTCCTGCCTCCATTCTGACCGCAGCACGATAATGCGCGAGCCGAGCGCGTTGATAGCAGGGCTTTGCGGCGAAGCCATTGCGGCAGATCAAGGGAGCCAAAGGGCGAATGACCGCTTCGGGTCATTCTCGCCGTTCTAATCCCTTGCCAACCACTTCCGGTCTTGCCCAGGGAACGGACATCGTCAGACCGGCCCGGTTGGTCCGGTTCGTGCCAACAAGAGACATCTCACCGACCCATTCAATGACCTCATCAGCGCCTACGAGGAGGGACGGCGGGATCGTGGGGCATCAGGCCGGCTGTAACGTTTCAGCTTCTTACGCGATTGCGACCGCATTCCTTGGCGCGGTACAATGCACGGTCAGCGCGGAGCAGCGCGCTATCCATAGCTTGATCGGTGCTGTCAATCGACGCCACACCAATGCTCGCTGTCACCGGTAAAGCTTTTCCGTTGCTGAAGATCGAAAGCTGTTCTATTGCCGAGCGCAGCTTTTCTGCAGCCAGTATCGCGCCCCATTCGTCGGTGCGGGGGAGCAGACAAACGAACTCTTCACCGCCCCATCTAATAAACAGATCACAGCTACGGAAAACTAGCTTACCGAGCGCAGCAACGCGACGGAGGACCTCATCGCCTGCTGCATGGCCGTAGGTATCGTTGATAGTTTTGAAGTGGTCCAGATCGACCATCAGCAACGAAGACGGTTCTCCGAATTGCAGAAAGCGGTCCATATCAAGTTTGGCAAACTCATCGAAAAACCGACGATTTGGCAGTCCCGTCAGCTGATCCGTCGAAGCCAATCTTGCGTAGTCCATTTCGGCGAGTTTTCGGTCAGTAATGTTCATATGAGAGACGACCGCGCCGATGTTGTTGTGCTCGATAGAGGGAGACCTGCGCCGCAAGGGACTCACCCGCGCAAGAAACCACCGGATCTCTTTCGCGGAATGGCACGGGTATTCGATCTGGAAGAACTCTCGTTCACCGCGGAGCACGGCACGCAATCCGTTGGCAAAGTCTAGTGCTTCTTCCGAACCAGGTCCGATTGAATGCCGGCAGACATTAAGATAGCTAACGCCAATATGATCACGAACTTGGCCAGGAGAGTTCTCGGCGGTAAATTGCTTCCAGGCGCGGTTTACGGCAAAGATCACGCCCTCCGGATCAACAACGCAGATTTGGGACGTCAGAGCGTCGATGACAGCAACTGCGATGTCGCCTTCAACAAGGGTGGAGCTCATTTGATATCCTGATGGCAGGCTTTGCAGCATTTCTGCTACCGTGTGTTGTTCGTGGCGCTGAGGCCCGTGCCCGGCAAATATTCCGATGAACTTTGGGCTCAGCAACTTTTCGAGTAGTTAACCAACGCTCGGGACCCGAGATTCAGTTGCAGTCGCCGGTTAAAACGGGGATCGCAGTTAACATTGTGTGCGATTGGAATTCACCTTGAGGTAAACAAAGATAGCGCGCGTGATAGTGAACAATCTTCGGCGAAGGACAGTTTGTTCAAAAATCGTGGGTTTAGGGAGCACCAATTGATCGATAGCCGAAATCGTCCTGATCAGGATGTGAGGGGGCACGGTTCCCACTATTTTGAAAACGTAAGAGGCCCGACTGATCCTGCATGATCGGACGTTAGATTTGTTCGTCCAAGGCCTCGGCGCCCTGCGAAACGGAGCGTCTGATGGTTGAGGTCGGCCAAATGAAAGGACCGCCCATGAGGCGGCCTTCCATTTTCAGCTGGGTTTCAGTTCGCGATCTAGGCTGCTTTCCTGAGCCGTTCGGTTGGCGAGGCAATGCCATTCGATGGCTACGTCCGCCCATGCACATTTAGCCTCGTATTCCTTGGCCTCGCGACCACGCTTTTCACAATCTAAAGCCTTGAGACGGTACTTCTCAGAAATCTTCATTTACTGATCGCCTTGATTGGCGGGAGCCCAACACTCTCTGTCACCGGTAACTGCCCAAAAATTGCGGTGATACAGAACCAACACTCTCGGTTGCGACGCGTTCCGCAAAAGTGAGCAATATTGCTCACCGCAGTATTACTACCGGTTGGAACATTCAAAACAGGCCACTGCTGCGCAAATCCAACTAGGCCATTAGGCCATTACTCGGGGGAACAGGCCAATAACCACGAGAGGTAGGAACATATCGTGACTTTGGAGCATTTCAAGAACACGGCGGTTCGTTGGTCCGAAGTCCGGTGTGGGTCAATCTCGACCAAATTGGTCGGGGCCATGTCCGGGTTACCCCCGGTAGCGACCGGATCGCGGACATCCCGGTTGGCAGCTTTGTGCCAAACTCGGAAGTCTCCCCGCCGTTATCGGTTACGAGAGATAAAGCACCACAGAGCTGTAACCCGGACGAGCGAAGATTCACCGCGCTCAAACGGGCTACTCGCTGTTCGTGGTTTGCGCCGGGGAGGCGCTTACTTTTTAAACCTCGCTTGGATATCGACCAGGCCAGCTTCGTAGACGCCGCTCAGGGCATCAAGCGCATCCTTTTCCTTGCCGGAATCCGGCGTGTAGGTGCCGGTCCAGGTCACGACGGAAACGCCGTCACCTTTTGCCGTGACCTTGATCGTGGATTTGTAATTTGTGACCGGCAACGGGCTCGATACGAAGGCGTAGGAATAGCTGTATTCCTTCTCGTTGCGCGCGGTCTGCGTCTCCACGAACGACGCCTTGCCGTCCTTGGTGACTAGCGTCCGGGTCGGCGGGGACTTGCCGTCTTCGATGCACATGCCGACTGGCGGCAGCCAGTCCTTGATGGCGCAGAACGAACCGATCACGGACCACACCGCCGAGGGCGCGGCGTTGACCTCGATGCTGCGGGTCAGGTTGGCGGCGGAAGCGGGCATTGTGCCGAAACCCAGGACGACGGTGCAAAGCGCCACGAAACGGACCAATGTCGTGATCCTGTGTGCTGTGTTATTCATGGGGTATTCCCTTCATTTTGAGAGCAGCCGGTATGCGATCCTGCGATGGCCGGCGGAATGCCGGCGCGCGAGACAACACGTGTCGTGCAGGCGAGCTCCTGCTCGCGATCGGTTGAATATTGATTCCGGCGATGGGCGGCCAGTTCAGGAAATGAACCCAGACCGATACAGAATCTGAACTAGGCCCCCCCCTCGTTTTAGCTTTAAGTTCCCTATCTTGCCTGTCACGGAGGAACGCATGACCATTGGCAGCTATAAACAGTTCTGCCCGGTCGCGATGGCCGCAGAAATATTGTGCACGCGCTGGACCGTGGTGCTGCTCCGCGAACTCATCGCCGGTTCGACGCGCTTCAACGAGCTTCGCCGTGGCGTGCCTCGGATGTCGCCGGCATTGCTATCGCGGCGGCTAAAAGAGCTCGAGGTGGCCGGCATCGTGACACGTGAATCGGGCTCGGAACGTGGTGTCTTCGAATATCAACTGACCGCGGCCGGACGCGAACTCGGGCCGATCGTCGAGGCCTTCGGCCTTTGGGGCCAGCGCCGCATCGATTCGCATTTGTCGCTGCAGCATCTCGACGTCCAGCTGCTGATGTGGGACATGCGGCGCAATCTGAACACGACGCCGATGCCGAAGCAGCGCAGCGTGGTGCAGTTCAGTTATCCTGAGCTGCCACCGACGCAAAGGTCGTGGTGGCTGATCGTCGATCCCAAGGAAAGCGTCGATCTCTGCTCGATTGATCCGGGCTTCGACGTCGATCTGTATGTATCGGTCGATCTGCGGACCATGACGGCAATCTGGATGGGACTCGATACCGTTCGCGCCGCAATCGCCAACCGTCGCATGATGCTGACCGGCAACCGGCAGCTCGCCACGGCCATGCAGAGCTGGCTTGGTCTCAGTCCCTTTGCGAAAGAGCAAAAGCTCGCAAGCTGAGGCGTGACCCCTCGGCCAGTTCAGTCTCTGTATCGGCCCGCTTCACTTCCTGAACTGGCGCGCCGCGACGCACTTCTGGCAAGCCGGGATCAGGCCTCCTATTCAGGCGGAGGCTGATATCGAACCAGGAGCGACACGACATGACCGCGTTTTTGATCGCAGACATCAAGGTAACAGACGACAAATGGATGCCGGATTACGCTGCCTCCGTTCACGATCTCGTGCACAAGCATGGCGGCAAATATCTGTCGCGCAGCGGCAATGTGAAGACATTGGAAGGCGCGCCGCTGGATACGTCGCTGATCGCGATCATGGCTTTCCCATCGGCAAAAGCAGCGGAATCCTTCATTACCGATCCCGCCTACATCCGCTATGCCGCAGCTCGCCGGAGCGGCAGCGAAAGCCGCTTTCAACTGATCGACGATACCGACTTAGCCGGAACAATTCCGTATCTCGCCAAAGCCTGAACGATGCTCGGGAACGGATTTGAATTGTCAACATATCAGAGAATAGCGAGCCATCCGGCATAAAGCGAAAGTTCCCCGAGTAACTTCCGGTTCCAGCCTTCCCCGACTGGGGCCGGTGCATTTTCTAGCTTGGGCGAAACGCCATCATGTCCGGTTTGGGTCAAAACTACCCTGACAGCGCCTTCGGCCCATGTCCGGTTTACCCCCGATAGCGACCGAATTGCGGACATCGCCCGAGGTCCGGTTCGTGCCAATAGGCGACATGGTTCGCTATTCGATCACCTCGTCTGCGCGAGCGAGAAGCGTTGGCGGGATCGTCAAACCGAGGGCCTTGGCAGTTCTGTTGTTTAAGACCAGTTCGAACCGGGTCGCCTGCAACACCGGCAAGTCGGCGGGCCTCTCGCCCTTGAGAATGCGCCCAGCGTAGAGGCCAGCTTGGCGATGAGCATCGACAAAACTGGGCCCGTAGCTCAACAGACCGCCCGCCAAGGCATATTCGCGCAAGGAAAAGATTGTCGGAAGACCGTGGCGCGCAGCCAGTGCGACCACTTGATTACGCCGATTGGAAAACATGGGGTCGGGGACGACTAACAGAGCAGTGGCTTGATGTTGGACAAGATTCGCGAAAGCCGCATCGAAATCCCGTTCGTGTTTGGCTTGAACGACGTGAATTTGCCGCCCAAGCGAAAGCGCCGCCGCCTGCAACTCTTTTGTGTCGGACATGGCGTTAGGATTGTTCGGATTCACAAGGATGCCGATCACAACAGTTGTCGGTACCAACTCACATAACAATTCCAGCCGCTTCGCAATCAACGTATTGAGCAGAGAACTCACGCCCGTCACGTTTCCGCCGGGAAGATTGAGACTGGCGACGAGGCCAATCTTTACCGGGTCAGCGCCAATCACGAACACGACGGGTGTCGTCGGGCTCGCCGCCTTGGCCGCGAACGCGGCAGCGCTGGTTGCGGATGCAAGGATCACCGATACTCGTCGGTCGACCAACTGAACCGCCATTGCTGGCAAGCGATCAAGCTGGTCCTCCGCCCAGCGATACTCGACAGCAACGTTTCGACCTCCGACGTAGCCGGTTTCACCGAGCCCGTGCAGAAATCCAGCCACATAAGTCGCGTGTGCTGTAGGTGATGCCGGGCTAAGAAATCCTATCACGGGATATGCCGGTTGCTGCGCGCGCGCCGCAAATGGCCACGCCGCCGCTGTGCCGGCAACCAAACTGATAAACTCCCGTCGCCTCATGTCGCCCCAAAAACAGGTCAAGGTCGCGGTCGGAAACTACCCTAATAAAAGGGGCTCGGACATAGGAAATGCAGAGCCAAGGGCGACCCGCGCCTATTTCCGCTTTGGGTCAAACTCAGACCTGAGCCCGCCAGCGCGGCACGTCCGGTCTGCCCTTAGGACCAGACATCGCCCTGCCACCCGCTCAGGTCCGAAAAGTGCCAAACCCGGAAGTGATCAGAATCGAGGAGCCGCGTTATCTAAGCGACCGTGGTCCATTTCCGCCAGTGTGAAGGACGCACTTCAACCCGCTCTTTGGTTTTGGCCTTGGCCCATCCGTATGCAATGCGACGGCATGGGAATATCAGAGCATGTGCGCCGTCCTTATCGATGAAGGCGAGTTCAAGATCACAGTCGAAAGGCGCCTTAGATATATCTTCCCATATTTGATCGGACGGTTGCGCCTTCAGACCAAATAGAACGTCGAATGTGAAGGCTTTGGGACAAAAATCGCGGAAGTCTTTACCGGCTAATCCTTTTGCCACTTCCTGTACGCATCGCTTCTTTTCGCTACAGGTAATGCACGCCCGTCGCAGATCGCCGATGATCTGAGGGTCAGTATTCGCAAGAACATTCGGATCAACGTGCAGTGCGGCAAGCATTTTCTTTAGCAAATCAGCAGCGTCGTGTCCTTTTTGCGCAAGCTCACTAAGTACGCTTGGGGTGAGCCCAAGGTCACTTGCCACACGCTTCACTTCGTCTGGACCGCACTGCCCGAGTTCATCTTGGAGACCGAAAATATGGCGAAATTTGCTTACCCAATTGGCAATGCCATTAGAGACAATCTCTAGCAAAGGGGTACTCGGAGGATGGCTTTCAGGCATGGCCCGATCCATTGGGAAAATGATTCCTATGCTGTAACACCCGCCATAAGTGAATTTGCGTTAGATCAAAGAACCGGCATTGCGGCTTACAAAGTCCGCATCGGGTCAATCTCTACCGAATCGGGCCTTTCGGGCCATGTCCGCTTTACCCCCGGTAGCGACCGGATGGCGGACATCCCCGATTGGCAGCTTCGTGCCTACAAACGACGTGCGCTACTTTGCAAGGTAGCGGCGATCTGCGTACGGAAAACCATTCAGCTGGCAGTCTCTAGATTCATCGTAATGATAGTAGGCACGCACTTCGGCAATTCGGCCCTCCGGGATAACGTACCATTCGGTTCCTCGAAATATCAGCCGGTCGCCGGTTGATGGCTGCGTGTAAGCGCAACTCCATTCACTGACTACCTCGTTGCCGCCTGCAAGTGTGTGGTCAATTTTCCAAGTTGGTTGATACATTTGTTTGAATTTCCGCCAATATCTGGCCAAGTGGTCGGACCCTCTGATGGGTCGATGGACCTGGGGCAGGAAATAGTGAACTACGTCGTGCGCCAAGGTGCTTTTCAAGTGCTCGATGTCGCCTGTATTGCAGCCATCAAAGTACTTGAGAACCAATTTGACATTCGCCTCCGGTGACATATCGATCTCCGCATCGGACAAGGCTGCAGCATCCGTAACTCAGTCTGGCATGCCGCTCGATTGTCAGGCTACTCGCACCACCGCTCCGGGTCAAAAGCCGCCGTGGCGGCCCCAAATGGGACGTCCGGTATACCCCCAGAAGCGGACGCAACTCGGACATCGCCGGAGGTCCGGTTCGTGCCAATTTCGGAAGTGAACCGTTTCGCGTGGTTCCGCCGGAACACCTAATTGCCCTGGAGTGGCCACGAGTTGCGCGTCATCGATATTCAGACAGCGCATTCGCTTAAGCTTCTCAATTCGGTGACACCGATGCCAACTGTGATGGTCCGCGCGACCACGATCCTCGGCGAGTTCGAGCACGTTCAGGCCGAACTTGTCGGCACGGCCGTGATGCTCACCGATGGCAGGGCGGGGACAGTGGAAAGGGTTTGGCTTGATGAATTGCACGGCCTGCGAATTTCAATCAGGGGCCACGATGGCAAGTGGCCTATCTCCACGGTGAAGTTGGTGGAGACCCGCTGAAATCGGACCTCGGTGAGCGTCTGAGCGCATGTCCGCTTTCCCTTCGATGGCGACCAAACTGCGGACATTGCGGAGGGTCCGGTTCGTGCCAACAGGCGATACTCAGGAGTGGACATCGTCAGGCGACCTTGGCTGGTCCGAAAAGTGCCAACAGCGGGCGTCCGCGACAGCTGGCAAGTCTCAATCGTAGAAATCCGGCGCCATCGTCAGGCTGTCGCGCTGCAATGTAGATCGTGACTGCGCTACTTCAGCGTTCAAAGTTCTGATTGCTGAAGGGAGACGCCTTGGGTACCTGGATGCGGATATACCCAACTTGACCCGCCTGGTGGCAGCTGTTGCATCCGGCGGTCAGTTCATCAAATGCCTTGACGTAGAGTGCGTGGTCTTTTTTGTTCGCCGCTTCCATCAAGCGTCTCAGAGGCTGGGCTACGAGCGTGATGTTATCAATTGGAAGACTCCGGTAAAATCCACTCGCGACATAGAAATCCTTTTCGAGCTTCTGAGCTTCATAGTTGAGCAAATCCCAGTTCTTTGCCTTTCCGATGGACCACAACTTGATATGGCGCAGCTGAATGTTCGCCATAATGTTGGCAAGCGTCGCCACAGCCGGTTCGGAGGGAAATGGAGGTGTGGCAAATGGCACATCTTCAGCAGCCATTGCTGGCGCAAGTATCAAGGTCAAGATCAAAAAAGCTGCCGGGAAACGCTTCACTGCCAACCTCTTTGCCCTGCTGATAGTAACTTTCAAATCCGCAACATGGATCAGCGGCAGGTCGATGCGTGACTGGCGCGAATTCGGAAGGCTTACTTCCGCATCAGGTGCTTGGTCGGCGTCACCGTGCTGGCGGGCACAGCCTCCGAGATCGAGAACGTCAGCCAGGTGTTCCAGCCGGATGCCCGGTTGGCGGCGTCGAACTCGCCATATCCCTTCAGGCCGAGAAACGCATGGTTGGCTCCGATCGGAAAAATATATCCGATCTGCGGACCTATGCCGAGAACGCGGGAGCGGAAGCCGCCGAGGGCTGCCGGCTGTCCAAAATCGTCGGTGATCTGCTGGTAGGCGTAGCCGGCGAAGCCAACAAAGACCTGCTTCGACAGGAACTGCGACACGCCCCAATCGAAATGGAAATCGATGCCGCTTTGATACTGCGTATCGGGATTCTTGAAATTGTAGGTCAAGCCGCCGACGCCCGAGAATTCCGTGCCGGTCGCCAGATTCAGATAGGTGTAACCGCCGCCGAAGTCGATGGCGCCGTGACCGAGACCGATATTGGAGAGCCGGCCCGCTTGGTAGTCACCGACCGGAACGGCGCCCGTGCCGTAAACCATATAGTTGTGGACGCCGCTGTTCCATTTCAGCTTCAGGGTCGGATAGAGGTCGCCGTAGGAGACGAGCGCGTCTTCGAGGAAACCGTTGCGCGTGGTCACGATCGGCCCCGCCCCCGTCGTCAGTGTGCCGGCGAGGCTCGCGGAATTTCGGCCATAGACGCTGGCCAGCGTCGCCGACAACTGGCCGCCGAGCACCGGCGTCGCGAAAGTATAGGTCGGCGCGATCAGCATCAGATCAGCCTGGCCGCGCAAGGCGACGTTCAGATCGATGTTGACGGTCGGAGAAAATCGTCCGATCTGGAATTCTCGTGACGCAGCAGCCCCGCCTGACGCACCCACGCTGGCATGGTAGTAGATTGCGGCGATCGACCAGCCGGGCGTCGCCGGCGTTGCGGCAAGGCTGCCGTAGAGGCCTGGCAGCCAGAACGAAATGCCGCTTTCGTCGGCGCGCGCCGTTTGCGGAGAAAACAAAGCAAGCGCGGTGAAAGCGAGAGCACCGGTCAGCCGGGGCCCGGTCAAAATGCTGCTTTTCATGGTCCTCGCCTTTCAGCTTTCTTGTAGTCTCGGTTAGTCTCGTTGGTTTTGCAACATCCGAGTGCTCAATCGGATAGTCCCTGCTTCAACACCGCTTTGCGATGCCGCACATGATGAAAAAAGCTATTGCTGAAGTTCAATTTCTCCGGGTCGCCAGGTCTTGTCGAACCATGGCTGTGTCGGACCATAAAGGCGCAACAGGGTGTTCCAGCTCGTACCGGGGACCGTCTGCACCCAGTTCTTTTCCTGGCCCGCGGGAGCCTTTGGGCCGAAGAAGACGTCCACCGAACTGTCGGCGTTGACCTTGAGGCCCTCGGTTTGGCTACCGACCGTCGGGAATTGCTGGTCAGTCTGGATCATCGAGCGTGTCTGATTGTCGTAGAGGATGACCGACCAGAAATTCTTGATCGGAATATTCGGCGGCAAATTCAGCTTGTACGACTTTCCCCCGTCAAGCGCATCGCCCTTCGAGTCGACGAAGGCTGCCATGTATTGCGAGCCTTCGCCAACGGACCTTGAATCCATCGCTGGCGTTACTCCGGTTGCATAGAAGAAAAAGCCCGAGTAGCCGTTCAACTGACGGGCGCCTTTTTCCTCAAACTTGTAGCCGCCGATAAAACCAAGCCGCCAATTGCTCTTGCTGTCGGGATAATAATAGCCGTCGGATCCTCGCCACTTGTACATTGTGGCGCGCGCCGTGGCATCGCCGACGACGGCGGCTTCGGTCAGTATCTTCTTCATGCGGTCGTCGGGCGCGAACGGCTTGCCCTTCGCGATTCCAATTGAGGCCCAGAAGCCGAGGGTCGTGGCGTCAACGCTGTCAGTGGGTTCGTCCTGCACGACCTTGGCGAGAAGCTCCCAGAACCGATAGTCCGCCGGCCCGACCATGTTGAACGGCTTGCCGGACATGTTGACGAAATTGAGTTTCGGCGGATTGGCCGCCTGCTTGAGCGGGTAGATCTTCGTGAATTTCTTGACGGCATCCACGCCCGGCTTCGGATCGCCATTGACCAGGAAGCTGCGCCAGGCCGTCCAGACGCTGAACGAGTTCGGACGAATGATGAAGTAACCTTTCGGCACCTCACCCTTGTAGCCGGGCGGCAAGAAAAGGTATTTCCCGCCTTTTCCTCGATCCGGACCTGTGAGGCCTATGTCACCGTTCCAATTATACCACATGTCATCGGCCAGCCCGAGCACCTTGGGAGGAGCTTCGACGACGATGGGTCCGCCATGGAGGTCCAGCCAAAACCAGGTGTAGGGCGTGTTGTTGTTGGCAGTGAGCTCCGTGGTGCGGGAATCGACCAAAGTCTCCCAGATCGGCACGGTCGTGTTCGCGGGGCCGATTTTCAGAATGTTGTCGCGGTTGGCGACCTGGTTCACCACCGGCAGCGCCAGCAGATAGGCCTGGACTCCGCGCTGGAAGTCGAGATTGTCATACAGCTTGTCGACGGTCGCCGCGTCGGGAAAACCGCCGAAGAAATTCAGGGTCCCAAGGCGCGTTTCCACCTTGTCGGGAATAGCAACACCCGGGGGGACGGGCGTTTGCATTTTGTATTGCTGTGCATTCGCAGCAAATGCCGATAGCGCCATGAAGGAAAGTGCAGAGACCGCTACTCTAACTGGTTTCATCGTATTCTTGCCTTTTCAAAAGCCTGGCAACTCGCGGTGCAATGAAGGCGCGGCGCAAATCCTGTCACTTATGCGCCGCAAGTCTTCTCAATCGGACAGACCCTTCTTCAGCAACGCCGCCTTGCGGCCCTGAACAGCTTCCTCGCTGTCGGCCTTCTTCATTTCCTTCAACTCGATCGTCACCTGACCGATCTTGCCGGTGAACTTGAACGGCACCTTGTAGGCCTCGGTGACCGGAGTGCCCTCGTCGGCGCCGACATCGGCGCCTTCGTCGGCTGAGAAGCCGCAGCATTGGGTTTGCTCGATCCGTCCGGTGGCAACACTCTTGCCGTTGACGAGGATCGTACCAACGCCGCCCTTGCCGATGCCGCCGCCGTCATAGGCGAACTCGAAACGGATCGTGGCCTTTCCGGCAGCCAGCGCCTGCTTTGCAGCGATTGTAAACCGCTGCAAACCAAGAAAATTGTAGGTGTATGTGGGCTTGCCATCCTTCAGGTACAGGCTCCAGCCCCCGAACCTGCCGGCCTGGGCAAGAATAGCTCCGCTTGCTCCGGCCTTCGGAACTTCAATATCGGCTGTGATCGCATGCGAACGATTCTTCGTATTGATGAAGACATTCTCGGACATCCCGATCATGCCCTCGTGAACCGTCAGCGAGGTACGGCCGGCCATCAGGTCGGGCCGTCCGACCATGGCTGGATTCAGTCGCTCCAAAGTCCGGTCATCGAGCGGCAATACCGAATACTTGACGGCTTCCTTGAGAAAGAGCTCCTGGAGCTCCTTCAGTTTGTCGGGGTTCTTCGCAGCCAGATCGTTCGTCAGGCTGAAGTCAGAGCGCGTATCGTATAACTCCCAGATATCCTGCTCGAGCGGCCTGCGATTCTTGGTTTCCCAGGCGGCCCGATGAATCGTGCCGGCCAACCAGCCATCATTGTAGATCGCACGGTTGCCGAAGATTTCGAAGTACTGCGTCGTATGCGTGCTCGGCGCCTTGGCATTGGCAAAGCTGTAGGCCATGCTCACGCCCTCGATAGGAGTTTGGGTCGTTCCATTCACGCTCTTCGGCTCGGGCACCTTCGCGGCTTCGAGGATCGTCGGTGCGATATCGATGACGTGGTGCCACTGCGAGCGCACTTCGCCCTTCGCCGCAATGCCCTTGGGCCAATGGACCACCATACCGTTGCGGGTGCCGCCATAGCTCGAGGCGACCTGCTTGGTCCAGGCAAAGGGCGTATCGCCTGCGACCGCCCACCCGGCAGCGTAATGGCTGTACGTCATCGGGCTGCCGAGTTCATCGTAATGCTTGAGGATGTCCTGAACGGTCTCCTGCACACCGTTGAAGTAGGTCATCTCGTTGAACAGGCCGTTCATGCCGCCTTCGGCGCTCGCCCCGTTGTCGCCGACGATATAGAATACCAGTGTGTTGTCGAGTTGCCCGGTCGCCTTGACAGCGTCGATCAAGCGGCCAATCTCGGTGTCGGTGTACTCGCCAAACCCGGCAAAGACTTCCATCTGGCGCGCAAACAGCTTCTTCTCGTCAGGGCTCAGCGCCGCCCAATCCTTGATGGCTTCGGGCTTCGGCGCAAGCTTCGTGCCGGCAGGCACGACGCCCAGCTTGATCTGGCGCGCCAACGTCTCCTCTCGCAGCTTGTCCCAGCCCTGGTCGAACTTGCCCTTGTATTTGGCGATCCATTGCTTCGGCACATGGTGCGGCGCGTGAGTGGCGCCCGGCGCAAAGTACATGAAGAACGGCTTATCCGGCGTCAGCGACTTCTGGTACTGCATCCAGCCGATCGCCTTGTTCGTCATGTCCGTCATGAAATGATAGTTGGGATCTTTCGACGGCTCGACCTGTGTCATGCCGTCGTAGATCAGCGGCGCCCACTGGTTGGTTTCGCCGCCCATGAAACCGTAGAACTTGTCGAAGCCCTGTCGGGTCGGCCAGCGGTCGGTCGGACCGGACGGACTGACTTCCCACGCCGCGGTCTCATGGTTCTTGCCGAAATGGGCGGTGCTGTAGCCATTCAGCCTCAGCATCTCCGCGACCGTGGCTACGCTGTTGGGGCGCTGTCCGGTCTGCCCCGGGAAGGTCGTTGCAGTTTCCGCAATCGAACCGAAATTGTTCATGTGATGGTTACGGCCACTCAGCAGCGCCGATCGGGTCGGCGAACAAAGCGCCGTGGTATGAAATTCGTTGTAACGGAGACCTTCGTTGGCCAGACGATCCACGGTCGGCATCTTGATCGGTCCGCCGAATGCGCTGGATTGACCGAAGCCCATGTCGTCGATCAGCACGATGAGCACGTTCGGCGCTGCCGCCGGTGCTTTCACTTCAAAGCGGGGTGGCGGCGTCGCATTGCGCGCATCGAATACGGTACTATGCGGATATTGCGGCTCAGGGATCGGCAGTACCGAGCGATCGGTGGGAAGCACTACTCCCGGGGAAGCGGCCTGTTGCGCGTTCGCCGGAATTGCCAGCAGTGCGACCAGGGACATTGCGGCGACCGCCGTCATCGTAGATCTCATATCACCAACCTCCGGGAAAATGAACGACAGCAAATGAAAGTCTGTCTGCTGGAAATGCAGGGACGCGCACTCGCGCATCCCTCAAATCGGTGCCAGCGGTCAAAAAAAGCCGGATCAGCGCCGACCGACGCGATTGACCGGGCCGCCGCGATTCATCGGCGTTCCCCGCACACCAACGCCGGGGGTCACTACGGCGCGCGCAACCGGACGTGGCCGCAGCACGACCCCCGGTCTGACGACGCATCCGACGGGATATGAGACGTACTGGCAGTAGACCACCGCACTGGCCTTTTCAGTGCTTGCGGTGACGAAGCCGGCTACCAGCCCGGTGGTCAGCAGTGCCGACAATGCAATCGATAGCCTCATCCTGGCGTCCTCCATTGTTAAGATTCCCAGTATGACGAGGTTAGGCGATCCGCAAATTGAGACAGATCAAGCCACTTGAGCGCGCGATTAACGCGCAATGCCACTTGAGTTCCGCCCAATGATCCGCAGCATTATTCGTTCGGTTCGACGGAAGCGCCTGTATGTCATCTGCTTGCTTCCACTTGACACGATCCCGGTGTAGCCGATGATGGTACAATAGTCCGGCGAAGAATTGCGTGATCGCGGTTGGACGACAGGGTTAGAAAAAGGCGCTCCTTGGCACGCAAGCGACGCAAATCAGGCAGCAAAACACCGAAGGCGCCTGTGTCCTTGCCGGTTTCGTCGCCACTGAATCCGGAATCCATGCGGCAGGATCATGCCATCGTGCCGAAGCGCGCGCTCTGGATCGCGCTGGCGGTCGCCGCGGCCGCCGTCTTCGCTTTCGGTGGCGCCTTCCAGTTTCTCAATCAAGGCGAACCGCCTTCGCAGGGCCAGCATTCGTCCGTCGCCGGCTTCGTCGGCAGCGAGACCTGCGCGGGCTGCCACCAGGCGGAGGCAAAGCTGTGGAATGCCTCGCAGCACAAGGCCGCGATGCAGCACGCTACCGACCGGACCGTGCTCGCCAATTTCAACGATGCGGGTTTCGATTATTACGGAGTGCATTCCCGATTCTTCCGCAAGGACGGGAAATTCCTGGTCGAAACCGACGGCGCCGACGGCAAACTCGCCGTATTCGAGGTAAAATACACTTTCGGTGTCGAACCGCTGCAGCAATATCTCGTCGAGTTTCCCGACGGACGTCTGCAGGCGCTGTCGCTGGCCTGGGACTCAAGGCCGCAGGACAAGGGCGGTCAGCGCTGGTTCCACCTCTCCCCAAATGAGGAGATCAAACATGACGATATCCTGCACTGGACCAAACTGAACCAGAACTGGAATTTCATGTGCGCGGAATGCCACTCGACGGGCGTCGCCAAGAACTACGACGCCAAGGCCGATCGCTTTGCCACGTCATGGGCTGAAGTCAGCGTCGGCTGCGAGGCCTGCCACGGCAAAGGCTCGGCTCACACCGCCTGGGCGCGCGACCGCCGGAGCTGGTGGCCGTTCGGCAAGCAAGACGATGCCAGTAGGGGGCTGGTGGTGCGCTTCGACGAGCGCCGCGGCGTCGGCTGGCCGATCGACGCGCAGACCGGGACCGCCAGACGCAGTGCCGCGCCGGCCACATTGCGCAAGGAGGTCGAGACCTGCGGCTTGTGCCACGCACGGCGCGCCGGATTCCACGAGGATTGGGTCCCGGGGCAGTCATTGTCGCAAACCCATGCGGTCGAGGCGCTCGCGCGCACCACCTATCACCCTGACGGACAGATCCGTGATGTCGAAGAGCCGTATAATTATACCCCGTTCAAGCAGGGCAAGATGTTTGCCGCCGGCGTCACTTGCAGCGATTGCCACGAGCCCCACAGTGCGAAACTTCGAGCTTCAGGAGAAGGTGTCTGCCTGCAATGTCATGCTCCCGACAAATTCGCCGGCGTCAAGCATCGCCACCACGCCGGCGTCGATCCACCGCCGACCTGCGTATCGTGCCACATGCAGGCCCGGACCTACATGGTCGTCGATGTCAGGCACGATCACGCCTTTCGAGTTCCGAGGCCAGATCTTTCGGTCAAGATGGGGACGCCGAACGCGTGCAACGACTGCCACCGCGACAAGCCGGCACAATGGGCCGCCGCCGCGGTCGAGCAATGGTTCGGTCCTGACCGCAAGGGTTTTCAGACCTATGGGCCGGCGTTCCACGCCGCGCGCACGGACCAGGCCGATGCCGCCGCGCTTCTAGGCGTCGTCGCCGCAGACAACCATGCGCCGGCCGTGGCGCGCGCCAGCGCGCTTGCCGAACTGGCCTCCCGCGTCTCGCCGGCGAACATCGCGACGGCGCGAACTGCGCTGGCCGATCCCGATCCGATGGTGCGGATTGGCGCGCTCGATATGCTGGAAAATCTGCCGGCCAGTCAGATCTGGCCGTTGGCATCGCCGCTGCTCGGCGATCCCGTGCGCGGCGTTCGCATCCGGGCGGCCGCCCTGCTGGCTCCCGTTCCAGCTGCAAGCCAGGCGCCTTCGGATCGCGCGCGCTTCGACCTGGCGGCGCGGGAATTCATTGCGGCGCAACGCGCCAACGCCGAGCGGCCCGAAGCCCGCACCGGGCTGGGGAATTTTCTTGCCCAGCGCGGGCTGACGCGGGAGGCCGAGGCCGAATACAGGGCGGCCCTCGGACTCAATCCGCAATACGTGGCGGCGGCGATCAACCTTGCCGACCTTTATCGGCAAACAGGCCGGGATGGCGAAGGCGAAGTTACTCTTCGTGCCGCGCTTTCGGCTTCGCCGCGCGAGGCAGCTCTCCATCATGCGCTCGGCCTGACGCTGACGAGGCTGAAGAGGTCCGAGGACGCGCTCACGGCATTACGTCGAGCGACGGAGCTGGAGCCGGGTCAGCTGCGCTACGCCTATGTCCATGCCGTTGCACTGCATTCCATGGGCCGTCGCGAGGAAGCGATAGCCATTTTGAAGCAGGTGCTGCAGAGCCATCCGAACGATCGCGAGATTCTTCAGGCCCTCGTCTCATTCAGCAGGATTGCCGGGGATGCAACGGCGGCGCTCCATTATGCGGAGCGACTCGCGATTGTCGAGCCCGGCGACCAAGGCCTGGCGATGCTGATTCATGAGCTTCGGCAAGCTGCCACCTCTCGCGCGCAATGACCGCTTCGGGTCATTCGCGTCGCTTTCAATATCTGCAGCACGTCCGCTATCCGGCCCGTCTCGGACCGGCAATTCGGCGTTGCGCCATTTGAATTCGGCTACGCGCTTGTGAGGCCGTGCCCTACTCCGACCGCTGCACCGCCGGCTTCTCCTTCGGCTGCTTCGCAGCGCTGAGATTGTGAGCAGTATTGATCAGCGCGATATGGGTCAGCGCCTGCGGGAAATTGCCGGTCTGGCGTCCCTCGCCTGAATCATACTCTTCCGCCAGCAGCCCGAGATCGTTTGCTATTCCGACCACACGGTCGAACAGCGCCTGCGCCTTGGCGAACTCGCCTGAAAGCACATGGGCATCCGCGAGCCAGAGGCTGCAGGCGAGGAATGCGCCCTCGATCGGCTGCTTTTCGTCCGAGACCTCGCGGGGATCGTGGCGCAGCACGAACCCATCCCGGACAAGATGTTGTTCGACCGCCGCGATGGTGCCGCGAATCCGCGGGTCCGATGCGGGCAGGAAACCCACCGCCGGCAGCAGCAGGATGCTGGCGTCCAGCAGTTGCGAGCCGTAGGATTCGACGAAACTGTTCTGCATGGCATCAAAGCCGTTCTCGCAGACATCGCGGTAGATCGTATCGCGCAAGCTCCGCCAGCGGTCGAGGGGCGCCTTGAAGCCGAATTTTTCGGCGCTCTTGATGCCGCGATCGAACGCCACCCACGTCATCACTTTCGAGAATACGTAATGTCTGCCGGCGCCGCGCCGCTCCCAGATGCCGTGGTCCGGCTGGTCCCAGATATCAGCCAGATGTTCGAGCACCGCGCATTCCAGGTCCCACGTGCCGTCATCCAGTTTCAGTTCGGCCATGCGCGACTGATGAAACGCATCGATCAATTCACCGTAGACGTCGAGCTGCAGCTGCGCATGCGCGGCGTTGCCGACCCGGACCGGCTTCGCGCCTTGATAGCCCGGCAACCAGGACGCCTCCCATTCCAGCAGGCGGCGCTGGCCCATGATGCCGTACATGATCTGCATGCTGGCGGGTGCACCGGCCGCGGCGCGCAGCAGCCAGTTGTGCCAGGCGGAGGCTTCCGCGGTGTAGCCCGAATTCATCAGCGCCAGCAGGGTGAAGGTGGCGTCGCGCAGCCAGCAGAAGCGGTAGTCCCAGTTGCGCGCACCCCCGAGCTTTTCCGGCAGCGAGGTGGTCGGCGCCGCCACGATGCCGCCGGTCGGGGCATAGGTCAGCGCCTTCAGCGTGATCAGCGACCGCATCACCAGGTCGCGCTGGTCGCCTTCATAGGTACAGTGGCTACACCACTCGATCCAGAAATCCTCGGTGTCCTGCAAGGCCTGCGCCGGATTGATCGGCGCCGGGATCGGCAGATGCGAAGGTCCGTAGGTGAGTACGAAAGGTATTGTCTCGCCTTCGGCCACCTCGAAGTCGGCCACCGTCGTCATGTCCTTGCCACGGGTCTCGACCGGCGTCCGCAGCACCGTCATGTCCTGCCCGGCAATCGCCAGCAGCGCGCCGTCTTCGGTGCGCTTGACCCAGGGGATATCGGCGCCGAATCCGAAACGGATCACCAACTCCATCCCGAGTTTCACCCGGCCGCTGACGCCGCGCACCAATCTGACCACGTCGGAAGCGTTACCGCGCGGCGGCATGAAATCGATCAGCGCGACGACGCCATCAGCGGTCTCGAAGCGCGTCTCCAGGATCAGCGTGTTGTCCCAGTAACGGCGAGAGGTTTTTGTCACTTCCTCGCTCGGGGCGATCAGCCAGCGGCCATGCCGGTGCGTACCGAGCAGCGCCGCAAAGCAGGCATCCGAATCGAAGGCCGGCCAGCACAGCCAGTCGATCGAGCCGTCGCGGCCGACCAGCGCCGCGGTCTCGCAATCGCCTATCAGCCCGTAATCTTCGATCCGGCAGGACAAATCATTTCACCAGCTAAAAACTCAGCCTGCCGCCCGCGACCGCTCCGCGGTCGCGCGCTTGAGCGCGGCGACATCGATCGCGGCAGCCAATGCGTCGATCGTCAGCGGCAGCCGCTGCCGCCAGTTCGGATGCTCGTTGACGGTGCCGGGAATGTTGGGCTGCTCGACCACGCCCAGCAGATCTTCCAGCGAGATTGCGAGCAGGCGGGATTTGGTCCGCGCCAGGAAGCCGGCGACCGCATAGAGGTCGTGATCGTCGATGGCGTGATGGCGCAGCATGTCGCTCAGCATGTGCAGGGCATGCCAACGCGCGTCGTCGCTCTCGCCGGGATCGATGCCGATCGAGCGCTTCAGCTTGAGATCGCTGAACGAGCGCCAGCCGGCATAGGTCGACAGATCATGGGTGTTGAAGGTGACCAGCGCATTGGCCGCATAGTGGTCGACGCCGCGGAACGAGCCCGTGTCGTCGCGCTCGAACATCATCACCTGGTACGACCAGATGCCCCACCCCGCCATCTGCTCGCGAAACCCCTCCGGCACGGTGCCGAGGTCTTCGCCGATCACCACGCAGCGATGCCTCACGCTTTCCTGCGCGGTGGCGGCCAGCAGCGCCTCGAACGGCATTTGTACATAGACGCCGTTGTCGGCGGCAAAACCGTGCGGCACCAAATAAAGCCGCTTCAGGCCGAGCACATGATCGAGCCGGATCGCGCCGGCATGGCGCATCGAGGCGCGCAGCATCTCGCGATAGGGCTCGAACGACTGCAGCTCGAGGCCTGCGGCGTTGAAGCCGGCGAGGCCCCAGTTCTGGCCCGCGGTGTTGAGCGGGTCCGGCGGCGCGCCGACCGAGAGATGGCGCGAGATCGCCGATTGCTCGTTCCAGGCGTCGAACCCGTCGCACTGCACGCCGACGGCGACGTCGAGGTAAAGCCCGACCTTCATGCCGAGCGAAGCCGCAAGCTCCTTGCAGGCCAGCAACTGCCGGTCGGCCGCCCATTGCACGAATTCGACGAATTCGATTTCCGTGGCATCCTCCCCCTGACGCAGGGACGCGCATTTGGCCTCGTCAGGCAGACGCCATTGTTCCGGCCATTCCCACCACGGCTTGCCGAATTTGTGCCGCAGCACCTCGAAACAGGCGAACCGCGACAGCAACGGCGCGCGCTCGGCGCAAAACTTCTCGAAATCCTGCTTGCGCTCCCCTTTGGGGTTGGCCTTGAACGTATCGAAAGCGAAGCGCAACGCACGCCATTTCAGCTCGGCAACGCCTGCATAATTGACGGTAGTGCCCGCTCTCAGCCCCGCGACCGCGCCCTTGCTCTCGAACGCGCGCTGATATCCCGGCAGTTTCTCGACGTCGACATAGAGCGGGTTCAGAAACAGCCGGCTGTTCGGCGAATAGGGACTGCAATCGCCGGGGCGGTCATCGAACAAGGCATGCAGCGGATTGAGGCCGACACCGTCGGCGCCGAGGCTGGCGGCGAGTTCGATCAATCCTTCGAGGTCGGTGAAATCCCCGATCCCCCAGTTGCGCGCCGACCGGACCCCATAGAGCTGCACCGCCAACAGCCAGCAGCGGTCGAAATCCCCTGCGAAGGCCCGGGGCGGCGCCACGATCAATGGTGCTTGCTCGGCGAAACCGGACGCGTCGGTGAGATGCAATCGGTAGGAGCCGACAGGCAGATCCGGCCAGGCGATGGCGCGATCCCGGGTCTCGCCATCGGCGATAACCCTATCTCCCGTCGCGATTTTCCAGCGCAGCGGCAATGTGGCGGCCGGGCTGAGTTCGGTCCGGGAGGGTTGACCCGACCGCACCACCACCGCCTGATCCAGAAACCGGTACGGGGTGCGCACCGGCAGGGCGTCGAGGATGATTTGCAGGGCGTCTGCGCCCGTCACATGGCGGTGACCCTGACCATCGATATATTCGGTCTGGATCCCCAGCTCTCTGGCTCTGGTGAAAAGGTCCATTCGGCACAGGGTTTGCACGCGACAACCCGAGATGTCGCGAAATTCTCTAGATGTCGGAAGAGGATAGCCGTGGTTAACTCGCTGCCATCCCCACCGTTCCCCGGGAACCAATGTCCGGTGAGCGGCTTTGTATATATGTCCGGAACATCCCGCGTCCCGCAACCGCAACGGGACGTCTTTCCCATGTCAATGGCATCACCGTGAACAAGACAACTCAAACTGTCGAGAGCGCCAGTGGTGCTTTCCATATCGAAGATGTCTTCCCGCTGATCGACGGTGGCCGCTTCCCTGTGAAGCGCATCGTCGGCGAGCGCGTCGAGGTGTGGGCGGATATCTATCGCGACGGCCATGATGTCATTGCCGCGGCGCTGGTCTGGCGTCGCGAGCAGGACCGCGAATGGCACCGGGCGCCGATGACCCACCACAGCAACGACCGCTGGGGCGGCTCGTTCGTGCCCGACGCCCCCGGTCGCTATGTCTATGCCATCGAGGCCTGGACCGACGAGTTCGCCACCTGGCGGCACGGCTTCGAACTGAAGCAGAAGGCCGGTGCCGATCTCACCCTCGATGCCATCGAAGGCGCGGGCATGCTGACCAAGGCGCAGGCCGGCGGACAAGCCGCGGCCGCCGTGATCCTGCGGCAATGCGAGGATTTTCTGCAGACCGGCGAGGCCGCGCCGCTGTTGACCGATGAACTGAAGGCCGCCATGGCCGAAAGCCAGTTGCGGCCCGATCTGACCCGATCGCAGCTGTTTCCGTTTGTCGCCGACCGGCCACGGGCGCGCCACGGCGCCTGGTACGAGATGATGCCCCGCAGCCAGGGCGTTCACCCCGGCCGGCACGGCACCTTCCAGGATTGTATCGCGCGGCTGCCCGATATCGCGGCGATGGGATTCGACGTGGTCTATCTGACGCCGATCCACCCGATCGGCCAGACCAACCGCAAGGGCCGCAACAATGCGGTGACCGCGGCGGAAGGCGATCCCGGCAGCCCCTACGCCATCGGGTCCGCCGACGGAGGGCACGATGCCGTGCATCCGGAATTGGGCACGCTGGAGGATTTTCGCGGCTTCGTTGCGGCTTGCAAGCAGTTGAAGATGGAAGTCGCGCTCGACATCGCGGTGCAGTGTTCGCTCGACCATCCCTGGCTCAAGGACCATCCGCAATGGTTCAGGAAACGGCCGGACGGATCGATGCGCTATGCGGAGAACCCGCCCAAGAAGTACGAAGACATCGTCAATCCCGATTTTGCCTCCGAGGATGCCGGCGCGCTGTGGAACGCTTTGCGCGACATTATCCTGTTCTGGATCGACCAGGGCGTCAGCATCTTCCGGGTCGACAATCCCCACACCAAGCCGTTCCGGTTCTGGGAATGGCTGATCCATGAGGTTCAGCTGCTTCATCCCGACACGATCTTCCTCGCGGAAGCCTTTACGCGCCCGAAGCTGATGAAGGGCCTCGCCAAGCTCGGTTTCACCCAGTCCTATACCTACTTCACCTGGCGGACCCAGAAATGGGAGCTGGAGCAGTATCTGACCGAACTGACCGCCTATCCCGAGCGCGATTACTATCGCCCCAATTTCTTCGTCAATACGCCGGATATCCTGCCCTATCATCTGCAGAGCGGCGAGACCTGGATGTTCAAGACCCGCGCGGCGCTCGCCGCCACGCTGTCCAGCACCTACGGCGTCTACAGCGGTTTCGAATTGCTGGAGCACGAGCCGATCCCCGGCAAGGAAGAATATCTCGATTCCGAGAAATACGAGATCAAAGTGCGGGATTGGGACAAGCCCGGCAATATCAAGCCCTACCTCCGCGATCTCAACCGCGCCCGCCGGCAAAACGCGGCGCTGCAGCAGACCGGAAATTTGCATTTTCTCCCAGTCGAGGACAACAACATCATCGCCTTCGTCAAGGAATCGGTCAATCAAACCAACAGCGTCATCGCCGCCATCGCGCTGTCGCGCGACGTCCATGAATTCCGGTTACCCCTCGGCGGCGTCCAGGTCGGCATGCCCGACGATCGCCGCAACGTCGCCGCGGTGGAAAACCTGATGACCGGCGAACGCTATCCGGTCGAGTACGGCGGCATCCGGCTGCGGATCGATCCGGTGCGCGATCCCGCCATACTCTTCCGTTGCCTGGCGTGAGGCGCGCCATGAACGTGATGTCGTCGATCGATGCCAAGGAGCTTCCCGTCAAGGACGTGAGCGACGAGCTGTGGTACAAGGACGCCATCATCTATCAGCTGCACGTCAAGGCCTTTGCCGACAGCAACAATGACGGCATCGGCGATTTCGCCGGACTGACCGAAAAGCTCGGCTATTTACAGGAGCTCGGCGTCACCGCGCTCTGGCTGCTGCCGTTCTATCCCTCGCCCGGCCGCGACGACGGCTACGACATCGCCGATTACGGCGCGATCAATCCCGATTTCGGCACCATGAAGGATTTCAAGCGCTTCATCGCCGAGGCCAAGGCGCGCGGCCTGCGGGTAATCACCGAACTCGTCATCAATCACACCTCGGACCAGCACGACTGGTTCAAGCGCGCCCGCCGCAGCGATCCGAAATCGAGCGCCCGCAACTGGTACGTCTGGAGCGACACCGACCAGAAGTATCAGGGCACGCGGATCATCTTCACTGACACCGAGAAATCGAACTGGACCTGGGATCCGGAAGCCGGCCAATTCTACTGGCACCGCTTCTTCTCGCACCAGCCGGATCTGAATTTCGACAACCCGCGCGTGGTCAGCGCGCTGGTGCAGGTGATGAAGCGCTGGCTCGATTCCGGCGTCGACGGCTTCCGTCTCGACGCCATTCCCTATCTGTGCGAGCGCGACGGCACCAACAACGAGAACCTGCCCGAGACTCACAGCATCATCAAGAAGCTGCGCGGCGAACTCGACGCCTATGCCAAGGGCAAGGTGCTGCTGGCGGAAGCCAATCAGTGGCCCGAGGACGTGCAGGAATATTTCGGCCGCGGCGACGAATGCCACATGGCCTATCATTTTCCGTTGATGCCGCGGATCTACATGGCGATCGCCCAGGAGGATCGGTTTCCGATCACCGACATCCTGCGCCAGACCCCGGATATCCCGGCCAATTGCCAGTGGGCGCTGTTTCTGCGCAACCACGACGAGTTGACGCTGGAAATGGTCACCGACGTCGAGCGCGATTATCTGTGGTCGACCTATGCCAACGACCCGCGCGCGCGCATCAATGTCGGCATCCGCCGGCGGCTGGCGCCGCTGATGGACAACGACCGGCGCAAGATCGAGCTGATGAATTCCCTGCTGCTGTCGTTCCCGGGCACGCCGATCATCTATTACGGCGACGAAATCGGCATGGGCGACAACATCTATCTCGGCGACCGCAACGGCGTGCGCACGCCGATGCAGTGGTCACCGGACCGCAATGGCGGATTTTCCCGCGCCGATCCGGCGCGACTTTACGCGCCCACCATCATGGATCCGGTCTACGGCTATGAATCGGTGAATGTGGAAGCGCAGTCGCGCAGCCTGTCCTCGCTGCTCAGCGCCACCAAGCGGCTGATCTCGGTGCGCAAATCCACTCTCGCCTTCGGCCGCGGCACCATGACCTTCATCCGCCCGGTCAATCGCTCGGTGCTGTGCTACATTAGGCAGTACCAGGACGAAGTCATTCTCTGCGTCGCCAATCTGTCGCGGTCGGCGCAGGCGACCGAACTCGATCTGTCGGCCTGGAAGGGCCGCATCCCGCTGGAGATGCTGGGCCGCACCCGCTTCCCGCCGATCGGCGAGGCGCCCTACATGGTCACGCTGGCGCCGTACGGTTTCTACTGGTTCCAGCTCAAGGAGCGGGACAAGTCGGAGCCGGTCGAGCCGACCGTCGTTCCGGAATTCGAGACGCTTGTGGTGCCGCTCGGCGCCACATGGATGTCGCTGGCGCGCACCCGCGGCGTGTTCGAGCGCGACGTGTTGCCGACCTATCTGGCGCGAACCCGCTGGTACCCGGAGCGCTCGGCGCGGGAGATTCGCCCCAACGTGACCTCGGCGGTGCCGTTCTGCGATATCGGCGACAACCGGCCGTGGCTGGCCTTTTTCGAAGCGACCACCGAACACGGCGAGAGTTCGCGCTATGTGCTGCCGATGCAGATCGAGTGGGTTCGTTTCGACCGCGAGCGCTACAATCCCCGCGCCTTTGCGGCGGTGCGCCAGGGCGCCCGCGAGGGCACCCTGCTGGACGTCGCCACCGACCAGATCTTCATCGCGCTGCTGCTGCGCAATCTGCGCGAATCCCTTGTTGTCGATGAACTCGAGGGGGTGCGCCTCGAATTTCGGCCGACCGCCAGGCTTCTGGAACAGCCGTTCAAGCCGCCGGTGCATATCCGCGCGGTCGAGACCGAACAATCCAACTCCACGGCGCTGGTCGATAATGATTACGTCTGCAAGATCTATCGAAAACTGGAGTCCGGCATCAATCCGGAGATCGAGGTCGGCCGCTTCCTGACCGAAGTCGCGGGCTTCGCCAACACGCCGGCACTGCTCGGCAGCGTCGAGCTGGTCGAAGGCGACAAGACCAGTGCGGTCGCCGTCGTCCACGCCTTCGTGCAGAATCAGGGCGATGCCTGGACCGTGACCTCGGCCTATCTCGACCGCTTTGTCGAGGAGCAACGCCTGCTGGCGGCGAGCGAGCATCCCGGCGAGAGCGAAGAGCAGGTCCCCTATTTGCGCTACATGTCGCAGACCGGACGGCGCGTGGCCGAGATGCATCTGGCCCTGGCCGGTAGCGGCGAACTGGCCGACTTCACGCCGGAGCCGATCCGGCCCGAGCACGTGCGGCTCTGGATCCAGGAAATTACGACACGTGCCGGGCGCGTCTGCGATACCCTGCAGCAACGCCGGTCGGCGGTGCGGGAATCCGATCGCGTGCTGGTCGATCAACTGCTGGCGCAGCGTGCGACCCTGAACGATCGCCTCGGCGCACTGCTGCCGCCGGATATCGGCGGCCTCAATATCCGTCACCACGGCGATTTCCACCTCGGACAGATGCTGATCGCCAAGGACGACATCTTCATTATCGATTTCGAGGGCGAGCCCCGACGCAGCCTGGCCGATCGACGGCGCAAGGCCCCCGCGGCCCGCGATGTTGCCGGCCTGATCCGCTCGATCGACTATTCGGCAACCGCAGCACTTGAGCGCGCGCTCAATGTGGCGCCGGACGAGCAGGGCAAGCTCGGCGCCGCGCTGTCGGAATGGCGCGACCGTTCGACGGCGGCGTTCCTTGCCGCCTATCGCGACACCATGACCAACCCGCTGCTGTGGCCTGCCGAGCCGCAGGCGAGCGAACAGATGCTGAATTTCTTCCTGCTCGAGAAAGCCATCTACGAGATCGAATACGAACTCGCTCACCGGCACGACTGGCTGCGCGTCCCGCTGACCGGCGCGCTTCGTATCCTGTCCCAACAACCCAACGGGGCCTCATGACCAAACTGTCCGCCGAGGCCTATGCGATCGTCGAAGGCCGCCATTCCGACCCCTTCCATTATCTCGGCCTCCATGCCGAGGGGGACAAGAGCGTGGTGCGTGCGTTCCTCCCCGAGGCCTCCAATGTCGAGGCCGTCGGCGAGCATGGCGAGACGGCGGCGTTGGCGCGCGTCCATGACGCCGGCCTGTTTGTCGGCGCGATGCCCAATGGCTCCAAACGCTATCAGCTGCGCGCCCGGTTCGGCGACACCGTGGTCGATCTCGACGATCCCTATCGCTTCCCACCCGTGCTGACCGATTTCGACCTGTATCTCCTGGGTGAGGGCACGCACCAGCGCATCTACGACAAGCTCGGCGCGCATCCGATCACGCTGGACGGCGTTCCCGGCGTGGCCTTCGTGGTACTGGCCCCCAATGCCAAGCGGGTCAGCGTGGTCGGCGACTTCAATTTCTGGAATCCGCGGCGGCATCCGATGCGGGTGCGCGGCGCCGGCTATTGGGAGCTGTTCGTGCCCCATGCCACGTCAGGCGATCACTATAAGTTCGATATCATCGGTCCGCACGGCGAACAGTTGCCGCTAAAATCCGACCCGATGGCGTTTGCCGCCGAAATCCGCCCGAGCAGCGCTTCGATCGTATTCGACGAGGCAAAACTGCCGCGTCCGCGCCCGGCGCCCTCCGGCATCAACGCGCTCGGCGCGCCGATGTCGATCTACGAGGTCCATCTCGGCTCGTGGCGGCGCCACGATAACAACGAATGGCTGAGCTATCGCGAGCTCGCCGAGCAGTTGCCGCATTATGTGAAGGATCTCGGCTTCACCCATGTCGAGTTCCTGCCCGTCAGCGAGCATCCGTTCGACGGCTCATGGGGCTATCAGCCGACCGGCATGTACGCGCCGACCAGCCGGTTCGGCACGCCGGAAGATTTTTCCGCGCTGATCGATGCCTTTCATCGCGAAGGCATCGGTGTGTTGCTGGACTGGGTGCCCGGTCATTTCCCTGACGATCCGCACGGCCTCGCCAATTTCGACGGCACCGCGCTCTATGAACACGCCAACCCGCTGCAGGGCCGGCACATGGACTGGGGCACGCTGATCTACAATTACGGCCGCACCGAAGTGGTCAATTTTCTGGTGTCGAACGCCCTGTTCTGGCTGGAGCGCTATGCCATCGACGGCCTGCGCGTCGATGCGGTGGCCTCGATGCTGTATCTCGACTACAGCCGTCCGGCCGGCGGCTGGATTCCGAACAAATATGGCGGCCGGGAAAATCTCGAGGCGGTCGACTTCCTGCGCCGCTTCAACACCGAACTATACGCCCGCTTTCCGCAGGCCACCACGGCGGCCGAAGAATCGACCGCGTGGCCGCAGGTGTCGCGTCCCGTCGAGTATGGCGGGCTCGGCTTCGGCTACAAATGGAACATGGGCTGGATGCACGACACGCTGAATTACATCAGCAAGGATCCGATCCACCGCAAGCATCATCACGGCGATATCCTGTTCGGCCTGCATTACGCCTTCTCGGAAAACTTCATCCTGCCGCTGTCGCATGACGAGGTCGTCCACGGCAAACGCTCGCTGCTGGGCCGGATGCCGGGCGACGACTGGCAGCGTTTTGCGAATCTGCGCGCTTATTACTCCTTCATGTTCGCGCATCCCGGCAAGAAGCTGATGTTCATGGGCTGCGAGTTCGGCCAGGAGCGCGAATGGAATCACGACCGCGCGCTCGACTGGCATCTGCTCGAACAGCCAAAGCACGGCGGCATCCACAGCCTGATCCGCGACCTCAACAGGCTCTATTCGTCGCTGCCGGCGCTGCATGAACTGGATTGCGATCCCGCCGGGTTCGAATGGGTGGTGACCGACGATGCCGCCGGCAACGTGTTCGGCTTCATCCGCAAGGGCAACGATGCCCGCGCGCGCTGCCTCGTCGTCGTCAATTTTTCACCAAACGTCTATCATGACTACCCCGTTCGCGTGCCGTTCACCGGCAAGTGGCGCGAGGTGTTCAACTCGGACTCCGCGCATTACGGCGGCAGCAATGTCGGGAACGTCGGCGAGGTCCAGACGTTGGAAGGCCTCGTGCCGCAACTCAATCTCACCATTCCCCCACTGGCCGCGATATTTCTCGTACCGGAAAGCTGACGCATGCGACTGACCGCCGGAACGTCCTCACGCCTCGGTGCAAGCTGGGACGGCCGGGGGACCAACTTTGCGCTGTTCTCAGCCAATGCGCAGAAGGTCGAGCTGTGCCTGTTCGACAGCCAGGGACGCCGCGAACTCGAACGCATCGAACTGCCGGAGCGCACCGAGGATGTCTGGCACGGCTATCTGAACGACGTGTCGCCGGGCCAGCTCTATGGCTATCGCGTCCACGGGCCGTATGAGCCCGAGCATGGCCACCGCTTCAACGCCAACAAGCTGCTGATCGATCCCTATGCCAGGCGAACGGCGGGCCGGCTGGTATGGAGCGATGCGCATTTCGCCTATCGTACCGGCAGCGCGCGCGAGGACCTGTCGTTCGACCGCCGGGACAATGCGCGCGGCATGCCGAAGGCCGTCGTTGTCGACGAGACCTTCAACTGGGGCCGCCGTGAAACGCGGCCCAATATCCCCTGGGAAGACACCATCATTTATGAGGCGCACGTCAAGGGCCTGACCCAGAAGCGCGAGGACGTGCCGCCCGGCCTGCGCGGCACCTATGGCGGGCTGTCGTCGCCCGCGATGATCGATCACCTCAAGCGGCTCGGCGTCACCACCATCGAGCTACTCCCGATCCACGGCTTTGTCGACGACCGCACCCTCGTCGAAAAGAAGCTGGTGAACTACTGGGGCTACAACACGCTGTCGTTCTTCGCGCCGGAGGCGCGCTATTCGCAGGACAACCCGCTCGACGCCTTCCGCACCACGGTGGCGCGGCTGCACGACGCCGGCATCGAGGTGATGCTCGACGTCGTCTACAACCACACCGCCGAGGGCAACCATCTCGGCCCGACGCTGTCGTTCCGCGGCATCGACAATGCGTCCTACTACTGGCTGATGCCCGACAATCCGCGATTCTACGACGATTTCACCGGCTGCGGCAGCTCGGTCAACCTCACTCATCCGCGCGTGCTGCAGATGGTGATGGATTCGCTGCGCTACTGGGTCGAGGTCTGCCATGTCGACGGCTTCCGGTTCGATCTCGCGACCACGCTAGCGCGCGGGCCGAACGGCTATGATCGCAACGCCTCCTTCCTGACCGCGATCCGCCAGGACCCGGTACTGGCCTCGGTGAAGCTGGTCGCCGAGCCATGGGACCTCGGCATGGGCGGCTATCAGGTCGGCGCGTTTCCCTCGCAATGGTCGGAGTGGAACGACCGCTATCGCAGCGCGATGCGGCGCTACTGGAGCGGCGAAGGCAGCCTGATCGGCGAAGTGTCGCGCCGCATGACCGGCTCGTCCGACCTGTTCAACCATGACGGCCGCACCCAGCGCGCCGGAGTCAATCACATCACCGTCCATGACGGCTTCACGCTGGCGGACCTGTTCAGCTACAACGAGAAGCACAACGAAGCCAACGGCGAGGACAATCGCGACGGCTCCAGCGACAACCTCAGCAACAATTGCGGCCATGAAGGCCCGACCGACGATCCGGCGATCGTGGCGCTGCGCCGCCAGCTCCGGAAAAACCAGCTGGCCTGCCTGCTGCTGGCCCAGGGCCTGCCGCTGATCCTGGCCGGCGACGAAGTCGGCAACACCCAGAACGGCAACAACAACGCCTATTGCCAGGACAGCGAGATCGGCTGGGTCGGCTGGGAGGGCCTCGGCCGCGAAGGCGACGACCTCACCGACTTCGTCGGTCACATGGCCGAATTGCGCAGGCGCTTTCCGCAGATCCGCTCGCGCCGCTGGCTCGATGGCCGGCGCGCCGACGGTTCGTATGGCGTGTTGTGGCTGACACCCGCCGCCGAGGAGATGAAGGAAGAGGACTGGAATTTTCCGGAAGGCCGGTTCCTCGCCTACGTGCTGGGACCATCAGGGGACGGGCAGCAACCGATCTTCATCGTGCTGAACGCAGCCCCCGAAGAGATCGCGTTCAAACTGCCAGACATGCCGGAGTACCGACACTGGCAACAACTATTGAACACCGCGGACGTTAAGCAGGAGGTCGCGGACTTCGCGTCGGGAAGCGAGATGAAGGCATCTCCCCGCTCGGTCCTCGCCTTTGCGGGTTCGGCATGAATGAGCGGCAATTCGGCGCAAGGCTGACAGCGGACGGCGCCTGCTTCTCACTGTGGGCGCCGGCGGCGAAACGTGTCGACCTGCTGCTGGACACCCCTCACCCGATGCAGCGCGGCGAAGGCGGCTGGTTTTCCGCCGACATCGCCGCTGTAGAGGCCGGCGCGCGCTACAAATTCCGCATCGACGGCGAGATCGACGTGCCCGATCCGGCCTCCGCCTTTCAGCCCGACGATATCAAGGGTCCGAGCGAGCTGATCGATCACGGCGCTTACCGCTGGCGCGCGGCCGGCTGGCGCGGGCGGCCGTGGCAGGACACCGTGCTGCTCGAAAGCCATGTCGGCACCTTCACGCCTGACGGCAGCTACCGCGCCATGATCGAAAAACTCGATCATCTGGTGGCGACCGGCATCACCGCGCTGGAATTGATGCCGCTGGCGGATTTCGCCGGATCGCGCAACTGGGGCTATGACGGCGTACTGTGGTATGCGCCGGACAGCGCCTATGGACGCCCCGACGATCTCAAGGCGCTGATCGACGAGGCGCATCTGCACGGGCTGATGGTGTTTCTCGACGTGGTCTATAACCACTTCGGGCCCGAGGGCAATTACCTCGGCCGCTATGCGCCAGAATTCTTCACCGAGGCGCAGACGCCCTGGGGCAGCGCGATCGACTATCGGGTGCCGCAGGTGCGCGCCTTCGCCATCGGCAACGCGCTGTACTGGCTGCGCGAATACCGCTTCGATGGACTGCGGCTGGATGCGGTGCATGCCATCGTACAGCTCGGCGAAGTCTCGATGCTCGATGAGCTCAGCCGCGCCGTCGGCGATCTCGCAGTCAAGACCGGCCGACATATCCACCTGGTACTTGAAAATGACGATAACATTGCAGGCGTGCTGGATGCCGAGCAGGATCCGCCCCGCGGCAGCTACCGCGCACAGTGGAACGACGATTTCCATCACGCCTGGCACGTGTTGTTGACCGGCGAGCGCCACGGCTATTACAGCGACTATGCAAAGTCGCCACTGCAGGACATCGCGCGGGCGCTGGCGTCCGGCTTCGTCTATCAGGGCGAACCCTCGTTGCATCGCGACGGAGCATTGCGCGGCGAGCCCAGCGGTCACTTGACCCCCCTTGCCTTCGTCAATTTCGTGCAGAACCATGACCAGATCGGCAACCGCGCGCTGGGCGATCGGCTCGAAAGCATCGCACCGCCCAAGGCGATCGAGGGCGCATTGGCGATTTTGTTGCTGGCACCGATGGTGCCGATGCTGTTCATGGGCGAGGAATGGGGCTCGAAGGCACCGTTCCCGTTCTTCTGCGACTTCGAGGGCGACCTCGCCGAGGCCGTGCGGCAGGGGCGGCGCAGGGAATTTGCCGGCGCCGATGCGGAACATGGCGACGAGGTCCCCGATCCGCTCGAGCGATCGACGGCCGAAGCGGCGGTGCTCGATTGGGATTCACGCGACCAAGCCGATGGGCGCCGGCGGCTGACGCTGGTGCGGGACCTGCTCGCGATCCGTCGCGAAAAAATCATTCCCCGGCTTGCAGGGGCGGTGTTCGGCGAAGCGCATGCGGCGGACAACGGCTTGCTGACGGCGAGCTGGCGCATGGGCGATGGCGCAGGGCTCCGGCTGATGGCCAACCTGTCGAATGACGAACTTCCCCGCCCGGAAACCGAACTGACGGGCACGCCGATCTGGGGCGGCGCGGCCAGCGGACCGATTCCGCCGTGGTCGGTATTCTGGCGTCTGGATTCGCGATGATGACTGCCGACATCCCGATCGCGACCTATCGCCTGCAGCTGACCGCCGATTTCAATTTCTACGCCGCTGCCGCCGTCATCCCCTATCTGAAGGCGCTCGGCATCAGCCATCTCTATGCCTCCCCCTTCATGAAGGCGCGCAAGGGCTCTACCCACGGCTACGACATCGTCGATCACACCAAGCTCAATCCCGAGCTGGGCGGCGAGGCCGGCTTTGGGCGCCTGAGCGAGGCGCTGCAGCGGCACGATATCGGCCTGATCCTCGATTTCGTCCCCAACCATGTCGGCGTGCATTTCGCCGACAATCCATGGTGGCTCGACGTGCTGGAATGGGGCCCTGCCTCGCCGCACGCGGTCTCGTTCGATATCGACTGGGACCAGCTGCCGTACCGCGCCCGCGGCGGCGTGCTGTTGCCGGTGATCGGCTCGTCCTATGGGCAGGCGCTTGAGAGCGGCGAGATCGAGCTGCGCTACGACGCGGACGAAGGCAGCTTCTCCGCCTGGTATTTCGAACACCGGCTGCCGATCGCCCCCGAGCGCTACAGCGAGATTTTGCGCAACGTCGTGAAGGAAGCCGGGGCCGACGACAGCACCGCGGGAAAACGCATTCTCGCACTGGCGGCGCGCTACAAGGGATTGCCGCATCCCAACCGCAAGGAAGCTCCCGCCTTCAAGACCGAGTTGAAAGCCATCGACGGCGCCGCGGAGACGATCGCGCGCGGGCTGGACGCCTACCGCGCGGGGCCGGACCGGCCTGCGCAAATTCTGGCGCTGCATCATCTGCTGGAGCGCCAGCACTACAAGCTCGGCCATTGGCGATTGGCCTCCAGCGACATCAATTACCGGCGCTTTTTCGACGTCAATACGCTGGCCGGACTGCGCGTCGAGGACGCCGGCACGTTCGAGGCCATCCACCTCCTGGTCAAACAACTGATCGCGGACGGCCGGCTGCAGGGCCTGCGGCTCGATCATATCGACGGGCTGCGCGATCCCGGGCAATATTTCCAGCGCCTGCGCCGCCTGATCCGGGATGCACAGGGCAAAGACGCAAAACCGTTCTACCTCGTGATCGAGAAAATTCTCGGCGAAGGCGAAAAGCTGCATCCGTTCTCCGGCGTGCACGGCACCACGGGATATGAGTGGATGAATGTCATCACCCAGGTGCTGGTCGACGGCAGCGGCCTCGATCCACTCGACGAGATTTGGCGGCAGGTCAGCAATACCTCGCCAAAACTGGAGCCGCTCCTGAAGGAGGCCAAGCGGCGGGTGCTCGAAACCCTGCTGGCCAGCGAATTCACCGTGCTGGCGCGGCTGCTGGCGCGGATCGCCGGCGGACACTATTCCACCCGCGACTATTCCGCCGACAGCCTGCGGCAGGCGCTCGAACTCTATGTGCTGCATTTTCCGGTCTATCGCACCTATCTGACGTCATCCGCGCCATCGCCGCATGACCGTGCGCTGATTTCGGATACAATCGAAAAGGCGCGCGCGGGCTGGTTCGCCGCCGACGAGGGCATCTTCGATTTCCTGCGCGACGCGCTGACCATGGACCTGCTCAAGCCGGGCGGGCCGGCGCACAGCGCGCCGCGCGTACGCCGCTTCGCCCTGAAGGTGCAGCAGTTCACCGGACCCCTGATGGCGAAGTCGCTGGAGGATACCGCGTTCTACCGCTATCATCGCCTGCTCGCGCTCAACGAGGTCGGCGGCGATCCCTCCGCAAGGGCGCTTTCGGTCGATGCCTTTCACGAGATGATGCGGACGCGCGCCGGCGAGTGGCCGCACGGCATGACCGCGACCGCGACACACGACACCAAGCGCGGCGAGGACGCGCGCGCGCGGATCATGGCGCTGGCCGAACTTCCCGGCGAATGGACCAGCGCGGTCGGACGATGGAAAATCCTGAACGCGCCGCATCTGGTGATCGAAGGCGAGATGCGCGCGCCGTCGGCCGCGTTCGAATACATGCTGTATCAGGCGCTGCTCGGCGCCTGGCCGGTGGGCGGCCTGGATGGAATATTTGCAGAGCGGATGCAGGCCTATGCGCTGAAGGCCGCGCGCGAGGGCAAGCAGGAAACCAGCTGGCTCAATCCCAACCAGGCCTATGAAGCAGGATTGCGCAGCTTCATCGAACGGATTCTTGATCCGACTGTCTCGGCCGAGTTTCTGGATTCGATGGCAACGCTGGCCAGGCGCGTCGCGCTGCTGGGGGCGCTGAACTCGCTGAGCCAGATCACCTTGAAGGTGACGATGCCCGGCGTGCCGGATTTCTATCAGGGCACGGAATTCTGGGATCTGTCGCTGGTCGATCCCGACAACCGCCGGCCGGTGGACTTCGTCGCGCGCGCCGCGGCGCTGCCCGCATTGGAAAATCCGGATTGGGCTGGTCTCGCGCGGCATTGGCCGGACGGCCATATCAAGCTGGCCTGGACCCGCCGGCTACTGAAGCAGCGCGCCGAGCTCGCCGAATTGTTCGCGCATGGCGATTATCAGCCGCTCGAGGTCAGCGGTCCGCACCGCGACCATGTCATCGCCTTTGCGCGGCGCCGGGGCCGCGACGCCGTGATCGTTGCGGTCACGAAATCGTTCGCGGGCTTCTCGCAGGGCGGCCGCAGCTGGCCGCGCGCGGAAGCCTTTGAAGGCGCGCTTGGTTTGAACGGATATTCGGTGGAGGGGATGGACAAAGGCGCGAGGGAGCTGCGCCTCTCCGGGCTGTTCCGGCATCTGCCGGTTGCGGTGCTGAAGGCCAGACTCGAAGGCCCCTTGAAGCCATCCCGCAAACGTCTGCGCGCGTAAAACCTGGCTCAAAACGCGGAAGGCCGCCCGGGATCAAACGGCCGGACGGCCTTGCGGATGTTGTGCCGACTGCGAAGTGGTCGGTTCCCTTCTCCCGCAAGTGTCGATCTTCCGGATAATTCATTACTGGAAAGTTGAGGAAACGAGCCGCGAAAATACGGTCTTGATGCTGCAATGCGATATCCGGCGCGGTGGGTTCAGTTCTTCTTGCCCAGCAGCAGATTGCCGCGAGCCTTGATCGCGACTTGCGCCGCCTCGGCAAATCGCTGCAACAACCAGGGCAAGGTCACTTCCAGCCTGACATGATCATCCGCCACGTCGAGATGACCTGACGCCGCCTGCCCGAGCGCGCGGATGCGAAAGATCATGCGATCCTGCTCCCATCGCTCCTCATCGACTTTCAGCACGGGGACGCTGGACGCGGCCCGCGTCAGTCCGGTCTTGAGGCGGCGGGTTGCCTCTTCGCGGCCGAGGCGATGCGGAATCGAAACCACGAGCGGTGCGGACATTTTTTTCAAATCCTCCAACGAACCAAACACATGTAATTCCGTATCGGTCGAAAGGAAGAGCGACGCGATTTTGCGGTTTCAAATGTGGAACTTTATGGGTTCCCGTTCGTTTTTCCGGCTGAAGGCAGAGTAACGGTGCCCACTGCCGGGCTGGAGGAGATGCACATGTCAATCGGTACGATTATTCTCATTATTCTCGTTATCGCCCTGCTCGGCGGCTTCAGCGGCATCGGCGGCGGCCCGTTCTACGGCACCGGTTACTACGGCGGCGGCGGCCTCGGCCTCGTCATCGTCATCCTGCTGATCCTGCTTCTGCTCGGAAAGCTCTGAGTCTGACTTCGTAGGGTGGGCAAAGGCGCGCTTGCGCCGTGCCCACCTTTCTTGCTCTAGCAGCGCGCTCGCTGAGAGAATGGTGGGCACGCTGCGCTTTGCCCACCCTACGATTCCTCTTGTTCTATTTCTCCGCCAGCTTCCTGATCGCGGCCTTGATCGACGACGACGCGTCATCGTAACCGTCCCACGCCTTCGTCTTCGCCAGCAGCGCCGGCACGGTACGCACGGTGTAGCGTTTCGGATCGAGATCGCCGCGCACCTGCGGCCAGGTCAGCGGCATCGAGACGGTGGCACCGGGACGCGCCCTTGGCGACAGCACAGCTACCGCCGTCGCCATGCGATCGTTGCGGAGGTAGTCGAGAAAAATCTTTCCCTTGCGCAGCTTCTTCGACATGTTGACCAGATAGCGCTCGGGCGCTTCATGGGCCATCCACTGGCAAACGCCCTGCGCGAAGGCCTTGGCCTCTTTCCACGTCACCTTGTCCCTGGCCCCATGGGCCAACGGCGTCACCACATGCAGGCCCTTGCCGCCGGTGGTCTTGCAGAAGCTCTCCAGGCCGAGAGCCGTCAGGTGCTGCCGCATGTCTTTCGCAGCCTCGATGACATCCGGAAACTCGACTTCCGGCGCGGGATCGAGATCGAACACCAGCCGGCCCGGCACATCAGGAGCATCCGGCGCGCAATTCCACGGATGCAGTTCAAGGCCGCCGATCTGCGCCACCGCGGCGAGTCCTTCGACCCGATCGATCTGCAGATAAGGTTTTCGGTCGCCGGAGACTTTCACCAGTTCCAGCAGGTTCGATGTCCCCGGCATCGCATGGCGCTGGAAGAAGGTCTCGCCGCCGATGCCATCGGGCGCGCGGACCACGGAGCACGGCCGCCCCTTCAGATGACCGATCATCCAGCCGCCGACCGCTTCGAAATAGCGGGCGAGATCGAGCTTGGTCACGCCCTCGCCGTCGCCGGCGTCGGGCCACAGTTCCTTGTCCGGCTTGGAGATAACGACGCCCATCACCTCGGCGGATTTTCCCGTCGTCGATCCCGGCCGCGCCGGCTTGCCGGATTTGGCCGCGCGCCTGGCGTTGGATTTGGCTGAGGGTCTGGCGATCCTGGTCATGGCCGGCTTCTCCGCCTCCACCTCTTCGGCCGGCTTGTCCTGGCGCAGCCCCTTGAACGCCGCCTGCCGGATGTTGCCGTCGCCGGTAAAGCCGGCGAACTCGATCTCGGCGACCAGTTCGGGTTTCAGCCAGTGCACGTCGCGGGTCTTTTTCGGGGCATTCTTGCCGCCGAACGGACTCTTGTCCGACGCTGCCGCCTTCAGCGCCGGCATGATCCGCCGCACCGTGTCCTGCCCAAAGCCGGTGCCGACCATGCCGACAAAGGCGAGGTGATCGCCGCGATAGACGCCGGCCATCAGCGAGCGGAATTTGCCGTTGGTGGTTTTCCACCCTCCCAGCACAACCTCATGCCCGGCACGGCACTTGGCCTTGGTCCAGCTCTCGGAGCGGCCGGAGCGATAGGGTGCGTTGAGCTTCTTGGAGACGATGCCTTCCAGCGACAGCTTGCAGGCCGATTGCAGGATGGCATCGCCGCCGCTCTCGAAGTGCTCGACATAACGGATCAGATTGCTTTTGCCCTTGCGGGCCTCCAGCAGCTTCTTCAGTCGCGCCTTGCGCTCGCCGAGCGGCAGGCGGCGAAGGTCCTCGCTACCGGCGAACAGCAGATCGAAGGCGAAGAAGATCAGGTTGTCGGTCTTGCCGTCGGAAATCGCGGCCTGCAGCGTGGAGAAATTCGGCGCACCGTTGTCATCGAGCGCGACGATCTCGCCGTCGATCAACGCGTCAGGTAAAGCGCTGCCCGCTTTCGCGATGGTCTTGAACTTGTCGGTCCAGTCGAGCCCCTTGCGGGTCATCACCGCGGCCTCGCCGTCCTCGACGCGCAACTGCACGCGGTAGCCGTCGAATTTGATTTCATGGCACCAGCCATCCCCGCTGGGCGGACGATCGACCAGCGTGCAGAGCTCAGGCGCGACGAAATCCGGCATCGCGGCCTTCCTGCCCCTGGCAGGCTTTGCCGGCGCGCGTGCCTTCGCCGATTGCGAGGCGGGGTGCCTTTTTGCGGCGCGCGCGGCGGCGGCATCGCCCCGGTTCGAATCCCAGACCGCGTCGGCCTTGCCACGGCCTGCTTTGGCCAGCATGAACGGCTTTGGCGCCCTGCCCTTGCCGGCGGCGATCTGCTCCATCGATCGTCCCGAGGCAACCGACAGATCGGCATCCAGAATGTTGTTGGCCTTGCCTTCCCTGGCAAACTCATCGCGGTGCTTGATCAGCAGCCAGTTGGTGCGCTTGCCGCCATTGCGGTCGTGGCGCATCCGCACCAGCACCCAGCTGCCGTGCAGCTTGTCGCCTTCCAGCGTGAATTTCAGGTCACCCTTCTTGAAGCCCTTTTCCGGGTCGTCTGACGCCCAATAGCCGCGATCCCACAGCTGCACGGTGCCGCCGCCATACTGGTCGTCCGGAATGGTGCCTTCGAAATCGCCGTAGTCGAGCGGATGGTCTTCCACCTCCACCGCCAGCCGCTTGTCGTGCGGATCGAGCGAGGGCCCTTTTGTCACGGCCCAGGATTTGAAGACGCCGTCGAACTCCAGCCGCAAGTCGTAATGCAGCCGGGTCGCATCATGCTTCTGGATCACAAAGCGCCGACGCTTCGAGGGCGCGACTTCGGCCTCGCCCGAGGGCTCGGCGGTCTTCTCGAAATCGCGCATCTTGCGATAGGTGGACAAATTCCTGAGTGACACGATCAAATCCCACGCAACTGGAGTACCGGCGCCCCAAGACCTTGGCATGGAAGACCTTAGAGCCTGGAACCAAAACCCTCAATTACCGTTGAAGTTCCCGAATGCGTTTGCGCCGAATTATTCCGCACACATAACGGGTTGGAGATACCATGGCCTCGCCGCGCGCCTACTGGAAAGGCTCCCTGAAATTGTCCCTCGTGTCCTGTCCGGTCCTGCTCTATCCGGCCTCGACAGCATCAGAGAAAACCCGTTTCCACATGATCAACAAGGAGACCGGCAACCGGCTGAAACAGCAGATGGTCGACTCCGAGACCGGCGACATCGTCGAAAGCGACCAGAAGGGGCGCGGCTACGAGCTGAAAAAGGGCGAGTATGTCGAGATCGAAAAGGAAGAACTGGAAGCCGTCCAGATCGACAGCAACCATACCATCGACATCGACAGCTTTGTCCCCAGGAACGAGATCGACAAGCGCTACCTCAACAATCCCTACTACATCGCGCCCGACGGCAAGGCCGGTGCCGACGCTTTTGCCGTGATCCGCGACGCCATGAAGGACCAGGACCGCGTCGCGCTGGCGCGCATCGTGCTGACCAACCGCGAACACATCATCGCCATCGAGCCGCTCGGCAAGGGCCTGCTCGGCACCACGCTGCGCTTTCCCTATGAGCTGCGTGACGAGGACGACTATTTCGGCGATATCAAGAGTCCTAGGATCTCGAAAGACATGGTGGAGCTGGCGAGCCATATCCTCGACAGCAAAGCCGCGCATTTCGATCCCTCGAAATTCAAGGACGAGTACGAGAATGCGCTGAAGACGCTGGTTCGGCGCAAGGCTGCCGGCAAGCCGGTGAAGGCCATCGAAGCCGGGGACAAGCCGGACAACGTCATCAACCTGATGGACGCGCTGAAGCAAAGCCTGAAAGGCGGCAAGGGATCGGCGAATCGGGGCCGTCATGCCCCGACACGCCGGGCCGCACCCCGTGCGGCCAAGAAAGCCCATCGCTCGGCGGCGCGGGCGCGCAAGGCGGGGTGAGTTGGGTTTCGGTTTCGTAGGGTGGGCAATGCGCAGCGTGCCCACCATTTCAAAGCACAACTGATGATAGATGGTGGGCACGCTGCGCCTTTTGCCCACCCTACGGTCTGGATCGCTTCGCTCGCAATGACGAGATGAAGTGTGACCGCTACTTCTTCGCCTTACGTTTTTTCGTCGCCTTCTTCGGCACTTTCTTGCCTTCCGCCCGCGCCTCGGAAAGGCCGATCGCGATTGCCTGCTTGCGGCTCTTGACCTTCTTGCCGGATCGGCCGCTCTTCAGCGTTCCGGCCTTGCGCCTCTTCATCGCGCGCGCAACCTTGGCGGAGGCTTTTTTCGAGTATTTTCGTGCCATCTGGATTCTCCCGGTTAGGGGAAAATAATCTTGGATGAAAGAGATGGTTCCCCGACCGCGGCCTAGTCCCCCGCCCTCAGCCGATAGCCGATCCCGGTTTCGGTCAGCACGAATTGCGGACGCTCCGGGTCGGCCTCGATCTTCTGCCGGAGCTGCCGTACATAAACCCGCAGATATTGCGCGTCGGTCAACTCGTCCCACAACTCCTTGAGCAGAAAGCGGTGGGTCAGCACCTTGCCGGCGTGCTGCACCAGCACGCGCAGCAATTCGTACTCCTTCGGCGACAGTTTGACGTCCTTGTCGCCGACCTTGACGATGCGGCGCACCAGATCGACCGTGAGATCGCCTGACCGGAACAGCGGGCGCTCGCCTGCGACCTGCAGCTGATGCCGCAGCGCCGCGCGCATGCGGGCCAGCAGTTCGTCCATTCCGAAAGGTTTTGTCAGATAGTCGTCGGCGCCGAGATCGAGCGCCTGGACCTTGCCGGCTTCGTCGCCGCGGCTCGACAGCACCACGATCGGAACGCTGTCATTGCGGCCGCGAATCATGCGCAGCAGATCGTGGCCCTGGATGTCCGGCAGGCCGAGATCGAGAATGATCAGCGCGGGGTCCTGCGCCAGCAGTTCCAGTGCGATCTTGCCGTTGGAGGCCTCCAGGATCTCGTAGCCCTGCGTGCTCAACCCCATCCGCAGCAATTTGCGGATCGGAGGCTCATCGTCGATCACCAGGACCTTGATCGGGGCAGCACTCATGCGGCGGTGTCCAGCGCGTCCGACGCCGCCGGGACCGGCAACCGGATGGTCATCACCGCGCCGCTGCGATCCGTGCGGTTGGCGGCCAGGATCGTACCATGCATGGCCTCGACGAAACCGCGGGAGATCGCCAGACCGAGCCCTGTGCCGGGGCGGACGTGATCGCCCTTTTGCGCGCGGTAGAATTTGTCAAAAATCATCTCCAGCTCCTCGGGCGGAATGCCGTCGCCCTCGTCGATGATCTGCAGGGCTACCCACGAATTATCCCGCACGGCCCTGATCGTGATCGTGCTATCCGCGGGCGCATACTTCGCGGCATTGTCCAGCAGGTTGAACAGCGCCTGCTCGAACAACACGGCGTCGATTTGCAGCATCGGCATGTCGGCGGCGAGTTCCAGCGACACCTTGTGATGCGCGAGGATCTTGCCGGCGCGGCGCAGTACGCTGCCGACGATCTCGCCGATATCGTGCAACGCCGTATTCGGCACGATGGCGCCGGATTCCAGCCGGGTCATGTCGAGCAGATTGGCGATGAAGCGGTTGAGTCGCTCGGACTCGTCGATCACGGTGGCCAGCAAATCGTACTTTTCCTGTTCGCTCAGGCCGCCGGCAAGATCGCGCATCGTGGAGGCGGCGCCGAGCACCGAAGCCAGCGGCGTCTTGAGATCGTGCGAGATCGAGGTCAGCAGCGCCTGCCGCAGGCGATCCGACTCCACGGAGCGCTTGACGCGATCCATGTCCTCCACCAGTTGCACCCGTTCGATCGCCAGCGCGCCCTGATCCACCAGGGCATCGAGCAGGCGGCGCTGGTCCGGAGTAAGCAGCGGCCCGGTCCGGTCGTCGTCGATGCCGATGACGCCGATCGGCCCGCGACCGGTCCGCATCGGCAGGAACAGGCGCTTGGCGCCCGGCAGCGTATCCGCGCCGCGCCCGGCCGAGCGATCGTTGGCCCAGGCCCAGTTCGCGGCGGCGAGATCGGCCTTATCGAGCTGGTCCTCCGGCGGATAGCCCGTCTTCACGGTGATGACGCCGTCTTCCGGCAACAGCAGCACCACCCGCACCTTCAGCATCAGCGCGATCTGATAGGCGGTGGCCCACAGCACGTCGTCCAGCGTCGCGGTGCCCGCCAGCTTGCGGCTGAAGGCGTAGAGCGATTCCGTGGTGCGCACCCTGCCGATCGCGGAAACCGCCTGCGTGCGCACGCGCGCCGCGACATTGGAAACCAGGATCGCGATCAGCATGAAGAAGAAGAAGGCCGCGACATTGGTCGGATCGGTAATCGTGAAGGTGTGGACCGGCGGCAGGAAGAAGAAATTGTAGCACAGCGAGGCGACGACGCTGGCCAGCATCGATGGCAACCGGCCGTAACGGACGGCGGCCCCGACCACCGCCGTCAGGAATACGAGGTCGACGTTCTCGATGCCGAGCCATGGATGGATCAGCAGGCCGGCGCCGAGCGCAATGGCAACGAACAGCAGCGATACCGCATACGGCACCGGATCGAACGGCTCCGGCCGTTCGGCGGTGCGCACGGTCTTCTTCGGCACCGGCTCCGCCGCGAGTTCCTCGCCGGCGATCACATTGACGCTGATGTTGCCGGCGCGCCGCACCAGATCATGCACCACCGATCCGCGCCTGAGTTCGAACCACAGCGAGCGCGTCGACTTTCCGACGATGATCTGCGTGACGTTATTGGCCTGCGCGAATCCGATGACATCGTCGGCGATACGGCGCCCGACGCCGGGGATGGTGAGCGCCTCGCCGCCCAGCGCTTCCGCCAGTCGCAGCGTGTCGGCCAGCCGGTCGCGCTGCTCGTCGGTCAGTTGCAGGCTGCGGTGGGTCTCGATGCTGAGTGCGGTCCAGGGCGCGTGCAGACGGTCCGCCAACCGCTTGGTGTAGCGCACCAGGCCGGCCGACCGTGGATCCTCGCTGATGCAGACCAGGATGCGCTCGCCGGCGGCCCAGGGGCCGGCAATCGCGTTGGCCTGCATATGGGTCAATAGCTGCTCGTCGACGCGATCAGCGGTCCGCCGCAACGCCAGTTCGCGCAGTGCGGTCAGATTGCCCGGCGAAAAGTAATGCTCAAGCGCGCGCGCCGCCTGTTTGGGGACGTAGACCTTGCCCTCCTTCAGCCGCTGGATCAGGTCGTCAGGCGTGAGGTCGATCAGCTCGATGGCGTCGGCGCCGTCGAACACCGAATCCGGCACGGTCTCGCGCACCCGGACATGCGTGATCTGGGCGACCACGTCGTTGAGGCTCTCGATATGCTGGATATTGACCGCGGTGTAGACGTCGATGCCATGGGAGAGCAGTTCCTCGACGTCGAGATAGCGCTTCGGATGGCGGCTGCCCGGCGCATTGGTATGGGCGAGTTCATCGACCAGCGCGATCTGCGGGCGGCGCGCGATCAGCGCATCGAGGTCCATCTCCTCGATCGCCTGATCCTTGTATTCGATGCGCTTGCGCGGCAGCACTTCGAGGCCCGCGAGCAGCGCCTCGGTTTCCGCCCGCCCGTGGGTTTCGACCACGCCGACCACGACATCGGCGCCGGCCTTCAGCTTGGCGTGAGCGCTCTGCAGCATCTCATAGGTCTTGCCCACGCCCGGTGCTGCGCCGACAAAAATCTTCAGCCGGCCGGCGCGGCTGTCCTCCCGCCGGGCCGCTTCCAGCAGGGCTTCCGGCGAGGGACGTTGCAGGGGATCGCGGCGGGGCTGGACCATATGGCGAATATAGTCCTCAGGTCGCGCCAAGCCTAGCTGGCGTCATTTCGGGCCTGCCGCGTCCAGCGCCAGATTGAGCGCCAGTACATTGACTCTGGGCTCGCCGAGCAGGCCGCCGAAACGGTCCCTGGTGTTCTCCGTGACCAGCGCCCGGACCCGATCTTCCGGCATATTCCGCGCTCTTGCCACGCGCGGCAGCTGGAATAGCGCGGCTTCCGGCGAGATATCGGGATCGAGGCCGCTGCCGGAGGTGGTGACGAGATCGACCGGGACGGCCGCCGAGGGGTTCTCGGCCTTCAATTTCTCGACGTCTTCCTTGATCCGGTCATTCAGCGCCTTGCTGGTCGGGCCCAGGTTGGAGCCGGAGGAATTCGCGGCATTGTACGGCGCCGAGACGGTCTTGGTGGAGTCGGCCGGATCCGGGCCCGAGGTCGCCGAGGGCCGGCCATGGAAATATTTGTCGTCCTTGAACTCCTGCCCGATCAGCGCGGAGCCGATCACCTTGCCGTCCTTCTCGATCAGGCTGCCTTGCGCCTGCTTCGGGAAGATCATGCCGGCAATGGCGGTCATCGCGAGCGGATAGGCGAGCCCGGTGATCAGCGTTAGCAGGACCAGGATCAGGATGGCGGGGCGGATTTCTCGAAGCATGGTGGATCTCCAGAGTTTTGCTCCGTCATTGCGAGCGAAGCGAAGCAGTCCATCGAGCGGCGAAAGGAAAGAATGGATTGCTTCGTCGCTTCGTTTCTCGCAATGACGTGGTTAGACGAGGTGCAAGGCGGCGACGATGAGGTCGATCGCCTTGATGCCGATGAAGGGGACGATGATGCCGCCGAGGCCGTAGATCAGCAGGTTTCGCTTCAGCAGCGCACCGGCGCCGATGGCGCGATAGGCCACGCCCTTCAATGCCAGCGGGATCAGCGCGATGATGATCAAGGCGTTGAAGATGATCGCCGACAGGATGGCGCTTTGCGGACTTGCCAGATGCATGATGTTGAGCGCGTCGAGCTGCGGATAGAACGCCAGGAAGATCGCCGGGATGATGGCGAAATATTTTGCGACATCATTGGCGATCGAGAAGGTGGTGAGCGCGCCGCGGGTCATCAGCAATTGCTTGCCGATTTCCACCACCTCGATCAGTTTGGTCGGGTTGGAGTCGAGATCGACCATGTTGCCGGCTTCGCGGGCGGCCTGGGTGCCGGTGTTCATGGCGACGCCGACGTCGGCCTGCGCCAGCGCGGGGGCGTCGTTGGTGCCGTCGCCGCACATCGCGACCAGCTTGCCCTTGGCCTGCTCGTCGCGGATCAGCTTGAGTTTATCCTCGGGCGTCGCCTGCGCCAGGAAATCATCGACGCCGGCCTCGGCGGCGATCGCGGCCGCGGTCATCGGATTGTCGCCGGTGATCATGACGGTGCGGATACCCATGCGGCGCAACTCGGCGAAACGTTCGCGGATGCCGCCCTTGACGATGTCCTTGAGGTGGACGACGCCGAGCAGACGACCGTCCCTGGCGACAGCAAGCGGCGTGCCGCCGGCTTTCGCGATCTCGTCCGAAATCGCCTGGATCTCGCGAGCCAGATCGGACGCGGACTGAAGCGACCGTACGGTATTTCCGGCCGCCATGGTTTGCGCGGTGCCGCCGCCGACATAGTTCAGGATCGCATCGACCGCGCCCTTGCGGACCGACGAATGACCGGCATCGACGCCGCTCATGCGGGTCTGCGCGGTAAACGGGATGAACGTTGCGCTCAACTCCGCCATGTCGCGGCTGCGGATGCCGTATTTTTCCTTGGCCAGCACCACGATCGAGCGGCCTTCCGGCGTCTCGTCCGCCAATGAAGCGAGCTGCGCCGCATCGGCCAGCTCCTGCTCGGTGACGCCGCGGACGGGACGGAACGCCGTGGCCTGGCGGTTGCCGAGCGTGATGGTGCCGGTCTTGTCGAGCAGCAAGGTATCGACGTCGCCGGCGGCCTCGACGGCGCGGCCGGACATCGCCAGCACGTTGAAGCGCACCAGCCGGTCCATGCCGGCGATGCCGATCGCCGACAACAGCGCGCCGATGGTGGTCGGGATCAGCGTCACGAACAGCGCCACCAGCACCACCACCGAGATCGTGCCGCCGGCATACGCGGCATAGCTCGGAATCGTGACGGTCGCGAACACGAAAATGATGGTGAGGCCCGCCAGCAGGATATTGAGCGCGATCTCGTTTGGCGTCTTCTGCCGCTCGGCGCCTTCCACCAGCTTGATCATGCGATCGATGAAGGTCGAACCCTGCGCCGCCGTGATGCGGACGCGGATCCAGTCGGACAGCACCTGGGTGCCGCCGGTGACCGCCGAACGGTCGCCGCCGGATTCCCGGATCACCGGCGCGGACTCGCCGGTGATGGCGGCCTCGTTGACCGAGGCGACGCCTTCGACCACTTCGCCGTCGGACGGAATGTTATCGCCGGCCTCGACCAGAACGATATCGCCGACCTTGAGGCTGGTGCCGGAGACAAGCCGATAGCTCTTGTCGGAACCGGTCAGCAGCTTGGCCTGGCTGTCGGTGCGGGTCTTTTTCAGCGACTCGGCCTGCGCCTTGCCGCGGCCTTCGGCGACCGCCTCGGCAAAATTGGCGAACAGCACCGTGAACCACAGCCAGAGGATGATCTGGAAGGTGAAGCCGAGATTGGCGCCGCCCGTCACCATGTCACGCAGGAAGATCACCGTGGTCAGCGCGGCCACGACTTCGACCACGAACATCACGGGATTCTTGATCATCAGCCTCGGGTCAAGCTTGGCGAAGGCCGAACCGATCGCGGGCATCATGATCTTCGGATCGAGCATGGCCGTAACAGGCATCCGCTTGTTCAGTTTTTGGACGACTTCCATGGACGTAACTCCGAAATGAGATCGATCAGAACAGGGTGTTGGCGTTGCCGGCGAGATGCTCGGCGATCGGGCCCAAAGCGAGCGCCGGGAAGAAGGTAAGACCGCCGATGATCAGGATGACGCCGACGACGAGACCGACGAACAGGCCGCCCGTGGTCGGCAGCGTGCCGGCCGACGGCGGAATCGACTTCTTGGCGGCCAGCGAGCCCGCCAGCGCCATCGCCGGGATGATCATCAGGAAGCGGCCGACGAACATCGAACTGGCCAGCGTAAGATTGTAGAAGAAGGTGTTGCCGGTGAGCCCGCCGAAGGCCGAGCCGTTGTTGCCGGTCGCCGAGCTGAAGGCGTAGAGCACCTCGCTAAAACCGTGCGGGCCGGCATTGGCCATCGACGCCACCGCCGGCGGATAGACCACCGCCACGGCGGTCCAGCCCAGAATCATCAGCGGCAGCAGCAGGATCGCAAGCATCGCCATCTTGACCTCGCGCGCCTCGATCTTCTTGCCGGCATATTCCGGGGTGCGGCCGACCATCAGGCCCGCGACGAAGATCGCCAGCACCACGAACAGCAGCATGCCGTAGAGGCCGGCGCCGACGCCGCCGATGATGATTTCGCCGAGCTGGATGTTGATCAGCGGGATCATGCCGCCGAGCGCGGTGAACGAGTCATGCATGGCGTTGACCGCGCCGCACGACGCCGCTGTGGTGACCACCGCAAACAGCGAGGACGCAACGATGCCGAAGCGGACTTCCTTGCCTTCCATGTTGCCGCCGGTGAGGCCGAGCGAGCTCAGCGCCGTGGTGCCGCCCGCTTCCGCCCAGTAGGTGACAGCGACGCCCGCGATGAACAGCACGCCCATCACGGCCAGGATCGCCCAGCCCTGGCGCTGGTCGCCGACCATGCGGCCGAACACGTTGGTGAGTGCGGCGCCGATCGCAAAGATCGACAGCATCTGGACGAAGTTCGACAATGCGGTCGGGTTCTCGAACGGATGCGCGGCATTGGCGTTGAAGAAGCCGCCGCCATTGGTGCCGAGCATCTTGATCGCGACCTGCGAGGCGACCGGACCGACCGCGATGGACTGTTTGGCGCCCTCCAGCGTCGTGGCGTCGACATAGGCGCCCAGCGTCTGGGGCATGCCCTGCCAGACCAGGAACAGCGTGTAGACGACGCAGATCGGCAGCAGGACATAGAGGGTGCAGCGCGTCACATCGACCCAGAAGTTGCCGATGGTACGCACCGAGGAACGGGAGAAGCCGCGGATCATGGCCACCGCCAGCGCGATGCCGGTGGCCGCCGACAGGAAATTCTGGTGGGTCAGGCCGAGCATCTGCACGAGATACGACAGCGTGCTTTCGCCGCCGTAGTTCTGCCAGTTGGTATTGGTGATGAAGCTGATCGCGGTGTTGAAGGAAAGGTCGGGCGCGACCGCGGACTGCTCCTGCGGGTTGAACGGCAACACCGCCTGCAGCCGCATCAGCCCATAGATGATGAGAAAGCCGCCGACATGAAACAGCAGCATGGCGACCGCATAGGTCAGCCAATGCTGCTCGCGCTTCTCGTCGACGCCGCCGATCCAGTAAAGCCCGGCCTCGACCGGCCGCAGTACCGGGGACAGGAAGGTGCGCTCGCCGTTGAAGACGCGCGTCATATACCAGCCGAGCGGCTTGGCGAGCGCGACGATGATGGCGCAGAACAGAATGATTTGAATCCAGCCGATGGCGGTCATGGTCGTGTGCCTTCTGGGAAGGAATATGCGGGATCGGTGCGCGGAGCGGTCAGAACCGCTCGGGCCGCAACAGCGCGTAGGTCAGGTAGAACAGCAGGCCTGCGGAGACGATGGCGGCGAGCGCATAATCGAAGATCATGGTCGTTTCTCCCTCTAAAGCCGTTCGCAGGCATAGGCGTAGCCTATGCCCACCGCGAACAGGCCGAAGCCGAGGGCCAGCATGACGATGTCCAGCATGAGTTGCTCCTTGTCGCGCTTGGTCTTCGGCGCGCGCGACCGTTGCGGATTTTCGACGAGGCGGATTGCGGCAGAACAAGTCGAACCGGAGCAGCAACCCTGACCTTGCCCGTGTCGGTGCTCACGAGGTGCCACTCGCCGCATAGGTTTTCGAGGCGGCCGGGCCAACAATCTTATAGGAATCCTATAAAGATGCGGGACTGCAATGCCGACAGTCGGCTGCCCGCTTCGACGCCGGGCAACGTCGAAGATCGTCGAACGAGCTGGTGTCGCGCACCGTACTTATGACATCCCTATTTTTCGAGCCCTCGCTCCGTCTCGCTTTCAAACGGTGTCTTGACCATTTTGCCGGTGCGGCCACAGATCGCGGCCGCGCCTCAAGCGAGATACCGCCATGCTGGCCCCCTCAGAACATCATGAACCCGCCGAGCTGCAAGACCGGCTGCGCGCTGCGCCGGCCATAACGGCAGAGCTGTTGTCCGACTTCATTGGCGAAACCTGCCGGCGTCTTCCGTACGAGGGCCGGGGCGAAAAAGCCGAGCGGATCGAACGGCTGATCGAGTCGGCCGCCTGGACCGACGCCGCGCTGGCGCTGATCGATCTGGAATTGCCGCAATGGCGCCTTCGCCGCATCGCCTATGACGATGGCGAATGGCATTGCGCACTATCGCGCCAGCGCGAACTTCCCGAATGGCTCGAGCAGTCGATCGAGGCCCGCCACGCCGATTTGCCGCTGGCCATCCTGTGCGCGTTCGTCGACATCCAACGCATCAACGCGCCGGTGAGCCGGAGCAGCGTCCCCATCGTACCGCACGGCAAGAACGCCCTCTACGAGCCGGTCCTGAGCGATAATTTCGCGTAACGCCGCGGCTATTCCGCCGCGACCTGAACCTCGGCGCGCTGGGCGCGCACGGCGCAGAACTTGAATTCCGGAATCTTGCCGAACGGATCGAGCGCAGGGTTGGTCAGCAGATTGGCCGCCGCCTCCGCGTAGCAGAACGGCATGAACACCATGTTTTCGGGCACGTCGCGATCGGAGCGCACCTTGACCTCGACCGCGCCGCGGCGGGTTTCCAGCCGCACCTTGTCGCCGGGCCATACCTTCAATCGCCGCATGTCCTTGGGCGACATGAAGGCGACCGCCTCCGGCTCGATCTGGTCGAGCACGCTGGAACGCCGCGTCATCGAGCCGGAGTGCCAGTGTTCGAGCACGCGTCCGGTCGACAGCACCATCGGATATTCGGTGTCCGGCAGTTCGTCCGGCGGCAGCACATGAGCCGGCACGATCTTGCCGCGGCCGCTGGCGGTCGGAAACCCCGTGGTGAAGATGATCTCGTTGCCGGGAAGATGCGGATCGTCGACCGGATAGGTCACCGCACCCTCGCGCACCAGCCGCTCCCAGCTGATGTTATGCAGCGAATGCATCACCTGCGTCATTTCGGTGAACACGTCGGCCGGGCCGCTGTAGTTCCAGTCGAGCCCCATGCGTTTGGCTATTTCCTGGATGATCCACAGATCCTGCCGCGCATCGCCGGGCGGTTTTATCACCTCGCGCGCCAGCTGCACGCGGCGATCGGTATTGGTGAAGGTCCCGGACTTCTCCGCAAACGCCGAGGCCGGCAGGATCACGTCGGCATGGAACGCGGTTTCCGTGACGAACAGGTCCTGCACCACCAGGTGCTCGAGTTTTGCCAATGCACCGCGCGCATGCTGCAAATCGGGGTCCGACATCGCGGGGTTCTCGCCCTCGATATACATGCCGGTGATTTCGCCGGCATGGATCGCATTCATGATCTCGACCACGGTGAGGCCGCGCACCGGATCGATCTCCTGATGCCAGAGTTTTTCGAACGGTGCGCGCAGATCGGTGCGCCCGACCGGCTGGTAGTCCGGCAGGAACATCGGGATCAGCCCGGCGTCGGAGGCGCCCTGCACGTTGTTCTGGCCGCGCAGCGGATGCAGCCCGGTGCCGGGACGGCCGATCTGCCCGGTGACCAGCGCCAGCGCGATCAGGCAGCGCGCATTGTCGGTGCCGTGGATGTGCTGGCTGATGCCCATGCCCCAGAAGATCAGCGAGGCGCGCGAGCGCGCATACATCCGCGCCACCTCCTTCAAGGTCTCGGCCGGAATGCCGCAGATCGGCTCCATCTTCTCCGGCGGAAAATCCTTGATGCGCTCCTTGAGGTCGTCGAAGCCTTCGGTGTAGCCGGCGATATATTGCTGGTCGGTCAACCCTTCGGTGATGATGGTGTGCAGCATCGCGTTGAGCATCGCGACGTCGGCGCCGGGCTTGAATTGCAGATGCGTATGGGCATGGCGCGACAGCGTCTGCCGCCGCGGATCCATCACGATCAACTTGGCGCCCTTCTTCACTGCGTTCTTGATGAAGGTCGCCGCGACCGGATGATTGACGGTCGGATTGGCGCCGATCACGATGATGACTTCGGCGTCCATCGCGGCGGCGAACGGCGCCGACACCGCGCCGGAGTTGAGGCCTTCCATCAGCGCCGCCACCGACGAAGCGTGGCACAGCCGGGTGCAGTGATCGACATTGTTTGAACCAAAACCGGTGCGCACCAGTTTCTGGAACAGATAGGCTTCCTCGTTGGAGCCTTTTGCCGAGCCGAACCCGGCCAGCGCCTTGACGCCCTTGTTATCCCGGATCTGGACCAGCCCCTTCGCAGCGATATCGAGCGCCTCTTCCCAGGAGGCTTCGCGGAAATGCGTGAATGGATTGGCAGGATCGACCTGGTCGTTTGCATCCTTCTTCGCATTCGGCAGCCGCACCAGCGGTTTTGTCAGGCGATGCGGATGATGGATGTAGTCGAATCCGAAACGCCCCTTGACGCAGAGCCGGTTGTGATTGGCCGGGCCGTCGCGGCCCGCGGCATAGATGATCTTCTCATCCTTGACTTCATAGGTGACCTGGCAGCCGACGCCGCAGAACGGGCACAGCGAGTCCACCTTGCGGTCGGCATAGACGGTACGGGTCTGGTTCTCGTCGAGCATGACAGACGGCATCAGCGCGCCGGTCGGGCAGGCCTGCACGCATTCGCCGCAGGCGACGCAGGTCGAGTCCCCCATCGGATCGTCGAAGTCGAACACGATCTTGGATTCATGGCTGCGATAGGCCATGCCGATGACGTCGTTGACCTGGACCTCGCGGCAGGCGCGCACGCACAGGCCGCACTGGATGCAGGCATCCAGATTGACGCTCATCGCGGGATGGCTGGAGTCGCCATGCCAGCGCTCGGCGGCTGGAAAACGGCTTTCGGTCACTTCGACCTTTTCGGCCCAGTTCCAGAATTTCGAATCGGGATCGTGCGAAATCGCGCGCGCCGGCTGGTCGGCGACCAGCAATTCCATCACCATTTTTTGTGCGGCAGTCGCGCGCGGGCTTTCCGACTTCACCTTCATGCCGACGCTTGGCGTGCGCTTGCAGGACGCCGCCAGCACGCGCTCGCCCTCGATCTCGACCATGCAGGCGCGGCAATTGCCGTCCGGCCGGTAGTCCGGTTCGGGCGAATAACACAGATGCGGAATCTCGCGGCCCTGCCGTTTTGCCACCTGCCAGATGGTCTCGCCGTTGATGGCCTCGACCTGCCGGCCGTCGAGTTCGAAATGGATCTTTGTCATTCCGCAGCTTCCTTCGGAAGGAACTCGTCAGGGAAATATTTAATCACCGTCGTGAGCGGATTCGAGGCGGCCTGGCCTAAACCGCAGATCGAGGCATCGCGCATCGCCTGGCTCAATTCCTCGAGCAATGCCCGGTTCCACACCGGCTTCTGCATCAGCAGCGCCGCCTTCTGGGTGCCGACCCGGCACGGCGTACACTGGCCGCAGCTCTCGTCCTCGAAGAAGCGCATCAAATTGAGCGCCGCGTCCTTCACGCTATCCTGCTCCGACAGGATGATGACCGCGGCGGAACCGATGAAGCAGCCGTATTTCTCCAGCGTGCCGAAATCGAGCGGAATGTCGTCCATCGACGCCGGCAGGATGCCGCCGGACGCGCCGCCCGGCAGATAGGCATGGAATCGATGGCCGTCGGCCATGCCGCCGCAGAATTCGTCGATCAATTCGCGCACCGTGATGCCCGCTGGCGCTAGTTTCATGCCGAGATTTTTCACCCGCCCCGACACCGAATAGCTGCGCAGGCCGTGGCGATCGTTGCGGCCGTGGCTCTTCCACCACTCCGCGCCCTTCTCGACGACGTCGCGGACCCACCACAACGTCTCGATATTGTTGATCAGCGTCGGCAGGCCGAACAGCCCGACCTGGAACGGATAAGGCGGCTTGTGCCGCGGCAGACCGCGCTTGCCCTCGATGCTTTCCAAGAGCGAGGATTCCTCGCCGCAGATATAGGCGCCGGCGCCGCGCCGCAGGTGCAGCACAGGGCCGCCCGGCGGCAGCTTTGCGATTTCGCGCTCGAGAATTTCGCGGCTCGCCGGATATTCGTCGCGGATGTAGATGTAGACCTCAGGCGCTTCCACCACATGGGCGCCGATCAGCATGCCCTCGATGAAGCGATGCGGATCGGTTTCCAGATAAAAGCGGTCCTTGAACGTGCCGGGCTCGCCCTCGTCGCCGTTGATCGCCATCAGCCGCGGCCCGGGCTCACCGAGCACCGCGCGCCATTTTCGTCCCGTCGGAAAACCGGCGCCGCCGAGGCCGCGCAAGGAGGCGTCGTCGAGCGACTTCAACAGGTCTTCTTTTTTCAACGCGCCAGAGCGCAGGCGATTGAGCAGCTTGTAACCGCCGCCGGCCACATAGGCATCGTAGTCGACGTATTTTGGCAGATGCGCATGGGTATCGCCGCCCTTCGCCGCCGCCAGCACGTTCGCCACCGTGGCATGATCGACGAAGTGATGGCCGACTTCGGCCGCCGGAGCGGTATCGCAACGGCCAACGCAGGGCGCGCGCACCACGCGAATGCCCGGGCCTGCCGAGCTCTGCAATTCATGCAGCAATTTTTCCGCGCCCATCATGGCGCAGGTCAGGGAATCGCAAACGCGAATGGTCAGTGGCGCGACGTCGGCCTCGCCTTCCTTCACCACGTCAAAATGGGCGTAGAAGGTCGCGGTCTCGAACACCTCGGCAAAGGCCAGTTTCATCTCGTCGGCGAGCGCCGCGAGGTGGGCCGCGGAAATCTGCCGATACGTATCCTGGATGAGATGCAGATGCTCGATCAGGAGGTCGCGCCGCCGTGGCCGGTCGCCAAGCAAGAGCGCAATCTCCTCCGCGGCCTTGGGATCGATCTGGCGGCCCTTGGGGGTCGACTTGGCCCGCTTGCGGCCCTGGCCTGGATGTTCGAACGAGCGGACTGTCTGGTCGGCGTGGTTCATCGAAGTTTCAATCCCGCTCTCGTTTTGATGAACTCTAATCCGTGGCATACCACATGCCAAGGACAAATTCGGGGGAGAGCAAGGCCGGTGTCGCGGTCATTCCCCTCGCAACGGGCCATGGCGATCAGAACGAGAATCGATCCGAAGATCAATAAAGCCATCCCGTGCAGCGATAGGGAAAGCGCATCGATCAGAAATCGAAATCGATCGATAGAAATTCAAAATAGGCCTTGCAGAGAACCGCGCTCAGTCGGCGAGCGTCGGAGCGACCTCGCGCGCGGTGTGGACCAATGCAGCGACCATCGGTGTCATCGGATCGCGCAACGGGACCACCAGTCCGATCCGGTAGGTCACCTTGGGATCGACAATCGGGATGGATCTGACGGCATCCGATAGGCCCAGGGTATCGGCGAGCTTGGCCGGCATCACGCTGGCCCAGCGTCCGGTCTTCACATGGGTGTAGAGCACGATGATCGAGTTCGACGTCAAGGAGGGTTTCGCCTCGGTTCCCGCCTCCAGCAGCGCGCGGTCGATGATGCGGCGGTTCTGCATGTCAGGCGTGAGCAGGCATAGCGGCACCTCTCCCACCTCCTTCCAGGTCACCTGATCGCGGTCCCCGAATTGACTGTCGGGTGCTGTGATCAGGCGATAGCTCTCGTCGTAGAGCGGAATGGTGCGCACCTTGCCGAGCGGCTCGTTGTCGAGATAGGTCAGACCGGCATCGACCTCGAGATTTTCCAGCAATCCCAGCACTTCGATCGACGTGCAGGACACGATGCGAAAGCGCACATTGGGGTGACGGGCCCGGAACGGCGTGGTCAGCGATGCCACCATGCCCAGCACGGTGGGAATCGCCGCAATCCGGATTTCGCCTGACAGCCCGTCCTTGAGCGAATTGATTTCCTGGCGCATGCCGCGCACGTCGCCGACGATGCGGCGCGCCCAGTCCAGCGTGCGCTCCCCCTCGGGCGTAAAGCCGACGAAGCGCGAGCCGCGCTGCACCAGCATGACGCCGAGGATTTCCTCGAGCTGCTTCAGGCTGGTCGACATCGTCGGCTGGGTGACGCCGCAGGCTTCGGCGGCGCGGCCGAAGTGCCGTTCTTTTGCCAAAGCCAGCAGAAGTTCGAGTTTGTCGATCAAGCCTTCAATCCCTGTGAATCAACCGCCGCCAGGGGCCACGTGGTTCGTCCAGTTTTGCCAGCTTGGCCGCGGCAATGCCAGCACGGTCTCCGTCCCATGGCACGTCCCGGATCAGAAGATCCTGACCGCGCTTTGCAGCGTCTTCCAGACGCCCCATGCCAGGGGGATCCCGACCAGGGCCCAGAACAGCGCCGCCTGAACGTCGAGGCCGCCCTTGCCGATGCCGAATGAACCGGGCTGTGACATGGCCGCGCTGTTCGCACCCGCCGCCTGCAGCTTCGCGACCGCCTCGGCGCTCATGTGCCATTTGGGGTCGACCGGCCTGATCATGGCGTTGCAAATCAGGCCAATGACCAGCATGGCGCACAGGATATACATGGTGGTGTTGTAGAGGTGATCGCGCGGCACGCCGGCGGCGAGCTGCGCCTCGCGGATATAATTCACCACCACAGGACCGATGATTCCGGCGGTCGACCACGCCGTCAGCACCCGGCCGTGAATGGCGCCGACAAACTGGGTGCCGAACATGTCGGCCAGATAGGCCGGTACCGTGGCGAAGCCGCCGCCATACATCGACAGGATGATGCAGAAGGCGCCGACAAACAGCAGGATCGAGCCCATATTGGCGAAGCTCGGCGCCAGCGCGTAGAGCGCGATGCCGAGGATGAAGAACGCGTAATAGGTATTCTTGCGGCCGATATAGTCGGACAGCGACGCCCAGAAGAAGCGGCCGCCGATGTTGAACAGCGACAGCAGCCCGGTGAAACCGGCGGCGATCACCGCGATGGCGGCCTGTTGCTCGGTCGAGAGCGCGTTGAACTTGACGCCGGGCTGATCGATCAGCGAGCCCGCGAAAATCTCCTGTAACATCGGCGATGCCATGCCGATCACCCCGATGCCGGCCGACACGTTCATGCAGAGCACGATCCATATCATCCAGAACTGACTGGTCTTGTGCGCGTCATTGAGGTGAACGTTGTGCTGCGAGATCATGGCGCTGGCCTTGCCGGACGGGGTCCAGCCGTCAGGACGCCAGCCGGCCGGCGGAATCCGGTAGCGGAACGTGCCGATCATCATGAAGCCAACATAGATCGCGGCCAGCGCGACGAAGGTTTGCCAGGCCCCGACCGAATTCGGAGTCTCGAAATAGTTCATCAGGAGATCGGCGAGCGGCGCGCCGATCATGGCGCCGCCGCCGAAACCCATGATCGCCATGCCGGTCGCCATGCCGCGGCGATCCGGGAACCATTTTACCAGGGTCGACACCGGGGAGATGTAGCCGATGCCGAGGCCGATGCCGCCGATCACGCCGCAGCCGAGCCATAGCAGCCAGAGTTGATGCAGGTAGATGCCCAGTGCGCCGATCAAGAGGCCGCCGACCCAGCACAGCGCGGCGACGAAGCCGGCCTTGCGCGGACCGGAGCGTTCCAGCCAGCCGCCCCAGATCGCGGCGGAAACGCCGAGCAGCACGAAGAACAGCGTGTACATCCAGCCCATGCTGGCGACGCGCCAGTCGCAGGTGGTGGTGAACAGCTCCTGCAGCAGCGACATGTCCGGACAGGTCTTCGGCGCGTCGATGCCGAGGGCGCGCGACAGCGGCAGCCAGAACACGCTGAAGCCGTAGGCCATGCCGATGCACAAATGAATGCAGAGCGCCGCCGGCGGCACCAGCCAGCGATTGAACCCGGCGGTCGCAATCGTCCGCTCGCGGTCGAGAAAACCGGCACCGGCACCAGGCGTTGCGCTCATCCGGCTTGCGCCCCGGCGACATCAGCCTTCTCGATCAGAAACACGATGCGTTTCTCGGTGCGCTCGGTGATCTCGACCTTGTCGCCGGTTTCCCGGATCAGGTTGGGGATGTCGATCACCGACAGCGGATCGGTACAGTGGACTTCCAGCAGATCGCCCGGCTGCAGCGCCTTGAGCGCCTTGCGCGTCTTCAGTGCCGGCAGCGGACATTTGAGGCCGGTGAGGTCGAGTTTGGTCTGGGTCATGGCGCGAACATGGCGAAGCGTGATCGCATCGTCAACGGAGATCGCTGCGCGCGCTCTTACCCTCCCCTGAAGGGGGAGGGTCGGCTCACATTGAGCGTAGCGAAATGTGAGACGGGGTGGGGTGAAGGTCTCTCATTCGGGCACTGTTGGAGACGATAGACCGTCACCCCACCCCGCCGCGCGTTGCACGCGCGTCGACCCTCCCCCTCCAGGGGAGGGTGAAGTTCACAGCAGGCTTGAATAACTCAGAAACCCGACCGTCTGTCCCGGCTCAACCACAGTGATCTCCTCACCGAGCTCAACCAGGCCGTCGGTGTCGACCAGCGACGACAGCAATCCCGCGCCCTCGCGCGGAAATTTGCTCGCTTCCAGCACGCCGCCGTCGCCCTTGCGCAAGGTCACCCGGACATATTCGCGGCGGCCGATTTTCTTCCTGTAGGCAAAGGCGGAGCGGACGGGCATCGGCAGCAATGGCTGCAGGGTGGCGCCCATAAGCGCCAGCACGGTCGGCCGCACCACATGGACGAAGGTGACAAAACTCGCCACCGGGTTGCCCGGCAGGCCGATCAACGGCGTGCCGCCGATAATGCCCATGGCGACGGGGCGGCCGGGCTTGATCGCCATCCGCCACAGCACCAGTGTTCCCGCGCTTTCGACGCTGGCCTTGACGTGGTCCTCGTCGCCGGTGGAGACGCCGCCGGTGGTCAGGATCAAATCGTGGGCGCCGGCGACCTTCTTCAGGCCATCCGCCATTGCGGCGCGGTCGTCCCTGATGATGCCGAGATCGCTGACCTCGCAACCAAGCCGCGCCAGCATCGCCGTCAGCATGAAGCGGTTGGAATCGAACAGTTGCGAAGCGGCGCGCGGGCCGCCCGGCGAAACCAGCTCGTTGCCGGTGGAGAACACCGCGACGCGAAGGCGTCTGCGGACATCGACATGGGTCAGGCCGAAGGCGGCGGCGAGCGCGACATCCTGCGGCCGCAGCCGGCTGCCTGCCTTGAGCGCCGCTTGGCCAAGCGCAATGTCTTCTCCGGCCGGGCGCACATTGGCGCCGGGTTTCAGGCCGGCCGGAAGCACCACCCTGCCGGAATCATCGATGCGGACATCTTCCTGCATGAACACGGTGTCGGCGCCGTCGGGCATCGGCGCACCGGTAAAAATCCGCACCGCATGGCCCACCTGGACCGCTTCGCCTGCCGACGCGCCGGCCTGAATGCGACCCACGATCTGAAACGCCCGCTCCTGGCCTTGCGGAAGGTCGCCGCCGCGCACGGCATAACCGTCGACGGCGGAATTGGTGAACGGCGGCAGCGGCAGCGGCGCCTGAAGATCGCGGGCGAGAATCCGCCCATCGGCCTGGTTGAGCGAAACGCTCTCGACCTCCGGCACCGCGGCTACCCGCGCGGCGATGATGGCAACGGCCTCATCGACCGACATCATCGGCCCGCCGAAGGCGAAGCAATCGTCGGACAGTTGCGCCATCCTGCTTCCTAGCTTTCGACCACGCTGGCAGCCAGCACGTCCTCGACTGAAATCGCGAGTTTCCGCATCATAGCGGCGATCGCCGGGATGTCATCGAGATGAACCACCGGCAGCGTGGTTTCCACCTCGGTGTCGGTTGCGATGCCTGATATCGCGGGATCGTCGGGGAACAGCATCGGCTTGCCATTGGCCAGCCGATGCACCTCGATCTTGCGATGCGGCTCGGACTTGAAGCCTTCGACCACCACCAGATCGACCCGCGACAGTTTTGCCAGCAATTCCGGCAGCCGCGGCTCAGGGGCACCGCGCAGTTCGCGCATCAGGGCCCATCTTTTGCCGGAGGACACCAGCACCTCGGCGGCGCCGGCCTCGCGATGCCGCCAGGAATCCTTGCCGGGAACATCGACATCGAACGCATGATGGGCGTGCTTGATCACGGAAACGCGCAAGCCTTCGCCGATCAAATGCGGGATCACCCGCGTCAGCAAGGTGGTCTTGCCGGCACCGCTCCACCCGGCGAGGCCAATCACTTTCATCTTATTCTCCGAGCCAGCGGCGGAACCGGGCTATGCTTTGCCTTGATGTGCTTTATATCGGCTGGCAGCGAATGTCATGCTAGCCTCAGGGATCATGATGAAGATCGACAAAGCGCCCGTCCCCCTGATCGTCCCGAATCCGGGGGATCCCCGGCTGACCGAACGCGTCGCCGGGACCGACCAGACCGGGGCCGTGGTCGAGATCAACGTGCCCGTCGAACGGCCGCTGACGCTGTATTTGAACGCGCAGGAGATCGTCACCATGATGACGATCGGCGATTATCCGGAATATCTCGCGCTCGGCTATCTGCTCAACCAGAACATGCTGAAATACGACGACGTCGTCACCGAGGTCGAATATGACGACGATCTGCAGGTGGTCGTGGTGCGCACCGAACACCATACCAATTTCGAGGCCAAACTGAAAAAGCGCACGCAGACCTCGGGCTGCGCCCAGGGCACCGCGTTCGGCGACCTGCTGGAGGCCGTGGAAAGCGTCGCCCTGCCAAAGGCGGAGCTGCGCACCTCCTGGCTCTACCAGATGACGCACGCCATCAACACCATGCCCTCGCTCTATCTGGAGGCCGGCGCGATCCATGGCTGCGTGCTGTGCAGGCAGGGCGAGCCGGTCTGCTACACCGAAGATGTCGGCCGCCACAACGCCGTCGACAAGATCGCGGGCTGGATGTTCCGCCACGGCGTCGATCCCGCCGACAAGATCCTCTACACCACGGGACGGCTGACCTCCGAAATGGTGATCAAGACGGTGCGGATGGGAATTCCCATTCTGGTGTCGCGTTCAGGCTTTACCGCCTGGGGTGTCGACCTCGCGCGGCAGGTCGGGCTGACGCTGGTCGGACGCGCGAAGGGCAAGCGCTTCATCGCGCTGGCGGGCCAGGAGCGCATCGTCTACGACCAGAATCTTGCTTTCGTCGCCGAGGAATCTGCGCGGCACAAGCGCAAGGGTGGTGAAAGTGACGAATGAGTTTCCAGCGACGCCCGGCGTGCTGCTCGCCGGCGGCCTCGCGCGCCGCATGGGCGGCGGCGACAAGCCGATGCGCCAGATCGCCGGCCGGACGATACTGGATCGCGTGATCGCGCGGCTTGCGCCGCAATGCGACGGCCTCATTCTCAATGCCAATGGCGATCCGGCACGCTTTGCCGGTTTTGGCCTGCCGGTGATCCCGGACGGCGTCGCCGATTTTCCCGGACCGCTCGCCGGCATTTTGGCGGCGCTCGACTGGGCGGCGACCAATCGTCCCGACGTTGCGTGGGTACTGAGTGCCGCGGCGGATTGTCCGTTCCTGCCACGTGATCTGGTGGCGCGCCTGCATGCGGCACGTGCCGCGGAGGATGCGCAGCTCGCGGTGGCGGCTTCCGACGGCCAGTCGCATCCGGTGATCGGGCTGTGGAGCGTGGCGTTGCGCGAAGAACTTCGTCACGCGCTGGTCGTGGAAGACATCCGCAAGATCGACCGCTGGACCGCGCGCTACCGGCTCGCGACGGTGGAATGGCAGGTCGATGAACTCGATCCGTTCTTCAACGCCAACACCATGGACGACATCGCCGAGGCCGAGCGGCTGGCGGCGCTGGACGGGGGCTGAACCAGGCGTGCCCAGTATGCTGCGCAGCATGTAATGCTGCGCTACTGATCCGGGGCCCATGGCTACGCGATGAAGGTGTGGGTCCCGGCTCTGCGGAGCAGCGCAAGATGCGCTGCTCCGCGTCCGGGACAAGAGCGAGGGTGTCTATCATGACCATCAAGCCCGATCTGAACGGCCACGTTGCCCTGGTGACGGGCGGCTCGCGTGGCATAGGCGCTGCGGTTGCGATGGCGCTGGCCGAGGCCGGCGCCGCCGTCGCCGTCAATTACCTGGAGCGCGCTGCGAAAGCCGACGCGGTGGTAGCGAGCATCAAGAGCAAGGGCGGCCGCGCGATCGCGGTCGCCGCCGACGTCTCACAGGCGGCAGCCGTCGCCGAGATGGTCGACCATGCCGCGTTCGCGCTCGGCCCAGTCGACATTCTCGTCAACAATGCCGGCATCGCGATCGTGCGCGGCATCGATGAACTGACCGAAGCCGAGTTCGATGCCACCATTGCCGTCAACCTGAAATCGGCCTTCCTCTGCACCCAGACGGTGCTGCCGGGCATGCGCGCCAAGCAATGGGGCCGCATCGTCAACATCTCGTCCGGTGCCGCGCGCGGCGCCGGCGCAATCGGCGTGCACTACAATGCGTCAAAGGCCGGCATGGAGGGACTGACGCGCGGCTATGCGGCGCGGCTGGTCAAGGAAGGCATCACCGTCAACGCAGTGGCGCCCTCGCTGATCGAAACCGACATGATGCGCGGCCGGTCGGAACTGGCGGCGCGCATCCCGCTGGGGCGGATGGGGCAACCCGATGAAGTGGCGCAGGCGGTGCTGATGGTGCTGGGCAACGACTACATGACCGGGCAGACCATCATGCTGAATGGCGGCATGGCGTTTGTTTGAAGGGCCAGGCGTGCCCCGGACGCAGTGCAACGCGCCGCACCTGCGGCGTGATGCGCTGCAGAGCCGGGGCCCATGGCAGCACAAGATGGGTCCCGGCTCTGCGGCGCAGCGTGAAGAACGCTGCACCGCGTCCGGGACACGAAACTAAGCCGGCCGAAACCCCGCCCGCTGCAGCGCCGCCCGCCCCTCTTCCGACGCCAGCGCCGCCAAAAATGCCTGCACCGCCGGACGCTGCTTGCGCGCGGTCACCAGCGCGAAATCATAATGCTCTTCGGCGAACGGAATGAACCCGAGGCCCGCGGCATGCGCCACCGGCGCTATCGTCATGCCCCAGTCGGCGCGGCCCTGCGCCACGGCGGCGGCGACCGCGTTGTGCGAGCGCGGCTGGTTCCAGTAGCCGTCGGGCCTGATCTCGCCGAGCAGCCGGTCGATCAGGATGCGGGTGCCGGCGCCCTGGTTGCGGTTGACCATGATGCAGGTGGGATCGGCGAGCGCTGAGCGCACCGCATCCCCCGCGCTGAGGCCTTCGAAGCGCGCATCGCCTGATCGAAATACGATGCCCTGCATCCGGCGCCAGCCCGGCACCAGTTCAACCCCATCCGCGAGATACGGCGTGTTGTAGCTCTCGGTTTTTTCATCGAACAGATGGATCGGGGCAAAATCGCATTCGCCGCGCTTGGCCGCGGCGAGGCCGCCGAGGCTGCCGACCGCGATCGAACGCACGACGAGACCCGCGCGCGCCAGTGGCGCGGTGACGAGATCGAGCCCGGTGCAGTGGCTGCCGACGATGACGAGATCCGGCACCCGCACATGCGGCGTGAACAGCGTCACTTCGGCGTCGGTGCCGGCCGGCATCTGGTCGGCCAGCGCGTCGATCTTCAAAAATCCGTCGGCCTGCGCGAACGAGGTGATGGCGCCAGATCCCTTGCCGGAGGGATAGGCGATCAGGCCGCCATCGCCCTCGACCAGCGACACCATGACGAATTCGGTACGGCCGAGTTCGCTGGCGATTCGCACCGGGACTTTTGCGAACACCTTGGCATCGGACCGCGGTGGCAGTCCCGCCATGCGGCGCAACACCGGCACGATCATGTCGTGGAAGGTGAACATCGCGGAGGTCGGAAATCCCGGCAGGATCACCACCGGCTTGCCGTCGCAGACCGCCAGGCACAGCGGCTTTCCGGGCTTTAACGCAACGCCGTGGGCGATGATGCCGGGTTTTCCCAGCCGCGCGATGATGCGATGAGAGACGTCGCCGGCGCCCTTCGAGGTGCCGCCGGACAGCACCAGCATGTCGCTGGAGCCGAGCGCCGCGCGCATCGCGGCTTCGAGCTTTGCTTCGTCATCGGCAATGGCGCCGAGAAACACCGCTTCGCCGCCGTTCTCGCTGACCGCCGCGGTGACGATGGCGCCGTTGGTGTCGTAGATCGCCGCCGGGCGCAATTCGTTCCCGGGCTGCACCAGCTCGTCGCCGGTCGAGATCACTGCGACGCGCGGCCTTCGCGCGACCGACACCTGCGCGATGCCGCAGGCCGCCAGCATGCCGATCTCGCGCGAGCCGATCACGGTGCCCGCGCGCAGCAGATTCTCGCCGCGCGCGATGTCGGAACCGGCATAGGACACGAACTGGCCGGGCGAGGCGGCGCGGCGGATCTCGATCGCGCGGGCGCCAACGGGCTGGGTGTGTTCGACCATGACGATGGCGTCGGCGCCGCGCGGCACCGGACCGCCGGTCGCAATCGAGGTCGCCGTGCCCGACAGCACCGGCCGCGTCGGTGCAATGCCGCAGGCGATCACTTCGTCGTTGAGCATCAGCCGCGTCGGCGTCGCCTCACCGGAGGAAGCTAGATCGGCAGAGCGCACGGCAAAACCATCGACATTGGAGCGGTCGAACGGCGGCACGTCGATCGGCGCCACGATATCCTGCGCTAGCGCGCAGCCGAGTGCGGCGGCGAGCGGTCGTTGTTCCGCGGGAACGGGGCGCGGGAACAACGCGGCTTCGAAGCGCGCCAGAGCCTCCTCGCGCGACAGAATGGTCAGGAACTGGTCCTGTTCCAGGTTCTCCCGATTTTTCGGCTGCTGCGGATGGGTCATACCCAAGCTCTTATCATTCCCGTAGCATATAGCCATCGACCGGCACGCCCGCAGCAAATCCTTCGGCGCCGCCCGATACCACGAGCCAGGCCTCCGCGCGGGCGATGGCGTCGAGCGAGAGGTCGCCGACCGCCAGCGTCACCCAGGCGCCCTGCTTGCGCTGCAGCAGCACGATCTCGGCGATGCCGACACCGGAGGCGATCTTGCGCGCCAGCGGCAGCTCAAGCGATTTGCGCGGTCGCCGCCCCGACAGCCGATCCAGCACGGGCAACGCCAGCGTCCACCATGCCGCGAACGCATGGTCCGGCGCGCCCTGCAGCGCAATGATCGGAATTTTGTCGATCCGACCGACCGCGGTGGTGCGGCCGGGCTGCAGCGCGATGCCATGCGCGATCACCTCGCCACGCTGCGCCAGCGCCGTCACCGTCGCATCGGCGCGGCCGACGCCGCTGCCGCCGATTGTGAGCAGCAGGTCGCAGCCGCCGGCATGGAGTGCATTCGCAATGGAGCGCGCATCGCGGCCGGCGGCCTCGATGCTGACGACATCGGCTCCGGCCTTGCGGGCGCTCTCTGCGATCAGCTGCGCTGTCACCGCCTCGTCTGCGGCGGGAATATTGACGACGCGGACGCGCGGCCAGCGAACGCTTAACGACCGCAATCCCGCGACCCGCGAGATCAGCAGATCGCGCGGCATCACGCGACGCCCGGCCTCCACGACAGCGGTTCCTCCGGCGATGTCGCCCCCCGTCCGGCGAACCCCCTGCCCCGGTATCGCCTCCGCCAGCACCTGAACCAGCGGGCCTGACTGATCGACGGAATCGGAATCGAGCACGCAGTCGCAAGCGTCCGGCATGCGATCACCGGCTTCGACCCAGACCGGCGAAGCCGCGAGCGGCAGCGGTGAATACGACGACGCACCGACCAGATCATTGGCGCGCAGCGCCCAGCCGTCGGTGGCGGCGATATCATGCGGCGGATGCGGTTTGAGCGGCGGCATGGCGGCGGCGATGCAGCCCAGCGCCTCAGCGAGCGGAAGTTCGATGGGAGGAACCGGCGCAAGGTCGCGCAGCAGCGCGGCAAGCGCTGTGTCGAGCGGGGTGAGCGAAGACGGCAGGCGTTGAGATGAAGTCATGCGGCGATGGTGGACCAAGCATCGTCACCTTGGCAACCATCTCTCGTCGTCCCTGCGAACGCAGGGACCCATAACCACCGTGGTTAATTGTGATGGAAGGTATCTGCCACAGCGTGCTTCAACGACAGATCACGCGGTATGGGTCCCTGCGTTCGCAGGGACGACGAGAAAGATGAGTCAGCTCCCCTTCTTCTCCGCGTTGGGGAAGAACAGCTGCTGGCCGTCGATCTTGTAGGCGGCGATCGCGGCCTGGCCTTCCGTGGAGATCAGCCAGTCGACGAAGGCCTGGCCGAATTCCTTCTTCACGCTGGGAAATTTTTCCGGGTTCACCAGCATGACACCGTACTGGTTGAACAGCCGCTTGTCGCCCTCGACCGCGATCTCGAGTTCGCCGCGGTTCTTGAACGAGATCCAGGTGCCGCGGTCGGCCAGCACATAGCCGTTCATGGCGCCCGCGGTGTTGAGCGCCGGGCCCATGCCCTGCCCGATTTCGCGGTACCACGGGCCTTTGGTGGCTGCGATGTCGACGCCAGCCACTTTCCACAGCGCCAGTTCGGCCGAGTGGGTGCCGGACTTGTCGCCGCGCGAGACGAAGGGTGCTGCTTTTGTCTGAATCGCCTTCAGCGCGGTTTCGATGTCCTTGCCCTTGACGCCGGCCGGATCGCTCTTCGGGCCGATGAGGACAAAATCGTTGTACATCACGTCGAACCGCTTGACGCCAAATCCGTCGGCGACGAATTTTTCCTCCTGCGATTTGGCGTGGACGAACACCACGTCGGCATCGCCGCGACGCGCGGTGTCGAGCGCCTGGCCGGTGCCCTGCGCGATCACCTTCACGTCGATATTGGCTTTGGCCTTGAACAGCGGCAGCAGATAACCGAACAGCCCGGAATCCTGCGTCGAGGTGGTCGAGGCCACCACGATCGAACGATCCTGTGCGCTCGCCGGCGCGAGGCCGGCGAGGCTGGTGAGCAAAAGTGCTGATACGAATGATGAAAATCGAAACGCCATGGCAGGCTCCTGTTGCAGCTCAGATCACGAGATCGCCGCGCAGAAAGGCGGCGGCTTCCGGGGTTGTGGGGTGGTCGAGAAAAGCAGCGGCGGGGGCGCGCTCACACAGCGCACCGCGCACCATGAACATCACCTCGCCCGCGAGCCTGCGCACCTGGCCGAGATCGTGCGAGGCCATCACGATCTTGATGCCGGATTGCGCCGCCATCAGCACGATTTCCTCGACGCTACGCGTTGCGGCGGGATCGAGGCTGGCAGTGGGCTCATCGAGCAGCAGGATTTCCGGCTCGCGCGCCAGCGCGCGGGCCAGCGCCAGCCGCTGCTGTTCGCCGCCCGAGAGCTTTCGCGCCGGGCGCTGCGCCAGATCGAACAGCCCGACGCGCTCCAGCAACACCGCGACCCGCACCGCGCGCTCGTTGCGCGGCGTGCCGGCCTGCGCCAGCGCATAGGCGACATTGGCGGCGGCGGTCCGGCGCAGCATCACCGGGCGCTGAAACAGGATGGCGCGCCGCACCGGCTTGCTCTCGGTCCGGCCACCCCAACTGACGCGGCCCGCCGTCGGCGCCGCAAGCCCCATCAACAGCCGCAACAAGCTGGTCTTGCCCGATCCGTTCGGCCCGACGATCAGGGTCGGCGCGCCCGGTGTGATGGAAAGACTCAAACGATCGAGAATGGTGGTGGCGCCGGCCAGCAGCGAGACGCCGTCGAGAACCAAAGGAAGATCACTGACGGTTGCGCGCATCGTCAGCCCGCCTGCCGTTCGGACCAGACGCGCGTGCCCCAGGCCGCGGCGTTGATCGCCAGAACGATCGCGACCAGCACCAGTCCGAGCCCCATTGCCAGCGGCAGATTGCCCTTGGACGTCTCCAGCGCCACCGCCGTGGTCATGGTGCGGGTAAAGCCGTCGATATTGCCGCCGACGATCATGACCGCGCCGACTTCGGCGGCGGCCCGCCCGAAACCCGCCAGCAACGCGGTGAGCAGGCTGAAGCGCGCATCCCACAGCAAGGTCGCCATGCGGCCGGCCTGGCTGACGTCCATCGCGGTCAGTTCGTCGCGATACTCGGCCCAGAGATCCTCGATGGTCTGGCGCGTCAGCGCGGCGATGATCGGTATGATCAGGACGGTCTGCGCGATGATCATGGCGGTCGGCGTGAACAGGATGCCCATCGATCCGAGCGGCCCGGATCGCGACAGCAGCAGATAGACCGCAAGCCCGACCACGACCGGCGGCAGCCCCATCATGGCGTTGAGCAGCACCACCAGAACCGAGCGTCCGGGAAAGCGGGTCAAAGCGACCAGCGCGCCCAGGGGCATGCCGATCAGGGCGGCCAGCGCCACCGCGGAGAGGCTGACGGCGAGCGAAAGCCGCACGATCGCAAACAGCGCGGCATCGCCGTTCAGTATCAGTTGCCAGGCGCTGAACTCGACGGACATCGTTCCTCCACCCACCTTGTTCGGCACAGATTCCGCTCATGTCAACAGATTGAACAAGAACAGAAATATGCATATTAATGCAGGATGGAATTTCTGACCACCAGCGAAGCTGCCGACTATGTCCGGCTCGGAGAGCGCAAGCTCTATGAGCTCGTGACCTCGGGGGAGATCCCCTGCAGCAAGGTCACGGGCAAGTGGCTGTTTCCGCGCCAGGAACTCGACCTATGGGTGCTATCGGGGCTGTCGCGGCCGGCCGGCATGATCGCGATGGACCCGCCGCCGATTGTCGGGGGCAGCCAGGACGACCTGCTGGAATGGACCTTGCGCGAATCCGGTTCGGGTCTCGCGTCACTCACCGAAGGCACCGCGCGCGGCGTCGAGCGCCTGCAGCGCGGCGAGGTAATGGCCGCCGCCGTGCATTTCCACAGCGAGGACGTCGCCGCCGAGGACGGCAATGTCGCGGCGATCCGCGCGCTGCCGGGCCTGCATGATGCCGTGCTGGTCGGAATGGTGCGGCGCGAACAGGGCCTGCTGGTTCCGCCGGAGAATCCCAAACAGTTGCGCAGCCTCGCCGATGTCCTGGCTGCGGGCGCGCAAATGGCGGTGCGGCAACAAGGCGCGGGCGCCCAGATGCTGCTCGACGTGCTGTTGACGCGCGCCGGGGCCACGTCCAAGGACCTGCGCCGGCTCGAGCCGCCATGTCTCACCGGTCCCGATCTTGCGGCGGCGATCCGCGCCGGCAAAGCCGACTGCGGCGTCGCCACCCGCGCCGCGGCCAAATCGGCGGGGCTCGATTTTGTCCCGCTGCTCTGGGAAAACTTTGATCTTTTGATGCGGCAGCGCAGCTATTTCCGTCCCCCGATACAGGCGCTGATCGGTTTCCTGGGCGACAAGCGGCTGAAGCAGCGGGCCGCGGAACTCACCGGCTATGACGCGGCGTCGGCAGGTCAAATCCGCTTCGCCGCCTGAGCGACGGGCTCCGTTGACGCCCATCCTCGAATAGTTGCAAATGCGACCAATTGGCGCTATCGAGCCGCCGAACAAACAATGACGGCCAAAGCCGTTTTCCAAGGGGAGAAAGCATGATGTTCGCCAGGACTTTAACCGTGCTTGCCGTGTTCGCGGCCGCGATGTCGGCATCGTCAGCCGCGCTGGCGCAGCTGTCGGATGACGCGGTCAAGATCGGCGTGCTCACCGACATGAACGGACCGGCCTCGACCCCGACCGGCCAGGGCTCCGTCACCGCGGCGCAGATGGCGGTGGACGATTTCGGCGGCAAGGTGCTGGGCAAGCCGATCACCATCATTTCAGGCGACCATCAGTTGAAAGCGGATATCGGCGCGGGTCTCGCGCGGCGCTGGTACGACACCGAGCAGGTCGACCTGATCGTCGACGTGCCGGTTTCGGGCGTTGGCCTCGCGGTGCAGAACGTCGCCAACGAAAAGAAGAAGCTGCTGATCGTTCACTCCACCGGCACCACGGACTTCCACGGCAAGTTCTGCTCGCCCTATGCGATGCAGTGGGTGTTCGACACGAGGGCGCTGGCGGTCGGCACCGCGCAGGCGGTGGTGAAGCGCGGCGGCGACAGCTGGTTCTTCATCACCGACGATTACGCGTTCGGGCACTCGCTGGAACGGGACGCCTCTGCCGTCATCACCAAAAACGGCGGCAAGGTGCTGGGAGCAGTGCGCCCGCCGCTGGCGACGCCCGATCTCTCCTCGTTCGTGCTGCAGGCGCAGGCTTCCAAGGCCAAGATCATCGGCATCGCCGGCGGGCCGCCGAACAACATGAACGAGATCAAGACCGGCGCCGAATTCGGCGTCTTCAAGGGCGGCCAGCAGATGGCGGCGTTGCTGGCGCTGATCACCGACATCCATTCGCTCGGCCTTCCCGCCGCGCAGGGCCTGCTGCTGACCACCTCGTTCTACTGGGACATGGACGACAAGACCCGCGAATGGTCGAAGCGCTATTTCGCCAAGATGAACCGGATGCCGACGATGTGGCAGGCCGGCGTCTATTCATCCGTGATGTCCTACCTCAACGCCGTCAAGGACAGCGGCACCGACGAGCCGCTGAAAGTGGCAGCGAAGATGCGCGAAAAACCGATCGAGGATTTCTTTTCCCGCAACGGCAAACTGCGCGAGGACAATCTGATGGTGCACGACCTCTGGCTGGTCGAGGTCAAGAAGCCGGATGAATCGAAGTATCCCTGGGACTATTACAAGATCCTGTCGAAGATATCAGGCGAGGAAGCATTCGGCCCGCCGGATCCGGCGTGCGCGCTGGTGAAGAAGTAGTTCTCTCGTCGTCCCGGCCTCCGAGCCGGGACCCATACTCCGCGGCGGTAGTTGTCAAAGAAGGTCTTTGACGCCCTGCTCCAACGAGAGGCCGCGGCGTATGGGTCCCGGATCGGCGTTCGCTAACGCTCACTTGTCCGGGACGACGACCGAGAATTATTTCGCTATCCCAGCCTCCCTGAAATACTTCATCACCCCCGGATGGATCAGGTCCGGCCTGATCGCCGCGGCGACGGTGTTGGCGGCCGTGGTTTCGCAGGCCTGCGGCAGTTTCTTGCAGAGCGCGGCTTCGACACCGTGCAGCGATTTCGCCAGCCGGTAGGCGATATCATCCGGCAGGTTTTCGCGGGTCAGCACAAAACTCCACGAGCCGACCGAGGCGATTGGCGCGGGCTGGTTCGGATAACTGTTGGCCGGCACCGTCAGCGGCTTGAGGAATGCGTGCTTGGCCCTGATCTGCTCGATCTCGCTTGCATCAGGCGCAATGAAGCGCGCGCCGCCGGGGCTTGTAGCCAGCGCCTTGAATCCGGGCCAGCCGATGCCGGCGCCCCAGAGCGCCGCGGCGCGTCCGTCCAGCACCATGGCCGGACCGTCGCCGGCGCGGTCGAGATAGATCGACTTGAAATCCTCGTCCTGCTTCAGCCCGATGCCGTCGAGCATGTAGCGCGACAGGATCGGCAGGCCCGAGCCTTTTGCCCCGAACGCCACCGGCTTGCCGACGAGATCCTGGATGGTCCTGTAGGGGCTGTCCGCGCGCACCACGAACATGCCGGGCGACGAATACATCGCGGTGAGGATCTTCAGGCGGATCGCTGGCCGCCCGATGCCCATGAAGGCCTCGTAGCTCGGCTCGCCGGCGACCAGCGCGATGTCGAGGGTTCCCGCCTCCAGCAACGGAATGTTCTCGCTGCTGCCCCTGGTGTTGCGCGGCTCGATCGACAGCGTCGCGTCGGCGCCGTTGATGACCTCGGCAAAGGCGCTGCCGTAGACCGAAAAGCCGCCGCCCGGCGTCGCCGTGCCAAGACTGATCGTGAGACTGATCGTGGTTTTTGGAATGACCTTGCCTCCCTCCTGCGCCGCGGCGCTGCCCGCCAGCAGCATGACGGCGGCGCCGACGATACGAGCGATGTTCATTTTGCGGCCCTCGAGCGGCGGCGCACCGCTGTGAATGCGCGGAACCATGCTGCGCCAAAAGCAATGTAGGCAAATTCCCGATTGTGTGAAAGCATCGATGCGACGGGCGGCAAAAGCCCGGTGACGACAACAACAATACGGGGAAACACCATGTTCGCAGCCTTGTTGGCATCTTTGTTAGCTCCCTTGCGGGCGGCCATGTTCGGCCTGGCTTGTCTTTCGGCCCTTGCGGGTCTCGCGGCCGGCGCCGCGCCGGCAGCCGCCGCCGACTACCCGACCCGCCCGGTCAAATGGCTGATCGGCTTCACCGCCGGCGGCCCGGTCGATACCGTGGCGCGGATCATGGCGCAGTGGCTGTCGGAGCATTTCGGCCAGCAATTCGTGGTGGAGAACCGCGCCGGCTCCGGCGGCAATATCGCAGCCGCGGCGGCGATCAATTCGCCGCCGGACGGCTATACGCTGCTGTTCGTGGCGCCCAACAACGCGATTTCGACCTCGCTCTACAAGAAGCTGCCGTTCGACTTCATCCGCGACACCGCGCCGGTTGCCAGCATCATGCAACTGACCAACATGATGGTGGTGCCGATGGACCTGCCGGTCAAAACCGTCCAGGAGTTCATCGACTACTGCAAGGCCAATCCCGGCAAGGTCTCCTATGCCTCGTCCGGCAACGGCACCTCGGTGCACATGTCGGCGGAACTGTTCAAGGCGCTGACCAAGGTCGAGATGCTCCACGTGCCCTACCGGGGATCGTCGGCGGCGATGCCCGATTTGATTGCCAACAATGTGCAGGTGCTGTTCGACAATTTGCCCTCGGCGCTGGAACAGGTGCGCGGCGGCAAATTGCGCGCGCTCGGCGTCACCTCGCCCAAGCGCTGGCCGAGCGTGCCGGAAATCCCGACCGTCGCCGAAACCGTGCCGGGGTTTGAGTCGGTCGGGTTCTACGGCTTCTCCGCGCCGAAGGGCACACCGCCCGAGATCATCGAGATCCTCAACAAGGCGGTCGGCCTGGCGCTGAAGGACCCCAAGCTGGTGGCCCGGCTCGCCGATGTCGGCGGCATCCCGAAGCCGATGACGCCGGCCGAGTTCGGCAAACTGGTCACCGACGAGACCGAGAAATGGCGCAAGGTGGTGCAGTTCGCGGGCGTGTCGGTGGATTAGGCGCGGAGTCGCACGCAACACACACGCAGCGTCATGCCCGGGCCTGACCCGGGCATCCATCGCGCTTCGCAAGAAACGTCTTCTCGAAGGAGATGGATTGCCGGGTCATCTGGCGCGAAGACGCGCTTCGCGCTTTTGCCCGGCAATGACGACTGGCTACACGCTCACCGCCACCAGCGCGGGTACCCATTCGCTGTGCGAGACCGCCGCGGTGACCAGATAGGCGAATGCGAGCAACGCCAGGAAGCCGAGGAAGAACAGCCCGAAGAAGATCATCGACAGCTTCTTGGCGAAGGCCGAAATGTTGGTCAGCCCCAAGCCGCCCCGCGACCAGCGAGATGACGAGACAAATGATAGCCCAGCGAAACATCGCGCACCCTTCCCGTCTGTTCGATCCGGCCACCTAACGCGCGCCGGCGAGCAAAAGTTCCTGGCCGGGAACACGGCATTGCGGGATCGCCGGCCACGGGTTAAGGGGTGGCGGCACCGTTGGGTGCCGCCCGCGGCGGCACCCCGGCGGGGCCTGTAGCTCAATGGTTAGAGCCGGCCGCTCATAACGGTCTGGTTGCAGGTTCGAGTCCTGCCGGGCCCACCAGCCTTCGCTCGCGAAGCGTGCGAAGGCTGCCCCGCCGAAGCCCACTTGGGCGAAGGCGGGCGCGGTCCTGCCCCCAAACCAAAAATATCGAAAACAACCCCATGCACAGATGCGGGGGCCGCCGGCATGGCTGCTTCGCTTGCAAAAACATTTTGACACGTCGGGCAGATCACCGGCACATTTCCAGCATCGCGCAATTTTCATGGCCGCTCATGGCCCTGCAAAACGGGCTGTCCGGCGCGATCACAGGCCGGAAATCGGATCTGTCGCGGAAAATCCGCAAGGTGCTCGCGGCGAAATGAATGCCGGACCCGGAAGCCTCGTCTTGCGCAGGCAGTACATGCCATTCTGGATTCCCCAGGCTTCCGGCGACCGTCCGCGCAAATGCGGGCAGCACCTCCTCATCGCGGCTCTGCTCGCATCGTTCGCCGTGGTGCCTGCCCGCCTGCTGTCGGAGCCAATTCGCCCCCTGGTCATAGCCACGAACCAGCCGGAAACCTCGTACGAAGGCAAATGGCAGCGGCGAGTCTATGAGGAGGCTTTCAAGCGCCTCGGCGTTCCGATCGAGGTGGCGCTGATGCCGACGCTGCGCATGACCGCAATGGCGGACTCCGGCGTTGTCGATGGCCAGTTCGTGCGCGTTTTTGGCTACGCGGATGCGCACCCTGAGCAGGTGCGGGTGGAGGAGCCGATTTATCAAGTGAAGTTTGGGCTGTGGGCGAGCAGTCCGGCGCTCAATCTGTCGCGCCTGGAAGATTTGGCCGCGACGAGCTGGATCGGGATTTACCGACGTGGTGTCGAGCAGTGCCAGAACTCCTTGTCCGGGGTGCTGCCGGGCGACCGCGTGTCCAGCGTGTCGACGCCGGAGCTTGGACTGCAAATGTTGTTGGCCGGGCGTGTCGACTTCTATTGCGAGCTGGACGCTGCCGTACTGAACGCGCTGTATTTGCCTGAATTCAAGAACGTCACCTCGATTCGTCCGCTGTTGATGTATGGCGATCCGATTGCGCTTCATCCCTATTTGCACAGGAAGCATGCCGAGCTGGCCGGCCGCCTGGCCGCGGTTCTGAAGCAGATGAAGGCGGACGGCTCGCTGGAGCGCTTTCGCCGCGAGGTCAAATATGAATTGACGGGGCAGTGATCCCTGCTCGCGGCGCCGTTCCGCTTCGCGGCGCCCGGTGTCGGCACGCTCACGCGCTTCCCTGATCTCCTGCGCCCGCATTCGCAATGTTCCGGCGTGTCGCAGGCGGCTGGTTTTTCCGGCGAAACCTGGTTCTGCGCTCGGCACCCCGCGAAAACATTTTGACACGTCGGGCAAATCACCGGCACATTTCCAGCATCGCGCAATTCCATTGACCGCCCATGTCCCTGGCCGCCGGGCGCGTCGACGCGATTACCTCCCAAATCCCGACCATTGAAGTCGCACCCTCGTCACGCAGCATGCCAGCGTGATCGTCACGGACGGAGCGGAAAGCACTGGCTTGAGCAATCACGCGCCCGATATCAATCCGATGATGGCGAGCCGCCGTTGCGGCGCAAAAACCCGCGCCGGCGGATCGTGCCGCGCGCCGGCGATGAGCGGCAAGCGGCGCTGCCGCATGCACGGCGGTGCGCCGGGGTCCGGCGCCCCGAGGGGAAACCGGAACGCGCGCCGGCACGGATTGTTCACGGGGGAATCGATCGCCGAGCGCGAGCAGATCGGGGTGCTGTTGGGTAAAGCGCGGAAGTTGCTGCAGGAGATGAAATGATTTGTAAAAGGTGCTGGCACCAACCCGCCCGTTATGCGCCTCTGGCCACCGGCGGTAATGAGTGTTCACCGCAGGGGCTGAAGATGACCAAGCCATGGCGAGTGGATGATAAGTGAAATTCGGCCAATCCGGCTTTCTTCCAGTTCCAGCTCATGAGCTATAGGGCCTCTTCTGTAGCTCAATTATCGCCCAAAAATGAGCTATAGCAATGGACCGGTTTCAGGCGACCCGGATGAGCGCGTCCATCGATAGGCGCGCGCCCGGCGCGAACGCGGTTGGTAAAAGTGCGCCGGGGTTGAGGTCGCCCGGACTGTACGAAACCGGCCCACGCGGCCCGAATTCGAGACGATCCGCAAGGTGCTCGGCGCGCTCGGCGTGCAGCTGGTCGCGAAGCCGCGCCGCCTGAAGGCCGGGCCACGCCTTACATCGTGACGTTTACGGATGGAGCGACCGGAAAGACGGGCGCTGCGACCCAAGCCGTTGTAGATCCCGGGCTTTTGGTCCCCAAGGCCGCGCCGGGGTTTCATCGTGGCTTGTGGCCGGGCCATCTTTAGTTCTAACCTAACGAGGAGACCATTTCGGCACGACACCATCCTGTCCGCGGCAATCGGGGCGAAGCATCCGAACGCAGCCAGGCAACGGCAACGAAACACAGGGGAGGATTGAATGAAACGCAGGACGCTTCTCGGCGGCACGATCGCCGCCGCCGTATTCGGGCTGACATCGGCCGCCATCGCCCAGCAGCCGATCAAGATCGGCATGAGCATGGCGCAAACCGGCGGCCTCGCCGGCGGCGGCAAGGCCTCGCTGCTCGGCATCGAGGTCTGGCGCGACGACGTCAACGCCCGGGGCGGCCTGCTCGGCCGCAAGGTCGAGCTCGTCGTCTATGACGACAAATCGAGCGCTTCGGAGACACCGGCGATCTATTCGAAGCTGCTGGACGTCGACAAGGTCGATATCCTGTTCGCCCCCTACGCGACCGTGCCGCCGGCGCCGCTGATGCCGCTGGTCAAGCAGCGCGGCATGTTGCTGATCGGCAATTTCTCGTTCCAGGTGAACAGCAAGGTTGGCCACGACATGTGGTTCAACAACGCACCATGGGGACCGGCCGACAGCTGGGCGTCTTCGTTCCTCGATCTCGGCCAGAAGGCCGGCGGCAAGACCATCGCGCTGCTCGCGGCGGACCAGGAATTCGCCCAGAACCTGGCCAAGACCGCGCGGGAAGTCGCGACCAAGCTCGGCATGCAGGTGGTGTTCGACCAGGCCTATCCGCCGAGCACGGTGGAATTCTCCGGCATCCTGCGCGCGCTCAAGGCCGCCAAGCCCGACATCGTCTATGTCGCATCCTATCCGCCGGATTCGGCCGGAATCCTGCGCGCCGTCAACGAGATCGGGATCGGCGACAACGTCAAGCTTTTCGGCGGCGGCATGGTCGGCCTGCAATTCGGCGCGGTCATGGAAAACCTGGGTTCACTGCTCAACGGCGTCGTCAACTACAATACATGGCTGCCGGAAGAGAAGATGTACAACGAGGGCACCAAGGCGTTCTTCGAGACCTATACGAAGCGCGCCGTGGAAGCCAAGGTCGATCCGCTCGGCTACTATCTGGCGCCCTACGGCTACGCCAGCGGCCAGATGATCGAGCAGGCCATCAAGGCCGTGGGGTCGCTCGACCAGAAGGCGCTGGCCAAATACCTGCGCGAAAACACCCACAAGACCATCGTCGGGCCGATCACGTTCGCGGCGGACGGCGAGTGGAAGGAAAGCGGGGTCGTGCAGGCCCAGTTCCGCGGCATCAAGGACAAGAACATCGAGCAGTTCCGCAGCTCGGGCAAACAGGTGATCCTGTTCCCGGCGAAGCTGAAATCGGGTGATCTGATCACTCCTTTCGAGGCCGCACGCAAGTAGACCGCAAAGCCGGACCGCGATGCGCTGACCAGTGGTCAGCGCATCTGCGCATTCGGCAACCGGGATGGAATGGACGGCGTGACCGGGAATCGGCGGCCGAAGGGCGGGTCAAGGGGGACCTTGGGTGTTTTCATTTGAACTGCTGCTCGATGCGGTGGTGATCGGGGTGCTGCTCGGCTGCTTCTATGCGGCGGTCAGTCTTGGATTGTCGATCTCGTTCGGCCTGCTCGACGTTCCCCACGTCGCGCATCCGGCCTTCCTGGTGCTGGCGTCCTACGCGGTATACTTCCTCAACGAGCACTACGGGGTCGATCCGCTGCTGGCGGGGCTCTTGATCACGCCGTTGTTCTTCCTGTTCGGTCTCGTCGCCTACCGGCTGTATTACGAAACCTTCGAAAAGCGCGGCAGCGACGCCGGGGTGCGCGGCATCGCGTTCTTCTTCGGTATCGCCTTCATCATCGAAGTCCTGATCATCCTGCTATTCGGCGTCGACCAGCGCTCGGTCACCGCCGACTATGTCGGCAAGGCCTGGCGGCTCGGCGACATGCGGATTCCATTCCGGCTGGTGGTCGCGTTCGTGGTCGCGGCGGCGCTGACCATCCTGTTGACACTGTATCTGTCGCGCACCTTCATGGGACGCGCGATCCGCGCGGTGGCGCAGGACCAGGAGGCGCTGCGGCTGATGGGCGCCAACCCGATCCGGATCAAGCAATGGGCGTTCGGCATCGCGACCGCCGTGCTCGGCATCGCCGGCGCCCTGCTCATCATCGTCGCTCCCGTGGAGCCGACGCTCGACCGCACCTATATCGGGCGCACCTTCTGCGTCGTCGTCATGGCCGGGCTCGGCAGCATGTCCGGCACGCTGGTCGCCGCCATCATCCTCGGCGTCGCCGAAGCCATCGTGCTGACCCTGTTCGGCGCCTCCTGGGCGCCGGCGATTTCCTTTGCGATGCTGCTCGGCGTTCTCGCCGTCCGGCCGCAGGGCCTGTTCGGCAGGCGATCATGAAGCGCAACGGCATCTATTTCTGGATCGGAGCGGCGCTGTTTCTCGCCGGCGCCATGCTGATGACGCAGGTGATCGGCAACCAGTATCCGTTCTTCGCCTGCTACGTGATCCTGCAGTTCATCGTGCTGGCTGTGGCCTGGAGCATCCTCGGCGGCTATGCCGGCTACGTCAATTTCGGCACCAGCGCGTTCTTCGGGGTCGGTGTCTACACCGCCGTGTTCCTGTTCAAGGCGACCGGCGTACCTCTGGCCGTGCAGATCGCGGCGGCCGCGGCGGTCGGCGCCCTGATGGGATTCGCCCTCGGCCTGCTCACCCTGCGGATGCAGGGCATCTTCTTCTCGATAGCGACCATCGCGGCGACGATCATCATCGAGACCGCGATCACCAACTGGCGATATGTCGGCGGCGCGTCCGGCATCCAGCTGCAGCGGCCGGCGGTGATGGCGCCGTTCGACAATTACGTCGAGATGCTGTTTTTCGTCCAGGCGGTGATGGTAGTGCTGGCGGTGGCGATTTCGCGCTACATCCAGAATTCATGGATCGGCCGCGGGCTGCAGGCGCTCAAGGACGACGAACTCGCCGCTGAATGCACGGGGGTGCCGACGCTGCGGCTGAAGCTCACGGCCTGCGTCATCTCCGGGGCGCTGATGTGCGCGGCGGGCGCGCCCGCCGCGATGTATTTGCAGTATGCGGACCCCGCCTCCGCATTCAATCTGAACTACTCGGTCTCGGCGCTCGCGATGTCGCTGATCGGAGGGACCGCACATTGGGCGGGTCCCGTTATCGGCGCCATCCTGCTCGGCGTGACGCAGCAACTGCTGACGGTTACCATTTCGTCGGAAGTCAACGTGCTGGTACTGGGCGTCATGCTGGTGCTGTTCGTGGTGGCCGCGCCGGAAGGCATCATCGGCCTGATCCGCAAGGTTCGAAGCAAACGCAACGAGGGCGAAGGATGATGGCCCCCGAAACGCAAGCCCCCCTGCTGCGGATATCCGCGCTGACAAAACGCTTCGGCGGCTTCACCGCGCTCGACAATGTCAGCGTCGATATCCCTCCGGGACAGCGCTTCGGCCTGATCGGCCCGAACGGCTCGGGCAAGACCACGCTGATCAACTGTATTTCCGGCGCGTTCCGTACCGAGCCCGGCACCGTGACGTTTCGAGACGAGGACATCACGCGGCTGCCGCCGCACATTCGCACGCGTCGCGGCATCGCGCGCAGCTTCCAGATCCCGCGGCCGTTCCGGAGCATGACGGTCGCCGAAAACCTCATGGTCGGACTCGACTTCGCGGCGGACACCAGCGTCATCGTCTCGGAGGCGCACCGGCGCGAGGCCATGATGTCGATCCTGACGCGGATGGGGCTGGCGTCGAAGGCGAACGTGTCGGCAACGAAGCTCAGCCAGGTGGAATTGCGCAAAATGGAGCTGGCGCGCGCGATGGCGACCCACCCGAAGCTCTTGATTTCCGACGAGGCGATGGCCGGCCTTTCCAGTTCGGAGGTCGACGAGGTGCTCGATCTGCTCATGAGTCTTGCGGATCAGGACATCACCATCATCATGATCGAGCACATCATGCAGGCGGTGATGCGTTTTTCGGAGCGCGTGATGTGTCTCGAGGCCGGCAAGATCATCGCGATCGGCACGCCGGACGAAGTGATGAGCAACCAGCGTGTGCAGGAGGCCTATCTTGGCACTTAGCCTCGCCATCAGGGATCTCGATGCGGGCTACGGCGCCGTCAAGGCGCTGCGCGGCGTCAGTCTGCATGTCGAGTCCGGCGAGACCGTCGCCCTGCTCGGCACCAACGGCAACGGCAAGAGCACGCTGATGAAGTGCGTCGCCGGCCTGGTGCGGCCGGAGCGCGGCAGCCTGATCCTGACCATCGACGGCACCGCGCACGACCTCGCAAAACTGTCGGCCGAGGCGATCGTCGATCTCGGTGTGGCGATGGTGCCGGAGGGACGCCGGCTGTTTCCAAAACTGACCGTGCTGGAAAACCTGATGCTCGGCGCCTTCCGCAAGGCCGCCCGGCAGAACATCGATCGCAACCTGGCGCTCGCCTTCGAGACCTTTCCGGCGCTGAAGGGGCTGCAGAAGCAACTTGCCGGCACCATGTCGGGCGGGCAGCAACAGATGCTGGCGATCGCGCGCGCGCTGATGTCGTCGCCGCGCCTGCTGCTGATCGACGAGCCTTCGGTCGGGCTGTCGCCGCTGCTGGTGTCGCAGACCATCAGCAAGATCGGCGAGCTCAATCATAATCTCGGTCTGACCGTGCTGATGGCGGAGCAGAATTTCAATCAGACGATCCGGATCGCCGATCGCGGCTACATCATCGTCCATGGCGAAATCGTGGTCGCCGCCGACTCGGTCGACGAGTTGAAAGGCAACGACATCGTCAAGCGGCTCTATCTCGGTGGGATCGTGTGATGGCGGGCGCCCAGGTGCGTCTGACACCCCGCGCCAATGTCACGGGACAATCCTGGTTGATTGCAGCTAGCCGCCGCGATCGGCGGGATGCTGACAGCCTCACTCGATCACGATCTCGCCGACCATGCCGTGATCGGCGTGGGTCTTGCCGTCGCTGCCGGAAATGCCGCAGCGCAGGTCGGTGACCTTGCCGGTGGCGACCGGCACGAACCACCATTCCGCCGACGCCCCCGGATAAACCTCGATCTCGCGGATCGCGCCCTTGAACTCGGCGAGATTGACGGTCTTGCCGTCGCGCAGCTGCGTGACCTGGACCTTGCGGGTGAAGACCATCTGGCTGAAGGCATGCGAGGTGAAGTAGTGCGGGTCATTGCTCGGGTTCTTCAGCACCAGCTTGTAGAGCTTGCCGGTCTCGAATTTCAGCTTGTTGGGTACGAAGGCATGCTCGCCAGGCTTGCCGAGTTCGACCGTGACCACGACGGGTTCCTGGCCGGCCAGATTGCCGGCGGCTTGAGCGGCGGGGGCGGCGCACAGCGCCGCCAGGACGGAAAATGAACGAAGCAAACGCATGAAATCACCTCTTTGCCAGTGGGCAATTCGAGAACCATACTGCAAATGCGAATGACTTGCAAAAGCAAAAGGGTGGCCTAAGCGCGGCTTCGCGACGCGCCCTCCGCAGTCCCGGCAGAACCGATTATCGCCCGCTGAACCGCGCCGCGCGCTTTTCCACGAACGCGTTGCGGCCTTCCAGTGCGTCCGTGCTGCGGCGGATTTCGGACTGCACCTCGATCTCGCGCTGGAACTGGGCGGCGTAGGTCGCGTGCTCGCTCTCCTCCAGCAGGGCGCGGGTGGCGACCAGCGCGCGCGTCGGTCCGGCGGCGAGGCGCTGGGCCAGTTGCATGGCTTCGTCGAGCAAGCGTTCGTCATCAACCACCTTCCGCAACAGTCCCCATTCATGGGCGCGTTCGGCGGAGAGCGGTTCGTTCAGCAGCATCAGTTCGAGCGCGCGCTGGCGGCCGATCAGGCGCGGCAGCAGCCAGGTCGAGCCGAGATCGGGCACGAGACCAATCCGACTGAACACCTGGATGAAACTCGCCGAGCGCGCCGCGACGATGATGTCGCCGGCCATCGCCAGGCTGAAGCCGCCGCCGGCCGCGACGCCGTTGACCGCGACCACGATCGGCACCCGGCATTCGCGCAGCGCCCGGAACGCCGGCCAGTAGAATTTCATCACCCCGGCGACGATATCGCTGCCGAGCGCTTCCGACGCCTTGAGGTTCTGTCCGGAACAAAACCCGCGGCCCTCCCCGGTCAGCACCAGCGCCCGCACGCCGGAATCATCGGTCATCTCGCCGATCGCGCTCGCGAGGCCGCCGAGCAGGTCCGGCGTCATGGCGTTCAGGCTGGCCGGCTCGTTCAGCGTCAATATACCGACGGCGCCGTCTCTGGTTTGCTTCACCCCGGGCATTTTCTTCTCCCTGCATGTTTGTCTTGATCGTTCGCAATGTGCCATTGTTGCCGCATGACGCCAACTCGACCCGATCCTGGCAAGAACAACAAGGCAACCCCCATGAGCGACCAGTTCTCCAACGCCCAGCACATCCGCAAATCCGCCACCGTCTCCAAAGGCGGCATCGTCGCTTCGCAATCGCGCAGGGCTGCCGAGGTCGGCGCCGCGGTGCTGGCGGCCGGCGGCGACTGCGTCGACGCCGTGATCGCGACCACCTTTGCGCTCGGGGTGCTGGAGCCCTGGATGAGCGGCATCGGCGGCGGCGGGGCGATGGTGCTCTACCGCGCCCGCGAGGACCGCTACGAGGTGATCGACTACGGCATGTGCGCGCCCAACAGCCTGCGGGTAGAGGACTATCCGCTGTCCGGCGATGGCGCGGCCTCCGACATCTTCCCCTGGCCGCGGGTCAAGGACGACCGCAACCTGCATGGTCCGGTTTCGATCGCGGTGCCCGGCGTGGTGGCGGGCATGGAAGAGGCGCATCGCCGCCACGCCAAGATGCCGTGGCAGGAATTGCTCGGCCCCGGCATCAAGCTCGCCGGCGAAGGTCTGCTGGTGGACTGGTGGACCACGCTGATGATCGCGAGTTCGGCCGCCGATCTCCGCCGTTATCCGGCCAGTGCCGCCGCCTACCTCAAGGACGGCCTGCCGCCGAACGCGCAATGGGGCATCAAGTCCAGCGTGCGGCTGCCGCAGGACCGGCTGAAGGCGACGCTGTCCTACCTCGCCGCCGAAGGCCCGCGCGATTTCTACCAGGGCGATCTGGCGCGGAGCATCGCGGCCGATATCCAGGCCGCCGGTGGCGCCCTCACGGTCGACGACCTCGCTGCCTTCCGCGCCCATGGCCGCGAGGCGCTGGCGATTCCCTATCGCGGCGGCAACGTCTACGCGACGCCGGAACTGACCTGCGGCCCGACGCTGGCGCACACCTTGCGCCTGCTGCAGCAAAAACTGCAGCCCGGCAATGGGCCAGATGCAACGGCCTACATGGAATATGCGCTGGCGCTGCAATCGGCCTATCGCGAACGGCTGCAGGACATGGGCGACGCCGACGGCCGGCGCGCGCTCGGCGCCGAACATCTGGCGCCGGCCTGCACCACGCATTTCTCGGTAGTAGACCGCGACGGCAACATGGCCGCGGTGACACAGACCCTGCTGTCGACCTTCGGCTCGAAATTCGTCACGCCGCAAAGCGGCGTCACCATGAACAACGGCATCATGTGGTTCGACCCGACGCCGGGTGGACCGAATGCACTGGCGCCCGGCAAGCGTTGCCTGACCAACTATACCCCGGTGCTGGCGCAGGCCGCCGACGGCAGGCGGCTGGCGCTTGGCGCCTCCGGCGGACGGCGCATCCTGCCGGCGGTGACGCAGATCCTGTCCTTCGTGATGGATTACGGCATGGACCTGGATGCTGCGATCCACACCCCGCGCATCGACGCCAGCGAAGGCGCCATCGTGATCGGCGACATCAGGCTACAGCCTGCGGTGCGCGATGCGCTGCGCGCGGGTTTCGATTACGAGGAAGCGCGGGTGCAGACTTTCCCGATGAAATTCGCCTGCCCGAGCGTGGTGCTGCGCGACGGCGACACCAACTCAGGCGCGACGGAGAGCGCGCAGCCGTGGGGCGACGCGGTGGCGGAGGGGTGAGGCGATTTCCACTTCCAACTGATTCTGAGATGCATCGCCAGGCGATGCTTCTCTCCCCTCCCCCCACGCGCCCTTGCGCGTGGTGGGGAGGGGTCGGGGGTGGGGGGTAGTGCCGCAGACTCTCTGCCCGAAGTACGCGCGTACGATTCGCAGTCGAATGCGCCGATAGCCCCCCCACCCCCGACCCCTCCCCGCCGCTTCGCGGAGGGAGGGGAGAAGAAGAGAAAACGCTCAGTCAGACTGCCTTGGCCTCAACGCTGGCAACCAACGGCCTCCCCGCTTTCCGCGCCTCCGCCGTGAAAACGATCCCCTCATAGCCCTTCATTGCGACGTCGTTGATCGCCGCGACGTATTTCGGTGTGCCGCCATTGAAGACGACGTGCCGGACCTTGCCTGCCTCGTGACCGGGCACATTGGAATTGTAGCCGGTGAACCAGCCCTTGGCGTTGCGCAGCAGCATGATCGCGTACATCTTCGCGACATAGCCGGTCCAGCGCTCCTGCGCCGCGCGCGTCGGATCGGCCCGCGTGTAGCCGCGGGCCCACATGTGCTCCAGCAGGGCGGTGCACCAGTTGACGCCGGTCTCGATGCCGCGCGGAAAATTGGTCGATGCGGAACCGCTCTGCGGTCCGGTGGGCATCAGCAAATTCGGAAAACCGTGCACCAGCATGCCGAGGAATGTCGACGGGCCGTCCTTCCACTTCTCCGATAGTTTTTCGCCGCCGACGCCCCGGATGTCGATCTGGTCATACGCGCCGGTAATGGCGTCGAAGCCGGTGGAGTAGACGATGATATCGAACTCGTAATCGCGCGCGGTGGTGCGCAGGCCCGACTCGGTGATCCGCTCGATCGGCGTCTCGCTGATATCGACGAGGTGCACGTTGGGCCGGTTATAGGCCTCGAAGTAATTCGTCTCCAGCGGCACCCGCTGCACGCCGAAACCGTGGTCCCTGGGGATCAGTTTCTCCGCCACCACGGGATCTTTGACGCGGCGGCGGATCCGGTCGGCGATGTAGGCGGAGAACTCGGCGTTGGCGGCCGGGTCGGTAAAAATTTCCCGGAAATTGCTCAGCCAGATGCCGAAGCCGGGCTCATCATAGAGCCGGTCCCACAGCGCCAGCCGTTCTTCCCGCGTTACCTCGAAGAAGCCGCGGCGATCGGGTTCGTGCACGAAGCCGCCGGGGGTACGGCCGCAGGTCTCGAAAATCTCGTCGTAGCGCGCGCGGATGTCGGCCATCTCTGCGTCCGAGATCGGGCCGTTGTTCAGCGGCGCGCTCCAGTTCGGCCGCCGCTGGAACACCGTGAGTTCGCCGACCTTGTCGGCGATCTCGCCGATGATCTGAATGGCGGTGGCGCCGGTGCCGATGACGGCGACCTTCTTGCCGGCCATCTCGACCGGCTGGTGCGGCCAGTAGAACGTGTGGAACGAGCGCCCCTTGAAACTGTCCATTCCCTCGAACCGCGGCAGCGTCGGCGCCGACAGCAGCCCGACCGCCATGATGACGAAGCGGCAGGTCAGTTCGCGCCCATCATCGATTCGGAGCCGCCACAGATCATGCGCCTCGTCGAAGTGCGCGGCCTCGACCTTGCAGTTGAACTGCATGTACTGGCGCAGATCGAACTTGTCGGCGACGTAATTGAGATAGCGAAGATTCTCCGGCTGGCTGGAGAACCGCTCCTTCCAGTGCCACTCGTCGAGCAACTCCTTCGAGAACGAATAGCCGTAGGTGTAGCTCTCCGAATCGAAACGGGCTCCCGGATAGCGGTTCCAGTACCAGGTGCCGCCGAGGTCGGGGGCGGCCTCGAGCACCAGGGCTTCGACGCCGAGGTCGGCGAGGCGCTTGATCTGATAGATTCCAGCCACACCCGCGCCGACGACGATGACCTCGTAGTGCGACTTGCCTCCCGCCATTATTCCCTGCTCCGGAATTTTGTTTCTGGACTTCGACGAATAATGCGCCTTGCGTTCCACGACGGCAATAGCCGGCGCATCCGCGCGCCGGTTCAGGCCGCTGGAAATGGCCGAACCTCGACCGATGCGCTGGAAAGACGGCGATACAGATCGCGTCGCCGGGCAATCGGCCACCAGTCGTACAGAAAGATTTCGAGCGGACGCCAGTTCGCGACCCAGCCTAAAATCAGGAAACTTTCCTCGATCATGCGGCTGAGCGACCCCTCGACGAGTCCGCCTGCGAAGCGCGCGATGACAAAGCACGCGATCAGCACCATCACGCCGATGCCGAGGGAACGGCGGCCAACCCGGAACAACTCGGTGAGGTCGCGCTGCAGCACCGTCACGCGGTGGGAAAAGTATCCGCGGATGGCTTCGGCCAGATCCTTTGCCGCCTTGTTCTGAAGCTCGATTTCCGGGAAATGGACGATAATCCTGATGGGCAGGTCGGTGCGCAATTCGCGCGCCCAACCCACGATGAATTCTTCCGCCTCGCGGTCGAGGTCGCGCTCCCGAAACGGCGACGGATCCAGGGTATGAAAGAGCTGCGCGATCTCGTCGACACGCAGCTCGATGACATGGTCTGTGCTTTCGATCGTCATGGTCAGCGCTCCGCGACCCTGAAGCGCCCGCGCCCGATGGCCTTCAGGCCTTCCAGCGACACGAGGACGACGATCCCCGCCGCCAGCGTCAATGCGAGATCGTCGAGATGCAGCGGCCCGAAGCGGAACAGCGCGCTGGCGGGAGGGAAGAGCAGCGTCAGGCTCAGCATGACCGGAACGACCAGCATCACCCATGCGAGCGCGGCATTCGGCCGCCGCAGCGCCGCGATCAGCGACGCGCTGAACGAGCGATTGACGAAGATCAGGCTGACAATGGCCAGCACCAGCGAGAAGAAGGTGAGCGCCCGCACCTCCGCCTCCGGCATGCCGTGCTTCAGCGCCGTGACGTAGATGACGGCGACCACCGCAAAGGCCAGCGTTCCCTGCACCAGGCTCCAGCCGATCAGGCTGCCCGAGAACAGCGGCTGATCGGGCGGACGCGGCGGCCGGCTCATGACGTCGTCTTCTTCCGTTTCGGCCTCGAAAACCAGCGAGCACACGGGATCGATGATCATCTCCAGGAACGCGATATGGATCGGCCCGAAGACGATCGGCAGGCCGAACAGCAGCGGCAGCAGCGCAAGGCCCGCGATCGGCACATGCACGGCGAAGATGAACCCCATCGCCTTGCGGAGGTTATCGTAGATCCGGCGGCCGAGCCGCACCGCGTGCACGATCGAGCCGAAATCATCTTCGAGCAGCACGATGGAGGACGCCTCGCGCGCCACATCTGTGCCGCGGCCGCCCATCGCGATGCCGATATGCGCCGCCTTGAGCGACGGCGCGTCGTTGACACCGTCGCCGGTCATGGCGACGATTTCGCGGTTGGCCTTGAGCGCATCGACGATGCGAAGTTTCTGATCGGGCATGATCCGCGCGAACACGGTCGCGGTCCGCACGCGCTGCGCCAGTTGTTCCGCGCTCAGCGTTTCCAGTTGCTCTCCGGTCACGAGGTCGGCGGTGTCGAGACCCGCCTGCCGGGCGATCGCCGTGGCGGTCGCGGGATAGTCGCCGGTGATCATGACCACCCTGATGCCGGCGGAGCGGCACTCGGCGACGGCGACGGGCACACTCGGCCGCAGCGGATCGGCAAGGCCGACCAGCCCTTCGAACTGGAAGGCAAAATCATGCTGCGAGGCCGGCCATGCGGCGCCAGCGAAGGAGGCGCGGGCGACGCCGAGGACACGCAGGCCTTCGGCCGCCATGATGTCCACCGAGCGCTTCAGCGCGGCGAGCTCGGAGGGGCCGAGATGGCAAAGCCCGGCGATGGCTTCCGGCGCGCCCTTGGCCGCGACGACGAATTCCTGACTGTGGTCGGAAGGCTGCCAGACCAGCGACATCGCCAGCAGATCCGGGCGCAGCCCATAGGCGTGCTCGAGTTTCCATTCCGCGCCGTGCAAACGCCCGGTGCCGGCCAGCCGCTCGCCGCCGAGAGCGTGAAACGCCTTGTCCATCGGGTCGAACGGGTCGCGCGCGCTGGCCAGGATTCCGCATTCTATCAGAGCGTGGAAGCGCTCCGGCATCGCGGCGCCCTGTGTCTCCCCGGGCCGGAACGTGTCGTCGTCCGCGAGCCGCAATTCGGCAATGGTCATCCGGTTCTCGGTCAGCGTCCCCGTCTTGTCGGTGCAGAGCACCGTCGCGGAGCCGAGGGTTTCGATCGCGGCGGCGCGGCGGGTCAGCACCCTCGCCTGCGAGATTCGCCACGCGCCCATCGCCATGAACACGGCAAGCACGACCGGAAATTCTTCAGGGAGCATCGACATGCCGAGCGCGATGCCCGCCAGCACCGCATCCAGCCATCCGCCGCGCAGGGTGCCGTACAGCACCACCGCCAGAATGCTGACCGCCGCGCCGGCGATGGCGAAAATCCGCACCACGCGGCGGGTCTGCGCCTGCAGCCGCGGCGGCTCCGTCTCCAGCGTGGCGAGCGACTGGCCGATCTTGCCGATCTCGCTGCGGATTCCGGTCGCAACGACCTCGGCTGTCGCCGTGCCGCGCACCACCAACGAGCCGGAGAACACCATGGGCAGGTCATCGCCGCCGGGCCGCCGGCTTTCGGAAGGACCGGCATCGGCCCGCGCGGTCTTGCGCACGGGAACCGATTCACCCGTCAGCAGCGATTCATCGGTCAGCAGGTCGCGGCATTCGATGATCACGGCGTCGGCCGGCACGCGGTCGCCTTCGGCCAGCAGCAGAATATCGCCGCGCACGACTTCGCGGCCGGTGATCCGCTTGCGCACGCCGTCGCGGATCACCAGCGCGCGCGGACTGGTGAGGTCGCGCAGCGCCTCCAGCACGCGTTCGGTACGGCTTTCCTGGATCACCGTGATCAATATGGACAGGGTGGCGAACGCCCCGAGGATGATGGCCTCCTTGAGGTCGCCGAGCAGCAGATAGACCGCGACGCCGCCGAGCAGCAGCGCCAGCATGGGCTCGCGCACCACCTCGAGGACGATCCGCAGCGGCGTACGCCGGTCCGGGCGCGGCAGTTCGTTGTAGCCCTCGGCCTGCAGTCTGGCCTGGACTTCCGCCTCGCTGAGGCCATGCATCGGACCGGGCAATGGTATTTCGTCGGGCATTTCGCCTGCTTTGAGGGTTTGGGTGGGTCCGCACCGGAGATTTGCCGAAATTTATCGCCTTCCGGCTGCCGGCGTTTGATCCATCGCAGAAGGTGGCGCACACTTGCTGCGGAAATGCGAGTCCCCTGCCTCGATGCATCCCGTGCCGGAACGCGACCACGGTTATGGACAATTAGCTGAACCTTTGCGCTGGGCTGCCACGTATCTGAGGGGTACGATAACCGCCAAGCGGAGCCCGTCATGCGCGCCTTCCTGCTACTCGTCGCCTTGCTGATCGGCGTCAGCGCCCCTGCCCGCGCCGACGACGTCGCCGCCGCGCAAAGAATCATCCGCGCCCAGGTCGAGGCGTTCGGCCACGACGATGCCGCAACGGCCTATTCCCATGCCGCGCCCGCGATCAGGGAAGTATTCCCGCAAGACACCTTCATGGCGATGGTGCGCGGCAGCTATGCGCCGGTTTACCGTCACAAGAGTTTCGAATTCGGCGAGGCGCGCGTCGCCGACGGCAAGATCGCCCAGCGCGTCCGCATCGTCGATGCCGAAGGCGTGCCGTGGGAGGCGCTCTATACGCTGGAGCAGCAAGCCGACGGCAGCTTGAAGATCAGCGGCTGCACGCTGCTGAAAGCGGGTCAGGCGGTGTGACGGCTCCGGCGGCGGAGTCACACCGCCGGCAACTTGCCAACATCCCGCCGGAATTTCGCGCCAGATCCTTTGCCATTGCCACCGTCCGCGGTTTGCGCCTTACTCGCCGCGATCAGGCAAATCCGGAGGAAACCAAGAATGAAAACAGTGCAATCCATGCTCGCCGAGGCCGAAGCCGCGGTACCGCGCATCAGTCCCGATGAAGCCAAGGGACTGGTCGGCCGGGCCGACGTGCTGTTTCTCGACGTGCGCGAACCGGCCGAGGTCGCAACATCGGGCAAGGTGCCGGGCGCCCTCGCCATTCCGCGCGGACTGGTGGAATTTCGCGCCGATCCGGCCTCCCCGCTGCACGATGCGGCATTCGACCGGGCCAAGACCGTGGTGGCCTATTGCGCCTCGGGCGGACGCTCGGCGCTGGTGCTCAAGACGCTGAAGGAAATGGGCTACGAAAACGTCCGCAACCTCGGTGGCTTCAAGGGCTGGCTCGATGCCGGCGGCGAAGTCGAGAAGGGGTAGCCGGCCTCACGCCATTGCCAGCCGTGAGCGCGCCCTCGCCCGCAGCAGCAGCGCCACCACGATGACGATGTTGACCGCATTCCAGGCGACGCCGTTGAGGAACGCCGCGGCGTAGGAACCGGTGGCGTCGAAGATCACGCCGGAAATCCAGCCGCCGCCGGACATGCCGAACACCGAGGCCATGATCACGATGCCGACCCGGGTCGCGGCCTCGCGCGCCGGCATCGATTCCCGGACGATGATGGCATAGCTCGGCACGATGCCGCCCTGGAACAGGCCGAACATCGCGGAGATGAGGTAGAGCGAGGTCAGCCCGTCGAAGAACAAATAGAACAGTAGGGCAAAGCCCTGCGCCACCGATCCGATCAGCAGGGTCGGGATGCCGCCGATCTTGTCGGCGAGATATCCCGAGCCGATCCGGCTGATGATGCCGCACGCCATCATCAGCGACAGCATCTCGGCGCCGCGCGCGACGCCGTAGCCGAGATCGCCGCAATAGGCGACGCTGTGGACCTGCGGCATCGACATCGCCACGCAGCAGGAGATGCTCGCGATGCACAGCAGCACCGTCAGCGTATTGGCCGACAGGTTGAGATTGATCCGCGGCGGCGGCGCATTGGTGTGATCCTGTGCCGCGCTGCCGCCCATGACGCGGCGCAGCACCAGCACCAGGATCGTCATCAACAGGCCGACGGCAATGCCGATACCGAAATGGGTGGCGCGCCAGCCATAGGCCTGCGTGCTCCAGTTGATCAGCGGCGGCCAGAACGTGCCCGCGACATAATTGCCTGACGCGACGATGGTCACCGCCAGCCCGCGATAGCGCTCGAACCAGTGCGAGGCCTCCGCCATCAGCGGCGCGAAGG
>NZ_JAUSLT010000039.1 GCF_030646015.1 Bradyrhizobium sp.
AAATTGAACCCATAACGACTGAAGAAAAAGCCGGCCCGGACTTGTCCGAGGCCGGGATCGAACACGAAGGAATTAAACGATGTTCGCAGTCATCAAAACCGGCGGCCGGCAATACCGCGTCGTTCCGGATGATGTGCTCGAGATTGGCAAGATCGCCGGCGATGTCGGAACGATCGTGCAGCTTGGCGAAGTTTTGCTGGTCGGCGGTGATGCGCCGGTGCTCGGGGTGCCGACGGTGGCCGGCGCTTCCGTTGCGGCCGAAGTGCTGCAGCACAAGCGCGGCCCCAAGGTCATCTCGTTCAAGAAGCGCCGCCGCAAGAATTCGCGCCGCAAGCGTGGCTATCGTGACGAGATCACGGTGCTGCGCATCACCGAGATCCTGACCAACGACAACAAGCCGACCATCGGTCCGCGCCCGAAGCGCGAGAAGCCGGTTGTAGTGGCGCCGGTCGATGGCGACGATGATGACGCGCCGGTGGCCAAGAAGAAGGCGCCCGCCAAGAAGCCGGTGGCCAAGGCCGCGGCCAAGCCCGATGCGAAGAAGCCTGCCGCGAAGAAGTGATAAAGACTGCGCGACAAAATGTGAGATGATTCCGTCAGGGAATTGATCTAGAATTTATACAGAAGTTGGAGACGGGCTATGGCTCATAAAAAAGCAGGCGGTTCATCGCGAAACGGACGAGATTCCGCAGGCAAGCGCCTCGGCATCAAGACGTATGGCGGCGAGCACGTGATTCCCGGCAACATCATTGCGCGTCAGCGCGGCACCACCTGGCATCCCGGCCTTAATGTCGGCATGGGCACCGACCATACTCTGTTTGCCAAGGTCGAAGGCCATGTCGAGTTTCGTGCCAAAGCCAACGGCCGCACTTTCGTATCGGTTGTTCCGATGATGGAAGCCGCGGCCGAGTAAACGGTGGACAACATGAGTCCGCCGGTCCTGTTGAACCGGTGGAGCTCCTGAAAGGCTCCGAAGGGGAGGCGGGAAACCGGCCTCCTCTTTTTTTGTGCGTGTACCGCAAAAGTGGACACCGGTTTTGCGACCAGAACACGCACCATGGTCAAAGAGCTGCCTACAGGAGCCCGACATGCTGCAGGATATCCCGACCCCGACATTGCGCGAGGGCAGTCCCTGCGTCCTCGAGACCGAACGGCTGATGCTGCGCAGGCCGACGCTCGCGGACGTAAAAGCGATCGCGGCTCTGGCCAACGACCGCCGCATTGCAGAAATGACCCGCCGCCTGCCGCATCCCTACACCCAGGATCATGCGATCGAGTTCGTGCGCGCGATGGCGAGCGATGCCCGCGAGACCATGTTCCTGATCGAAAACAATTTCGTGCCGGTCGGCATGGTCGGCGTCGACTGGCGCGAACCGGACGCGCCGGAACTCGGCTACTGGCTCGGCGTCGACCATTGGGGCCAGGGCTTTGGCACCGAGGCGGCACGCGCCGTGATCGATTTTACCTTCGAGGAATTCGAGGTCGAACACCTGATCTCCGGCGCCCGGGTCGCCAACCCGTTGTCGCGCAACATTCTGGAGAAATGCGGCTTCCAGTGGAGCGGCGTCGAGTTGCACCGCTTCGAGGCACTGGGATCGTCGACCCCGGTCGATCGCTTCCGGCTGAGCCGAAGCGTCTGGTCGTCGCTGAAGAACTGGGGCAGTTCGACACGGCGGGAGGGGTAGTTTGCTCTTCACCCTCCCCTGGAGGGTAAGAAAGATCACGCCGGCGGGTTGACCACCGCTTCCTCGCGTCCGAGCTTTTGTTCGCGCCAGAAAATATAGATCCCCGCGCCGATGATGATGGCCGCGCCGATGATGGTCGGCGGCTGCGGTACGTCGCCCCACACGAAATAGCCGAACATCACCGCCCACACGATCATCGAATATTGATACGGCACCACCACGCTGGCCGGCGCGAGTTTCAGCGAGCGGTTGACGCAGAGCAGCGCCCCCACCGAGATGAAGCCGGCCGCCGCGAACAGCCCGAGGCTGCCGAGGCTGGGCGTCACCCATCCGAACGGCGCCATCAGCGCGCCGAGCGCGAAGGTGCCGACAAATTGCGAGGTCGCCAGCACGATATCCGGTGTCGCGCGCAGCGAGCGGGTAATCAGCATCAACAACGCGAACGACAGGCTGCCGCCGAGCGCGATCATGGCGGGCCAGCTCACCGTCTGTGCCGACGGCCGCAGCGCGATCAGCACGCCGCAAAATCCGATCAGCACCGCGGTCCAGCGCCGCCAGCCGACATGCTCGCGCAGTACCAGCGCCGACAGCGCGGTGACGAAAATCGGTGCGGCCAGATAGTATGTGATGACGTCCGCGAGCGGCAGATAGACCGTCGCGATGAAGAACGCCGCGACTTCGAGGGTGGAGAGCGTCACCCGCAACAGCTGCAGCCACGGCCGCTCCAGCCTGCCGAACGCCGCGCGCTGCCGCCAGACCATCGGCAGCAGCACCAGCAGCGCCGCGCAGGCACGCAGCCACAGCAATTGCCCGACCGAATAGGTCGCGACCATGTACTTGCCCAGCGCGTCGCCGAACGAGAACATGAAGATCGCCAGCAGCATCAACCCGATGCCGGCCAACCGCGCGGAACGCTCGTCCAGCCCGGTCGAGATTCTTGAAAGCAGAGTCATGGCACCCGGGCGTTTCCCATTTATTCTTTGCGATGGCTCGCTCCGGCCATCCGCGTCTCTTGCGCACCGCTGTTTTAAAGGCGTGGAGACCTGAGACAAGCCCGGGCATGACGAATTGAACCAATTGTCGCAGGTTCGGCTCTGCGATACCGGTACGTCGCTCTTGTACGTCGCTCTTGCAAACCATCACAGGAAATCAGGCATGACCGAGTTCGATCCCGCCTTGCACCGCATGGTGCCGGAACAACGCTGGTTCGAGGATTTCGTGCTCGGCGAGCGTTTCGTCATTCCCAGCCGCACCCAGACCTCGGCGGTGTTCGCCGCATTCCAGACCGCGAGCGGCGACACCCATCCGATCCATTACGACGTCGAATATTGCCGCGCGCGTGGCATGCCGGACCTGCTGGCGCATGGCTTCCAGACCCTGGTCCACACCGCGCCGGGGGCCGGCCTGTTTCCCTATATCGTCGAGGAATCGCTGGTCGGCTTTCTCGAGCAATCGAGCAGATTTCTGAAGCCCGTCTATGCCGGCGACACCATCTATCCCGCGCTGGAAGTAACGGAGCTGGTGCCGGGCCGAACCACCGGCGTGGTGACCCTGCGCAGCACCGTGTTCAACCAACGCCGCGAACTGGTGCTGGAAGGATTACAGAAATTCCTGATCAGGCGGCGACCAGCCTAGGCGGTGCACGGCAGGGCCTGGACAAAAATCGCGAAAACAACCCCATGCACAGTAGAGATGACCCGGATCGCAGCACTCATGCTGCGCTGCGTCCGGGGGCAGATCGACTTGGCTCAAAGCTCGCTCAGACGCCGGTCTGTGAAATGAACTTGGTGTTGAAATAGGCATCCATCGCTTCGGTGCCGCCTTCCGAACCATATCCAGAGTCCTTCACGCCTCCGAACGGCACCTCCGGCAACGCCAGACCGAAGCTGTTGATCGAAACCATGCCGGCTTCGATGTTGGCGCCGATTGCGGTGGCGGTCCTGGTCGAGCTGGTGAAGGCGTAGGAGGCCAGACCGAACGGCAGGCGATTGGCCTCTTCGGTCACCTCGTCGAGTGTCGAGAAGCGCGAGATCAGCGCCAGCGGTCCGAACGGCTCCTCGTTCATGGCGCGGGCGTCCTTCGGCACGTCGCTGACGACCGTGGGCTCGTAGAAGTAGCCCTTGTTGCCGACGCGATGGCCGCCGGTCTCCAGTTTGGCGCCCTTGCCGAGGGCATCCTGCACCATGCCCTCGATCGCGGTGACGCGGCGCGGATTGGCGAGCGAGCCCATCTTCGAGTCGGGGTCCATGCCGTTGCCGACATTCATGGACCTGGCGCCCTCGACGAACTTGTCGACGAATTCGCGGAACACGTCGTCCTGCACCAGCATGCGGGTCGGCGAAATGCAGACCTGGCCGGCGTTGCGGTATTTCGCCGCCGACAGGATTTTGGCCGCCGACGTCACGTCGGCGTCGTTAAAAACGATCGCCGGCGCGTGTCCGCCCAATTCCATGGTGGCGCGCTTCATGTGCAATCCGGCCAGCGCCGACAATTGCTTGCCGACCACGGTCGAGCCGGTGAAGGAGATTTTTCGGATCACCGGATGCGGGATCAGATATTCCGAGATCTCCGACGGCACGCCATAGACCAGATTGATCACGCCATCCGGCACGCCGGCGTCGGCAAAGGCGCGGATCAACTGCGCGGGCGAGGCCGGGGTTTCCTCCGGCGCCTTGACGATGATCGAGCATCCCGACGCCAGCGCGGCGGAGAGTTTTCGCACAACCTGGTTGATCGGGAAATTCCACGGCGTGAAGGCCGCGACCGGGCCGACCGGCTCCTTGATGGCCATTTGATAGATGCCCGGCCCGCGCGCCGGAATCAGCCGCCCATAGGCGCGCTTGGCTTCCTCGGCGAACCATTCGATGACGTCGGCGGCCGCCATCGCTTCCATTTTGGCTTCGGCCAGCGTCTTGCCCTGCTCCATCGTCAGCAGCGGCGCGATTTCGTCGTTGCGCTCGCGCATGATGGCGGCGGCCTTGCGCATGATCTTGCAGCGGTCGAACGCCGATACTGCGCGCCAGACCTTGAAGCCGGCGGCCGCGGCGGCCAGCGCTTCATCGAGGTCGGATTTTTCCGCATGCGCGACCGTGCCGATCGTCTCTTCCGTCGCGGGATTGAGCACCTCGATGGTCTTGCCGCTGTGGGCGGCACGCCATTTGCCGTTGATGAATAATTGTGTGTTCGGATAGGCCACGAAAGTCTCTCCCTGATCGGACGTTATTGCGGGCGCAACATGCGAAGTGTTTTGCGAAAGATCAAGCCGGAGCCTATGCGGGGCCGGCCAGCGTTTCGGCAGCCCGGGTCATCTCCGGGCCAAGATAATTGCGAAACCTCGGCTCCTTCACCAGCGTGCGGAAATCCGGCTGGCGGGTGACGCCGCCATCCGCGACCAGCAAAAACTGCTCTGATATCTCGGCGAGGATTTCCAGGTGCCAGCTCGCGGTCGGATGCAGGCACAACACCACCAGCCGGCCCTCGGCGCGCAGCTTGCGGAAGAAATCGAGCATGAAGCCGATATAACCGTCCTGCAGGTTGAACTGCGGCTCGTCGAACAAATGCACCATCGGTGCTGTGCTCGGGGATGCCTGCAGAAACGCCGACGGCACCAGCTTGCGGAAACGGCGGACCTGATAGGACTGGTGATAGTGGATCGCCAGCCGGTCGCGCTCGCGATATTTTACCCGGTGGATGTCGGTGCCGGCGACATAGACATGGCCCGCGGACGGCACGTTGGAGCCGGTCATCATCTCGAACAACGTGGTCTTGCCGGCCCCGTTCGGGCCGACCACGCCGATAATGCCGGGTTGATCGATCACGAGATCGGCTTCCAGGGTAAACGTCGGACGGCGCACGATGCGCCCTCGCGTGTAAACCTTGCGAACGCGGTCGAGGGCGAGCAGCGGCGCGGCCATCAGTGAACTCCCAGCAGGCGCGCGCGCAACGCGCCGTCTTCGCGCAAGGTCCGGGCGTCGCCGCTCCAGGAAATCCGGCCGCGGTCGATCACGGCGGCATGGTCGGCGACCGAGAGCGCAATCTCCGCATTCTGCTCGACGACCAGCGAGGCGACGCCCGCCTCCCGCAGCTTGCGGATGGTCGCCAGCACGTCGCCGACGATTTTGGGCGCCAGACCCTGGCTCGGCTCGTCGAACAGGATCAGGCCGGGGGCGCCGACCAGCGCGCGGGCGATCGCTACCATCTGCATCTCGCCGCCGGAGAGATTCTCGCATTCCCGCTCCATCAGATATTCGAGCGGCGAGAAAATTTCGCAGGTTTCCTTGATGCTCCAGGCTCTGAAGCGCGTTCGCTTTTGGGCGATGCGCAGATTGCGCGCCACCGTCAGGGTCGGGCACAGCCGGCGGTCGTCGGGCACCCAACCGATGCCGGCGCGTGCGATCTCGTGGGTCGGACTGCGGGTCACTTCCTTGCCGTCGAACCTGATCGCGCCGCGGCGCGGCCGGGTCAGGCCGAGGATCGAGCGCAGCATCGTGGTCTTGCCGGCGCCATTGGGGCCGAGCAGCGCAAACACTTTTGCGCGCGGCACGACCAGCGAGGCCCCGAACAGCGCCTGCGTCTCTCCATAAAACGTATCGACCGCATCGACCTGGAGAATCATGCGAACCGCCCGAGGTTGGAACGCCTGACCCATTCGTTCTGCTGCAGCTCCTGCGGCGTGCCGCGCGCCACCACCTGGCCCCAGTGGATCACCGAAATGCGGTCGGCGAGCGCGAACAGGAATTCCATGTCGTGCTCGATCGCCACGATGGTGAGCTTGCCCTTCAGCCGCCCCACCAGCGCCGCCAGCCGCTGCACGCCGTCGGAGCCGAGGCCCGAGGTCGGCTCGTCGAGGCAGAGCACGCGAGGGCTCTGCGCCAGCGCCACCGCGATTTCGAGCGCCCGGCGGTCGCCGTAGGAGAGATCCTTGGCGCGGACATCGGCCTTGTCGGCAAGACCGACAGTGGCGAGGATTTCCAGGGCGCTTTCGGCAAAGCCGGGATCGCTGGCGGCGGCGTGGCGCATGTCGAATCCACGGGCGCGAAATGCGGGCAGACCAACCGTGACGTTCTCGCGGGCGGAAAACTCGTCGAACAGCGTCATGATCTGGAACGATCGCGCGACGCCGTGGGCGGCGATACGATGCGAGCTCAGGCCAGTGACATCCTTGCCGTCGAGCCGAACCTTGCCACGGCTCGGTTTTACCCGCCCGGTGAGCACATTGAAGAACGTAGTCTTGCCAGCGCCATTCGGGCCCATCAGGCCGTGGAATTCACCTTCGGGCACCGCGAGATCGATGCTCTCCAGCACCACGCGGTCGCCGAACCGGACATGCACGCCTGCGGCTTCGATCAGCGCCATCGTTCGCCTCCGAACAATAGCCGCATCGCCGAATTGCCTTGCCGCCGAATGAGCGAGTGCTTCTGGAACGCGGCGCTGACCGCGCCGGCGATGCCCTCGGGCCGGAACAGCACGATGGCGATGAACAGAAGCCCGAAGTAGAGCATCCAGGCGTTGGTCAGCGCGCCGATCACGTCGCGCGCGATCAGGAACACGAAGACGCCGACCACCGGCCCCCAGAAGCTGACGAGGCCGCCGCCGACCAGCGTCATCATCACGACATAGCCGGATTGATGCAGGCTCATCACGTCCGGGAAGGCCGCGAGCTGCGCCATCGCGAACAGGCCGCCGGCCAGTCCCGAAATCGCCGCCGATAGCGTGAAGATCGAGGCCTTGTAGATCCAGACGTTGTAGCCGAGATGGGCAGCGCGGGTTTCGCTTTGCTTGATCGCGGCGACGACGCGGCCGTACGGCGAATGCGTCAGCCGCCACATCGCCATGACAGCCAGCGCAAACAGCACCAGCACGAAATAATAGAACGCGACATTGTCGTTGAGGTTGAACGAAGCCACGCCGAAATCCGCCGGCAGCCGGGCGATCTTCAGGAGGCCGTCCTCACCGCCGGTGATGCCGTGCGACTTGATCGCCAGCGTCCAGAAGATCTGCCCGAAGGCGATGGTCATGAAGGCGTAATAGATGCCGCGCCGGTGCGAGATGAACAGCGCCACCAGCGCGCCGGCCAGCCCCGCGACCGCAAACGCCGCCACGAGACAGACCCAGAGATTGGCGACGACGTTGAACTGGCAGAGGCCGAACGCGTAGGCGCCGATGCCGAAATAGGCGCCGTGGCCGAACGACGGCAGCCCGGCGGTACCCAGCACCAGGTTGAATGCCAGCGCGTAGAGCGACCAGATCAGGATCTCGATGCCGAGATAGGGATAGAGTCCGACCTTGGCGATCCACAGCGGCACCGTGGCGAGCACCAGCCAAAGCACCAGCATGGCCGGAGTAACCAGACGCGTCGCATCGGAGGAAGGCGGCGGGGTTATGGTCATGCTTCGAGCACGCTCTTCTTGCCCCACAGGCCGCGGGCGCGGAAAGTGACGACCGCGACCAGCAGGATGTACATCGACAGCAGCGACCATTCCGACGCATAGGCGCCTGACAGCCCGACACAGAGCCCGACCAGCAGGCCGGCCACCACAGCGCCCCAAAAGCTGCCGACGCCGCCGAGCACGATGACGAGGAACGCCGGGATCACGGCATCGACACCCATATGCGGACGGATGCCCCAGATCGGCGCCACGATAATGCCGGCAATCGCGGCCAGCACGGTGCCGAGCACGAACACCAGAAGCCGCAGCCGCGTGAGATTGATGCCGAGCGCGCGCACGATCTCGCTGTCATGCGCCCCGGCCTTGACCGTGGCGCCGAACGAGGTCTTTTCGATCACCAGCCAGACCACGCCGATGATCGCGACCGAGATGCCGGCGGCATAGAAGCGATAGGTCGACCAGATCAAATCCCCGAACAGGAAGCCGCCCGAGACCGCTTGCGGCACCTGCAGCACGTAGTCGCGGGTGCCCCATACCAGCCGGATGGTTTCTTCGATCACCATCGCCGCGCCGAAGGTGAGCAAGAGGCCGTAGAGCGGATCCTTGCCATAGGTGCGGCGCATGCAGAATTCGATGGCGATGCCGACGAGGCCGACCGCGGCCGGCGCGATCACCAGCGTCGCCGCGTAGCGCCAGCCGAGCGGCATCGCGAACCAGACTTTTACCAGCTCGGCCGGGAACGGCGGACGCGAGCCCATCAGCTGCATGGCGAAATAGGCGCCGAGCGCGAACAGCGAGCCGTGCGCCAGATTGATCTGTTCCATCAATCCGACGATCAACATGAAGCCGAGCGCGATCAGCGCGAACAGCAGTCCAAGCGTCAGGCCATTGAGGAGGTGCGGAAGAAGGTCGAACAAGCTCTGTCTCGTTTTTCTTGATTGTGAGACGGCTGCCCGGACTCTGAATGGGAGTCCGGGTGGCCACTGACCAAGCACGGGCGCGCGGAGTCGGCCGATTGAGGATCAGGAATCGACCGTCGGCACCTGCTCGTAGGGAACAAGCTTGCACTTGGCCGCAGCAGCCGTATCCTCGGCGGCCTTGGGCTCGGTCCAGCTGATGATGTCGAACAGGTCGGTCTTGTCCACCGGCTTGGCGTTGCGGCGCGCGAGATAGATGGTCTGCTGCATCTGGTGGGTGACCGGATCCATGTAGGCATCGAAGTGCTGCATGCGGTCGGTAGCCGGGACCTTCAGGTTCTCCAGCTCCTTGATGATCTTGACGTTGTTGGTCGAACCCGCGCGCTCGATCGCCTTTAGCAATTCGCGGGTCGCCATATAGCCATTGTAGGAGACGTTGCCGGGGACCGGGATGCCGCCTTCCTTGTTGGTGGCTTGCCATTTCTTGACGAACTCGGCGACGCCGGGCAGTTGCAGCTTGTGATACCAGGTGGTGCCGAACACGCCGAACAGGCTGTCGGGCGAACCCCACACGTCGGGCCAGTCCTGCTGGTTGTTGATCCAGGCCGGCTTGCCGTCGAGCTTGAGCTGCGCGACCTGCTCGCGTAGCGCCTTGATGTCGTCGCCGCCGATCGCAGTCGCCACCACGTCCGGTTTTGCCTGTTGAATCTTCAACAAGTACGCGGTGAAGTCCCGGGTGTTCTGCGGCACCAGCAGATTGTCGACGATCTTTCCGCCGGAGCTCTCGACCAATCCCTTGGTCGACGCCGAGGTGGTGTGGCCCCAGACATAATCGTTGGTCAGCAGCATCCAGTTCTTGCCGATCGAATCGACCGCGTTCTTGACCGACGCCTTGGAGAAATTGGTGCCGTTGCCGTCCCAGACGAATTTGACGCGCGAACAGTTCTCGCCAGCCTCGCTCGGAGCGGACGAATTGGTGTTCATGTAGATCACGCCGTATTTGCTGGCGACTTGCGTGATCGCGTTGGCGACACCGGAGTGGATCGCGCCGAGCAGGATAGTGCAGTCTTCCCTTGTGATGAAACGCTCGGCGACCCGGCTGCCGGTGGCCGGCGTGGTTTCGGTGTCAGCCGTGATCCAGGTGATCTTGCGGCCCATTACGCCGCCCTTGGCGTTGACCTCGTCGATCGCCATCAAGATGCCGCGCATATCATCCTGGCCGCTGTTGCCGTACTGGCCGCTGGCGTCGCAGGTCAGCCCGAGCTTGATCGGCTTGGCGGCGCCCTGCGCCCAAACCCGGTTTTCCTTCCAGGGGCCGAAGAAACTGCCGGTGCCACCGATGACGCTGGCCATCAGGCTGCCCTTCAGAACGCCCCGTCGCGAGATCCCACGCTTCTTCATCGCTTCCTCCCTTGGTCCTGTTCAGTTTCTTGTTGCGGGACTTAGAATGAACGTTCTATTGTCACCTGTAAAGTGGAATATTTGATCCAAGCGGCGAAACGCCGCGACTGGGGTAGAGTGCGGCGATGAACAAGGCTGCCGACAAATCCATGAGTTATGACGAGCTGCGCGGCGCGATCGCCCAGCGACACCGCGCGCTGTCAGGCCGGCTGCAGCAGATCGCCGAATTCGTGCTCGATCATCCAACCGAGGTCGCGCTCGGCACCGTGGCCGAGGTCGCGGCGCGCTCGGGCGTGCCACCCTCGGCGATCGTCCGCTTCGCGCATGCGCTGGGCTTCGGCGGTTTTACCGAGATGCAGCAGGTGTTCCGCTCGCGGCTCGTGGCCGGCGTGGCGCCGAGCTACAAGGCGCGGCTCGCACGCATGAAGCACGAGGAAAAATCGATCCTCGGCCGCAAGCCCGCGGCGGTGCTCGGGCGCTTCGTCGCGGAGGCGCAATCGGCGCTGGTGACGCTGAGCGAGTCGGCGCATGCGCGTGAAATGGACGCTGCGACCGCCATCCTGGCAAACGCGCGCGACATCTATCTGCTTGGCCTTGGCGGTTCATTTCCCGTGGCCATCCATCTGGCCTACGTGCTGCGCAAACTCGGACGACGGGTGATGCTGCTCGACGGCATCGGCGGCAGCATCCACGAACAGTCGCATCCGGCCGGCCCCGAGGATGCGCTGGTGGCCATCAGCTTTCGCAACTATTACCCGGATACGGCGCGGCTGTTTCCCGAACTGGTCGCGCGCGGCGTTCCCGCGATCTCGATCACCGACAGCCTGCTGAGCCCGATCGTCGAAGGCGCCGAGGTCGTGTTCGAGATCCAGGACATGCCGGAACCGGCGTTGCGCACGCTGGTCGCGCCGATGTGCCTGGTCCAGGCCCTCGCCATCGGCCTCGATCTGGCGGCAGACTGACATCTTCAAAATCGAGGAGAACGACATGACGTCATCCGACGGCGCTCGACCGCTAACGGGCAAGGTGGCGCTGGTGACCGGCGCCGGACGCGGGCTCGGCCGCGCCTTTGCCGAGCGGCTCGCCAGCCTGGGCGCCGATATCGCCATTCACGGCATGCGCGAGAACGGCCCGGCAGAATATGGCGAAGGCACCACGCTGACGGCGGTGGCGGAAGCGGTGGCGGCGGATCACGGCGTGCGCACCGTCCGCGTGCTCGGCGACCTGACCAAGGGCGGAGACATCGACCGCATCGTCGAGACGACATCCCGCGCGCTGGGGCCGATCGATATCCTGGTGCACAATGCCGGCGGAGACATTGCCGCGGCCGGCGGCAAGCCGAACCCGAACGATGCCGTCGGCATTCGCGAGGAGGACGTGCGCGCGGTGCTGGATCGCAACCTGCTTTCGACCATCCTGACCTGCCAGGCGGTGGCGCGCGGCATGATGGAACGGCGCTCCGGCCGCATCGTCACCATCGGCTCGGTCGCCGCCTTCAAGGGCCGCACCCAAGGGTCGATCTATGCCGTCGCCAAGGCCGGCATGACGCACTATACGCGCTGCCTCGCCGACCAGTTGCGGCCCTACGACATCAACGTGAACTGCATCGCGCCCGGCGACACCCGCACCGGCCGGTTCATGGGAACGCGCGCCGTGGATCAGGCCCGGCTGGCCGAGACCGGCACGCTGGACCGTATCGCCACCGTCGACGAGGTGGCGCGGGTGGTCGAGGTCTTTGCCGGCCCGCTCGGTGCGTTCGTCTCCGGCCAGGTGCTGCGGGTCGATGGCGGCGGCCAGTGCTGGCCGGGCTGAGGCCTTTCCGATCTGGCCAATTCGGGCCCGTTCACCCTATCGCGGGGAATACCGCCAAAAGCCTCAAAAAGGCCCGAAAATGCGAGCTTTTCGCGGATATTCCAGCATCTAAAGGTTGCCCCGACGGGCCCCCTGCACTACCTGTAGCCCATGAAATTCCTTGACGAAGCAAAGGTCTATATCCGCTCCGGCGACGGCGGCAACGGCTGCGTGGCGTTCCGCCGCGAGAAGTATATCGAGTTCGGCGGCCCCTCCGGCGGCAATGGCGGCCGCGGCGGCGACGTCATCATCGAAGTGGTCGACGGGCTGAACACGCTGATCGACTACCGCTATCAGCAGCACTTCAAGGCGCAGAAGGGCACCAATGGCATGGGCAAGGACCGCCATGGCGCCAACGGCAAGCCGATCGTGCTCAAGGTGCCCGTAGGCACCCAGCTGTTCGACGAGGATCGCGAGACCCTGATTCACGATTTTACCGCGCTCGGCGAAAAATTCGTGCTGGCCGAAGGCGGCAATGGCGGCTTCGGCAACGCGCATTTCAAGTCGTCCACCAACCGCGCCCCGCGCAACGCCAATCCCGGCCAGGAAGGCGAAGAACGCTGGATCTGGATGCGGCTGAAACTGATTGCCGATGCCGGCCTGGTCGGCCTGCCCAATGCCGGCAAGTCGACCTTCCTCTCGGTGGTCAGCGCCGCCAAGCCGAAGATCGCCGACTATCCGTTCACGACGCTGCATCCGCAGCTCGGCGTGGTCGACGTCGACGGCCGCGAATTCGTGCTGGCGGATATTCCGGGCCTGATCGAGGGCGCGCATGAAGGCGCCGGCCTCGGCGATCGCTTTCTCGGCCATGTCGAACGTTGCCGCGTGCTGCTGCATCTGGTGGATGCAACCTGCGAGCATGCCGGCAAGGCCTACAAGACGGTGCGGACCGAGCTGGACGCCTATGAAGGCGATCTCGCCGACAAGATTGAGATCGTCGCGCTCAACAAGATCGACGCGGTGACGCCGGACGAATTGAAGAAGCAGAAGGACCGGCTGAAGCGCGCCGCGAAGAAGACCCCGCTGCTGATCTCGGGCGTCACGGGCGAGGGTGTGAAGGACGCGCTGCGGGCGCTGGTCGCGGTGATCGGCGAAGCGCCGGTGTCGCTCAAGGCCAAGGGCACCCCGGCCGAGCCGTGGTCGCCGTCGCCGCAGGGCTGACATCAGCCCTGACTTGCGCCGGTTCCGGCCCGCTGCGAAACTCCGCCATTCCACAACAATCCCAGGGAGGACGATCGATGATCGGCTATGTCACGTTGGGCACCAAGGACTTGAAGAAGGCCGCGGAATTCTATGACAAGATCGCCGCCGAGTTGGGCATAGGGCGCTTCATGGAGTCCGACACCTTTATCGCCTGGGGTTCGGCAGGCGGTGGCGCGGGCCTCGGGCTGACCAAACCCTTCGACGGCAAGCCGATGTCGGTTGGAAACGGCGTGATGGTCGCCCTCGCCGCCAAGGACAAGGCCCAGGTCGATCGCATCTACAAGCTCGCGCTGTCGCTGGGTGGCACCGATGAAGGTCCTCCCGGCCCGCGCGGCGAGGGCGGATTCTACGCCGCCTATTTCAGGGACCCCGAGGGCAACAAGCTCAACGCTTTTGTCATGGGCTAACCTGTGGCCGACATGGGAATCTTCTGACCTTCACCTCCCCCATCGGGAGAGGTCGGCGCGTAGCGCCGGGTGAGGGGTTAAGGCATAACGATGGACCGTACCCCCTCACCCCAACCCTCTCCCCATGGGAGAGGTAGCGCACCTTCACTGTCGCGACCTTCTCGAAGCCTTCCTGTAAAGTCTGCATCCATGACCCGCCCCAGCCTGAAAAATTTCCGCCGCATCGTCGTCAAGGTCGGCTCCTCGCTGCTGATCGACTCCGACGCGGGCGAAGTGCGGGCAGCGTGGCTCGCCGCGCTGGCCGCCGACATTGCCAAACTGCACGGCGAGGGTCGCGAACTCCTGATCGTCTCCTCAGGCTCGATCGCGCTTGGCCGCAGCCGCCTGAAGCTGCCGCGCGGCGCGTTGAAGCTGGAGGAGAGCCAGGGCGCCGCCGCGGTGGGGCAGATCGCGCTGGCGCGGATCTGGTCGGAGGTGCTGGGACATCACGGTATCGGCGCCGGGCAGATCCTGGTGACGTTGCAGGACACCGAGGAACGCCGCCGTTACCTCAACGCGCGCTCGACCATCGCCAAGCTCTTGGAATGGCGCGCGGTGCCTGTCATCAACGAGAACGACACCGTCGCCACCAATGAAATCCGCTACGGCGACAATGACCGCCTCGCCGCCCGCGTCGCCACCATGGCGAGCGCGGACCTTTTGATACTGCTGTCGGATATCGACGGCCTGTATGATGCGCCGCCCGGCGCCAATCCCAACGCAAAGCTGATTCCGATTGTCGAGTCCGTCACCTCGGAGATCGAGGCGATGGCGGGGGCGGCGGAATCGGAATTGTCGCGCGGCGGCATGCAGACCAAGATCGAGGCGGCCAAGATCGCCACCACCGCCGGCACCCACATGCTGATCGCCTCCGGCAAGATCGATCACCCGCTGCAGGCCATCGCCGATGGCGGGCCCTGTACCTGGTTCCTGACCCCCGCCAATCCCGTCACCGCGCGAAAGCGCTGGATCGCGGGCTCGCTGGAGCCGAAGGGCACGCTGACCATCGACGCCGGCGCCGTGAGCGCGCTGCGCGCCGGCAAGAGCCTGCTGCCGGCCGGCGTGATCCGGGTCGACGGACAATTCGCCCGTGGCGACGCCGTGGTGGTGCGCGGCCCCGACACCCACGAAATCGGCCGCGGCCTCGTCGCCTATGACGCCGAGGACGCCGAGAAGATAAGAGGCCGCTCGTCGCCGGACGTGATGATCATCCTCGGCATCAGCGGCCGGGCGGAGATGATCCACCGGGATGATTTGGTGGTCGGTACTGTGGCGCGGGGGTGATCCAGCTAGGCCGATGGCCTACCGGGGGGACCTTTACCAAAATCGCGAAAACAACCCCATGCACAGAATGGCTAGTCGCGACCCGATCCGATCCCACCACATCTAGCCGCCGCCCGCCAGCCATGCCGCCCCGGCCCTTCGCAGAACCGGGATTTCCGTGCTAGGACATAACCTTAATTGACCAGGGAACCGCCATGAGCGCGCCGCTCAAGGCGATCGACGGCAACGCCGATTTGCCTGCCTTGATGACCGAGCTTGCCTCCCGCGCGCGCGCCGCCGCCCGGGTGCTGGCGCTTGCCTCGCCGGAGCAGAAAAATCGGGCGCTGGAGGCGATCGAGCGCGCCATTCGCGCCAATGCCCCTGATATCCTCGCCGCCAATGCCGAGGATGTCGCGGAAGTCCGCCATGGCGGCGCGACCAGCGCCTTCATCGATCGCCTGACACTGACGCCGGCGCGCATTGACGCGATGGCCGATGGTGTCGCGACCGTGCGCGGGATCGCCGATCCCGTCGGCCTCGTCACCGAGAGCTGGCAGCGCCCGAATGGCATGACCATCGAACGCGTGCGGGTACCGCTCGGCGTCGTCGCGGTGATTTTCGAAAGCCGCCCCAACGTCGCCGCCGACGCCGGCGTGCTGTGCCTGAAATCCGGCAATGCGGTGATTTTACGCGGTGGCTCGGACAGCTTCCGCTCCTGCCGCGCGATCCACGATTGCCTGGTGCAGGGCCTGCGCGAAGCCGGCCTGCCGGAGGCCGCGATCACGCTGGTGCCGACGCGGGATCGCGCCGCGGTCGGCCTGCTGCTGACCGGACTGAGCGGCGGCGTGGACGTCATCGTGCCGCGCGGCGGCAAGAGCCTGGTGGCGCGGGTCGAGGCCGAGGCGCGGGTGCCGGTGTTCGCGCATCTCGAAGGCGTCAACCACGTCTATGTCGATGCCGCCGCCAACCCCGACATGGCGAAGTCGATCGTGCTGAACGCCAAGATGCGGCGCCCCGGCGTCTGCGGCGCGGCCGAAACCCTGCTGGTCGATCGCGCCGGCGCGCCCGCGATGCTGAAACCGCTGGTGACGATGCTGATCGACGCCGGCTGCGAGGTGCGCGGCGACGACGCCGTGCAGCGCGTCGATCCCAGGGTGAAGCCGGCTTCCGAGGAGGACTGGGACACCGAATACGAGGACGCGATCATGTCGGCGAAGGTCGTCGACGGCGTCGGCGAGGCGATCGCGCATATTCACAACCACGGTTCGCATCACACCGATGCGATCGTAACGGAGGACGCGGACACCGCCCGCCAATTTCTCAACGAGGTCGACTCGGCGATCGTGCTGCATAACGCCTCGACCCAGTTCGCCGATGGCGGCGAGTTCGGGTTTGGCGCCGAAATCGGCATCGCCACCGGCAAATTCCACGCCCGCGGCCCGGTCGGCGCCGAGCAACTGACCAGCTTCAAATACCGGGTCCACGGCACCGGACAGACGCGGCCGTGAGAACAACATCGCGGTGGCGCGTTTGAGTAAACCTTCGGCCGCCGCGCTTTCGGTCGCCCAATCCATCCCGCTCTACAGCAACGGCATGCGCATCGGCCTGCTCGGCGGCTCGTTCAATCCGCCCCATCTCGCGCATCGCGCCATCAGCCTGTTCGCGATCAAGCGGCTGAAGCTCGACCGCGTTTGGTGGCTGGTGACCCCGGGCAATCCGCTCAAGGAAACAGGTGGATTGCATGATCTCGACGCGCGCGCCGAAGCGGCGCGAAAGATGGCCGATGATCCGCGCATCGATATCAGCTGTCTCGAATCCGTCATTGGAACGCGTTACACTGTCGACACCGTCAGCTACCTGCGCCGCCGCGCTTCCGGCCTGCGCTTCGTCTGGATCATGGGCGCCGACAACCTTGCGCAATTCCACCGCTGGCAGAACTGGCGGCGGATCGCCTCCGAGATGCCGATCGCGGTGATCGACCGTCCGCCGCAAAGCTTTCGTGCGCTCGCAGCCCCCGCGGCCCAGGCGCTGGCGCGCTATCGCCTGCCCGAGAATCAGGCAGGCCGGCTGGCGGACCAGCGCGCGCCGGCCTGGGTGTTTCTGACCGGCATGAAGCTGAACCTGTCATCGACCGGCCTGCGGAACCCGGACGGCAGCTGGAAGACAAAGAAGTAACAGTCGGAGTCGAAGTGAGAGCCGGGGTTCACTGGAATATTGAAACCATTAACCCCACATGCCTAGAATAGCCCGCGGATGCCAAGATTCGGTGTTCGCGATACAGTGAAAGGAATGGTCCCTGACCACATCTGTATTGTCCAAGTCTGTTTTACCCAAGGTTGCGAAAACGGCCGCAAAAACCGCACCCAAAACCGCGCGTAAGACATCGACTAAAGCTGTCGCCTTGAAGGCGCTACCCGACGCCGACAAGACCCTGAACCTGATCCTCTCCCGCCTCGACGACATGAAGGCGGAAGAAACGGTCACCATCGACCTTCGCGGCAAATCGGCATTTTCCGACTACATGATCGTCACGACCGGCCGGGCCAACCGGCATGTCGGCGCGATCGCGGAAAATGTCGCCAAGAGCCTCAAGGAAAACGGAATCAAGAAGCTTCACATCGAGGGCTTGCCCAATTGCGACTGGGTGCTGATCGATTCCGGCGATGTGATCGTGCACGTGTTCCGACCCGAAGTGCGCGAATTCTACAATCTCGAGAGATTGTGGACCCAGGGCCCGACGGCGGCGGCGACTTAGGCTGATCGGTTTGGGCCGATCGGTTTGGGCTGATCGGTTGCGCCGATGCAGATCGGCTGAGCGCACGGTAACGTGCGGCGCGCGAATGCGCGTGGAAATGCAGATATGCGCCTCGTCGTCGTCTCAATCGGCCGGCTGAAGCAAGGCCCGGAACGGGAACTCGCTGAGCGCTATCGCGAGCGGTTCGGCGACATCAGCCGCAAACTCGGCTTTCGCGGGCTCGAGATCCATGAAATTCCGGAAAGCCGCGCGCGCGACGCCGCAACCCGGATATCAGAGGAAGCCGCGGCGATTTCGGCCGCAATCCCGGACAAATCCGTGCTGGTGGCGCTGGATGAGCACGGCGACAACATCGACAGCGCCGCCTTCGCCCGGCTTCTTGGTCGCTGGCGCGATGAGGGCCTCGCTAATACTATTTTCGCGATCGGCGGCGCGGACGGACTTTCGCCCGATTTGCGGCGCAAGGCTAAACTCTGCGTTGCGTTCGGCGCCGCGACCTGGCCGCACCAAATGGTTCGCGTGATGCTTCTGGAACAAATTTACCGGGCCGCGACGATATTGGCCGGGCACCCCTATCACCGCGTTTGAAGCTTAGAGCACGATCGGAATCGATGCAGCCAAGGCGGAACATTCAATCGTACCCAGACACCGCCAGTCGCGGTCAGCTGTGTTCGATGCGTATGCCCCTTTCCATCGCCTTGCTGACCGCCGGTCTTGCCGGCATTCACCTTGCGCCGGCAGCCGCCCAGGTTGCGGCCGCCCCGCCGCAGACCGTTTCAACCTCACCCGACGCCATCAAGCAGCGCGAGCAGGAACTCGAAGCCACCCGCGCGCAGCAGAAGAACGCCGCGGAATTGCAGGCGAAGCTCAAGGCCGATATCGCGGCGATCGGACAGGATCGCAGCAAGCTCAACGCGCAGCTGATCGACATCGCCGCCCAGGTGCGCGGCGTCGAGACAAGGATCGGCGATGCCGAAGCCCGGCTGCGCCCGCTCGACAGCCGCGAGCAGCAAATGCGCGGCTCGCTGGATTCGCGCCGTTCCGAAATTATCGAAGTGCTGGCGGCGCTGCAGCGCGCGGGAAGGCGCACGCCGCCGGCGCTGCTGGTGCGACCGGAAGACGCGCTGCAGTCGCTGCGTACCGCCATGCTGCTGGGATCCGTGGTCCCCGAGCTGCGCGGGCGCGCGGAGAAACTGGCCAGCGACCTCACCGAGTTGGTGGCATTGCGCAAGACCATCGCCACCGAGCGCGACCGGCTTGCGGTCGACCGCGACAAGCTCCGGGACGACCAGACCCGGATGGCCGCCCTGGTCGAGGAACGCCAGCGCAAGCAGAGTGCGGCCGAGAAGGACATGGAGGCGGAGGGCGCCCGCGCCATCGCCCTCTCCAAACAGGTCGACAGCCTGCAGGGCCTGATCGGCAAAATGGAGCAGGATCTGAAGAGCGCCGCGAAAGCGGCCGCGACCGCCAATCTGCAGGGCGCCCCGACCGGCAAGCCCAATCTGGGGGCGTTGAAGGACCCCGCCCGGATGAGCCCGGCCATTGCCTTTGCGTCCGCCAAGGGCTTATTCGCAATGCCGGTTAATGGCAGCAAGATTCGCGAATTTGGCGGTTCCGACGGTGCTGGTGGCGTAGAAAAGGGCATTTCTTTGGCAACCCGGGTCGGCGCCCAGGTCACAACACCGTGTGACGGCTGGGTTGTTTACGCCGGACCCTTCCGCAGCTACGGACAACTCTTGATCCTCAACGCCGGGGGCGGGTATCATGTGCTGATCGCCGGGATGGAGCGCATTTCGGTTAACATCGGCCAGTTTGTACTTACGGGGGAGCCGGTCGCGACCATGGGAACGAGATCCCAGGTTGCATCCATCCTCGCCACCAATGCGAGTCAGCCCGTGCTCTATGTCGAGTTTCGTAAGGACGGCACTCCAATCGATTCAGGTCCATGGTGGGCCGCAAATGAAGGCGAAAAGGTTCGCGGATGATGCGCAAGACTTCTGTAATTCTCCTTAGCGCCGCGACCGGCGCGGCATTGACGCTGTTCGTGACCCAGCCCCGCGCCGTCCTGATGGGATCGAGCGCGCGTGCCGCGACATCGGACACCTATCGCCAGCTCAATCTGTTCGGCGATGTGTTCGAGCGGGTCCGCAGCGACTATGTCGAGAAGCCCGACGACAGCAAGCTGGTCGAATCCGCCATCAGCGGCATGCTGACCGGCCTCGATCCGCATTCCAGCTACATGGACGCCAAGAGCTTCCGCGACATGCAGGTGCAGACCCGCGGTGAATTCGGCGGTCTCGGCATCGAAGTCACGATGGAAGACGGCCTGATCAAGGTGGTCTCGCCGATCGACGACACGCCCGCCTCCAAGGCTGGCGTGATGGCCAACGACATCATCACCAATCTCGACGATGAAGCCGTGCAGGGCCTCACCCTCAACCAAGCCGTCGAGAAGATGCGCGGCCCGGTCAACACCAAGATCCGGCTGAAGATCATTCGCAAGGGCCAGGACAATCCGATCGACGTCACCCTGGTGCGCGACAACATCCGCGTCCGTTCGGTCCGTGCGCGCACCGAAAGCGAAGATATCGGCTATATCCGCATCACCACCTTCAACGAGCAGACCACCGAAGGCCTGAAGCGGGAAATCGCCAACCTGACCACGCAGATCGGTGCCGACAAGCTGAAGGGCTTCATCATCGACATGCGCAACAATCCCGGCGGGTTGCTGGAGGAAGCGGTGACCGTTTCCGACGCCTTCCTCGAGCGCGGCGAGATCGTCTCGACCCGCGGCCGCAATGCCGAGGAAACCCAGCGCCGCGCCGCCCATGCGGGCGACCTGACCAAGGGCAAGCCGGTGATCGTGCTGATCAATGGCGGTTCGGCATCGGCATCGGAAATCGTCGCCGGCGCGCTGCAGGACCACAAGCGGGCAACGCTGGTCGGCACCCGCTCGTTCGGCAAGGGCTCGGTGCAGACCATCATTCCGCTCGGCAGCGGCAACGGCGCGCTGCGTCTCACCACCGCGCGCTACTTCACGCCGTCGGGCAAATCGATCCAGGCCAAGGGCATCGTTCCCGATATCGAGGTGCTGCAGGACGTGCCGGACGAATTGAAGTCGCGGACCGACACCAAGGGCGAGGCCTCGCTGCGCGGCCATCTGAAGTCCGAGGGCGACGAGAAGACCGGCTCGCAATCCTACGTGCCGCCGGACGCCAAGAACGACAAGGCCCTGAAGATGGCGGCCGACCTGCTGCACGGCATCAAGGTCAATGCGTCAGCGCCGACCGGCGACAAGGCCCAGATCGACAAGCCCGCCAGCAAGGTGGCGAACTGATTGGACCCCCTCCCACGGGGTTTGCGAACAGGGCGGCCTTTGGGCCGCCCTTTTTGCTGGATGGCCCCACCGGTTCCCGGCCGCGTCCTGACTGCGTCTTTCGCCGGACTCTCGGCGTGGCGTATCTGCCGCGGTCTCGCCCCGCCGTGGTATCGTCGACCCCGTTGATTCGGGGAGACCTATGGCAGAGACGGCCGACGATCTGAGCACACCGCTCGGACAGCAGACGGCGCACCGCAAGCGCCGTTTCCGGCTGCCGTTTACCGGTATTCAGGCACTTGCCGTCTTGCTAGGCCTGTTTCTGGCTGTCTTTGCGGGCTTCGCCATCTTCGGCGACAATCCGCTGGGCGGCGAGCCGGTGGTGCGCATCGCGCTGCGTCCGCCAGCCACGCCGGCCGACCAGGGCGAAAAATCCGCCATGGCGCCCCCCGGCGCCGCCGAGCCCGCCAAATCTGCGACCAAACAAGCAGCCGAGCAAAAGACCGTCACCATTATCGACGGCTCTAGCGGCAAGCGGCAGGACGTCGTGATCGGCGACGCCGCTGACAAGGCCGAGGCCGACAAGGCGCCCGCCATGATGGCCGGGGTGGAACAGCGCCTGCTTGAGAAATCACGCTACGGCATGATCCCGGTGGTGTTCGAAGGGCTGAAGCCTTTCACGGTTTACGCGGCCGAAGCCGACCGCGCCAAGGCTGCCAAAATGCCGGTGGTGTCGATCGTCGTCGCCGGTCTTGGGGTCGGCGCGGCCAAGACCACCGACGCGATCATGAAGCTGCCATCCGCCGTGACGCTGGCATTTACGCCCTACGGCTCGGATCCCTCCAAACTGGCCGAACGGGCGCGTGCGCAGCGCCACGAAATTCTGCTGCAGATTCCGATGGAGCCGTTCGACTATCCCGACAACGACCCCGGTCCGCAAACCCTGCTCACGACGCTCTCGGCCGATGCGAATCTGGACCGGCTGTACTGGCATCTCAGCCGCTTTCAGGGCTATGCCGGAATCGCCAATTTCATGGGCGCGCGTTTCGTCGTCACCGACGCCGTGATGCAGCCGATCATCCGCGAGGCCGCCAAACGCGGGCTCGGCTATCTCGACGACGGCTCGGCGCCGCGCTCCACCGCGCCCGCTCTGGCGGCGGCCCAGGCGATGCCGTTCGCCAAGGCCGATTTCGCCATCGATGCGGTGCCTACCGCGGGGGAGATCGACCGGGCCCTCGCCAGGCTGGAGAATCTGGCGAAGGAGCGCGGCACCGCCATCGGCGTCGCCTCGGCGCTGCCGATTTCGATCGAACGGATCGGCATCTGGACCAAGGCACTCGAGAGCCGTGGCATCATGCTTGTGCCATTGACAACCGCGATGCTGAAATCAAAATCGGGCTGATTGCCGGCTGGCATGACTTCGGACCAAAGGTTTTGGGACCCGAGGTCTTGCCGCCAGATCAGCACCTGTGACTGCAAGAGGGCTACAAGAGGTTTGACGGCAAAGGGCTTGAACGGAATGGCGCGCTACGAAGACCTGCCCTATCGAACATGCGTCGGCATGATGCTGATCAACGCAGCGGGGCTCGTCTTTATCGGCCGCCGCGCCGGCGGCATCGAGCATGTCGACGAGACCCACGTCTGGCAGATGCCGCAGGGCGGGGTCGATCCCGGTGAAGACACCTGGGAGGCGGCCAAGCGCGAACTTTACGAGGAAACCAGCGTCCGCTCGGTCGAGAAGCTCGGCGAAGTCCAGGACTGGCTGATCTACGACATTCCGCGCACCGTGGCCGGCCGCACCTGGAAGGGCCGCTATCGCGGCCAGCGCCAGAAATGGTTCGCGGTCCGCTTCACCGGCAAGGACAACGAGATCAATGTCGCGAGCCCCGGCGGCGGCCACAAGGCGGAGTTCGTCAACTGGCGCTGGGAGCCGATGAAGAATCTGCCCAACCTGATCGTTCCGTTCAAGCGCCCGGTCTATGAGCGCGTGGTGAAGGAATTTTCCGACCTGGCTGGCAGCTAGGGTCGGATGTCCGTGGGCAAACCCTACCGCCCCAATGTGGGCATCGCGCTGTTCAACGCCGCCGGTCAGGTTCTGATCGGGCGGCGTTTCAGGGACGACGGACCGGAAATCATTCTTCCAGGCCTGGAATGGCAGATGCCGCAGGGCGGCATCGATGCCGACGAGAATCCGCGCGACGCGGTGATGCGCGAATTATGGGAAGAGACCGGCGTCAAGCAGGCCAACTATCTCGGCGAAACCGGCTGGCTGACTTACGAGTTTCCGGCCTGGGACGGACCGCCGTCGCACCGGCTGGCGAAATTCCGCGGCCAGCGCCAGAAATGGTTCGCGCTGCGCTTTGCGGGGAACGACGCCGACATCGATCCTTTGACGCCGCGCAACGGCCAGCCGGCGGAATTCGACCAGTGGCGCTGGGAACGGCTCGATGCCGTCGCCGATCTCGTGGTGCCGTTCCGGCGCGAGGTGTACCGGACGGTGGCGCGGGAATTTGCGGGGTTCGCGCTGCCCCAGGCGGTCTAATTCGGTCCGCACGCGAACGGATCGATCGCCCCGGCGTGCTCGAATGAGAAGATTATGACGGGTCTGATTCCGAGCTGAATCGGACCCTAATGCATCGCCGTCGAAGTGAGCTGATGCTGGATGCTCTTGAAGTGATCGAGCCGCTCGAGGGCGCGGTCGAGTTCGGAGCCCGCATGCTCGGCGAGCTTTTCTTCCATGACGGAAATCGTATCGGCGAACTGCGCCCGGTCCAGGTCCTGCACCGAGGTCGCGACGTCGGCCAGCACCGTGAGGCCCTTGTCGGAGACTTCGGCGAGGCCGCCGAGCACGATGATTTTCTGCTGCGTGCCGCCTGCCGTCACCGTCAGGATTCCCGGGCGGATCACGGCCACCACGGGCGCGTGGCCGGCGAGCACGCCGAAATCGCCCTCGATGCCGGGCACGTCGACCTGATCGACCTCGCCGGAGAAGGCGAGTTTTTCGGGCGAGACGAGATCGAAGTGGAAGGTGGCCATGAAGAACCTGCGAATGGTGAGTGGCGAATAGCGAGTGGCGAAGGAAGAGGAGCTATTCGCTACTCCCTATTCGCCATTCGCCCCTTAAGCTGCTTCCGCCGCGAGCTTCTTGCCCTTCTCGACGGCTTCTTCGATCGCGCCGACCATGTAGAAGGCGGCTTCCGGGAGGTGATCGTACTTGCCTTCGCAGATGGCGCGGAAACCCTTGATGGTGTCGGCGAGGTCGACGAACTTGCCCGGCGATCCCGTGAAGATTTCGGCGACGTGGAACGGCTGCGACAGGAAGCGCTCGATCTTGCGGGCGCGGGCGACCGCGATCTTGTCCTCTTCCGACAGTTCGTCCATGCCGAGAATGGCGATGATGTCCTGCAGCGACTTGTAGCGCTGCAGCACCTGCTGAACCATACGCGCGGTCTGGTAGTGCTCCTCGCCGACGATCAGCGGCGACAGCATGCGCGAGGTGGAGTCGAGCGGATCCACGGCGGGATAGATGCCCTTTTCCGAGATCGCGCGGTTCAGCACCGTGGTGGCGTCGAGATGCGCGAACGAGGTGGCGGGCGCGGGGTCGGTCAAGTCGTCGGCCGGCACGTAGATCGCCTGCACCGAGGTGATCGAACCCTTGTGCGTGGTGGTGATGCGTTCCTGCAGCGCGCCCATGTCGGTGGCCAGCGTCGGCTGATAGCCCACCGCCGAAGGGATACGGCCGAGCAGCGCCGACACTTCGGAACCTGCCTGGGTGAAGCGGAAGATGTTGTCGATGAAGAACAGCACGTCCTGGCCCTGATCGCGGAAATGCTCGGCGACGGTGAGACCCGACAGCGCGACGCGCATGCGGGCGCCGGGCGGCTCGTTCATCTGGCCGAACACCAGGGCGCATTTCGATTTGACGCTCGGGTCCGGATTGTGCGGATCGGCGTTGACCTTGGACTCGATGAACTCGTGATAGAGGTCGTTGCCTTCGCGGGTGCGCTCGCCGACGCCGGCGAACACCGAGTTGCCGCCATGCGCCTTCGCGACGTTGTTGATCAGCTCCTGAATCAGCACGGTCTTGCCGACGCCGGCGCCGCCGAACAGGCCGATCTTGCCGCCCTTGGCGTAGGGCGCCAAGAGGTCGACGACCTTGATGCCGGTGACCAGAATTTCGGCTTCGGTGGCCTGGTCGGTATAGGTCGGCGCTTCCGCATGGATCGGGCGCAGGCCTTCATTGGTGATCGGGCCGGCTTCATCGATCGGCTCGCCGATCACGTTCATGATGCGGCCGAGCGTGCCGGCGCCGACCGGCACCTGGATCGGGCCACCGGAGTCGCTGACTTCCTGGCCACGGACCAGACCTTCGGTGGTATCCATCGCGATGGTGCGCACCGTGGATTCGCCGAGATGCTGCGCCACCTCGAGCACCAGACGGTTCTTGCCGTTCATGGTGGTGATGGCGTTCAGAATCGCCGGCAGATGTCCTTCGAACTGCACGTCGACGACGGCGCCGATGACTTGCGTGACGCGTCCGGTCTGGTTGGCGGGGGTGGCCATAAAACTATCTCCTTGAAGTCCGAAAACTTAAACGATGGTCAGCTGCGGTTCTCAGAGCGCCTCGGCGCCGGAGATGATCTCGATCAGCTCCTTGGTGATCATCGCCTGACGGGTGCGGTTGTAGATAAGGGTCTGCTTGCGGATCATGTCGCCGGCGTTGCGGGTGGCGTTGTCCATCGCGCTCATCTGCGCGCCGTAGAACGAAGCGTTGTTTTCCAGCAGCGCGCGGAAGATCTGCACCGCGAGATTGCGCGGCAGCAGGCCGCTCAGGATCTCGTCTTCTTCCGGCTCGTACTCGTAGGATGTCGCCGGACCGGCATTGGCGGCGGGCGCTTCCACGACCAGCGGAATGATCTGCTGCGCGGTCGGGATCTGCGAGATCACCGACTTGAAGCGCGAATAGAACAGCGTGCAGACGTCGAACTCGCCGGCATCGAAGCGCGCGATGACTTTCTTGGCGATGTCCTCGGCATTGACGAAGCCGAGCTGGCGGACCGAGCGCAGCTCGACGTTCTCGACGATCTGCCGCTCGAAATTGCGGCGCAGCTGCTCGAAGCCCTTGCGGCCGACGCAGAAGAATTTGACTTCCTTGCCCTGGTTCATCAGGGCCAGCGCGCGCTCGCGGGCGAGCCGCACGATCGACGAGTTGAATGCGCCGGACAGGCCGCGCTCGCCGGTGCAGACCAGGAACAGATGCACCTGATCCTTGCCGGTGCCCGCCAGCAGCGCCGGGGCGCCGGGGGAGCCTGCGGCAGCGCTGGCGATGTTGGAAATCACCGCATCCATTTTTTCGGCGTAGGGCCGCGCCGCCTCGGCGGCGCTCTGCGCGCGGCGCAACTTGGAGGCTGCGACCATCTGCATGGCCTTGGTGATCTTCTGCGTCGCCTTGGTGGAGGCGATGCGGACCCGCATGTCTTTCAGTGAAGCCATTCTCAGTTCACCCCGGCGATCCGGTTCATGACCCGACCGCAAGCCCATTTTTCGTCATGCCCGGCCTTGTGCCGGGCATCCACGTCTTGTCGTCATCCACGCCCCAAGACGTGGATGGCCGGGTCAAGCCCGGCCATGACGGCATTATTTTAAGCAAACGTCTTGGCGTAACCCTCGACCACGGCCTTGAGCTTGGCGGCAGTATCGTCGCTGAGATCGCGGCTGTCGCGGATGGTATTGAGGATGTCGACGTTCTTGCCGCGCAGCAGCGACAGCAGGCCGTCTTCGAAGCTACGGACCTTGGCGACCGGCAGCGTGTCGAGATAGCCGTTGACGCCGGCGTAGATCACCACGACCTGCTCTTCCATCTTCAGCGGCGAGAATTGCGGCTGCTTCAGGAGTTCAGTGAGGCGCGAACCGCGGTTCAGCAGGCGCTGCGTCGAGGCGTCGAGATCGCTTCCGAACTGCGCGAACGCCGCCATTTCGCGGTACTGCGCCAGCTCGCCCTTGATCTTGCCGGCGACCTTCTTCATCGCCTTGGTCTGCGCCGATGATCCGACGCGCGACACCGACAGACCGACGTTCACCGCCGGGCGGATGCCCTGGAAGAACAGGTCGGTTTCCAGGAAGATCTGGCCGTCGGTAATCGAGATCACGTTGGTCGGGATGTAGGCCGACACGTCGTTGGCCTGGGTTTCGATGATCGGCAGCGCCGTCAGCGAGCCCGAGCCCTGGGAGTCGTTGAGCTTGGCGGCGCGCTCGAGCAGGCGGGAATGCAGATAGAACACGTCGCCGGGATAGGCTTCGCGGCCCGGCGGACGGCGCAGCAACAGCGACATCTGGCGGTAGGCGACGGCCTGCTTCGACAGATCGTCATAGATGATGACGGCGTGCATGCCGTTGTCGCGGAAATATTCGCCCATGGTGCAGCCGGTGAACGGCGCGATGTACTGCATCGGCGCCGGATCGGACGCGGTGGCCGCGACGATGATGGAATATTCCAGCGCGCCCTGCTCTTCGAGCACCTTGACGAACTGGGCGACGGTGGAGCGCTTCTGGCCGATCGCGACATAGACGCAATACAGCTTGATCTTCTCGTCGGTCTGCGCGTTGAGCGGCTTCTGGTTCAGAATGGTGTCGAGCGCGATCGCGGTCTTGCCGGTCTGACGGTCGCCGATGATCAACTCGCGCTGGCCGCGGCCGACCGGGATCAGGGCGTCGATGGCCTTGAGGCCGGTTGCCATCGGCTCGTTGACCGATTTGCGCGGGATGATGCCGGGCGCCTTGACGTCGACGCGCATGCGCTTGTCGGCCTGGATCGGACCCTTGCCGTCGATCGGGTTGCCTAGCGCGTCGACGACGCGGCCGAGCAGGCCCTTGCCAACCGGCGTATCGACGATGGCGCGGGTGCGCTTGACGGTCTGGCCTTCCTTGATCTCGCGGTCGGCGCCGAAGATCACGATGCCGACGTTGTCGGTTTCGAGGTTCAGCGCCATGCCGCGGGTGCCGTTCTCGAATTCGACCATTTCGCCGGCCTGGACGTTGTCGAGGCCGTAGACGCGGGCAATGCCGTCGCCGACGGACAACACCTGTCCGACTTCGGAAACTTCAGCCTCCTGGCCGAAATTCTTGATCTGGTCCTTGAGGATCGCGGAAATTTCCGCGGCGCGGATGTCCATCAGCCTGCCTCTTTCATCGCGTGCTTGATCGAATTGAGTTTGGTGCGAAGCGAACTATCCACCATGCGGCTGCCAAGCTTGACGACGAGGCCGCCGATGATCGAGGGATCGACATTCACGTTGAGCGCGACGTCCTTGCCCGTTACCGATTTCAGGGCGGTCTTGAGGGCGTCGAGATTCTTGTCACTGAGCTTTTCGGCGACCGTCACGTCGGCGGTGGCCTCGCCCTTGAACTTCGCCACCAGCGCGCGGAACGCGCGGATCACATCGGTGACGGCGAACAGGCGGCGGTTGGCGGTGAGGACCTTGAGGAACTTGGCGGCAACGCCTGAAATTCCAGCCTTTTCGAGCACGGCGGCCAGCGCCCGCGACTGCTCGCCCGCCGAGAAAACCGGACTGCGGACCAGCCGCTTCAAATCGATGCTATCGGCCAGCATGGCCTCGAATTTCTCGAGATCGGCCTTGACCGCATCGATGGATTTTTCATCGCGCGCCAACTCGAACAGAGCCGTTGCGTAACGACCGGACACTCCCGAAACCGACGGATCTTCAGCAGCCACTAGCGCGCTCTTTTTTGCTGTCAAACTCGCAAGGGAAAAACCGTCGCCACGATGCGGCGCCTAGCGATCCAAGCCCTTGGAATTCAAGCGGGACTTCGATTTACGACCGGCACTGACAGCACCGGGCTCGTTAAAATCGCGGCTTTGCTAACATAGCAAGAGCGCAGGTGCAACATGACCGCGGCGACTGGCGATGCCTTGTCGCAGGTTCTTTGCAAAGGGCCACCGGAGGCATTTTGCGACCAATCCGGCGCCGCCAATTTGGTGACCATCCGTCCCACCATTGGCGCGCTGTTCGCGATCTGCCCTCTCGTTCCTGCGGCTGCTGCATGGCTCCCATGACCGACCGGCGGGAACGTCAGCCTCCCCCGAACCATTCCGTCTTGGCCAATACTTGCGTAAATCCCGTCGCGACTGACGATGACTTTGCTTGTCAATATTTCCAAGTAATAATTAGTTAAAAATGTGTTAACGCGCGAGATTACGGAACATTTGTTGATTACCTGTGTTCAGTCACAAGATGTTTCAGGCCAACCTGAAAACGATATACTGCCCAGCTTACGCCTTATTAGCCCACCAAACGGCGTTCACTCACATTGGGACGGGGGTTCCACTTGCCACATATGTGGCATTACTATCTCGAGGGACGTTTTTATGCAGACTTCCAATAACCCGGCACTGGGAAAAATAACCCGGTCGCACACGGCGCTAGCTCTTTTCGCCGCAACTCTCCTGATCGGTGCAGGCGTCACCGAGGCCTCGGCCAAATCCAGGCACCATCGCCACCACCATTCCCACCACGCGGCCAAATCCCAGGCATCCCTGCTCAACGCCAACGCGGCGATCGCGCCTTCGTCCGGTTCCGGACGCAGCTTCTCGGGAATGGCTTCCTTCTATGGCAACGAGTCCGGCAGCAAGACCGCGTCCGGCCAGCGCTTCAACCAGAACGCCATGACCGCGGCTCACCGCTCCCTGCCGTTCGGCACCAAAGTGAAGGTGACCCATGGCAGCCAGAGCGTCGTCGTCACCATCAATGATCGCGGTCCGTTCATCAAGGGACGCGTGCTCGACCTGTCGACCGGTGCTGCGCGCGCGGTCGGCCTGACCAGCCGCGGCGTCGGCCGCGTGGTCGCCGAGGTCATGTGATCGCTTCGGGCGATTTGACCGCCCATTCCTTCGAACAGCTTCAGTAAGCGTTGCGTCCGAGTACGGCCGCGAGTTTCCTGCGTGCCGAAACAGAGCCTGCCGTCAGCCATGACGGCAGGCTTTTTCGTTGTTTCATGCGCCCCGCCCCCCTCAACGTCATTGCGAGCGCAGCGAAGCAATCCATTCTTTCTTCGTGCTGTGAGATGGATTGCTTCGTCGCAAGGGCTCCTCGCAATGACGTTGAGAGAGCAGTTGCGCTCATCACAAAAAACTCTGCGGATCGACGTCGACCTCGAGCTTGAGCGTGCCTTTGGTCTTCGGCGCGGCCGCGAGCCATTCGCGCAGATACTCCGACAGGTCGACATTGCGCAGCGATTTTATCAACAGCCGGAAGCGATAGCGGCCCTTGATCACGGCCAGCGGCGCTTCGGCGGGACCCAGCACCTGGATCCGCTCGTCGATCGGCGCGATCGCCGCCAGTTTTCGCGCAAAACCTTCCGCGGTGGGGCGGTCGCCGGCCGAAATGATCAGGCTGGCGAGCCGGCCGAACGGCGGATAGCCTGATCGTTCGCGTGCCTCGATCTCGCTGGCGTAGAACGCCTCGCGGTCGCACGCCACCAGCGCTTTCATCACGGGATGCTCGGGCTGATGGGTCTGCAGATAGCCGACGCCGCGGCCCTGGTCGCGGCCGGCGCGGCCGATCACCTGGTTGAGCAGTTGGAAGGTCCGCTCGGCGGCGCGCGGATCGCCGTTGCTGAGGCCCAGATCGGCGTCGATCACGCCGACCAGATTGAGCCGCGGGAAATTATGGCCTTTTGCGACGAGCTGGGTGCCGATGATGATGTCGACCCGGCCGGCGGCGATCTCGTTCAATTCGCTGCGCATGGTCTCGATCGAGGTGATGAGATCGCTCGACAGCACCATGGTGCGCGCTTGCGGAAACAATTGTGCGGCTTCTTCCTGCAAGCGCTCGACGCCGGGGCCGACCGCGACCAGCGATTCCTCGGCCTGGCAATGCGGGCAGACCGGTGGACGCGGCATCGAGAAGCCGCAGTGATGACAAACCAGGCGCTGGCGAAAGCGGTGATCGACCAGCCAGGCATCACAGATGGTGCAGGCAAAGCGATGGCCGCAGGCCCGACATAGCGTCAGCGGCGCGTAGCCGCGGCGATTGAGGAACAGCAGCGCCTGCTCCTTGCGTTCGATGGCGACCTTTACCTGCTCGGCCAGCACCGGCGAGATGAAACGGCCGCGTGGCGGCGCCGCGCGGCGCAGATCGATCGCCTCGATATGCGGCATGTGCTGGCCGCCGAATCGCGCCGGCAGCACCACGCGCTGATAGCGGCCTTTTCGCGCATTGACCTCGGTCTCGACCGACGGCGTCGCCGACGCCAGCACGATCGGAATTTTCGCGATATGCGCCCGCACCACCGCCATGTCGCGGGCGTGGTAATGCGCGCCCTCGTCCTGCTTGTAGGCTTGGTCGTGCTCTTCATCGACGATGATCAGCCCGAGATTGCCGTAAGGCAGAAACAGCGCGGAGCGCGCGCCCACCACCACGGGCGCCTCGCCCGCCGCGATGGCCGCCCAGTTGCGCTGCCGCGTGCGCGGGGTCAGTTCGGAATGCCACTCCAGCGGCCGCACCCCGAAACGCTCGGCAAAGCGGTCGAGGAACTGGCCGGTCAGCGCGATCTCCGGCATCAGGATCAGCGTCTGCTTGCCGCGACGGATCACTTCCGCGATGGCTTCGAAATAGACTTCGGTCTTGCCGGAGCCGGTGACGCCGTCGAGCAGCGCGACGTGAAAACTGCCGTTGGCCGCCAACGCCCGCATCGCGTCCACGGCGATGCGCTGCTGGCTGGTAAAGTCTGGCTGGGCAAAGGACGGATCGGGCGCCGGCGGCGGCAGTGCGCGCGGCATCGGCTCGACTGTCAGCGTGCCCTCATCGACCAGGCCGTCGATCACGCCGGCGCTGACGCCGGCTTCCCGGGCGGCCTCGGATTTGCCGTGCAGCAGGCCATCCGACAGAATATCGATCAGCCGCCGCCGCGCCGGCGTCAGGCGTTTTGGCGCCGCCCCGATCAGGCGCACGCCCATCCGCACCCGCTCGGGCCCGAGATGTTCGCCCATTCGCAAGCACATCCGCAGCACCATGCCGCGCGGCGACAACGTGTAGTTGGCGACCCAGTCCACCAGCGAACGCAGTTCCGGCTTCAGCGGCGGGACATCGAGTTTCTCGCCGACGTCCTTGAGCCGGTTATGCAGCCGCGGATCGGGATTGGCGTTTTCCGCCCATACCACCGCGACCACCTCGCGCGGCCCCAGCGGCACACACACCACATCGCCCGGCTTCAGATCCATGCCGCGCGGCACCCGGTAGGAATAGTTTTGATTGAGCGCCACCGGCACCAGCACATCGACGACGCGCGTCGATGATGCGGATGAGGTGGCGCGCGCGGAATGGTCCATTTGAGAATCAGACTCGAAGCCGGAAAGGCGGGCTAACTTAAGACCGTACGCCGGCCGGTGCCAGTGCAGCCGCCGTCCCCTTCGCCAGTTAGCGAACGGTAAACGAAAGAAGTGCGATATAGTCCATCAGAATCAGCAAGGCAGCGCCGTGGCCAAGTCCATTAGCAAGCCAATTCCAGCATCAGTTCCAGCCGTCCAGCCGATCGAGCTCGAATGCGCCGCCGACGACGTCGCGCTGCAGATGACGCGCTGGCTGTCGCATCTGTGCGCCGAACGGCGGCTGTCGCCGAAGACGCGGGAAGCCTATGCCCGCGACCTGCGCCAGTGCCTGGTGTTTCTCAGCCAGCACTGGGGCGGCCGCGTGACGCTGGCGCAGTTTGCCGCCCTCGAGGCCAGCGACGTCAGGGCGTTCATGGCGATGCGCCGCGCCGAGGATATCGGCGGCCGCTCGCTGATGCGGGCACTGGCGGGGCTGCGCTCGTTCGGGCGTTTCCTCGAACAGGAAGGCAAGGGCAAGGTCGGCGCGCTCTCCGCGATCCGCGCGCCCAAGGTCGGCAAGAGCCTGCCGAAGCCGATCCAGATGGCGGCGGCCAGGCGTTTTGCCGACGCCGACGAACGCGCCGGCGATACCCGCGATCCCTGGATCTGGGCGCGCGACGCCGCCGTGATGGCGCTGTTGTACGGCTCGGGCCTGCGCATCTCCGAAGCGCTGGGCCTGAAGCGCCGCGAGGTGCCGTTGCCCGGCGAAGGCGACGTGATCATCGTGACCGGCAAGGGCAACAAGACCCGCATGGTGCCGGTGCTGCGGAACGTGCTGGCGCTTGTGCAGGACTATGTCGCGATGTGCCCGCATCAGCTCAAGCCGGAAGGCCCGATTTTCGTCGGCGCGCGGGGCGGCCCGCTCAGCCCTCGAATCATTCAGCTCACCATGGAACGGCTGCGCGGCGCGCTCGGCCTGCCCGACAGCGCCACGCCGCATGCGCTGCGGCATTCCTTTGCCACCCACCTGCTGAACCGCGGCGGCGACCTGCGCGCGATCCAGGAGCTGCTCGGGCACGCCTCGCTCTCGACCACGCAGATCTACACCGGGATCGACTCTGAGCGGCTGCTGGAAGTCTACAAGTCGGCGCATCCGCGGGCGTGAGCCGCCGGCTTTCAACCCTGACACACTGGCGTCACATCGGCTTGGCACTTGCGCAGGCGGCGGTGTTCGGTCAATCGTGGATGCATTCCACAAGGGGGAGAGAATCATGGGCGCACATGAAAGCATGGAGCACGCGGAGCACGCCGAGCACGCTTCCGGCTCCAACAAGAACATCGCACTGCTGATCGCCGTTATCGCGTTGTTTCTGGCGTTCTCGGAAACGCTGGGCAAGGGCGCGCAGACCGACTCCATCAGCAAGAACGTCGAGGCCTCGAACCTGTGGGCATTCTTCCAGGCCAAGAGCATCCGCCGCACGGTGGTCGAGGCGACATCGGATCAGGCCCGCTTGAGCCTCGGCGTCATGGGCGACGACGCCGCCAAGGCGGCGCTGGAAAAGCAGATCGAGAACTGGAAGAAGACCGCGGCGCGCTACCGCTCGGAGCCGGAAACCGGCGAAGGTTCGGAGCAGCTGGCCAACCGCGCCAAGGAGGCCGAGAAGGCCCGCGATCTCTCGATGGCGCGCTATCATCATTACGAGGTCGCCTCGGCGGCGTTCCAGATCGGCATCGTGCTGGCGTCGGCCACCATCATCACCGGCATGATCGCGCTGGCCTGGGTCGCGGGCCTGTTGGCGGTCACCGGCCTGGTCTTCACGGCAATCGGCCTGTTCGCGCCCCATGCGGTGCATTTGATGTAGTCTCTTCACCTCTCCCCATCGGGAGAGGTAAGATCGACTTCGCCGTGAGACTGAATTCAAACGACTGACAGAACTACCGCGCTTCGTGCGCGTTCTTGCGGAAGCGCTGGATCAACTGCCGCGTCCGCGACAGCCAGCCGTCGCCTTCGCTGCGGATGAATTCCCTGATCCGCAGCTTGATCGGATTGACCAGCTCGGCGGCCTTGGCCCGCAATGCCAGCACCCATTCGTAGAGCTTGGCGAACCACTGCATTTGCAGCAGTTTCGGCCGCGTCACATCGAAGACGAAGGCGGTCACGCCGAGGCCGAGGAATTTCGCGAACACCATCAGCGTGACGGCGCTGATCCAGTATTCATGGGCGAGCAGCCAGAGCCCAAGCAGCTTCAGCGGAAACAGCAGGATGGCGGGCACGACGAACACGATCAGCGTGAGCGCCGGCGACAGCGCAGCGATTTTTTCGGCGAGCCAATGCTTGAAGGCGCGCAGCGGAATCCGCGCGACCACCCGCTCCACGACGGGTTCGAGGTGATCCCACAGCCATGCTTCGATCAGGAAGATGACCGCGAGCAGGACCCAGAGTGGCTTGAACACGCGGCGCATCAAATTTGTCTCCGCCCGGCCGGGCGCAGATCACATATGGATGGCGCGTTTGCCGACCGCAAGCGCGGCTTCCTTGACGGCTTCCGAGCGGGTCGGATGGGCGTGGCAGGTGCGCGCCAGATCCTCGGCGGAACCGCCGAACTCCATCAAGACGCAGGCCTCATGGATCAATTCCCCGGCTTCGCGGCCGATGATGTGCACACCGAGCACCCGATCGGTCTTCGCATCTGCGAGAATTTTCACGAAGCCATCCGTGGTCTGGTTGACCTTGGAACGGCCGTTGGCGGTGAATGGGAACTTGCCGACCGTATAGGCGACGCCGGCCTGCTTCAGCTCTTCCTCGGTCTTGCCGACGGACGAAACTTCCGGGGTGGTATACACAACGCCTGGAATAGCGTCGTAGTTCACATGCCCGGCTTGCCCTGCGAGAATCTCGGCGCAGGCGACGCCTTCGTCCTCGGCCTTGTGCGCGAGCATCGGGCCCGCCACGACATCGCCGATCGCATAGATGCCCTTCACGCTGGTGGCGAAATGCAAATCGATCTGGACGCGGCCGCGATTGTCGAGCGCGACGCCAGCTTCCTTCAGGCCGAGGCCCTCGGTGTAGGGAACGCGCCCGATGCAGACCAGCACCACGTCGGCTTCGAGCTTTTCGGCAGCCCCGCCCGCGGCCGGCTCGACGCTGGCCGACAATGTCTTGCCCGAGGTATCGACGCCGGTGACCTTGGCGCCGAGCTTGAACGCAAAACCCTGCTTTTCGAGAATGCGCTGGAACTGCTTTGCCACCTCGCCGTCCGTGCCGGGCAGGATGCGGTCGAGGAATTCCACCACGGTGACTTTCGCGCCGAGCCGGTGCCACACCGAGCCGAGTTCGAGCCCGATCACGCCGGCGCCGACGATCAGCAGGCTCGAAGGCACCTTGTCGAGCGACAGCGCGCCGGTCGACGACACGATGCGCTTCTCGTCGATCTCGATGCCCTTCAGCCGCGCGATATCGGAGCCGGTGGCGATCACGATGTGTTTGGTCTCGACCACCTGCGTCTTGCCGTCGCCGCCTGACACTTCCACCTTGCCGGTGCCGAGCACCTTGCCCTTGCCGTGGATGACGTCGATCTTGTTCTTCTTCATCAGGAAGTCGACGCCCTTGACGTTGCCGTCGATGCCCTGTTGCTTGAAATTCATCATCGCCGGCAGATCGAGTTTCGGCTCGGACACGCTGATGCCCATTTTGGCAAACGAGTGCCCGGCCTCCTCGAACATTTCAGAGGCATGCAGCAGCGCCTTCGACGGCATGCAGCCGACATTGAGACAGGTGCCGCCGAGCGTGGCGTTCTTTTCGACCACGGCGACCTTCATGCCGAGCTGCGCCGCACGCACCGCGCAGACATATCCGCCGGGGCCGGTGCCGATGATAACGAGATCGTAGGAAGCCATGGTTGAAGTCCTGTAGCTAGGATGTGTGACAGCTATTAGCGCCCGCCCGACACATCAAGCGTGGTACCGGTGACGTAGGAGGCTTCGTCCGACATCAGCCAGACGACGGCATTGGCGATTTCTTCCGCCTTGCCGACACGCTTCATCGGTACCATCGGCGCAAGGCGCTGCGCCCGATCGGGCTCGCCGCCGGAGGCGTGAATGTCGGTATCGATCAGGCCCGGGCGAATGCCTGCAACGCGAATGCCGTCGGTGGCGACCTCGTGGCTGAGACCGATGGTGAGGGCATCGATCGCGGCCTTCGAGGCGGCATAATCGACATAGGTGTTGGCCGAGCCGAGCCGCGCGGCGACCGAGGAAATGTTGATGATGACGCCGCCCTTGCCGCCGAATTTGGTCGACATCCGCTTCACCGCCTCGCGCGCGCACAGTATCGCACCGGTGACGTTGACCGCCATCACTTCCTGAATCCGCTGCGCCGTCATGTCCTCGACACGCACACCGCTCTTGCCGACGATGCCGGCATTGTTGACCAGCGCACCAAGCGTGCCAAAACCGTCCGCGGCCTTGAACAGCGCGAGGATGTCACTCTCGTGACCGACATCGCATTTTACGGCGATGGCCTTGCCGTTCTTGCCCTCGATCATGCCGACGACCTCATCGGCCGCCGCCTTGTTGCTGGCATAACCGACCACGACACGATAGCCGCGCGCGGCGGCCGCTATCGCGGTGGCGCGGCCGATGCCACGGCTGCCGCCGGTGATGATCACCACTTTGTCGGTCAAGATTTACCCCCCTCGCTCACCATTCCCGCCCGACTGTCAGCGCCAGCAGGACTGCGACGCCGCGTTGAAGCGGCAGCCGGTTGCGGAATGCGTCAGAGATCCAGCACCAGCCGTGCCGGATCTTCCAGGCTTTCCTTGACGCGGACCAGGAACGTCACCGCTTCCTTGCCGTCGATCACGCGGTGATCGTAGGACAGCGCCAGATACATCATCGGCCGGATCTCGACCTTGCCGGCGATCGCGACCGGGCGCTCCTGGATCTTGTGCATGCCGAGAATGGCGGATTGCGGCGCGTTCAGGATCGGCGTCGACATCAGCGAACCGTAGATGCCGCCATTGGTGATGGTGAAGGTGCCGCCCTGCATCTCGTCGATCTTGAGCTGGCCGTCGCGGGCGCGGCGGCCGAAATCGGCGATGTTCTTTTCGATATCGGCGATCGACTTGTTATCGCAGTCGCGCACGACAGGCACCACCAGGCCCTTGTCGGTGCCGACAGCGACGCCGACGTGATAGTAATTCTTGTAGATCAGGTCGGTGCCGTCGATTTCGGCATTGGCGGCCGGGATATCCTTCAGCGCCTGCACGCAGGCCTTGGTGAAGAAACCCATGAAGCCGAGCTTGGCTCCGTGCTTCTTCTCGAACACGTCCTTGTACTGGGCGCGCATCGCCATGATGTGGCTCATGTCGACCTCGTTGAAGGTCGTCAGCATCGCGGCGGTGTTCTGCACGTCCTTGAGGCGGCGCGCGATGGTCTGGCGCAGCCGCGTCATCTTCACGCGCTCCTCGCGCGCGGCATCGTCGGCCGGCGATGGCGCCCGCACCTGCACCGCGGCGGCCGGCTGATTGACCGGGGTCGGCGCCGAAGCCGCCTTCTCGATCGCAGCCAGCATGTCGCCCTTGGTCACCCGTCCATCCTTGCCGGAGCCGGGCACCGTGGCGGCATCGACGCCGCTCTCGGCGGAAATCTTGCGCACTGACGGCGCCAGCGGCGCGTCTGATGGCGCAGCTTTTGGCGCAGCCGCAGGGGCTGCGGCAGCGGGCGCCGGTGCAGCAGGTGCGGCAGCCTTGGCGGGCGCCGCGGCGGGCTTGGCGGCAGCGACGGCGCCGTCATTGATCTGGCCGAGCAGCGCGCCGACCGCAACGGTCTCGCCGTCCTTGGCGATGATGTCGCCGAGGGTGCCCGCGGAAGGCGCCGGAACCTCGATCGTGACCTTGTCGGTCTCGAGTTCGACCAGGGGTTCATCGACCGCCACGGCGTCGCCGGCCTTCTTGAACCAGCGGCCGATGGTGGCCTCGGTCACGGACTCGCCGAGTGTCGGAACGCGAATTTCAGTCATCGTTTTGCTTCCTCAATAGTCGCTTCTGCTGTCGTCGTCCGCCTTGTGCGCGATTGCGCACGGAGGCGGACGATCCAGTAATCCGTGACGGTCCCGATTGAAGGAGGCAGCGCGGTTACTGGATCCCCCGCTTTCGCGGGGGATGACGAATGAAAGTTTGTTCAGCCCAGCGCGTCGTCAAGAAACGCCTTGAGCTGCGCCAGATGCTTCGACATCAAACCGGTGGCGGTCGCCGCCGAGGCCGCACGTCCGGCGTAGCGCGGACGCTTGTTCGGCGCGTGGATCTGGTTCAGCACCCATTCGAGATAGGGCTCGATGAAATGCCACGCGCCCATGTTGCGCGGCTCTTCCTGGCACCAGACCAGTTCGGCGCCCTTGAAACGCGCGAGTTCGTGCACCAGCGCCTTCAGCGGCACCGGATAGAGCTGCTCGACGCGCATCAGATAGATGTCGTCGATGCCGCGCTTTTCGCGCTCCTCGTACAGATCGTAATAGACCTTGCCCGAGCACAGCACGACGCGGCGGATCTTGTCGTCCGGCACCAGCTTGATCTTCTCGTCCGGCAGCATCGCCGCGTCATCGTAGAGCAGCCGGTGGAACGTGGTGTCGGCGCCGAGTTCGTCGAGCCGTGAGACGGCGCGATTGTGCCGCAGCAGCGACTTCGGCGTCATCAGGATCAGCGGCTTGCGGATTTCGCGATGCAGCTGACGCCGCAGCACGTGGAAGAAGTTGGCCGGCGTGGTGGCGTGGACCACCTGCATGTTGTCTTCGGCGCACATCTGCAGGAAGCGTTCGAGCCGGGCAGAGGAATGTTCCGGTCCCTGCCCTTCGTAGCCGTGCGGCAGCATGCAGACGAGGCCGGACATGCGCAGCCATTTGCGCTCGCCCGAGGAGATGAACTGGTCGAACAGCACCTGGGCGCCATTGGCGAAATCGCCGAACTGCGCTTCCCAGACCGCCAGCGCCTTCGGCTCCGCCAGCGAATAGCCGTACTCGAAGCCGAGCACCGCTTCTTCCGACAGCAGCGAGTTGATGACTTCGTAATGGCCCTGATCGACGCCGAGATGATTGAACGGCGTGTAGCGGCTCTCGTCTTCCTGATCGATCAGCACCGAGTGCCGCTGCGAGAAGGTGCCGCGCTCGGAATCCTGTCCCGACAGCCGGACATGATGGCCTTCCTCCAGCAGCGTGCAGAACGCCAGCGCCTCGCCGGTCGCCCAGTCGATGCCGACGCCGTTGTCGATCGCCTTGGCACGGTTTTCCAGGAACCGCTGCACCGTGCGATGGACCCGGAAGCCGTCGGGCACCTTGGTGATCCTGCGGCCGATATCCCGGAGAACCTCGACATCGACGCCGGTGACGCCGCGGCGCGGATCCTCTTCCTGGTCGGCCGACTTGAACCCGGCCCATTTGCCGTCGAGCCAGTCGGCCTTGTTGGGCTTGTAGCCCGAGCCGGCCTCGAGCTCGGCATCGAGCCTGGCGCGCCAGTCGGCCTTGGCCTTCTCGACCTCGCCCTCGGTGATCACGCCTTCGGCGATCAGCCGCTTGGAGTAGATCTCGACCGTGCCGGGATGCGTCGCGATCTTCTTGTACATCACCGGCTGGGTGAACGCCGGCTCATCGCCTTCGTTATGGCCATGCCGGCGGTAGCAGAACATGTCGATAACGACCGGTTTGTGGAATTTCTGCCGGAATTCGATCGCCACCTTGGCGGCGAACACCACCGCTTCCGGATCGTCGCCGTTCACATGGAAGATCGGCGCGTCGATCATCTTCGCCACGTCCGACGGATAGGGCGACGAGCGCGAATAGCGCGGATAGGTGGTGAAGCCGATCTGGTTGTTGACGATGAAGTGCAGCGAACCGCCGGTACGGTAGCCCTTCAGGTCCGACAGCGCGAAGCATTCCGCCACCACGCCCTGTCCGGCGAATGCGGCGTCGCCATGCATCAGCATCGGCAGCACCGAAATGCGCATGTCCGGCGGATCGCCATGCTGGTCCTGCTTGGCGCGCACCTTGCCGAGCACCACGGGATCGACGATCTCGAGATGCGAGGGGTTGGCGGTCAGCGACAGATGGATCTTGTTGTTGTCGAACTCGCGGTCCGACGAGGCGCCGAGATGATATTTGACGTCGCCGGAGCCTTCGACCGCGTCCGGATTGGCGGAGCCGCCCTTGAATTCATGGAACAGCGCGCGATGCGGCTTGCCCATCACCTGGGTCAGCACGTTGAGGCGGCCGCGATGCGGCATGCCGACCACGATTTCCTTCACGCCGAGATTGCCGCCGCGCTTGATGATCTGCTCCAGCGCCGGAATCAGCGATTCGCCGCCGTCGAGGCCGAACCGCTTGGTGCCGGTGAATTTGACGTCGCAGAATTTCTCGAAGCCTTCGGCCTCGATCAGCTTCATCAGGATGGCGCGACGCCCTTCGCGGGTAAAACTGATTTCCTTGTCCGGGCCCTCGATGCGCTCCTGGATCCAGGCCTTCTGCGCGGCGTTGGTGATGTGCATGAACTCGACGCCAAGGGTCTGGCAGTAGGTGCGTTCGCAGATCGCGACGATCTCGCGCAGCGTCGCATATTCGAGGCCGAGCACGTGATCGAGGAAGATCTTGCGGTCGTAATCGGCCTCGGTGAAGCTGTAGGACCGCGGATCGAGCTCCTCGCGGTCGCGCGCCGGCTCGATCCCGAGCGGGTCGAGCTTGGCGTGGAAGTGGCCGCGCATGCGGTAGGCGCGGATCAGCATCAGGGCGCGGACCGAATCGCGGGTGGCCTGATGGATATCGGCCGCCGTCAACTCGCTGCCTTTGGGCTGCGCCTGCGCCTTGGCGACGAGCTTGGCGCCGACGGCCTTTTCGACCTGCGCCCAGTTCCCGTCGAGCGCGGAGGTCAGGTCGTCGCGCGGCGTCAGCGGCCAGTTGTCCCGGCCCCAGGACGGCCCGTCCGCGTTCTTTTGCGCGTCGGCGGGAGCGTCCTTCAGGCTCTTGAAGAAGGCCTGCCAGTCGGCGTCGACCGAATTGGGGTCCTTCTCGTAGCGGGCGTAGAGATCGTCGATATAGGGAGCATTGGTGCCCTGCAAAAACGAGGAGAGGGCAAAGGCGGCGTTCGCATCTTGGCGAGACATAAGGGCGTCCTGGTGATTTTCGAGCGCATGGAATACGGCGCAACGGCCGATCCGGGCACCGGATCAGCCTGATAGGGCACCTTTTACCCTATTTAGGGCGAATGTTCGCCCCGAAAAGAACCAAGGATTGAATTAAGACTTCAACTTTTCGACAAGAGTCTTGCCGAGCCGCGCCGGGGACGGCGAGACCGTGATTCCGGCCGCTTCCATCGCGGCGGTCTTGGAACCGGCGTTGCCCTTGCCGCCAGAAATGATGGCGCCGGCATGGCCCATGCGGCGGCCGGGGGGAGCGGTAACACCGGCGATGAAGCCGACCATCGGCTTGGAGCGCCCGCGCTTGGCCTCGTCCCGGATGAACTGGGCGGCGTCTTCCTCGGCGGAACCGCCGATTTCGCCGATCATGACGATCGAGGTGGTCTTGGGGTCGGCCAGGAACATCTCCAGCATGTCGATGAATTCGGTGCCCTTGACCGGGTCGCCGCCGATGCCGACCGCGGTGGTCTGCCCCAGGCCTTCCTGGCTGGTCTGGAACACGGCTTCATAGGTCAGCGTGCCCGAGCGCGAGACGATGCCGACATTGCCGGGCTTGAAGATGTTGGCCGGCATGATGCCGATCTTGCATTCGCCCGCGGTCATCACGCCCGGGCAATTCGGCCCGATCAGCCGCGACTTCGATCCTTCCAGCGAGCGCTTGACCCTGACCATGTCGAGCACCGGGATGCCCTCGGTGATGCAGACGATCAGCGGAATTTCCGCATCGATGGCTTCGCAGATCGCATCGGCCGCACCCGGCGGCGGCACGTAGATCACGCTGGCATCGGCGCCGGTCTTTTCCCGCGCCTCGGCCACGGTGTCGAAAACAGGCAGATTGAGATGCACCGATCCGCCTTTGCCGGGCGAAGTGCCACCGACCATCTTGGTGCCATAGGCGATCGCCGCTTCCGAATGGAAGGTGCCGTTCTTGCCGGTAAACCCCTGGCAAATGACTTTCGTATTCTTGTCGATCAGAATGGACATGACTGGATTTGCTTTCGCGGACGGCGGGTCAAAGGGATCAGTGGATGCGCCGGTAAACGCCGGTGAGCACGTCGGCCCAGCCTTCCGCGTCAGGCGAGAACTGGATTTTCATGCTGTAGCTGTTGTCGTCGATGATTTCATAGACATGGCGCGCATTGCCGCGCAGCGAGCCGCGCACCAGGATCAGGGTCTTGCCGGTCCAGCCGCCGGAGGCCGGCGACGGCGGGTAGTAGCCGAGCGAGTCGTGCCAGAACAATTTGTAGAGCCGGTCTTCGCGGTCGTAGGTGAACACGCCATGCGTCGCGAAGGTCTCCGCGCCGTCGCGGGTCTGGCGGGTGTCCTGGATCAGGTAGAAGCCGTTGAGATCGATGCGGGCGGTGACGTGCGACGTGGCTGGTCCGCCGGCGGTCCAGCGCGACGGATACACCATCTCCTCGCCGGACCACTCGCCCGCGAACGCCGCGAGCTTGCGATGCTCCTCGAGCGGCGTCGGTGCGGCGAGATGGTCCTGGGCCATCGGATCAGGCTCCCTTTACGGCCTTGACGATTTTCTGCGCGGAGTCGTCGAGATTGTCGCCGGTCAGCACGTTGAGCCCGGAATCGGCGATGATCTTCTTGCCGGCCTCGACGTTGGTGCCTTCCAGCCGGACCACCAGCGGCACCTTCAGACCGACTTCCTTCACCGCCGCCACCACGCCCTCGGCGATGACGTCGCATTTCATGATGCCGCCGAAGATATTGATCAGGATGCCCTTCACGTTGGGATCGGCGGTGATGATCTTGAACGCCGCGGCGACCTTGGTCTTGTCGGCGCCGCCGCCGACATCGAGGAAGTTCGCCGGCGCCATGCCGTAGAGCTTGATGATGTCCATGGTCGCCATCGCGAGGCCGGCGCCGTTGACCATGCAGCCGATGGTGCCGTCCAGCGTGATGTAGTTGAGGTCGTATTTCGACGCCTCGATTTCCTTGGCGTCTTCCTCGGTCTCGTCGCGCAGCGCCACGACTTCGGGATGGCGGTACAGCGCGTTGCTGTCGAACGATACCTTGGCGTCGAGCACGCGAAGTTCGCCCTGTTTCGTCACCACCAGCGGATTGATCTCCAGCATCGCCATGTCCCTGGCGACGAACGCGGTATAGAGCTGCCCCACCAGCTTTCCCGCCTGTTTGGCCAGATCGCCGGTCAGGCCGAGCGCTTTCGCGACGGTGCGGCCGTGATGACCCATGATGCCGGTGGCGGGATCGACCGAGAAGGTGATGATCTTTTCGGGACTGTTATGGGCAACGTCCTCGATGTTGACGCCGCCTTCGGTGGACACCACGAACGCCACCCTTGAGGTTTCGCGGTCGACCAGGATGGACAAATAGAACTCCTTGTCGATCTCGGAGCCTTCCTCGATGTAGAGCCGGTTGACCTGTTTGCCAGCCGGTCCGGTCTGGAGCGTAACCAGCGTCGCGCCCAGCATCTGCTTGACGAACTGGTTGACGTCGGCGGCGGACTTGGTGACGCGCACGCCGCCCTTGTCGCCGGCGGAGGCTTCCTTGAATTTGCCTTTGCCGCGTCCCCCGGCGTGGATCTGGCTCTTCACCACCCAGACCGGGCCGCCGAGTTCGTCGGTGGCGAGGTCGGCGTCGGACGCCTTGAGGATGGCGACCCCGCGCGGCACGTTCACGCCGAATTCGCGCAGCAACGCCTTGGCCTGGTATTCATGGATGTTCATCTGGACGTTCCCCGAATCCTCGTGCGGTGAATTTGGAATTCACCCGCTTTTGCCATCTGGCATACCATATACCACGGCCACTGCAAATCCAAAATGCTCCGGAAATCCCGGCGCCTGTGACGCGCCGGATTCCGGGGGCCGCCTTCAGGCGAACCCCGGACAATCCAGACGGGATCAGCGGCCGAGCAGATCCGGCGCGATCTTCTTGCAGGCATCGACCAGACCCTGCACCGCGCCGACCGACTTGTCGAAGGCTTCGCGGTCCTTGCCGGCCAGCTCGATCTCGACAATACGCTCGACACCCTTCGATCCGATGACAACGGGCACGCCGACATACATGTCCTTCACGCCGTATTCGCCGTTGAGATAGGCCGCGCAGGGCAGCACGCGCTTCTTGTCGCGCAGATAGCTCTCGGCCATCGCGATCGCGGAAGCCGCCGGGGCATAGAATGCCGAGCCGGTCTTCAGGAGGTTGACGATCTCGGCGCCGCCATTGCGGGTGCGGTCGACGATCTCGTCTATCCGCGCCTGCGAGGTCCAGCCCATCTTGACCAGGTCGGGCAAGGGAATGCCGGCCACGGTGGAATATTTCACCAGCGGCACCATGGTGTCGCCATGGCCGCCCAGCACGAAGGCGGTGACGTCCTCGACCGAGACGTTGAACTCGTCGGCCAGGAAATAGCGGAAGCGCGAGGAATCCAGCACCCCTGCCATGCCCACCACCTTCTTGTGCGGCATGCCCGAGGCCTTCTGCAGCGCCCACACCATGGCGTCGAGCGGGTTGGTGATGCAGATGACGAAGGCGTCGGGGGCGTATTTCTTGATGCCGGCGCCGACCTGCTCCATCACCTTGAGATTGATGCTGAGGAGATCGTCGCGGCTCATGCCGGGCTTGCGCGGCACGCCGGCGGTGACGATGCAGACCTTGGCGTTGTCGAGCGCCTCATAGGAATTGGCGCCGGTGAAATGCGCATCGAAACCGTCGACCGGTGAGGATTGCGCGATATCGAGCGACTTGCCCTGCGGCACGCCCTCGGCGATGTCGAACATCACGACGTCGCCGAGCTCTTTCAGGCCGATGAGATGAGCCAGTGTTCCGCCGATCTGACCGGAGCCAATCAAAGCAATCTTGTCACGCGCCATGGGAAATCTGTCCTGTAAAGGTCAAGGAGGAGGGGTAGAGAAGCTGGATGGCTGGTTATCCCTTTCGCGGGACCCGTTCAAGTCAACCTATGCCCAATTATCGGCCCTGCCTTGATTTCGGTCAGGGGTATACCAGAGCCGCCCTATCCCACCGGCACCGCCATGGCGGGCGTTAGGTTTCCACCAATCCGGTGCTCGACCCGCTCGCCGCGGAATCCTTGTGGCCGTGGGGCAGCGCAAGATAGGATTCCGAACTCATTTCAATCAGCCGCGACGACGTCCGCTTGAACTCGTTGGCCTCATGGCCTTCGGTCGCGGCATACAGCGACAGCGGATCGGCCTCCGCCGAGGCCATCAGCTTCACCGCGTTGTCATAGAGCGTGTCGATCAGCGTGATGAAGCGCTTGGCGGCGTTGCGATCGGCGTAGCCCATCACCGGGATGCTATCGATCATGATGGTGTGATAATCGTGCGCGAGCCGCAGGTAATCGGAGGCCGCCAGCGGCTTCTCGCAGATGTCCGCGAAGGAAAACCGCGCCACGCCATGCGCCGAACACGGCACATGCAGCTTGCGGCCCTTGATCGCGATATCGCGCGGCCGGCATGGCGCATTGCCGGTCATCTTGATCCAGGCCCTGTCGAGCGCATCAGCGGCGTCGTGATCCGCCGGCACCAGCCACATCTTCACGCCTGCGAGTTTTTCCAGCCGGAAATCGGTGCGGGCGTCGAGCCGCAGCACGTCCATATGCTTGGCGATCTGCGCGATGAAGGGCAGGAACAGCGCCCGGTTGAGGCCGCCCTTGTAGAGATCCTCGGGCGCGACGTTGGAGGTCGCCACCACCACGGTGCCGAGCTCGAACAGTTTTGAGAACAGGCGGCCGAGGATCATCGCATCGGCGATGTCGGTGACGTGGAATTCGTCGAAACACAAAAGCCAGGCCTCGTCGAAAATCGCAGCTGCGGTGAGCCCGACCACATCGCCGTCGGAGATCTCGCCGCGCTTGATGTTCTGGCGATAGCCGTAGATCCGTTCATGCACCTCGGCCATGAATTCGTGGAAATGGGCGCGGCGCTTGTGCCGCACCGGGCTGTGCTGGAAAAACAGATCCATCAGCATGGTCTTGCCGCGCCCGACTTCGCCATGGACATAGAGGCCGCCCGGCGGCGCCTCGGCCTTGTCGGCGAACAGCCGGCCGAACAGGCTCTGCTTGCGCAGCGGCTTGTAGCCGGTCAGCCGCGCCTCGAGGTCCGCGAACGCTTCGGCGGCCTCCGCCTGCGCAGCATCGGCCTCGATCGCGCCCGAGGACACGAGGCTCTGATAATGGCTACGGAACGAGGCGTCGGGCGGAGACAGCATGGCCCCCTTACGGCCCTAGCGGGAGCAAAATTGCAAGCCGTGAAATGGTGTGAGGGGTATGCGCGATCCCGTGTCCCGGACGCGGTGCAGCGTTCTTCACGATGCACCGCAGAGCCGGGACCCATCTCTATCTGTCTGGTGGATCAGTCAGGGCCCCGGCTCTGCAGCGCATCACGCCGAAGGCGGCGCGCCGCGCTGCGTCCGGGGCACGCGACCGACCTCACGCGCTCAGCGCGTAGGAATCCTCGACCACATAGGGGCCGCCGCCGGTGGAGGCGCGCGAGGAGAACAGCACGAAGCGCGACGCCGTGAACACCCGCGTCGGGAAATAGCCGCGCACCGACAGATAGTCGGCGACGTCCTGGTTGGAGGCGTCGCGCAGCCGCGCCAGCGTCACATGCGGGGTGAACTTGCGGCCCTCGGGGTCGAGCCCGATGCGCTGCATCAGGCGTTCCAGCTCGGCCTGCAGTTCGATCAGGGGGCGGCTCGGCACCACCGAGGCGACCACCGCGCGCGGCTTCTTGCCACCGAAACTCTGCAGGCCTTGCAGCGCGACCTCGAACGGCTTGCGGTTGATGCGAAACAGCAGCGAGGCGATTTCATTCGCCGCGACGCCGTCGATATCGCCGATGAAGCGCAAGGTGACGTGATAATTTTCGGGGTCGATCCAGCGCGCGCCCGGAAGGCCGCCGCGCAAATTGGAAAGCGTCTGGCCGATCTCGGCCGGGATTTCCAGTCCAGTGAACAAACGCGGCATCGCACGACTCCCGATGCAAGAAACCCGGTATCGAATCACCGATGGCTATTTTTACCGTAGGAATGTGACTCTGCGAAGCATCCGGCGCGAGGACCTGAGAAAACTCCTGTGCTTAAGGTTATCGCTGCCTGTTTTTCAACTGGGTTGCCCTGTTATCGCGCCCAGAAATGCCTCCACCGCGGGCAGGATGTTCTTGACGATGACGTCGATCCCTTCCGCGGTGGGATGCAGCCCGTCCGGCTGATTGAGCCTGGCCTCGGTGGCGACGCCCTCGAGGAAAAACGGATACAGCGGCACGCCGAACTGCCTGGCGATATCGGGATAGATCGCGTTGAAGCGGGCCGAGTAGTCGGCCCCGTAATTCGGCGGCGCCAACATCCCGCACAGCAAAACCGAGATCCCGCGCGCCTTCAGCCGCGTCAGGATGTCGGCCAGGGCCGATCGGGTGACCTTGGGATCGACACCGCGCAGCGCGTCATTGGCGCCGAGCTCGAGAATCACCGCCTGGGTTCCCTCCGGCACTGACCAGTCGAGCCGGTCGCGGCCGCCCGAAGTGGTGTCGCCGGAAACCCCGGCGTTGATCATGTCAACGGCTATCCCTTTGGACTGCAAGGCCTTTTGTAGCCGCGCCGGGAATGCCGCGGGGGCCGACAGGCCAAGGCCGGCACTGAGCGAATCACCCAAAACGACCATCTTCACCGGCGTGGTCTCCCGGGCTGCCGTGGCTTGGGCAGCGGCTTGGGCAAAGGCCGTGGCCGGCGCCAGCAGCAGCAGGCTCAACACGAGCATGTGCGCGAACATGCGCTGTGCCCCCTCGACCTGTCGCAAGGAAGTGCCATATGAGCGGACCATGGACAGTCTCATCAAACCCTCATCGCTGGCCGGCCTCGCGCCGGACACCATTGCCATCTCGAACGTCAACCTCTCGCTCGGCACGGGCGCGGCGCGCGTTCATATCCTCAAGGATATCAGCCTGCGGGTCGCTCCAGGTGAAGCGATCGGCCTGATCGGCCCCTCCGGTTCAGGAAAATCCACCCTGCTGATGGTGATGGCGGGATTGGAGCGTCCTGACAGCGGAGAGGTGGTGGTCAGCGGCACCCCGTTCAATGCCCTCGACGAGGACGCGCTGGCCCGCTTTCGCGGCCGCCAGGTCGGCATCGTGTTCCAGTCGTTTCATCTGATCCCGACCATGACGGCGCTGGAAAATGTCGCGGTGCCGCTGGAACTCGCCGGCAATCCCGATGCGTCCCGGCGCGCGGCGCAGGAGCTGACATCGGTCGGTCTCGGCGACCGGCTGCATCATTACCCCACCCAATTGTCCGGTGGCGAACAGCAGCGCGTCGCACTGGCCCGCGCGCTGGCACCCGATCCGGCGATTCTGGTAGCCGACGAGCCCACCGGCAATCTCGACGAAACCACCGGCAAGCAGATCGTCGATCTGCTGTTCACCAAGCATGCCGAGCGCGGCATGACCCTGGTGCTGGTGACCCACGATACCTCACTGGCGCAGCGCTGCGACCGCGTGGTGCGGCTGCGCTCCGGCCGGATCGACAGCACCCAGCCGGCCGATCGCGAAGCCGCTTCATGAGTCTGGTCAGGACCGCCGAGAGTATAGCCGCCGAACCCGCCTCCGGCGGCAGCCGCGGGGCTTCGCTCGCTTTGCGTTACGCCCTGCGCGAACTGCGCAGCGGCCTGCGCGGCTTCTATGTGTTCATCGCCTGCATCGCGCTCGGCGTGATGGCGATTGCCGGGGTCGGCTCGGTGGCGGCGAGCCTCGGCGACGGACTGGCGCGCGAGGGCCGCACCCTGCTCGGCGGCGATGTCGCCTTCTCCCTGATCCAGCGCGAGGCCAAGCCGGACGAAATCGCGTTTCTGCGATCGCGCGGCGAAGTATCTGTCGCGGCGACGCTGCGCGGCATGGCGCGCACCGGCGATGGCCGCCTCGCTTTGGTCGAGCTCAAGGCGGTGGACGGCGCCTACCCGATGCTCGGCGAGCTGACGCTCCAGCCGAAATTGCCGGTGGCGGATGTGCTGGCGGAGCGGGATGGTGCGTTCGGCGCGGCCGCCGATTCGATTCTGCTGGCGCGGCTCGACCTCAAGATCGGCGACCGCATCTCTGTCGGCAATGCGACATTCCAGATCCGCAGCGTGGTCTCATCCGAGCCGGACAAACTGGCCGGCGGCGTCGGTCTGGGCCCGCGGTTCCTGGTCAGCGAAGCCGGCCTGCGCGCCACCGAATTGCTGCAGCCGGGCAGCCTGGTGCGCTGGATCTACCGGGTAAGACTGCCCGATAATGCCGCCGATGATCGCGCCGCGACCGCGCTCGCCAATGATGCGCGAAGCACCCTGCCCGAGGCCGGCTGGGAGATTCGCAGCCGCGGCAACGCCTCGCCGCAACTCGAACGCACCATCAACCGCTTCACCCAGTTCCTGACCCTGGTCGGCCTCGCCGCCCTGCTGGTCGGCGGCGTCGGGGTCGCCAACGCCGTCAAGAGCCATATCGATCGCCGCCGCGACGTCATCGCCGCCTTCAAGGCGCTGGGCGCCACCGGCCGCGACGTCTTCACCATCTATTTGACCCAGGTGGTCGTGCTCGCCACCGTCGGCTCGGTGATCGGCCTTGTCGCCGGCGCGGCGCTGCCCTTCGCCATCGTGGGCGTGTTCGGCAAGCTGTTGCCGTTGCCCGTGGTGCCGGCGCTGCATCTCGATGAACTCGCGCTGTCGTTCGTCTACGGCCTGTTGACCGCGCTCGCCTTCGGACTGTGGCCGCTCGGCCGGGTACATGACGTCCCGGTAGCGGCGCTGTTCCGCGAGGCGGTCAGCAGCGAATGGCATCGCCCGCGCTGGGGTTATCTGGTGCTGATGGCTGCCGTGATCGCGCTGCTGATCGCGGTGGCGATCGGGCTGGCCTATGACAAGCGGGTCGCGGCGGTGTTCGTGGCCTCCTCGATCGTGGTGTTCGCGCTGCTGCGCGGCATCGCTGCCGGGCTGATGGCGCTGGCGCGGCGCCTGCCGCGCACCCGCATCACCATGCTGCGGCTGGCGATCGCCAATATCTACCGGCCCGGCGCGCTGACGCCCTCGGTGGTGATGTCACTCGGCCTCGGCCTCGCGGTGCTGGTCACCATCACCCAGATCGACGGCAATCTGCGGCGGCAATTCCTGGCGGCATTGCCGGACCGCGCGCCGTCGTTCTATTTCATCGATATTCCCACCGGCGAGTCCGGGCGCTTCGACGCCTTCCTGAAGCAGACCGCGCCGCAATCGACCGTCGAGGACGTGCCGATGCTGCGCGGCCGCATCGTCGGCGCCCGCGGCGTCAAGGCCGAAGACCTCAAGCCCTCGTCCGATATCGCATGGGTGCTGCAGAGCGATCGCGGCCTGACCTATACCGGCGAGATCCCCAAGGGGTCCAAGGTGGTCGAGGGCCAATGGTGGCGCGCCGATTATGCCGGCCCCCCACTGGTCTCGATCGAGAAAAAAATCGCCGACGGGCTCGGGGTGACGATCGGCGACGAGATCGTCGTCAATGTGCTCGGCCGCGACATCAAGGCCACCATCGGCAATATGCGCACCGTGGACTGGCAGGGCCTCGGCATCAATTTCGCGCTGGTGTTCTCGCCCAACGCCTTCAAGGGCGCGCCGCATACCCATATCGCGACCCTGACCGAGGCCCATCCGGACCCGGCCGGCGATGCCCGGATCGTCAAGGCGGTGGCCGACGCCTTCCCGATGGTGACCAGCGTGCGGGTCCGCGAGGCGCTGGAAACCATCGGCACTGTCGTGACCAATCTGGTGCTGGCGATCCGCGGCGCCAGCACCGTGACCCTGATATCGGCCATTCTGGTGCTGGGCGGCGCGCTGGCCGCCGGCCACCGCCACCGGGTCTACGACGCCGTCATTCTGAAAACCCTGGGCGCCACAAGGGCGCGGCTGCTCGGCGCCTACGCGCTGGAATATCTGATGATCGGCTTTGCCACCGCGATTTTCGGGGTGATCGCCGGTTCCGTTGCCGCCTGGCTGATCGTGACCCGGCTGATGACCCTGAGCTTCATCTGGCAGGCCGGCAGCGCCGCGGGCGTGGTCGTGGCAGCGCTGATCGTGACGGTAGGCCTCGGGCTGCTCGGTACGCTGCTGGCGCTGAACCAGAAGCCGGCTACCGTGCTGCGGAACTTATGACAAATTGAAGCAGGCGGCCCGCAGGGTTAACGCGGGGCGGCGAAGCCCCTGTTATCCCGCGTTGAAGACTCGCCAGCAGCGGGTACCGCCTGATAACATGCCGCAGGGCGACATTCAGCCGCGCATGGAAGCTTGCGATGAATGTGTTAGTTTCCCACATGCCAATCGGGTCGGACGCCGGCTTGTTGACGCAAATGAGTGTCACAGGTGACGGTATCTGAGATAGTTTCTAGCTGGCGCCGCAAACCCTTGCTGCGCCGGGCCAACCAACGGGAATTCGACAATGTCGGACCTAGACCGCAACTACGCTTCTCCTTTCGGCCGGGCCGCCGGGCGCATTGACGCTGCGACCGTCGACGCCGGTCTGCGCTCCTATATGCTGAGCATCTACAACTATATGGCGATCGGCCTGGCCATCACCGGCCTTGCCGCGCTCGGTGTCTATAAATTCGCCGTCACCAGCGACATGGCCGAGGCGTTCAGGTCGGCAACCGGTGCGGCCTTCCGGGTCGCCGAAGGCCAGTTCCTGACCTCGTTCGGCCACATGATGTTCGCAAGCCCGTTGAAATGGGTGTTCATCCTGGCGCCGCTCGCCATGGTGTTCGCGATCTCGTTCGGCATCAACCGGCTCAAGCCCGCCACGGCACAGCTGATGTTCTGGGCGTTCGCCGCGCTGATGGGCATCTCGCTGTCGTCGATCTTCCTGGTGTACACGCACACCTCGATCGTGCGGGTGTTCTTCATCACCGCGGCCACGTTCGGTGCGCTGAGCCTGTACGGCTACACCACCAAGCGTGACATGAGCGGCATGGGCTCGTTCCTGATCATGGGCCTGTTCGGCATCATCATCGCGAGCGTGGTCAACATCTTCCTCGCCAGCTCGATGCTGCAGTTCATCGTGTCGGTGGTCGGCGTGCTGGTGTTCGCGGGCCTCACCGCCTGGGATACCCAGCGGCTGAAGAACGAGTACATCTACGGCTACGCCTCGGAGGGCGGTGAAGTGGCGGAGCGTGCGGCGATTACCGGCGCATTGTCGCTCTACCTGAACTTCATCAACCTGTTCACGCTGCTGCTGCAGTTGCTCGGTCAGCGCGACTGACCGCTCGCTCAGGCGAGTAATTCGAGCCCCGGCCTCACGGCCGGGGCTTTTCTTTTTCTTCCCTTCTCCCCTTGCGGGAGAAGGTGGCGCGAAGCGCCGGATGAGGGGTCTCGATCCGCGGAGACAGACCCCTCACCCGTCCGCGCCGCTTCGCGTCGCGGCCACCCTCTCCCACAAGGGGAGAGGGGAAGAAGACCGCGGCCCTGACAAACCGAATTTCACTTCGCCAAAAAAGATTCTAATCTCCGCCCCATGCAAACTCTCGAGATCAGGCCCACCACCGCGGCCGACCTGCCCGCCATCACCGAGATCTACGAACACGCGGTCCGCTACGGCACCGCGACCTTCGAATTGATCCCGCCCGACCTCACCGAGATAACCCGGCGCTTCGACGTGCTGATGGACGGCGGCTTTCCCTATTTCAGCGCCAGCCTCGAAGGCCGCGTGATCGGATATGCCTACGCCGGCGCCTACCGGCCACGGCCGGCCTATCGCTTCACGGTGGAAAATTCGGTCTACCTGCAGCCGGCGATCCACCGCCGCGGGGTCGGGCTGCAATTGCTGCAGCGGCTGATCGCCGAATGCGAAGCGCGCGGCTATCGCCAGATGATCGCGGTGATCGGCGATTCCGCCAACGCCGGATCGATAGGCGTCCACACCAGATGCGGATTTCAGATGATCGGGACCCATCCCGATGTCGGCTTCAAATTCGGCCGCTGGCTCGACACCGTGATGATGCAGCGCGCGCTGGGAGACGGGAGCACGACGCTGCCGGCGGGCTAGCCTGCCTTGTCACAACATTGTCGCTCTACGGGATACGGATTGGGCCGGTACGATCGGTGAGCCGAACGCCAACGGAGAATCTTGCGGCGACCTGCGGGGCCCGGCAGCCGGGCTGCCCGCGCCTTGATTTCGGTCGCTTCCCATTATAGGAAGCAATTTCAGGGTCCGCAGTTCACCCAGACGTCACCGCCCCGCAAGGGGAGCTAAACCTGCGATCGAGACTCCATTCACACGTCATCCTGTGCCGCGTCGCAAGACGGTGACTTCCGACATCCCTCAGGGAACGGGCGCAATGAGGATGAGCCATGTCACGAACGTCTTTCCCCCTTCTGGCGGCAGACATAGCCGCAGTCGCTAGATCGTTGCGCGTCCAGCTTGAGGGCCGCGAGCATCCGCCCGGCCACGTCGAATTGCTCAATATTCTGGCGCGTGCCGTCGGCTATCGGAACTATCAGCATTTCCGCGCCCAGGCCTGCGCAGCGATGCGGCTTTCCTCCGAGCCGGCCGTGCCAGAGCCAGTCGACTACAGGCGAGTCGAACGCATCGCCCGTCATTTCGACCCGAACGGCCGACTGATCCGCTGGCCGGGAAAAGCAAGCCATCAGGACGAGTGCCTCTGGCCACTGTGGGCGGCCTTTCCGGCAACCGAGACCTTCTCCGAGCGGGAGGTCAACGCATTCCTGAATGAACGCCACCTCTTCGGCGACCATGCTCTTCTGCGGCGCGCGCTCTGCGATGCAAACCTGCTGGTGCGGACCCCGGACTGCCATGTCTATCGTCGCGTGGAGCGTCGGCCGTCGGCCGACGCCGTGGCGCTGATCCGCCGTCTGAGGATCGCTTCGGCATGAGCGGGCCAGCTATCGTCGAGACCGCCAGGGGCCCGATAGAATGCGCCGTGGCTGGTGCGGGAGCTCCGCTTCTCGCCCTCCATGGCGGCATGGGCGGCCATGATCAATCGACACTGCTCGCGCGCGCGCTGATTGCGGATGAGCGCAGGCACCGTGTCATCGCGGTGTCGCGTCCGGGCTATCTCGGCACGGGACTTTCGGTCGGCGGGAGCCCAGAGGATCAGGCGGATGCCTTTGCGGGGCTGCTCGATCGGCTCGACATCGCCTCGACAGTCGTCGCTGCGGTATCCGCTGGCGGACCGTCGGCGCTTCAGTTTGCAATCCGACATCCCGAGCGCTGCCGCGCGCTGATCCTCGTCTCGGCCTGCGCCGGCCACCTCGATACGCCCGCCGAGATTCTGTCGCGGTTGCGCGTCATGGCCAGGTTCGCTCGGGTTCCCGGCCTGTCGGCATTCCTGGGATGGCGGGCGCGGCGAAATCCGGAGGCCGCGGCGGCGAGGGCGATCCCCGATCCTGTGCTGCGAGCGAGCACCATGGACGATCCGGTCGCCGGCCCATTGCTTCGTGCATTGCAGGCCAGCGTGTTCGATCGTCTTGCCGACCGGCTGCCGGGCAGAATCAACGACATTGCCCGGTTTGGTTCGCTGGGCCCTATCGCCCTTGAGAGCATCTCGGCGCCGACGCTCGTGGTCCATGGACGATCTGACGATATCGTACCGGTTTCCCACGCAGAAGTAGTTCTGGGGGTTATCGCCGGCGCTGAAGGCCTTCTCATCGAGCGCGCCGGCCATGTCGCGCTTTTTACCCATCTCGCAAGCGTGCGGGAGAAAGTTGCGCGCTACCTGACAGCTTAGCAGGGTTAGCGAGGACGCCGGCAACTTCGTCCGCCATGCCTTGGCCGCGGCGAATGCCGCGCTGCCGCTCATCGGGGGATGCGGTCAAGCAACGCGGAATCCGAAGCCGCCGCTCTTCGGGAAGAGGACCCGGTAAAGCGCCCTACACCACCGCCAGCTTGCGGTCGATCACCAGCAGCACGCGATCGAGTTCATGGCCGCGGCGCAGGATCAGCCCGCTCGCCGAGATCACGCTGTAGATTCCCTGCTTGCGCGCCAGCCGCGGATCTTTCTCGATGCGGTAGATCGGAACTTCCGAGGCGCGGCGGAACACCGAGAACACCGCGCGGTCCTTCAGAAAGTCGATGGCGTAGTCGCGCCATTCGCCGTCGGCGACCATGCGCCCGTACAGATTCAGAATGCGATTGAGTTCGATACGATTGAACGTCACAAGGCCCGGCAGCGGACTCGCAGCGGCATTGCGCGCCGCCGCGCGGGTTTCGCTTGGATCAGCTTCCTCCGACATTGAGCTCATGGGCGCCTCCTGTCATCACTCCGACATGATCGCGCCAACCGGGCGCGGCTGCAAGAGGCCCCGGCGATCGAATTCACCCACGACCCACGGTTCCGGCCCCGCAAAACATCGTCACGGGAACGTTAGCGGAATCATAATACCGCCCTACTTCCGCCAAGCGACCGCCCTTTCAGGTTGCGATAAATAAATCCTGCGTTGGCCCGGTCCTTTCAGCTCCGGATTCCTCAGCCCCCAGCCCCCCGGGGCAGTCGGGATCGGGCCTGTTCGCAGGATAGTTTATCCCCATACTGGGCCAACGAAAGTTGGTCCTTTTTCTTTTGGGGCGCTGTCATTCCGGGGCGCGCCAACGGGTCCGCGCAAAGCGCGGCCCGATGACAGGCTCCGCGCGAGCCCGGAATCCATACTCTCGATCGTGGTTATGGATTCCGGGCTCGCTCGCTTTGCTCGCGCCCCGGAATGACAATTTTTTTGATTTCAGTCGTTTGGAATTCAGTGCAGCGACGCGGAGGCGGCGCCCAGCATCGCGCCGGGCTTTTCGCGGCTGCCGCCCTGGACAAACACCACTGCGGTATCGATGCCTTCGCGGGAGATATTTTCCAGCGGCACGGTCCAGCTGCCGGCAGCGCCGTTCCAGTCACCGACCTTGAGCAGGTTGCGCACCACATTGTGGTAGGTGACCTTCTGGCCGCGATTCTCGCCCTTCCCGATCGCGATCGGCACTTCCCTGGTGACCGAACAGATCCAGACTTCGCCAAGAGAAGCGGCGGGGCCTTTGGTGGAGGCGGCCACCGAAACGGTCACCTGCTTGCCGGACAGCGTGATCGACACCGGCACCGACATCACGCCGTCGGCCTTCGCGGTGTCGCCGATCGCGCCGTCGATCTTGGCGCGATCGCTGCCGATCACCTGCACCGATCCATTGACGATGACCTGCGGCGTGTAGACGTTGCGATCGCCGCGCGCCGCCGAATAGGCCTTCTGCCGCGCGCTGAAGCGCGAATCCGCCAGCGTGTCCTTCCAGCCGAGATAATCCCAGTAGTCGATCGGCATGCTCAGCGCGATCACGTTGGGATCCCTGGCCAGTTCGCCGATGATCTTGTCGGCGGGCGGACATGACGAGCATCCCTGCGACGTGAACAGCTCGACCACCGCGCGCGGGTCGGCATGGGCGGGACGGATGATCGCGACAATGGCGCAGACGCCAAGCGCCCCCGACCATCGCGAAATAGAGTTATAGGCCATCAACACTGTCATACCAAAGGACCGACCGGCATTCGCGTCAAGGCCATTAGGATCTGGCCGTTAAGATTTGCGGCTTAAACGCGCGAAGGCGGCCCTTCATAGGCCGCCTTCCCGTCACTCGCCACTCACTTAGCGGTGAGGCATCGATCACGATTACGCGGCCAGCTTGCGCAGCACGTAATGCAGGATGCCGCCGTTACGGTAATATTCGAGTTCGTCGAGGGTATCGATGCGGCACAGCAGCGAAACGCTGCGCAGAGTGCCGTCGGCAGAGACGATATCAGCGACCAGTTTCTGCCGCGGCTTCAGATCGCCCTGCAAGCCACGGATCGTCACGGTCTCGTCACCCTTCAATCCGAGCGAGGTCCACGACGTGCCGTCCTCGAAGGTCAGCGGCAGCACGCCCATCCCGACCAGGTTGGAGCGGTGAATACGCTCGAAGCTCTGGCAGATCACGGCGCGGACGCCGAGCAGCCGCGTTCCCTTCGCGGCCCAGTCGCGCGATGAGCCGTTGCCGTATTCGGCACCGGCGAAAACCACCAGCGGCACTTGCTCCGCCTGGTACTTCATCGCGGCGTCGTAGATCGACATCTGCTCGCCGTCGGGCCAATGTTTTGTCAGGCCGCCCTCGGGGATATTCCCATCGGCGCCCTTCAACATGAAATTCTTGATGCGGATATTTGCAAACGTGCCGCGCATCATGATCTCATGGTTGCCGCGCCGCGTGCCGTACTGGTTGAAGTCGGCCGGACGCACCTGGTGCTCGCTGAGGTATTTGCCGGCGGGCGAGGTCAGCTTGATCGCGCCGGCCGGCGAGATGTGGTCGGTGGTGATCTTGTCGCCGAACATCGCCAGGATCCGCGCGTCGACGACGTCGATGATCGGCTCCGGCTCCTTCTTCATGCCTTCGAAATAGGGCGGGTTCTGCACATAGGTCGAGCTCATGTTCCAGCGATAGGTCTCGCTCTCGACGGTCTTGATCTTGCGCCAGTTGGTGTCGCCCTTGAACACGTCGGCGTAGCGCTTCTTGAAGATCGCCGCGGTGACGTACTTCTTCATGAAGGCGTTGATCTCCTTGGTGGTCGGCCAGATGTCCCGCAGGTACACCGGCTTGCCGTCCTTGCCGATGCCGATCGGCTCGACCGAGAGATCTTTCGTAACCGTTCCCGCCAGCGCATAGGCGACGACCAGCGGCGGCGAGGCGAGATAGTTGGCCTGCACGTCGGGGCTGACGCGGCCCTCGAAATTGCGGTTACCCGACAGCACGGCGGCGGCGATGATGCCGTTGTCGTTGATCGACTTCGAAATATCTTCCGGCAGCGGGCCGGAATTGCCGATGCAGGTGGTGCAGCCGAAGCCGACCAGGTTGAAGCCGACCTTGTCGAGCGCGAGCTGCAGTCCGGAATTGGAAAGATATTCCGCGACCACCTGGCTGCCCGGCGCCAGCGAGGTTTTCACCCAGGGCTTTGAAGTGAGGCCCTTCGCGGCGGCGTTGCGCGCCAGCAGGCCGGCGCCGATCAGCACGCTCGGATTGGACGTGTTGGTGCAGGAGGTGATCGCCGCGATCACCACGTCGCCATGGCCGAGATCGAAATTGCGGCCTTCCACCGCATAGCGCTTCGAGGCCTCGACGGCCTTCTTGTATTCGCTGGTCATCGCCGCGGCGAAGCCTGCGGCGACCGCGGGCAGCGCGACGCGGCCCTCCGGGCGCTTCGGGCCGGCCATCGACGGCACCACGTCGGCGAGATCGAGCGTCAGGGTTTCGGTAAACACCGGATCGGGCGACTTGGCAGTGCGGAACATGCCCTGCGCCTTGGCGTAGGCGGTCACCAGCGCGACGCGGTCAGCCTTGCGGCCCGAGGTTTTCAGATAATCGATGGTCGCGGCATCGACCGGGAAGAAGCCGCAGGTCGCACCATATTCCGGCGCCATGTTGCCGATGGTCGCCTTGTCGGCGACCGAGAGGTGATCGAGACCAGGGCCGAAGAATTCGACGAACTTTCCGACCACGCCCTGCTTGCGCAGCATCTGCGTCACGGTCAGCACCAGGTCGGTGGCGGTGACGCCTTCCTTCAGCGCGCCCTTGAGCTTGAAGCCGATCACTTCCGGCAGCAGCATCGACTGCGGCTGGCCGAGCATCGCGGCTTCTGCCTCGATACCGCCGACGCCCCAGCCGAGCACGGCGAGGCCGTTGACCATGGTGGTGTGCGAATCGGTGCCGACCAGGGTGTCGGGATAGGCCACCTCGAAGGTGCCCTTCTTCTTGCCGACCGTCATCTTGTCCTTGCGGGTCCAGACCGTCTGCGCGAGATATTCCAAATTGACCTGATGGCAGATGCCGGTGCCGGGCGGCACCACCGAGAAGTTCGAAAACGCCTTCTGGCCCCATTTCAGGAATTCGTAGCGTTCCTGGTTCTGCTTGTATTCCTCGACAACGTTCTTGCCGAACGCCTTGTTGTCGCCGAAGAAGTTCACGATCACGCTGTGGTCGATGACGAGATCGACCGGCACCAGCGGATTGATCTTCTCGGCGTCGCCGCCGAGCGCCTGCATCGCATTGCGCATCGCCGCGAGATCGACCACCGCCGGCACGCCGGTGAAATCCTGCATCAGCACCCGCGCCGGGCGGAACGAGATTTCATGCTCGAGCTTGCGCTTCTTCAGCCACTTCGAGACCGCGATGATGTCCGCCTTCTTGACCGAGCGGTCGTCTTCATTGCGCAGCAGGTTTTCCAGCAGCACCTTCATGGAGTAAGGAAGCTTGGAAATTCCCTTCAGACCGTTCTTCTCGGCGGCGGGCAGGCTGTAATAGACGTAGGTCTTGCCACCAACCTTGAGGGTCTTTTGGCATTTGAAGCTGTCGAGCGAGGTCATGTGTGGCAATCCCAATTGTCAGTTATACCCGGCAAAGGTATTTAGGCACCGTCGGAGAGGCCTAAGCTTGGTGGCTTGCAGCCGCCGATTGTGTGCTGCATCAAGTTCCGGCTTATAGAATCTTTCTAGGAGCACCGCCACACCGGCAAGCGTGCTGCAGCATGGCGGTACCCACAAATTCTGCTGCGGTACCCATAGTTTCCAAAGGGCTGTGAAAGGCCAGAATGCGGCTCTCGGGAAGCGGCGTCAGATGTGTGCGGGGTGGCCGGGAGGTGTTCTCGGGCCTCGATTTCGCGGCGTCCGCCGGCGAGGCGCTGGCCGTCACCGGCCGCAACGGCTCCGGCAAGACCTCGCTATTGCGGTTGATCGCGGGCCTGCTGACCCCGGAGGGCGGGTCGATCGGTCTCGAAGGGGGCGAGGGAGAACTTACCCTGCCCGAACAGGCCCACTTTCTCGGCCACCGCGACGCGCTCAAACCTGCCCTCAGCGTCATGGAAAACCTCGCCTTCTGGCGGGAATTTCTTGGCGGAGAGCCCTTCGACCTGGCGGAATGCCTGGCCACCGTGGGGCTCGACCATGCAGCTTCGCTGCCGGCAGCGTTTCTGTCGGCCGGGCAGCGGCGACGGCTCTCGATCGCCCGCCTGCTCGCCGCAAGGCGGCCGATCTGGCTGCTGGACGAGCCCACCAACGCGCTCGACACCTCGGGGCAGGCGATGTTCGCCACCCTGATGGGCGATCATCTGGCCCGCGGCGGCCTGATTATCGCAGCGACCCATGCCCCCCTCGGCATTGCCGCACGCGAGTTCCGGATCGGGGGCGCGGCATGACCGCGCTGGCTGCGTTGATTCGACGGGACATCAAAATCGCGCTGCGGGTCGGCGGCGGCGCACTGATCGGCGTCCTGTTCTTCCTCACCGTGGTGGTGCTGATGCCGTTCGCGGTCGGGCCCGACCTCGCCTTGCTGACGCGGCTGGGGCCTGCGATTCTCTGGCTCGGCGCGCTGCTGGCGAGCCTGCTCACCCTCGACCGGCTGTTCATGGCCGACCATGAGGACGGCTCGCTCGACCTGATCGTGATGAGCCGCACGCCGCTGGAACTGACCTGTGCCGCGAAGGCGCTGGCGCACTGGCTGGCCGCGGGGGTGCCGCTGATCCTCGCCACCCCGGTGCTCGGCCTGTTGTTGAACCTCGATGCGACGGCAACGGCGGCGGTGGCGCTGACCCTGCTGGCGGGCACGCCGGCGCTGACCTTCACCGGCATGATCGGCGCCGCACTGGCCGTGACGCTGCATCGCGGCGGGCTGCTGCTGGCCGTGCTGGTGCTGCCGCTGTCGATCCCGGTGCTGATTTTCGGCGTCGCCGCCTCGCAGGCCGCGATATCAGGTCCGCTGGAGTTCGGAACGCCGTTTTCGATCCTGTGCGCGCTATCGCTGGTCAGTCTTGTCATTGGACCGTTCGCAGCGGCGGCGAGCCTGCGGCACGGGCTGGATTGATACTGATCAACTCTAGCTGAGACAAAATGAAACAAACGAAGTCGGATTGCCTGCCGCGACCGCGGCGACTATCAGGGATGCCATGACGCTGATCGATCTCGCCAACCCGACCCGGTTCCTCAGCCTGACCGCGCGGATTTTGCCGTGGCTTGCGGCCGCGACCGCCATCCTGCTGCTGGTTGGCCTCTACCAGGCGGCGATGGCGCCCGACGACTACCAGCAGGGCGCGACCGTCAAGATCATGTTCATCCACGTGCCCAACGCCTGGCTCGCGATGTTCGTCTGGGGCGTGATGAGCCTTGCCGCCCTCGGCACGCTGGTATGGCGGCATCCGCTGGCCGATGTCGCCGCCAAGGCCGCCGCCCCGATCGGCGCGGCCTTCACCTTTCTGGCGCTGGTCACGGGCGCGCTGTGGGGGCGGCCGATGTGGGGCACCTACTGGGAATGGGATGCGCGGCTGACCTCGGTGCTGATCATGTTCCTGATGTATCTCGGCCTGATCGCGCTGTGGCGCGCGGTGGAAGACCCGTCGCGCGCGGCACGCGCCGCCGCGATCCTGACGCTGGTCGGCGCCCTCAATCTGCCGATCATCAAATTCTCGGTGGACTGGTGGAACACGCTGCACCAGCCGGCGTCGGTGCTGCGGATGGGCGGACCTTCGCTCGACCGCACCTTTTTGATTCCGCTTTTGGTGATGGCGGTGGCGTTCTCGCTGTTGTTCGTCACGCTGCATCTGGCGGCGATGCGCAACGAGATCCTGCGCCGCCGGGTGCGCAGCTTGCAGATGATGCAAGCCAGCCGGCGTTCGGCGTGACCGCGATGTTATCAGGTCCCCACGCCTCCTTCGTCGTGACGTCCTACGCGCTGGCAACCGCCGTGGTGCTGATCCTGATCGTCTGGATCGCGATCGACTATCGCCGCCAGAAGGCGCGCCTGCGCGAACTCGAGGCCAGCGGCGTGACCAGGCGCTCCGGCCGCGGCGTGGCGGACATCTGATGGGCGAGCCCTCGATCCCGGGCGCCGCGCCGCGCCGCCGGCGCTGGCTGGTGGCGTTGCCGCTGCTCGGCTTCATGGCGGTTGCCGGCCTGTTCCTGGTGCGGCTCTATGGCGGCGATCCCTCGCAAATCCCCTCCGCCTTGATCGGCCGGCCGGCGCCGCAAACGGCGCTGCCACAGCTGGAGGGCCTGATCCAAAACGGCGTCCAGGTGCCCGGGCTCGATCCGGCCGCCTTCAAGGGCAAGGTCAGCGTCGTCAATGTCTGGGCGTCCTGGTGCGTGCCCTGCCACGACGAGGCGCCGCTGCTGACCGAGCTCGGCAAGGACAAGCGGCTGCAGCTCGTCGGCATCAACTACAAGGACTCGCCCGACAACGCCCGGCGCTTCCTCGGCCGCTACGGCAATCCGTTCGGCTTCGTCGGCGTCGACGGCAACGGCCGCGGCTCGATCGAATGGGGCGTCTACGGCGTGCCCGAGACCTTTGTCGTTGGGCGCGAGGGTACGATTCTCTACAAGATGGTCGGCCCGGTGACGAAGGCGAATTTTGAGACCGTGCTGAAGGCAGAGATCGAGAAGGCGCTGAAAGCGGGGGGTTAACCCTCGACGTCATTCCGGGGCGCGAGCGAAGTGAGCGAACCCGGAATAACGAGGCCAAATAAATTTCCGCTTTTATCTGCCGTTCATTTGGCGGCCATGGCGCCGCCACGAATTCGAAGCTAGCTTGATGGCGTTACTTAAACAGTCCTTGGAGGGACACCCAAATGCGTCATTTCACGCTTGCTTCACTTGCTGCAACTGCGCTCACCCTTGGCCTGCTGACAGCGACACCTGTCCTGGCTCAGGCCACTCAACCCGCCGCCAAATCCGACAGTAAGATGGCTCCGGCCGCTCCCGCGAAGGCGCCGGCCACCGAATCGAAAATGGCGCCGGCTCCCAAAGTCGAATTGCTCGACATCAACACGGCGACCGCCGATCAGCTCGCCGAGCTGCCGGGCATCGGCAAGGCCTATTCGGCCAAGATCGTCGCGGGCCGCCCCTACAAGGGCAAGGACGACCTGGTCAACAAGGACATCGTGCCGCAGAAGACCTATGACGGCATCAAGGACAAGATCATCGCCAAGCAGAAGAGCTGAGGTTTCCGTTCCCCGGACGCAGCGCAGCGCGGAAGCGGTGCGCTGCTGATCCGGGGTCCATGCCACACAACATCGCCTCGACGTGGGTCCCGGCTCTGCGGTGCATCGTGAAGAACGCTGCACCGCGTCCGGGACACCGCTTCACCCCTTCGTCACATCGCCCGCTTCGGCTTCGCTTTCTTCCAGCGAGGCCGGCTCCAGATGATAGCGCTTGATCAGCGGCATCTGCGCAATCGCAAACAGCATCGTCAGCGGCACCATGCCGAACACCTTGAAGCCGACCCAGAAATCGGTGCTCTGGGTGCGCCAGATCACCTCGTTCAGGACGGCCATGGCGAGAAACCATAGCGCCCAGCGCAGCGTCAGGACGCGCCAGCCCTGCGGCGTGAGGTTGAACATCTGGTCGAACATGATGGCGATGAAGGAGCGGCCGAACATCAGCCCGCCGCCGAGGATCGCCGCGAACAGCGAATAGACGATCGTCGGCTTCATCTTGATGAAGGTCTCGTCGTGCAGCACCAGCGTGAGAGTGCCGAACACGATGACGACGACGGCGGTCACGATCGCCATCATCGGAACATGCCGCGTCACCACATAGGACGCGATCATCGCCGCGGTCACCGCCACCATGAACGCCCCGGTGGCGACGAACAGGTTGAACTTGGCGTTGGCGACGAAGAAAATCATCAGCGGACCGAGTTCGGTCGCGAGCTTGAACAGCGGATGCGGCGTGGTTTTGTCCATGTCAGCCTTCTATCCCGGCGATCGCCTGCGCGAAATCCCGTGCGGTGAACGGCGCGAGGTCATCGATGCCCTCGCCGACACCAATAAAGTGCACCGGCAGTTTGTGCTTCTCGGCCAGCGCCACCAGGATGCCGCCCCGCGCGGTGCCGTCGAGCTTTGTCATCACAAGCCCCGTCACACCTGCGGTACGATGAAACGCCTCGACCTGCGACAGCGCATTTTGTCCCACCGTGGCATCGAGCACCAATAGCACCGCATGCGGCGCCGAGGCGTCGACCTTCCTGATGACGCGAACCACCTTTTCGAGCTCGTTCATCAGCTCGGCCTTGTTCTGCAGCCGGCCGGCGGTATCGATCAGCAGCACGTCGCGCTGTTGCTCGCGCGCCGCGGTCAGCGCGTTGAAGGCGAGGCTGGCGGAATCCGAGCCCTGCGTGGCCGCGATGACCGGCGATTTGGTGCGCTCGCCCCAGATCTTCAACTGCTCGATCGCGGCGGCGCGAAACGTGTCGCCGGCGGCCAGCATCACCTTGCGGCCTTCGGCTGCCAGCTTGGCGGCGAGCTTGCCGATGGTGGTGGTCTTGCCGGACCCGTTGACCCCGACCACCAGAATGACGAACGGCTTTAGCGCCGCGTCGATGACAAGCGGTTTTGCCACCGCCGTCAAAACCTTCTCGACTTCGGTCGCCACCACGGCCTTCACGTCATCCGCCGAGATCGTCTTGTCGTAACGGCCGTGGCCGACCGCGGCCGCAATCCGTGCCGCCACCTCGGTGCCGAGATCGGCGCGCAGCAACACATCCTCGATATCCTCGAGCATGGCGCGGTCGAGCTTGCGCTTGGTGACGAGATCGGCGACCGCGGTCCCGAGCGAACTCGAGGTGCGCTTCAGCCCGCTGGACAGCCGCCGCCACCAGCTCAGTTTTGTCTTTTCCGGAGTGTCGTTCATGCTGGCGGTGTGTTAGCGGTTTCGCGCCATGAGCGAAAGTCTCGACCAAACGATCCCGGTTCCCGAATTGACCGCGGAGGAAATCCAGTCCCGCGTGCTCCATCGCGACGGGCTGATGCTGGTGATCGACAAGCCGGCGGGGCTGCCGGTGCACCGCGGCCCCAAGGGCGGCGCCAATCTGGAAACCTCGTTCGACGCCTTGCGCTTCGGTCTGCCGCGGCCGCCGGTGCTGGCCCACCGGCTCGACCGCGACACCTCGGGCTGTCTCGTGCTGGGACGCCACCGCAAGGCCACGGCCTCGCTCGGCCTGTTGTTCAAGCATGGCAAGATTTCGAAGACCTATTGGGCTGTGGTCGAGGGTGGCCCTGCTGAAAATGAAGGCACCATCGACATGCCGCTCGGCCGCCTCAATGCCGAGCGCGGCTGGTGGCAGAAACCCGACCCCGAGGGCCAGACGGCGATCACCAACTGGAAGGTGCTGGGGCGCGGTGGTGGCCTGAGCTGGCTCGCGCTGGAGCCGGTCACCGGCCGCACCCATCAATTGCGGGTCCACACCTCGGCATCGGGCTGGCCGATCTTCGGCGACAACATCTACGGCAGCGGCCCCCGTTTTGGCGAGCCGACCCTGCATCTGCATTCCCGCGAGATCGTGATTCCGATTTCGAAGAACAAGGAGCCGGTGCGCGTGGTGGCGCCGGCGCCGAAGCATCTGCATGAGCGGCTGCGCATGTGTGGCTGGAACGGGGAGTAGTGACGCTCGTTTCCTTCCCTCTCCCCTTGTGGGAGAGGGTGGCGCGATGCGAAGCATCGCGACGGGTGAGGGGTTGGTTCAGCCGGCACACTGCCCGCTGAGAGAACCCCTCATCCGGCGCTTCGCGCCACCTTCTCCCACAAGGGGAGAAGGGAAGAGTCGCGCCCCATCATGCCCCGTCATCGTCAACGCCCGCACCGCGCCCGGCACTTCGCCCGCAATTGCCACCGGCAGAAAATGTTCGGTGCGGCCCTGCGTCGGGCTCTCGATCAGCACCTGGCGCACTGCGCCCGCTTCCGACGCCAGCCGCTTCTGCAGCGCGGCCTCGCCGGTCGCGCGCAGCCGCTTGGCGCGCTGCTTGATCGCGTTGCCGTTGACCTGCGGCATCCGCGCCGCCGGCGTGCCCGGCCGCGGCGAATAGGGGAACACGTGCAGAAAGGTCAGGCCGCACTCTTCGACCAGATCCTGCGAACGCCCGAACATCTCCTCGGACTCGGTCGGAAATCCCGCGATGATATCGGCGCCGAGCGCGATGTCCGGCCGCAGCCGCCGCACCTGTGCGCAGAAATCGATCGCATCGGCGCGGGAATGCCGCCGCTTCATCCGCTTCAGGATCATGTCGTCGCCGGATTGCAGCGACAGATGCAGATGCGGCATCAGCCGCGCGTCATCCGCGATCACGTCGAGCAGGTCGCGATCGACCTCGACCTGATCGATCGATGAAATCCGCAGGCGCTTCAGCTCTGGCACATGGCGCAGGATCTGTTTTGTCAGCGCTCCGAGCTTGGGAGCCCCCGGCAGATCAGCGCCATAGCTGGTGAGGTCGACCCCGGTCAGCACGATCTCGGCGTGGCCGCGTTCGGTCAGCGCGCGGACCTGATCGACCACCGCCCCCATCGGCACCGAGCGCGAATTGCCGCGGCCATAGGGGATGATGCAGAAGGTGCAGCGGTGATCGCAGCCGTTCTGCACCTGCACGAACACCCGCGGCAGGCCCTTGGCAAAGCCTTCCAGCAGATGCGGCGCCATCTCCCTGACCGCCATGATATCGGCGACCGCGATCTTTTCACTGGCCCCGATGCCGAATGCCGGCGCCGCGTCGAACGCGGCGCGCGCATTGCGCCAGGCTTGCCCCTGCATCTTGTCGTCATTGCCGACGACGCGATCGACCTCGGCCATGTCGGCGAACATCGCGGCTTGCGTCTGTGCCGCGCAGCCGGTCACGACAATGCGCGCCGAGGGACGTTCGCGCTTCAGTCGCCGGATCGATTGCCGCGCCTGGGCAACGGCCTCGTTGGTCACCGCGCAGCTGTTGATGACGATGGTGTCGGTGAGCCCGGCCCGCTCGGCCTCGCGCAGAATCACCTCGGATTCGAACGCGTTGAGACGGCAGCCGAAGGTGACGATGTCGACGCCCATGGTCAGGCGACGTGGGCAAACAAAGCGGGATCGAACTGGCTCTCATACTCAAACGTCGCCGTGCCCGTCATCAGCACGTGATCGTCGCCCTCGCGCCATTCGATCGCAAGCTCGCCGCCGGGCAGCGCGATCTGCACGACGCGGTTGGTGCGCTTGAGCCGCGCCGCCGCCACCGCGGTGGCGCAGGCCGCCGAGCCGCAGGCTTTCGTCAGTCCCGCGCCGCGCTCCCAGGTGCGGATCGTGATGTGATCGCGATCGACGATATGGGCCAGCGTGATATTGGCGCGCTCGGGGAAAATCGGGTGGTTTTCCAGGAGCGGTCCGAAGCGGGCGAGATCATAGCCATTGACGTCGTCGACCCAGAAGATCGCGTGCGGATTACCCATCGAGACCACCGATGGCGAATGCAGGATCGGCGCATCGATCGGCCCGACCTGCAATTCGATGTAGCGGGTGTCGCGAAATTCTTCCGCCAGCGGGATGTCCTTCCAGCCGAATTTTGGGACGCCCATGTCGACGGTGTAGAGATCGGGCGCCGGCCCCTGCCAGCAATTCAGCAGGCCGGCCCGGGTCTCGAAGGTGACGGCGGTCTGGCCGGTCTTTTCGAACAGCCGGCGCACCACGCAGCGCATGCCGTTGCCGCAGGCACCGGATTCGGAGCCGTCATTGTTGTAGATCCGGATGAAGGCCTCGGTGCCCACCAGACGCGGCGGCTGCAGCACCATCAGCTGGTCGTAGTGCACGCCGGCCGGCGAGGCGACCGCGCGCGCGTCCTCCGGCGTGACGGCGGCAGGCGCGTCGCGCAGGTCGACCACGACAATCTCGTTGCCGATGCCGTTCATCTTGGCGAATGCGTGGTTGGCGAGCGCGCTCATCGTATTTCCGTCAATTATGCCTGTCTTATATGGCGAAGACGGGCGGATTGGCCAGTGCGGCAAATCTGTGTCGGCACCCTGCGCCCGGCGGGGGCGCGCATGACATATCTGTCATGGGACGAAATCGGGCCTCGCGTGCTAACATTGCTGCGTTGCGTTTTGCCGGCCTGATCCAGGGCGAGGCCCGCGAACGCCAGTCTGCACGGCTATGGGGACACCGAATGAATTTCAGGAACTGTTTTCGCATCGCGCTGATCCCGGTCGCGGCATTGGCCTGGGGGTGCGCCGCGCTGGCGCAATCGCCGGCACCCGCGGCAAGCCCGTCGGCTGCGCCGGGGCCTCCCGCGGCGAGCAGTCCGGCGACACCGGTGCCCGCTCCGTCAGCAACACCCGCCCCGGCGCCGTCGGAAACCCCTGCGCCGGTGGCAAGCCCCGCGGCCCCACCCGCAACGCCGCCGGCGACCGCGCAAACCCCGGCCGTCCCGCCGGCCCCGGCGCCGGTTCAGACCGCGGATCCGTTCGGCGAACAGATCACGCTGGAAGCCAAGAAGGTCGTCATCATCAAGGGCACCGCCAACTGGGATTCGGCCTTCGACACCCTGATCGATTCGTTCAAGGCGCTGACCACGCTGCTCGACAAGCAGGGCATCAAGCCCTCAGGCAATTCGATCATCGTCTATACCTCGACCGACGACAGCGGCTTCACCTTCCTCGCCGAAATCCCGATCGAGCAGGATCCGAAAAACCTGACCAAGGACATGAGCATCGGCAAATCGCCCGACGGCAAGGCGCTGAAATTCGTCCATCGCGGCTCCTACGACAATATGGACAACACCTACGAGGCGATCACCAATCACCTCGACGAGAAGAAGCTGGAGGCCAAGGACACCTTCATCGAGGAATACATCACCGATCCCCTGAAGACCGCGGAAGACAAGTTGATCATCAACGTCTACGTGCCGCTGAAGTGACGCCCCAAGTGAATCTTGTGAAGCAGCGTCCTGTTTTCGCCGGCGCCATCGCCGCGGTCACCCTGTTCGCCGCGCCCGCGCCGGCGCAGACCGTTCCGCCCCCGGCGATTTCCGTCACCGGGGAGGCGAACGTCTCGGTACCGCCCGATCTGGCGCTGGTCGACGGTGGCGTCACCTCGGAGGCGAAAACCGCGCGCGAGGCGTCCGACGCCAACAACACGGCAATGGGCAAGGTGCTGCAGGCGCTGAAGGCCGCCGGCATCGACCAGAAGGATGTGCAGACCTCGCGGCTGTCGCTGCAGCCGCAATATGCGCCGAACCGCCCGGGCCCCTCTCCCGTCGTCGGCTACCGCGCCAGCAATCGCGTGACCATCCGGGTGCGCGACGTCAGCAAGGTCGCCAATGTGATCGATACGCTGGTGGGCGCCGGCGCCAACGAGATCGGCGGCATCAACTTCATGGTGTCGCAGGCCTCGAAGCTGCTCGACGAGGCGCGCGACAAGGCCGTCGCCGATGCCCGCCGCAAGGCCGAGATCTATGCCAAGGCCGCCGGTGTGACGCTCGGCGCGCCGCTCAGCATTTCGGAAGAGGGCAGCGCGCCTCCAATGCCCTACCGCAAGATGTCCGCCGGCATGGTGGCATCAGCTCCGGTGGCGCAGGGCGAAGAGACGCTTTCGGTGACGGTCAGCGTGTCCTGGGCCATCAAGCCGAAGGAATAGCTCGTCGTCCCCGCGAACGCGGGGACCCATAAACACCGGCTTTCGTTGTTGCGCCGAGCTGTTGCTCCAGCTTTTCCGATAATTCAGATCGGTGGCTATAGGTCCCGGCTCAGCGCTCGCGTTGCTCGCTTGGCCGGGACGACGAGCTTTCTACACCTCGAACACCTGCCCCGGCTTGAGCGCCACAAACTTCTCGCGCGGAAGCTCCGCTTCGTCGAGCGCCGCATGCAGATCTCTGACCGGCGCGTCGATCGCCTCGTCGGTGAGCTGAAACGTGCCGTGATGATGCGCCAGCGCCTGCTCGGCGCCGCAATCGGCCAGCGCGTTGACGGCGTCGGCCGGGTTCATGTGCTGGTCCTTCATGAACCAACGCGGCTCATAGGCGCCGATCGGGAGGATCGCCAGCCGCAACGGGCCATGCTTTTCGGCGACCTTTCGGAAATGCGCGCCCTCGCCATAGCCGGAATCGCAGACGACATAGATCTTGCCCGCCGGCGTCTCCAATACGAAGCTGGCCCACAGCGCCTTGTTGCGATCGAACAGGCCGCGCGCCGTCCAGTGCCGCGTCGGCACCAGCGTCACCGCGAGGCCGCCGCCGAGTTCGATGCGGTCGTGCCAGTCGAACGCCTCGGCCTTGATCGCGGCGTCGGCGCTGCGCATGGTGAGATCGTTGCCGAGCGGCGTGACCACGCGCGGGGCAAATTTCGCTGATAGTTTCGACAGCGTCGCGAGGTCGAGATGATCGTAATGGCCGTGCGATACCAGCACGACATCGATCGGCGGCAGCGCGTCGAACGCGATGCCGGGATCGTTGCGCCGCTTCGGACCTGCAAAACTCACCGGCGAAACCCGCACGGACCACACCGGGTCGATCAGGATGTTCAGCCCTGACGTCTGGATCAGCCAGCTGGCGTGGCCGACAAACGACAACCGGACCTTGTCGCCATCGACGCGTGGCGGCGGGGTGTCGGCATGCGGGCTCGGCGCCCATTCCGGCCATATCGCGCGCTGCCGGTCTCCGCCAAACTGCCAGCGCAGCACTTCGCCCAGCGATTTCGGCGGCACCCCGTCGGGATCGAAAAATTGCGTGCCGTCGAAATGGTCGGAAACGGGACCGTCATAGATCTTCATGCGAGAGGCCCAAGAGGCTGACAGTCCGGCTCCGGCTGCCAGGCTGGCGACGACGGTGAGAAGCCGGCGGCGGGTGAGGGACACGTGGCGGAAACACCAATCGGACATGACAACGGCTGCGGACAAGCCCGCAGCCGAATCATTATTTGAGCAGAGTCGGGGAAATTTACAACGCGTGCGTCGATTTCACCCGGCGAGGAAACGCGCCGCTCTCAATACCCCACCGTGAAGCGTTGGCGCGAATGGGCCGGCTTTTCGATCTCGTCGGCCATGGCAATTGCATAATCCTCGAACGAAATGCTGCTGCCCTTTTCGGTGGTCAGCAGTTGATCGCCGCCGAGCCGGAATTTTCCGGTGCGCTCGCCCGCCACGAACATTGCCGAGGGCGACAGAAACGTCCAGTCCAGCCTAGTTTGCTGGCGCAGCAGGTCGAGGAACGCGCCGCCCGCCGCGGCCTCGGTCTTGTAGATCGCGGGAAATTGCGGCGTATCGATCAGCTTCACGCCGGGCGCCACCTCGAGGCTGCCGGCGCCGCCGACCACCAGATAGCGGCCGACGCCGGCCGCCTGCACCGCCTCGATCAACTTGTTCGGATCGCTCTCGGTGAAATGCACCGAGCTGATGACGACGTCGTGCCCCCGCAGCGCGGCAGCGAGGCCGGCGACATCGTTGGCATCGGCCTGCAGCGGCGTCACGCCCTTCAGCTCCGGAATTCTTGCAGGGTTGCGGGCGATGGCGGTGACGGCGTGGCCGCGGCGGGACAGTTCGGCGAGAATGCGGGATCCGGCATTCCCGGTGGCGCCGATCAAAGCGATTTTCATTTGTAGCCTCCATGTGGTAACTAATGGAGACTAGCTATTGAAATGGACAGCAGCTGTGAAGAAGGCACCTTCTTGTAAGCTGGTTACCTCCAGGAGACCGCCATGACGTCCGTACCCCGAAACGGCAACGCCTACGCCGATACCTGCCCCACCCGGATGGTGCTGGACCGCATTGCCGACAAATGGGCGGTCCTGGTGCTCGGCCTGCTCGGCGACGGCCCGGTGCGCTTCAACCAGTTGCGGCGCCAGATCGAGGGCATTTCGCAAAAAATGCTCTCCCAAACCCTGAAAAGCCTCGAGCGCGACGGACTTGTCAGCCGCCGGGCGATCGCCACCGTGCCGGTCACGGTAGAATATTCGATCACGCCGCTGGGCCAGACCCTGTCGGCCACCGTCGACAACTTACGGATCTGGGCGGAAACCCACATGGAACAGGTGACGCAGTCGCAGCAGCAATACGACGCCGCGGCGGCCTGAACGGGGCCTTCGGGCGGGACGCAATGCAGCCAAAACCTTGACTTATCGCCGTCCGGCGCTGTAAATCCCGCCACTTCTCGAAGAGACGTTCTTTTCGACCCGCCGCCCGGCCCTGGAGGCCGGAGGTCAACGCCCGACAGCGCGATGCGCCCTCGGGCGCAAAATTGTTTGGACTATCTTCTCCCTCGCCCCGCTCTTGCGGGGAGAGGGCCGGGGTGAGGGGCTCTTGCTTGCTTCTGCTCCGGCACCCCCTCACCCGGATCACATCTGCGATGTGATCCGACCTCTCCCCGCAGGCGGGGAGAGGTGAAGAAGGACTGCGGAATTGTTCGACAATCTGTCGGAAAAGCTTGGTGGCATCCTCGATACACTGACGGGGCGCGGTGCGCTGTCCGAAAAGGATGTCGATGCCGCGATGCGCGAGGTGCGCCGCGCGCTGCTCGAGGCCGACGTCTCGCTCGACGTTGTCAGAAGCTTCGTCGATCGCGTCCGCGAGCAGGCGATCGGCGC
>NZ_JAUSLT010000057.1 GCF_030646015.1 Bradyrhizobium sp.
GCGGATTGACGATGCATCTGAACCCGGTTGGGCCGGAGGCATCTCCACAGGACTTGACGCCAGCGTCGGGGCGTCAGGCCCACACGACTTCGCCGTCCGCGCCTGTCCCGCCAAAGCTCTCGCCGGACCTCGTCCCTATCCGGCGAGTTTCGTCGAAGACAGTTTGCAGCGCCGTTCGTCTGCGCGCCGGATAATCGCTCACGGAGTTCATTCCGCCCTGCAATCCCTTGCGCGCCCGACGCTGTCGCGTCCATCGCATCCCACCGCGCGTTCGTGACGTGCGCAACGCCCCTTGTCGGGTAAGACGGGCGAATCACTACGAGTGATTTGCCCGACGTGTTAAGCGAAATATTTTTGCGCGAAGGGCTTGACTTTTATTTCTGATAAACAGAAGTGATTTGCCCGTCGGGTCGTTTTCACCCTACCCAGGAGGGTGAGGGTCGATCGCGTAGCGATCGGGGTGGGGTGAAAGTCTCGCGTTTCGCGCAGTGTACGCGTTGATGGACCGTCACCCCACCCCGCCGCGCGTTGCACGCGCGTCGACCCTCCCCCTCCAGGGGGGAATTATATACTTGACAAAAGTAAGCTAGGCCCATAAAACGTGGTCATTGGAGCAAATCGATGACCGCATTCAACGCGCCCATGTTTACCGACGAGGACAAGGCCCGCGAAGCCCTTGAGGCTCTGCGCTGGCCCGATGGTCCCTATTGCCCTCATTGCGGTAACTCCCATCAGGACAAAATCGCCAAGATCGAAGGCACGAAGCAGTCTCACCGTCCCGGCCTGTATTATTGCAACGAGTGCAAAGGCCAGTTCACCGTGACCGTTGGCACCGTATTCGAGCGGTCCAAAGTGCCTTTGACCAAGTGGTGGCTTGCCGCCCATCTTCTCAATTCGAGTAAGAAAGGCATTAGCGCCCATCAGGTCCACCGCACGATTGGCGTTACCTACAAAACCGCTTGGTTCATGATGCACAGGCTTCGCGAAGCCATGGCCGATTTGAAGCCCACTGGCCCCTTGGGCGGCTCCGGCAAGATTGTCGAAGCCGATACCACTTACGTCGGCGGCAAAGAGAGCAACAAGCATCGCAACAAGCGCGACTCAAAGAACATCGGCGGCAAGGGCAAGCAGATCGTCCACACGCTTGTCGAGCGCGAAGGCAAGGCCCGCTCGCATCACATTGCCAACATCAGCGGCAAGACGTTGCGCCCCATTCTCACCGCTCACGTCAGCCGCAAATCAACGCTCATGACCGATACCGCCGGCGGCTACATGGGCGTCGGCAAAGAGTTCGACCGCCACGCCATGGTTGACCACGGCATTGGCGAATACGTTCGCGGCGATGCTCACAGCAACACAGTGGAAGGCTATTTCTCAGTCCTCAAGCGCGGCATCGTTGGCACCTACCACCACGTCAGCGAAGCCCATTTGAAGCGCTATCTGGCGGAGTTCGATTTCCGCTACAATAACCGCTCTGCCCTTGGCGTAACCGATGGGGAACGGACGGCAAATGCTCTCAAGGGTATTGAGGGCAAGCGCCTGACGTATCGGCCGACTAACTAAGATCAGTCACCCCAAGCAAGCAGCTAAGCGCTTTAGGGCTTGGCGAAAGCGCAACCCCTGATAGTCTCTGGCGTATAAGTCAGGGGGAGAAAATGCAGCGCTATCCGATCATTTGTGAGGCGATTTCCAAAGGAGTCGCCCTAAGTATTTATTACGACCACAAGCAGCGAACCATTGAGCCATATGCCTACGGCATATCGAAGGAAGGGAACGAACTTTTGCGTGCGTGGCAAACGTGGCCGCTTCCGGCAGATTGGAAGCTTTTTCGGCTAGATAAAGCATCCTTGCTTTCCATAAGCTCAACCAAAGTCGGCCCCGTGCAGATAGAATATAATCGAAACGACCCAGCAATGGACCGGATTTACTGCGAGCGATAATCCCGCAGTTGCACCGGCGGGGCATCATGGCGGGTCCGTTATGTAACGCGCACCACGATAGGTGCCCCTTCATTTCTTCTTTGCCTTACGCGCCACAGGCTTCTTCGCTTTCTTGCCAACTTTCATTTCCTCGTGCGGCTTTGGCTTCATACGCACGAGAGCGCCCATTAACGCCCTGGTCCCCTCCAACTCATTCTTTTTGGAACCACCATGCGACGACGCCATCAACCATCCCCAGAGTACGTCAAAGAGCTTTGCGAAGCAGTAGGACGCGTAATTGTCTCATTCGCCATCTGTGAACACGCATTGACAATCAGCACGGCCAAAATATTTGGCCTCACTAGAGTACAGGAACGCGCCCTAGTCCGCCCCATAGGGTTGCGCGCAAAAACGAGCCTACTGCGCCGCGTCGGAAAGGATTGTCTGATACCGGGTAACTACAAGACCTTAAACGAAATTCTGAAAGAAGTCGAAGACCTGTCAGACGATCGCAACAATCTTGCCCACGGGTTCTACGGCACCAAAAACGGCAAGTTCACGCTGGTGACTTTCTCAGGCGAAGCGAGGATTTCTTCGCGCCCCGTCGCTTGGACGCCAACGACCCTGACTCAACTCGCCGGCTCAATTCAGCAGGCGACGACAAGAGCCGCAAACCTTCGGCTCCTTTTCCCAAAATCCCTGAAGCTACCCAAAATTCGTTCGCCCAAGTCATAAACTGACGGTGGGTAGGGTATGCGCCGCCCTGTCTACCCGACTCTAGGATTTTAGTCTTTTTTGTCAAGTATATAATTCCCCTCCAGGGGAGGGTAAGAACCGCCCTACCCGAACACGTCCTGCAGCACGCCTTCCTTCACCACCGCGACGCCGTCGAGTTCGATCGTGGTGCCCATCATCGGCAGGTCGAAATGTCCTGAAGTGTAGCGGCCGGCGAATTCGTTGGCGCCGGTGGAGAACAGGAAGTTTCCGGACACGGCGCGCAGCTCGGTGCCGTTGGTGTCGTTCTTGTCGTACATGGTCAGCGCCTCGTAGCGCGCGCCGGGGTTCATGCCCCAGCCGACATGCGACACCGCATAGGCCTCGCGGTCGCCCCAGGCCGCCAGATAGGACCGCATCATCGCCGCATCCGCGCCGTCGCCTTCGAGGTCGGTGACGTAATCGTCCTTCAGCGTCATTTTGATCGGCGTCGCCAGATAGCGCTTGAAGGTGAGGTTGATGTCGCCGGGGGCCATCACGATGGTGCCGTTGACGGTCTTGCTTTTGGGGAAGCTGACGACGATGCCGCCCGGCCAATGCGCCAGCGTGCCCGGCCGGTCGGTCCAGCCCCAGACCCCGGCGGTCTGGGCGCCCACCATGTCGACGTCGAGCTCGGTGCCCGCCTTCGAGGTCACGCGCATCTTTTTCGTTCCGCGCAGCATTTTGACCGCCGCGCGGACACGCTTTTCCAGCGCGGTGTCGGGCACCATGCGCTCGAGCGCTTCAGGATGCTCGTTCGAGATGTTAAGGATCCGCGCGCCGCCTTTCAAAATCTCCGGCGTTTCCGCCGCGTGCATCAGCCCCTCGATGGTGCAGTCGACGACAAAGCCGGCCTGCTGCAGCGCGCCGACCACCGGCCCGAGCTTCTGGATCGCGATGCTGGCGCCGGTGGAGCGGACCGGAACCACCTCGCGGTTGCGCGGCGTCGGCACCACGATGTGAAACGGTTTCGCTCCCATCCGCAGCAGCGCAAGTTCGGCGAGATGAACGTTGAGCGCGCGCGACTGCGTCTCCGACAGGATCGCCGCGGTGTCGCCCGGCTTGACCGCGCAGCGCTCGAAAATCTCGCAGAACGCATCGATCCATTTTGCTTCTATCCGGTCGGCCAACATCGTCGTCTCCACTTCAAGAATTGCATCAGACTTCCGGAAAGCCGCGCAGCAGATAAGACCTCAGCCCCTGCAGCAGGCCGTTGAGGATCAGGCCGAGCAGCGAGATCGTGATCAGGGGCACGAACATGTCGACCGCCTGAAAGGTTCGCGCCGCCGTCACCAGCATGTGGCCGAGGCCGTCGGTCGACGAGATCATTTCGGCGAGAAACACCACAATGCAGGAAATCACAAGGCCGATGCGGCAGCCCGTCAGGATCGACGGCACCGCCGCCGGGAGTACCACCTTGAACAGGATCTGGCGGCGCGGCGTGCCCGCCGCCATCGCCGACCAGATCAGCTTCTGTTCCACCATCGAGGCGCCGTAATAGGTCGACAGCAGGATCGGAAACAGCGCGTCGGCAGCGACCAGCGTGATCTTGGATTCGTGGCCGAAGCCGAGCAGCAACAACAGTGCCGGATACAGCGCGACCTTGGGCAGCGGCGCCAGCACTCGCACGATCGGGCGCACCACGGCGTTGACAACAGGGTTTGTCGCCGCAGCAAGCCCGATGCCGACGCCGAGAATGACCGCAATGGAAAATCCCGCGAACAGCCGGAACAGCGTCGAGGCGATCTCATGCTGAAAATTGCTGGTGCCGAGTTGCTGGGCCAGACGAGAAAACACCAGCCCGGGCGGCGGCAGCAGCGTCACCGGCGCATAGCCGAACGACGAGATCGCCTGCCACAGCGCGACCGCGAGCGCGATCGGTATGATCCCGAGCAGAACCTCCGATGTGAGCGCGCGGGCGTTCATGCGAAACTCAGGGGAATGTCGAAGCCGGGCTCCGACCACCGCACCAGCCGGCTGCGCAGTTTTTCGAACGCGGCATCGAGGCCGATCCCCATCGCGCCGATGATGATGATCATGGCGTAGACGGTGTCGTACTGTCCCATGTCGAGCGCGTTGAACAGGATGTTGCCGGCGCCCGATTGCCGCGCGATCATCTCCGAAGTGACCATGGTGATCAGCGCCAGCACGAGGCCGGTGCGGCAGCCCGTGAGGATTTCCGGCAAGGCCGCCGGCAGCACGATTCGGATCATGCGCTGCGGCGCCGAGAGGCCCATGGCGGCGCCCGACCACAGCATCTTTTCCTCGACCGCTTTGGCGCCCTGAAAGCTGTGATAGATCACGGGCAGACTGACGCCGAGAAAGATCACCAGCATTTTTGCGAGATCGCCGACGCCGAGCCACAGCATGATGATCGGCATCAGCGCCGCCTTCGGCACCGGATAGGTGATCATCAGCAGCGGATTGAAGAACGAGGCCACCAGCCGCGAGCGGCCCATCATCAACCCCAGCGGAATGGCGAACAACAGCGCCGCTGCGAAGGCGATCGCCATGCGGCGCAGTGAATCCAGAATGTTGATCACTGATTCCCTGTCGCCGAGGATCGACGGCACCGCGCGAACCGCTTCGATCGCGGTCGGAAAACTTTCGGTATTCAGCATCAGCGACCCGGCCTGCCAGATCGCGAGCAGGCCGAGACAGGCGAGCAGCGGCGCCAGACGCGAGAGCACGCGCGCCATCATGGCCGCAACCCGTCTTCGCTGGTGTCGTCGATCATGCGTTCGATCTCGACCACGTATTTCTGGTAGCGCGGATCGAGCAACAGCTCGGCGCGGCGGCGCGGCCGCGGCAGCTCGATGTCGACGATCTGCTTGATGCGGCCGGGCGCGCGCGTCATCACCACGACCTTGTCGGACAGGAAAACCGCCTCGTCGACGGAATGGGTGACGAACAGCACCGTCTTGCGGTCGCGTTCCCAGATATTGAGCAGGTCGTTCTGCAGCCGGGTGCGGGTATGCGCATCCAGCGCGCCGAACGGTTCGTCCATCAGCAAGACCGCGGGGTGGTAGGCCAGCGTGCGCGCCAGCGCGACCCGCTGCTTCATGCCGCCCGACAGTTCCTTGGGGTAGAAATTCTCAAAGCCCTTGAGGCCGACCATCTCGATCAGCCGCCGGCTTTGAGCGTCGGCTTCCGCAGCCTTCACGCCCTGCTGGCGCGGGCCATACATCACATTGCCGAGCACGGTCTTCCAGGGAAACAGCGCGAATTCCTGGAATACCGGGCCGCGATCGGGGCCGGGCCCGGTGATCGCCCTGCCCTTCACCCTCGCCACGCCCTCGGTCGGGCTGACGAACCCGCCGACGATGTACAGCAATGTCGATTTGCCGCAGCCGGAAGGGCCGAGAATCGAGACGAAGGCGCCATCCTCGATTGTCAGCGAAATATCCGACAACGCCAGATGGGCCTGACGGCCGGAGGTGCGAAAAATCTGCGAGACATGGTCGATCTCGATCATGGCGGAAGCCGGCCCGCGCGCCGGCGCTGGTTCAGTCCGCAGATCCGGCCGCGATGACACACCCTTCATTCCCGCTTTGCTTCCCGGCTTCATTCCGTGAGTTACCGGGCGACCATAGCGGAAAGCGGCGGGGCTTGGCGATGCTGTTTTGGGGGCACGGGCTGGCCGGATCGGAAGCATTCGGGGGTGATGGGGCGACTCACATTCCCCGGGCACCGGAACGTTGGCCGGGGTGCGCTTTGAGCGCGTCAGGAGGGCTCGCATCAAGCGGCGTGGTGCGAGATCCCGGAATTGCGAATCCGGAATTGCGCACCTGTTACTCGAAACCGCGGCATCACAAGCTCTGCATCGGTGCCGAAAGTTGCGACGGCTGTTATTCCCCGATGTCCTGCAGGCTGCAATGCCCCGCGCATGGCTGCGTTACGCGCGACGATCCGCCACTGCGTCAATGGTTCCAATAATAATGATGTCCGTTACAGCTTTATTTCAAGCGACATGAGCAATATTGATCAGGGCTCTCGGTCGCCAGCCCGCATGTTCGTTCTTATCACCGCCCTTCATGTGGCACCTTTCGGTGACTGAGAGTTCGGTCGCGCTCCCGCCTCAATGACTTTCGAGGTCTGCCATGGAACACTTCGTCCACCGCGAAAATCTCGCGCACTATCGACGCCTGCTGGCCGAACCCGGCGTGGCGGATGATCAGGCGCGATACCAGGTGCTGATGCGGCTGCTGGCCGCCGAGACAGCCAAGGAAGCGACGCATCATGGAGAAAGATGAGCGGGCTGCGGGTCGCCGCGCTGATCTATTGCATGGTGAATGCGGTCATCTTTGGTGTGGGCACGATCCTGATTGTGAGCCTGCCCGCGGTGATGTCCCATGCCTTTTTCTGGATGCCGGCGCTTGTAACGGCCAGCTTCGTCATCTCGGCCCCGCTCTCCTGGTTCATTGCGCCCTGGATGATGGTGCGCTTCATGCGGGCGCCGATCATCTAGGTCAGATCAATGAGAGCCCCTCGTCCATCTTGGACGGGCCGCTCGAATGGCTCAGCCCTGCGCGAGCGCCTTGGCCCAGCTGAAATCGAAATGAGCACTCAGCGCCTTCATCATGACGGTCGCCGCCAGCACGAAGACGATGCGCAGCAGCGTCTTCGTGGTGAAAATCCTTGCAAACAACGTCATGAAACATGTTCCCCGATGACGCTCCTATAGGGCATCGCCATGCCTGATGCCAGCATCAGGACGCCGAGCTTGGACTTCTTCTCCCTCTCCCCGCTTGCGGGGAGAAGGTCGGGGTGAGGGGGACTCTCCACGCATTCGGACTCGCGGCCCGCAAGCGGGGCGAGGTGAAGAAGCCAGCAGCATCGTCTAGTCGAACCACGGCCACTCCGCGGCACCGTCATGGGTGACCGCGCCGCCGGGGGCCTGGCCGACCAGACGGGCATACTTTGCCAGTGTTCCCGCGCGATGGCGCGGCGGACGCTGTTTCCAGGCCTGCCGCCGCGCCGCGAATTCGGTGTCGTCGATCACGAGATCCATGCGGCGCGCGGCGGCGTCGATCCGGATGAGGTCGCCTTCGCGCACCAGCGCCAGCGGGCCGCCGATAAAGGCTTCCGGCGAGACATAGCCGATGCACATGCCCCGCGTCGCGCCGGAAAAGCGGCCGTCGGTGATGAGGGCAACCTTCTCGCCCATGCCCTGCCCGTAGATCAGCGCGGTGACGCCGAGCATCTCGCGCATGCCGGGACCACCGACCGGGCCTTCGTTGCGGATCACCAAAACATCGCCCGCGGCGTATTTTCGGTTGCGGACGGCGTCGACGCAACCTTCCTCGTCCTCGAACACCCGCGCCGTGCCTTCGAACACCAGGTTCTTCAGGCCCGCCACCTTGATGACGGCGCCATCGGGGCAGAGATTGCCCTTGAGCACCGCGACACCGCCATCGGGCATGATCGGCGTGGCGGTGTTGAAGATGATCTCGCCATCGGGCGCGTTGGCCCCGCCATAGACTTCCGCGATGGTGCGGCCCGATATCGTGGGACAAGAGCCGTCGATGTGGCCGCTTTCGACCAGCGCGCGGATCACCACGGCGGTGCCGCCGATATCATAGACGTCCTTGGCGGTGTATTTGCCGCCGGGGCGCAGATTGCCGATCAGCGGCGTGCGCGAAAACACCTCGCCGACATCGTCCAGCGTGAAGGCGATGCCGGCCTCGTTGGCGAGCGCCGGCAGATGCAGCGCGGCGTTGGTCGATCCGCCGGTGGCGGCGACGATGGCGGCGCCGTTCTCCAGCGCCTTCCGCGTCACGATCTCGCGCGGCAACGGGCCGCCGCGCGCCAGCATCTGCATGACCAGCCGCCCGGCCTGGCGCGCGATCTGCGCGCGCTCGGCATAGACGCCCGGCACCATCGAGACATTGGGCATGGTCAGCCCCATCGCCTCCGACACCATCGCCATGGTGTTGGCGGTGAACTGGCCTGCGCAGGCGCCGATGGTCGGCAGGCAACTCCGCTCGATGCCTTCCAGCGTATCCTTGTCGATCTCGCCGGTCATGAAGCCGCCGACCGCCTCGTAGGAATCCAGCACCGTCAGCGTCTTGCCGGCGAACCGCCCGGGCAGCGCGCTGCCGCCATAGATGAAGATCGACGGCACGTTGCAGCGGATCATGCCCATCATCACGCCGGGCAGCGTCTTGTCGCAGCCGCCGAATCCGATCAGCGCGTCATAGGCGAGGCCATGGACCACGGCCTCGATCGAATCGGCGATCAGCTCGCGGGACACCAGCGAGAACTTCATGCCCTCATGGTTCATGCTGATGCCGTCGGAAACCGAAATGGTGGTGAACTCGCGCGACGTGCCGCCGGCTTCCGCGATCCCGGCCTTGGCGGCATCGACCTGGAAATCGTGGGTCATGTTGCAGGGCGTCTGCTCGCCCTTCATGCTGACCACGCCGATCATCGGTTTGGCGATATCAGCGTCGTCGAGCCCCATCGCGCGCATGAAGGCGCGGTGCGGCGCACGATCCAGCCCATCGGTCGTCACGCGGGAGCGCGGTTTTTTCATGGGGTGGTCTCTCTAAGATGTCCTCTTCCCTTCTCCCCTTGTGGGAGAAGGTGGCGCGGACGCAGTCCGCGCCGGATGAGGGGTCTCTATCCGCGAATGCAGACCCCTCACCCGTCGCGATGCTTCCCATCGCGCCACCCTCTCCCACAAGGGGAGAGGGGAAGGAACTGCCCGTTGATAAAGATTGCCCTACTGCAGTGGCGCGACGATGGTCGGGTGCTTGAACTGGGCGACGTCGAGCTTGGGCAGCATTCCGGTCTCGGCATAGATGTCGAGCATCTTCTGGATCGCCGGGAAGTTGGGGGCGGCGCCGGGATCGCGGCCGAAATCGTTGTCCTTGAGCAGATAGGTTTCCAAGACCGGGATCGGCGCCTTCAGCTGCTCGGAGACAACCTTCAGCGTTTCCTCGCGATTGGCCAGCACCTTCTTCATGCCGGCGGTGATGTCGCGGACATAGGCCTTGACCGCTTCCGGATTCTTGTCGACGAAGTCGGCGCGGCATGCCTCCAGAATGTGCACGATGTTCGGCATCGCCTCGGACAGCGCAAACAGTTTTCGGGTGCCGCCCTTGGCCTCGGCGCGCGCCGCGAACGGCTGATTCATGTTGACGGCATCGACGCGGCCCTGGCGCAGCGCATCCTCGGACACCGCGAAGCCGACCTCGACCAGCTTGATGTCCTTGGCCGGATCGACCCCGTTCTTTTTCAGCAGCATGTTGAACGGACCCTGGGTGCCGCCGCCGATCACCGAAATACCAATGGTCTTGCCCTTGAGATCGGCGATGATCTTGATCGGGGAATCGTCCTTGACCGCCCAATAGACCGAGAAGCCGCCGGGCTTTTCATAGACGTGCTGGGCCACGATGTAGGCCTTCAGGCCACCGCCGACCACGCCGTTCGACAGCGACAGCGGCGCCTGGGTGGCGCAGTCGAGCGCGCCGGCAGCCAATGCCTGCGTCATCGGCGCGGTGCCCTGGAATTGCGTCCATTCGACATTGTAGGTCTTGCCGAGATTGGGAAATTCCGCCGGCCGGCGCATCATGTAGTATTTTGACTCTTCGGCCGGGATGGTCCAGCCGACGCGGATGGTCGTTTGCGCCTGCGCGGCGCTGACACCGGCCAATACGGTAGCAACCGCGCCGGCCGCCAAGATCCATTTCGAAGATACACGCATCATCCCCACTCCATTTTCCCTGACGCAGCCGCCACTGACTGCGCCAAGCCTTTCATGGTTCAAATGATCAGGCAAGCCGGCGAAAGCGGCAAGGAAAGCGGCCAGCGCTGCGCTTTGCCTGCACGGCGGGGATCTATGGTAGAGCGGCGGGCCGGGCAAAGCTTGTTGCGCGGGGAAGCAGGGAGAAACGGGATGGCGAGCATGGGCGGCACGGACGGACGGGAAAAGCTCGGCTATCTCGGGCTCGGCCTGATGGGAATTCCGATGACGCGGCGGCTGCTGAACGCGGGCCACGAGGTCACGGTCTGGAATCGGTCTCCCGGCAAAGCCGCCGGACTGGTCGAGGCCGGTGCAAAGCCTGCCGCCACGCCGCGCGAGGTCGCCGCGACCGCCGGCATCGTCTTCATGTGTCTCCTAGATGCTTCCGCCGTGGAGCACGTGGTGTTCGGTCTCGACGGCCTGGCAAGCGCTGACGGCGCCGGCAAACTCGTGGTCGACTTCTCCTCGATCCATCCGGATGCGGCGCGCGCGATCGCGGCACGGCTGAAGCAAGCCAACGGCATGGGCTGGATCGACGCGCCGGTGTCCGGCGGCACTGGGGGAGCCGAGGAAGGCACGCTGGCGGTGATGGCCGGCGGCGATGCCGCCGATATCGCGCGGGTGCGGCCCTATGTGCTGGCGATGGCGCGCCGGCTGACGCATATGGGACCGACCGGCGCCGGCCAGACCACCAAGCTGTGCAACCAGATCATCTCCGGTTGCAGCATGGCCGTGCTGGCGGAGGCGACGCGGCTCGCCAGCAATGCCGGCATCGACGCTTCCAAATTGCCGGAAGCGCTGGCCGGCGGCTTTGCCGATTCGATTCCGCTGCAACTGTTCGTGCCGCGGATGGCGCAGGGCATTCACTCGCCGCCGCTCGGCCATATCGCCAGCATCCTGAAGGACCTCGATACCGTGGTCGAGGTGGCGCACGACACCTCGACTCCGGTGCCGATGACGGCACTGGCCGCGCAACTGTTCCGGATGGCGAAGGCCACGCGCGGCGCCGATGCCGATGCGCTGGAGATTTACAAGCTGTCGGAGAAGAGGAAGGATTCTTGAGGCTCGTCATTGCGAGGAGCGCTTGCGACGAAGCAATCCAGCTTTCGTGAGACAGCAAAGAATGAATGGATTGCTTCGCTGCGCTCGCAATGACGGCTGATGGGCCCGAACAAAAATTGCGAAAACAACCCCATGCAAAGAATAGCTAGACTGGCGGCACTCGTCGCGACACAAGATATAGTACGCCGACCTCTCCCCGAAAGCAGTGCGAGGTCAGCGAGATCCTATCGCTCCGCGAACGCTTTCTCGACCACGAACTGGCCGGGCTCGCCGTGATTGCCTTCCGCAAAACCCCTGGCCGTCAGCAGCTCGCGGGTGTCGTGCACCAGCGCCGGGCTGCCGCAGATCATGATGCGGTCATGTGCGGACTCCAGCGCGGCGAGGCCGATATCGCTGAACAGTTTGCCTGAGGTGATCAGGTCGGTGATGCGGCCGCGGTTGCGGAACGGATCGCGCGTCACGGTCGGGTAATAGATCAGCTGGTTGCGGACGAGTTCGCCGATCAACTCATCCTTCGGCAGCTGTTCGGTGATCATCTCGCCATAGGCGAGTTCGGCGACGCGGCGGCAGCCGTGCAGCAGCACCACCTTCTCGAACCGCTCGTAGGTTTCGGGATCCTTGATCACGCTGAGGAATGGCGCGAGGCCCGTGCCGGTGCCGATCAGATAGAGATTGCGGCCGTCCTCGAGGTTGTCGATGACGAGCGTGCCGGTGGCCTTGCGGCTGACGATGATCTCGTCGCCCTGCTTCAGATGCTGAAGCCGCGAGGTCAGCGGCCCGTCCGGCACCTTGATCGAGAAGAATTCGAGCCGGTCCTCGTAATTGGCGCTGGCGACGCTGTAGGCGCGCAACAGCGGCTTCTCGCCGACCTTGAGCCCGATCATGGTGAACTCGCCGTTGCGGAAACGGAACGAGGGATCGCGGGTGGTGGTGAAGGAGAACAGCGTATCGGTCCAGTGGTGGACGCTGAGGACGCTTTCCTGATTGAAGTTGCTCATCTTGCCGATCCCGCGCTGGAGGGCCGATTGTGCCGCTCAATTCATTTGTATACATTCATTTGTCTACGAATGAATAATCCGGCTTGATCCCGACGTCAAGGCGCGGGCAAGATGGCCCCAGCGGCCCTGCGAAGGCATTGAACGAAAAGGAAAAACCCATGGCTCACGACGCCCCCCAGGCCGCCGGCCCGACCAAACTGGTGATCCGCAATATCGGCCTGCTGCTCTCGGGCGCGCTGGAAAAGCCGATCCTGGATGCCGACACCATCGTCGCCGAGAACGGCAGGATCACCGCCATCGGCAAGGCCAAAGACGTCGACACCGAGGGCGCCACCACCATCGTCGACGCCATGGGCACCACCGTCGCGCCGGGCCTGATCGACAGCCATGTGCATCCCGTCGCCGGCGACTGGACCCCGCGGCAAAACCAGATCGGCTGGATCGACAGCTTTCTGCATGGCGGCGTCACCACCATGATTTCCGCCGGCGAGGTCCACATGCCGGGCCGCCCGCGCGACGTGGTCGGCCTCAAGGCGATGGCGATTTTCGCGCAGCGCTCGTTCTGGACGCTGCGGCCCGGCGGCGTGAAGGTGCATGCCGGCGCGCCTGTCATCGAATGCGAGATGGTCGAGGAGGATTTCAAGGAGCTGGCCGCAGCGGGCGTCAAGCTATTGGGCGAAGTCGGGCTCGGCGGCGTCAAGGACGGCCCGACCGCGAAAAAGATGGTCGGCTGGGCGCGCAAATACGGCATCCAGAGCACCATCCACACCGGCGGCCCCTCGATCCCCGGCTCCGGCCTGATCGGCGCCGACGTGGTGCTGGAAGCCGACACCGACGTGATCGGCCATATCAATGGCGGCCACACCGCTTTGCCCGACGACGAGATCCGCTGCATCTGCGAGGGCTGCAAGCGCGGCCTCGAGCTGGTGCACAATGGCAACGAGCGCTCGGCGCTCTACACGTTGCGGATCGCGCGCGAGATGGGCGATCTCAACCGCGTCATCCTCGGCACCGATTCACCGGCCGGCTCCGGCGTGCAGCCGCTCGGCATTTTGCGCATGGTGTCGATGCTGTCGTCGCTCGGCGACGTGCCCGCCGAACTGGCGTTCTGCTTCGCCACCGGCAACACCGCGCGGATGCGCGCGCTCGATTGCGGCCTGATCGAAATCGGCCGATCCGCCGATTTCGTCATCATGGACAAGGCGCAGCATTCGCCGGGCAAGACCATCCTCGACAGCGTTCAGCTCGGCGACCTCCCCGGCATCGGCATGACCATCATCGACGGCATCGTCCGCACCACCCGCAGCCGCAACACGCCGCCGGCGACGAAGGTGCCGGAGATTGTAGGGCATTGAGCGGCGCGCCAGATCGGCTTTTGACCCAAAGGAGACATTTCTCTTGCACTCGACCGTGTCCTGATCTGGCTCCGACCTCCTTTTTGCCTGTCAGCAAGACCGTTGTGATGCCGAGTTGAAGCGAGGGAATCCGCAAATTTCGTTGACAAGATTCTCAAGTGTTCAAAGTCCGGCTGATTTGCCGGGAGATCTCGCCACCGAATTCGTCATGCTCTTCAACCCCGAGACCGCGAAGGCTCTCGGCCTCACCTGCCGCCGACGTTGCTCGTTTGCGCCGGTCAGGTGATCGACAGAAATCCCGCAATGCAGCAAGAGACAAGCTGCGGGCTTCTTGCTAGCTTGGACGTAATGAGCATTTCCGTGCATCCCGCTCCAAGCCCGCCTTTGACCGCATCGCCGGCGCCGGCCGAGGCATCGCTCGGGGCAAAGCCCCGCAGCCGGCTGTTCATCAAATATGTCGCGCTATTCGTCGCGGTGGTCGGCGTCGCGCTCTTGTCCAACGGTATTTTTGAGGTTTTCTTCTATTACCGCGAGCATAAGGCGTCGCTGATCCGCATTCAGCAGGAGCAGGCCGAGGCCGCGGCGGCAAAGATCAGTCAGTTCATCAGGGAGATCGAAAGCCAGCTCGGCTGGACTACCCAGTTGCCGTGGTCAACGGGCTCGATCGAGCAGCGCCGGTTCGATGCGTTGCGGCTGCTGCGGCAGGTGCCGGCCATCACCGAACTGGCGCAGGTCGATTCGAGTGGCAAGGAGCGCTTGAGGGTGTCCCGTCTCGCCATAGACGTCATGGACAGCAGGCTCGACCTCTCCGCTGATCCGAAATTCACCGATGCCGTCGCCCACAAGGTCTATTACGGGCCGGTGTATTTCCGCCGGGAATCCGAGCCCTACATGACGCTATCACTGGCCGGCACCCGCAAGGACGCCGGCGTCAGCATCGCCGAGGTCAATCTCAAGCTGATCTGGGACATCGTGTCCCAGATAAAGGTCGGCGAGCGCGGTCAGGCCTATGTGGTCGGCGCGCAGGGACGCCTGATAGCGCATCCCGACATCAGCCTCGTACTGCGCAACACCGATATGTCGAAGCTGGCGCACGTCCAGGCTGCGCAGGCCAGGCGCAGCGACGACACGCCGGATGCGCTGCAAGGCTCCCTGAATATCCAGGGCCAGGAGGTGCTGACGGCCTCCGCGCCGATCGCGCCGCTCGGCTGGAGGATGTTCGTCGAGCTTCCGGTCAAGGAAGCCTATGCCTCGCTTTACCAGTCGCTGCAGCGGCTGGCGCTGGTGCTGCTGGCCGCCCTGGCGTTCGCCGTGCTGGCCGGAATGTTTCTCGCCGGTCGCATGGTCGGCCCGATCCAGGCGTTGCGCGCCGGCGCCGAGCGTTTCGGCGGCGGCGACTTCAACCAGCGCATCGCGATCAAGACCGGCGATGAACTCGAAGGCCTCGCTAACCAGTTCAACGACATGGGCGCGCGGCTGCAGGAATCCTACGCCGACCTCGAGCAGAAGGTCGAACAGCGGACTGCAGAACTCAGTGAATCCCTTCAGCAACAGACCGCGACCGCGGAGGTGCTGAAGGTCATCAGCCGCTCCGCGTTCGATCTCCAGACCGTGCTCGACACTCTCGTCGAATCGGCGGCCCGCTTGTGCGACGCGGATGAAGGGACGATCTTTCGTCCCGTGAATGACAGCTATCGATTGGCGGCCAGCTACGGACTTGGAGCCGACCAGAAAAATCACCTCGCGACATTCGCGACTGTGCCCGAGCGGGGAAGCGTGGTCGGACGTACCTTGCTGGAGGGCAAAACGATCCATGTTCCCGACGTCCATGCGGATCCGGAATACGCGCCATCGGCAACCCGCAGGAGTTCCAATGTGCGGACGATGCTCGGTGTGCCGCTGCTGCGCGACGGTGTGCCGATCGGTGTATTCGTATTGACCCGCCACATGGTCCGGCCGTTTAGTGCAAAGCAGATCGAGCTTGCGACCACATTTGCCGACCAGGCGCTGATTGCGATCGAAAACGTCAGGCTGTTCGAAGAAGTTCAGGAGCGCACCAGGGATCTCTCGCTCTCCCTCGATGAATTGCGCACCGCGCAGGATCGTCTCGTGCAGACCGAAAAGCTCGCCTCGCTTGGCCAGCTCACCGCCGGCATCGCGCATGAAATCAAGAACCCGCTCAATTTCGTCAACAATTTCTCGGCGCTGTCGGCAGAACTCATTGATGAACTGAACGACGTTCTCAAACCTGCAGCGCTCGATGACAAGACACGCGAGGAGGTCGAGGAGCTCACGCATATGCTCAAGGGCAATCTGGAAAAGGTGGTCCAGCACGGCAAGCGCGCCGACTCTATCGTCAAGAACATGCTATTGCATTCACGAGAAGGCTCTGGCGAGCATCGGCTCATGGATATCAATGCCATCCTCGAGGAGAGCCTGAATCTCGCCTATCACGGTGCACGCGCCGAGAAGTCCGGCTTCAACATCACCTTGCAACGGGATTTCGATTCTGCCGCCGGAATGATCGACCTGTATCCGCAGGAAATTACCCGAGTGTTCCTCAACCTGATCTCCAACGGCTTTTACGCCGCCACCAAGCGAAAGGAAGCCGGCAACGAGGCCTTCGAGCCGATGCTGAGCGCGACCACGAAGAACCTCGGCAACAAGGTGGAAATCCGGATCCGCGACAACGGTACCGGCATCCCGCTGGAGGTGAAGGAGAAGATGTTCAACCCCTTCTTCACCACCAAGCCGGCGGGCGAGGGTACCGGACTTGGCCTGTCGATGAGCCACGACATCGTGGTGAAACAACATGGCGGCAAGATCGACGTGGTGACCGAGCCGGGCGCATTTACCGAATTCATCATTACGCTGCCGCGGACTACGGTCGCACATGCGGATGCTGGAGGCCCCAATTGAGCGTTTACATCCTTGTCGTTGATGACGAACCCGACGTCGAGGTCCTGTTCCGGCAGCAATTCCGTCGCGACCTGAAGTCCGGGCGCTTCACCATGGAATTCGCCCCGTCGGCGCCGGCGGCGCTGGAGCGTGCTGCCGAGGTCAGGGACCCGTCGCTGATCCTGATTCTGTCGGATATCAACATGCCCGGCATGAGCGGGCTGGAAATGCTTCCGGAGGTGCGCGCAAGGCGGCCCGACGTTCCCGTGATCATGATCACCGCCTATGGCGACGCTGAAACACGGCGCAAGGCGATCGAGCGCGGCGCGGTGGGATTACTGACCAAACCGATCGATTTTGCGCTGCTGCGCCACGAAATCGATACCAGACTCGGGCAGGCCGCATGACCGCAACGATCCTTGTCGTCGACGACGAGCCCGATCTCGAGGCTCTCGTGCTGCAGAAATTCCGTAGGCAGATCCGCGACGGCGCCGTGGCCTTTCTGTTCGCCCATGACGGCATCGAGGCGCTGCAGTCGATCGCGGACCACCCGCATGTCGACTTGGTGGTGTCCGACATCAACATGCCGAGAATGGACGGCCTGTCGCTGCTCGCGAGGTTGCAGGAGGCGGACGACAAAAAATCAACCATCATCGTGTCGGCCTATGGCGATATGAGCAACATCCGGACCGCGATGAACCGCGGCGCGTTCGATTTTCTGACCAAACCGATCGACTTCGGCGATCTCGAACTGACCATCGACAAGACCGTCAGGCATGTCGAGATGATGCGAGAGGCGCGCCGCCGCCAGGCCGAGGCCGAGCGCGCGCACGCCTCGCTGTCGCGGTACTTTTCGCCGCAGATCGCCAGCCGCCTCGCGGCCATCGGCGACAGCAACGGCATGGAAGTGCATCGGCGGGACGTCGCGGTCATCTTCACCGACATCGCCGGCTTCACTTCGCTGGTGGAAACAGCGGCGCCCGAGGTGCTGGGCGAACTGCTCAACGAATATGTCGGCGGCATGACCGACGTTGTCTTCGCGCATGAGGGGACGGTCGCCAAGATCATCGGCGACGCGATCCAAATTCTCTTTAACGCGCCCGGCGACCAGCCGGATTATGCGAACCGCGCGATCGCCTGTGCCCACGATCTCGATGAATGGGCGCAGGGGTTTCGCCGGCGCTGGAAAGCCAGGGGCGTGGATTTCGGCGTGACCCGGATTGGCGCTCACGCCGGGCCGGCGCTGGTCGGGAATTTCGGTGGCAGCCGGTTCTTCGATTACACCGCCTACGGCGATACCATCAACACCGCGGCGCGGCTGGAGGCCGCCAACAAGTTTCTTGGCACCCGCATTTGCGTCAGCGCCACCGTCGCCGAGGCTGCAGGAAATTTCAAAGGCAGGCCGGTAGGCGATCTCATGCTGCGCGGGCGCAGCGAACCGCTTCGTGCCTACGAGCCGTTGCCGGCGTCGGTGTTCGAGGCGCCGACGACGAAACAGTATTCCGAAGCCTTCGCCAAGCTGGAGGCCGATAACGCTGCGGCGATGCCGGCCTTCGCTGCCCTTGTCGGGCAGCATGCGGACGACGCGCTGGCTGGCTTTCACTTGCGGCGGTTGCTCAATGGCGGCAAGGGCGTCCGCATTCAACTGGAATGATCCACGGGCAGGTTTGAGATCGGGCGGGCTTTCCAGCCGGCAATTGTCGATTGGTCCCGCCGGTGCTTTGCTGTTCCAAGCCGCGCCGCGGCCACCCCCTTTCACAGCGGTGGTCGAGTCGATACGATGACGTTTTCGGACCCTTGGGGGCGGACATGAGACGGCGGGAATTCCTCGGTGTCCTGGCTGGCTCGGCGACGTGGCCGCTGGCAGCGCGGGCGCAGCCGGCTGAGCGGATGCGGCGCATCGGCATCCTCATGGACCTGCCGGAAAATGACGCCAGTCGATCGCGTTTGGCAGCTTTCGTTCAGGGGCTCGTGGGCCTGGGCTGGAGCGACGGGCGAAATGTGCGGCTTGACATCCGATGGGGTGCGAACAACGCCGAAAAGAGCCGTACCCTCGCAGCTGAATTGCTGGCGCTGGATCCCGACGTCGTCCTTGCCTCCGCCAGCTCTGCCACGGCTGCGATGCGGCAAGCGTCTGCGACGACTCCCATTGTGTTCACACTCGTCGCCGATCCCGTCGGAGCTGGCCTCGTGGACAGCCTGGCGCGCCCCGGCGCGAATGTAACGGGGTTCACGCTGTTCGAGTACTCCATTGCCGGAAAGTGGCTGGAATTGCTCAAGGAGGTTGCGCCGGGCACCAGGCGCGTTGCCGTCCTGCGTGATGCCGGTGTCGCCGCCGGGGCGGGCCAGTTCGGCGTTATCCAGGCGGCAGCGCAGTCGTTCGGGCTCGAACTGCGACCGATAGGGATCCGCGATGCCGAAGAAATCGAACGAGCCATTACCGCTTTTGGGCCTCGAGAGAATGACGGCATTGTCGTCACGGCGTCACCATTGGCGGGCTTGCATCGTGAACAGATCATTTCTCTCGCGACCCGCTATCGGATGCCTTCGGTATTCGCATATCGGCATTTCGTGGCCGCCGGTGGCCTCGTTGCCTATGGACCCGACCTCGCCAATCCGTATCGCCGTGCCGCGAGCTATGTCAGCCGCATTCTCAAGGGCGAGAAGCCCGCCGAACTTCCGGTACAAGCTGCAATCACTTACGAGCTTGCGGTGAACCTCAAGACGGCCAAGGCGCTTGGTCTCGACATGCCGCCGTCGCTGCTCGCTCGCGCCGACGAGGTGATCGAATAAATCTTCGTCCTCGCCAATGACGCCTTTCGAACGTGACTGCTCCGATTGACGATATCGGCTCATCGGTGCAAAGTGGACAACTCGACTGCGTCCACCCTGGTCCGGAATTGACCCATTTCGGAAGCCGAATATTCCCAATCGTCCGGCGCTGTCGCTTCCATGGGCCAAGTGCACGGTTACAGTAACGCTTTCTTCCTGGGGGGACGGGCATGCGACGGCGCGATTTCATTGGATTAATCGGCGGTACGATTGTCTTTCGCCCTGCAGAAGCCGGGGCACAGCAGCGACAGCGGACGCGGCGCATCGGTGTGCTCATGCCGCTCGCCGGTGACGATCCGGTCGCACGCGCTCGCATTGGCGCATTCTTAGAAGGCCTGCATCAACTGGGTTGGATCGACGGCGGCAATATCCAGATCGAGTATCGCTGGGCTGTGGGCGATGCTGAACGCACGCGTAGAGATGCAGCGGAGCTTGTCGCGCTTGCGCCGGACGTAATTATGGTCACTAGCAGCCTGCCCACGGTCTCGCTCCAACGGGCAACACGCACATTGCCGATTGTGTTCGTGCTGGTTGCCGATCCGGTGGGAGCCGGCGTCACAGATAGCATGGCCCGCCCTAGCGGCAACGCAACTGGGTTTACGCCATTCGAATTTACGACGGCGGCAAAATATCTTGAACTGCTGAAGGAGATTGCGCCGGGTCTGACGCGGGTCGCGGTCACCATTGACAATAATGCGGTAGGTGCGATTGGCCAATTAGAAGCGATCAGATCCGTGGCGCCCACAATGGGAGTCGAGATCAGCCCTTTCGACGTGCGCGATGCCGGAGAGATAGAGCGGGCGCTGGCAGCATTCGCGCGCGGCTCGGACGAAGGCTTGATCGTCACGGCCATCGCGGCCGCTAACATTCATCGCGATTTGTTCATATCGCTCGCGCAGCGCCACCGACTGCCGGCGATCTATCCGTATAGAACCAACGTCACCGCCGGAGGACTGGTCTGCTATGGGCCCGATCAGTTCGAAATTTACCGCCGCGCTGCTGGCTACGTGGATCGTATTCTTAAGGGTGCGAGGCCAGCCGATCTGCCGGTGCAAGCGCCGACGAAATACGAACTGGCCATCAATTTAAAGACGGCCAAATCACTCGGGCTGACTGTGCCACCGGCGCTGCTTGCGCGCGCCGACGAGGTGATAGAGTAGAATCGGAATGTCGCCTATTGGCACCTTTCAGACCTGCAACATAACTCGCAATGTCTGCACTTGAGGGGGGACCGGACGGCCCCTGTCATAAGTCCGATTTCCGAAATGACCAGAAGGCGACACGGGGCTGCGCCGATGGCGATGCTCTCGATTCCGAGTTCAGCCCTCTATCAAAATATTGGTTCCAGGCATTAAGATGCCGTCTCCTGAGCTTGGGGGCCGACATGCAAAGGCGCGAGTTCATCAGGCTTCTCGGCGGCGCGGCGGCGTGGCCGGTTGCGGCACGGGCGCAGCAGGCAAACCTGCCCAGGTTAGGCGTCCTTCTTGTAGGGAATCGGGAGCCATTCTCAACGCTGTTCTGGGAAGGGCTCCGCGAACTTGGCTATATCCAGGGGAAAAACATCCAGGTCGAGTTTCGGTCGGCTGAAGGAAAGCTGAATATCCTCCCCGAATTGGCCGCGGAGTTCGTGCGTCTCAAGGTCGACGTCATTGTGGCGTCGGAAACGCCATCCGTTCAGGCAGCCAAGCGCGCAACCGGTGAAATTCCAATCGTCATGGCGCCCTCCGGCGATCCGGTTGGAACGGGTCTCATCGCCAGTCTGGCCAGGCCGGGCGGCAATGTTACGGGACTATCCGCTGCGACCGCAGAACTCGCAGGCAAAAGTCTCGAACTGATCAGGGAGATGATGCCCACGGCGAGCCGCGTGGCCGCCTTGGCGGACCCGACCAACGCCTTCACCAGGCCTTTCCTGGAGCAAATCGATCTTGCGGCGCGGACCATCGGCATTGAAATAGAGGTCGTCATGCTCCGCGGGACCGAAGAATTCGACGCCGTTTTTGCAGGAATGGCAGCAAAGCGGATCGATGCCGTGATCGTACAGCCGACGCTCCCACGTGCACCGATCATCGCTTTGGTGCAGAAATATCGCCTCCCGTCTGTCTCGGGCAACCGGGCGTTCGCCGACGCGGGCGGGCTAATGTCGTATTCGGGGAGTCTTGCGGACAGATACCGGAATGCCGCACCTTACGTGGATAGGATTCTCAAGGGTGCCAGGCCGGCTGACCTGCCGGTGCAGCAGCCGACCAAGTTCGAGCTCGTGATCAACCTCAAGGCCGCCAAGGCGATGGCTCTCGCCATTCCGCCGGCGCTGCTCGCCCGCGCCGACGAGGTGATTGAATAGCTAACACTGGCACTCAGCGGACGCGCCGATCCGTCAGCCTGGAGTCCGCTTTCGGGGGAGCCCGCACAATCCACGGGAGTCGGGTGGATCGCCGCTCGAGCATTCAGCACCGGCTCGATGGCAAGCCGGCACGAGCCAGATCACACACGATCGGTTGGACGAACGAGACGCCAAACCATTTGCTCGTCAACGAGCTGTCGTTGTCGATCCAGGGGATCGGCGGCAAGTGCGGCAGGTAGGATGCATAGGGCATCACTTTCGCCAGCGTCACCCTGTAGGGAAACCGGGCGTGGAAAGCCTTGTTCATTCCGCCGTCCAGTCCGCTGTAGATCGGGGCAGCCGGCACCTCGTCTTCAAGCAATCGCGCGTATTCGAGCTCGTCGGCGCGCTGCTTTTCCAGCGCCCGCCGCCCGATTTCCGGATTGACGACAAAGGCGGGACATTTTTTGGCGGCATCGAACACAAGGGGATGCGGCGAATTTGGCGGAGGTTGCGCATCGAATACATAGCGGCGATCGCACACATCCACCCTGGGTTCGCGTTGCGTCGTCTCGAAATGATCGTTGCCGATCTTGAGCATTTTCCAGAAGGCGAGGTTCGGACTATTGCGATGCCGCGCCAGATTCGCCGGCGTCAGGCGGAATGGATAGGCCTGGACCTGGAACGACGGCCGCCCGCCGAGCGAGTCGCGCGCCAGCGAATAGATCTCGCTGATCTGTTCGTCGGTCATTGCATAGCAGCCGCTCGACCAGCAGTCGCCGTGGATCATGAGGAAGCTGCCGTCGCGCTTGTTCGCCTTGTCGAATTTGTTGGGGTAGCCGAGGTTGATCGAAAGATAGAAGTTGGAGTTGGGATTCATCAACTCGGGTGTAACCGTGTAGAATCCCTCGGGCGCCTGGCGGTCGCCCTCCCACAACTTCGGCCCGAGATCGCCCGACCACCGGCAGATCGGATAGGTCTTGAGGATCTGGAAACGGCCGCTGGCGTCCTGTTTCCAGACTTCGAGCTCCGCCTCTTCCTTGAACAGGCGCACCACGACAGGTGAATGTTTCGGCATGTTCTTCTGCTGGAGCAGCGAGAGCAGCGCGGGAGGCAGTTCCTGCGTTGCCTTGGCCGGCAACCGGGTGCTGCTTTGGCCAAGGCACGCGACCGGCGTCAGCCCCGCGGCAACAGCTGCCGTCAGTATCAGTGCACGTCGGACCATGGCGCGGATCACTCTATACCTCCGACGGGAAACCTGTGCCATCTGCCGGGCCGCATCAACTATCGACAGGTCAGTGCCTTGCGAAAGCCCGCTGCCGAAGCATCTTCCTCGGAGCAGAACCACCGCTGAGCCCGCTTCAGGCGTGGATAGCTCCCGCAAGCCGGCAGGTGATAAATGCCTTCGTAACCTACGGCCCGCAGCGCAAACTTGGCCTTGATCGGGCATCCCGGCGGCATGTCGGTGTCGACGCGGAATAGTTTGACACGTGTCCGATTCTGATGACCAAGCTGGCAACCGCCGCCCACAAGTCGCGCTCCACTGAGATTCCATCTTCGGAAGTCAAGCGGTTCCGCGAAACATCCGCTCCACAGTCCGCGCCGGTTCTCGCGTGCGTCAGCTTCCTCCGGCGCGAAGCGGCCGGTTGCCGAAGACCCGAACCTGATCGCCCATCCTTCGCGAACCAGCCACTCATTGAGCGTGGCAGTCTCGCCTTCGATCGAGCATATCCCGATCTGGCGGTGCTTGTGGTCCGGGTCCGGGCCCTCGTCCTTGCAGCGAACCGCGCGATTTCCAATATGAGCGGTCAATCGATCTCGCGCCGCAACCCCGCACGGCCAGATCTCGCCAGCTTGATTGACGCATGTCTGGTCGATTTCGGGTGCATCGATGCTCCCCAGCCGATAGGTCGTGCGATCCAGCCGGATCGTATCGCCGTCAGTCACGGCAAGGTCTGCCGCCAAACCTGGCCCGACCATCGCCAGCAGCAACGCTGCAACAAGAGCATGCCCGCTCAAGGGATGAGCGACCAGGCAGCACCGGGCAACAACAGCGGCCCATTTTCCTGTCAAGACAGCAGTCAACGCTATTGCATTTGATCCAGGCATGAAAAATCTCTCGACCACTCTATCAATTGTTAGAACATCTCGCTTTCCGAAGCCACGTCGATTTGGATCAACGAGGCCTCAGGTCAAAACCCGACCTGGCACCGATTGCATCGCCAGTCCAGATGTCGTGCCCAGCCTTGGGACAATGGCCATGAGGACAATAGTCCCGAGAAAAGCACGTGCCGTACCATGCAAAATGACGCTCCAGACATGGCCGAGCAGATCGGGTTTTAATCCTCGACCACCGGCATCACGCCCGTGGTCGCTTGCGTGCGTTCAGCGGAAATTGCTCCGTTGGACCCTCGTCATGGTCCTCGAGATGCTCGTGATCCAGGCGCTTCATGTTCTCGAGTATCTTGAGCAGATAATGCAGCGTATGGGTCGTATCGTTGATTGAGAAATCGGCGAGCACTTCCTTGTAGTAGGCGCGGATCTTGGGCTGAGCCCGCACCTGCCAGACGTGACGGCCGGTTTCAGTCATTGTCACGATCCGCGAGCGCCGATCGCGCGCGTCGGAGGCGATCGACAGGTGTCCATCGCGTGCCATGCGGCTGATCAGTCCCGCCAGGTTCTGCCGGCTCACCATCAGATACCTGGCGAGTTCGCCGATACCCATCCCGGCCTCCGCCTCGTCCCGGGACAACGCGCCGAGCACCGCCCATTGCTGCGTCGTCAGACCCTCCGCTTCGACGGCCCGGCTGCCGGTCTTATGCAACATATTGGCGCATTGATAGAGCCGGAAAAACAACCGGTTGGCCAGTTCCATCATGGCCGCATCCCTTGTTTTGGGTACCCGATGCGATTCTTTCATTTCCAAGGGCCTTGCTTCGGTAGACATATTATGACAACATATTGCTATAATAACGTGTGACTGGCAACGGGTCCATCGAAATGGGAGGCGTCATGAAACGTTTCGACAACAGGACCGTCGTCGTGACGGGCGGCGGCGGCGGCATCGGAGGAGCGACCTGCCGCAGGTTTGCGGAGGAGGCAGCGCGCGTCGCCGTATTCGACCTCAATGTCGAAGCGGCCGAGAAGGTCGCCGCTTCGATCCGGGCGAGCGGCGGCACGGCCGAGGCTATCCGTTGCGACATCACGGACAGAGCGAGTGTCGACGCCGCGGTTGCCGCGGCGGAATCCAGGCTCGGGCCAATCGACGTGCTGGTGAACAACGCGGGCTGGGATATCTTCCGTCCCTTCACCAGGACGGAGCCGGCCCAGTGGGACAAGCTCATCGCCATCAACCTGACCGGCGCCTTGCATATGCATCATGCGGTGTTGCCCGGCATGGTCGCGCGCAAATCCGGGCGTATCGTCAACATCTCATCCGATGCCGCGCGCGTCGGTTCGTCCGGCGAAGCGGTTTATGCCGCGTGCAAGGGCGGACTTGTCGCTTTCTCGAAGACGATCGCCCGCGAGCATGCCCGTCACGGCATTACCGTCAACGTCGTGTGCCCCGGCCCGACCGATACCGCGTTGTTTGCCGACTACAAGGAGGGTGCCGGCAATCCGGAAAAGCTGGAGGAAGCCTTCAAACGCTCGATCCCGCTCGGCCGCATCGGCCAGCCCGACGATCTGCCGGGCGCCATTTTGTTCTTCGCCAGCGACGACGCGAACTATGTGACGGGCCAGGTGCTGAGCGTGTCCGGCGGATTGACGATGAACGGTTGATCGGGCGCTCGAGCCCGCGGGAGGAATCAACATGAAATTCGACGACCTCATCTACGAGATCCGCAACGGCGTCGCCTGGATCATCATCAACCGGCCGGAGAAGATGAATTCATTTCGCGGCCAGACCTGCGACGAATTGATCAAGGCCTTGTACAAGGCCGGCTACGACAAGGACGTCGGCGCCATCGTGCTCGCCGGTGCTGGAGACCGGGCGTTCTGCACCGGCGGCGACCAATCCACCCATGACGGCAACTACGACGGCCGCGGCACGATCGGCTTGCCGATGGAAGAATTGCATACGGCGATACGCGACGTGCCGAAACCGGTGATCGCGCGCGTGCAGGGCTACGCCATCGGCGGCGGCAACGTGCTGTGCACGATCTGCGACCTGACGATCTGCTCCGAAAAGGCCATTTTCGGTCAGGTCGGCCCCAAGATGGGTTCGGTCGATCCCGGTTACGGCACCGCGTTCCTGGCGCGGGTCGTCGGCGAAAAGAAGGCCCGCGAGATGTGGTATATGTGCCGCCGCTACTCCGGCCAGGAGGCGGTCGCGATGGGCCTCGCCAATACCTGCGTCCCGCATGATGAGCTCGACGCCGAAGTTCAGAAGTGGGGCGAGGAATTGTGCGAGCGCAGCCCGACTGCGATCGCGATCGCCAAGCGCAGTTTCAACATGGATACTGCCCATCAGGCCGGCATCGCCGGCATGGGCATGTATGCACTCAAGCTATATTACGACACCGAGGAATCCCGTGAGGGCGTCAAGGCTCTGCAGGAGAAGCGCAAGCCCGACTTCCGAAAATTCTCCAAGTAATTTTTCCAAATAACGAACCACATTCAGGATCGCCTTCAGGCGACTGAGCGGTCGTATCTCCGTGGGAGGCAAGCAGGTGAACCCGTATCTCGATGAAGAGATGATCGCGCTCGGCGATCAGGTTCGGCGATTCGCCGCGGATCGCGTCGCTCCCGGCTTCCAGGAGCGCGACAGGACGCGCGTTCTCGATCGCCAGTTGATGAAAGCGATGGGCGAGATGGGGTTCATCGCGCCGGAGTTGCCCGAGGAATTCGGCGGCCTGGGATTGGGCTGTCTCGCGGCCGGAGTCATCCATGAAGAAGTCGCCCGCGCCGACCTCAGTATTTCCTATCTCAACCTGCTGGCCTCGCTGAACGGCCAGATCCTGTCCCAGCACGGCCGGCCGGATGTCGTCCGCCCCTGGCTCGCCCGGCTGACGGGCGGCGAGGCGCTATTGGCGATCGCGCTGACTGAACCGCGAGGTGGTTCCGACGCCGCCAATCTGCGCCTCCAGGTCGAACGGATTGGCGACGCATACGTCGTCAACGGCGAAAAGACATCGATTTCGGCTGCCGATCAGGCGGATGCAGCGGTGGTGTTCGGCCGCACCGGAACGCCGGAATCCGGCGCGCATGGCGTCACGGCGCTGCTCATTCCGATGGATCTGCCGGGCATCACGCGGAACCGCTTCGATTGTCATGGCCAACGCGCAATCGGACGCGGCTCCATCTTCTTCGAAAACGTTCGCGTGCCGGTATCGCATCGCCTCGGCGACGAGAACAAGGGCTTCGTGCAGGTGATGCAGGGCTTCGATTTCTCGCGCGCCCTGATTGGACTCCAGGTCCTCGCCGTCGCGCGCGTCGCGCTGGAGGAAACCTGGACATATGTCGCGCAGCGGCAAGCGTTCAACCAACCATTGTCGGCCTTTCAGGGAGTGTCGCATCCGCTCGCCGAGCTCGAAACACAGGTCGTGGCGGCACGCCTGCTTTGCCTGCAGGCGCTGTGGATGAAAGACAGGGATCTGCCGCACAGCGCGGAGGCGGCGATGTGCAAGTGGTGGGCGCCCAAACTCGCCTACGATGTCATTCATCAATGCCTGCTGATGTTCGGCCACGGCGGCTATGACCGCGGGCCCATGGAGCAGCGCCTGCGCGACGTGCTCGGATTCCAGATCGGCGACGGCACGGCCCAGATCATGAAGACCATCATCGCCCGTACCCGCGCCGGCCGCGCCGCGGTCCCCGCTTGAAAGCGCACGTGGCTTGACCCTGCAGGAATGATCCATGGAATTCGACGCTGTTCTTCTGCCGCCTCGCCGCGCCGAAGCTGCAGAAGCTCGCCGTGCAATACATTCCCGAGCGAGCTATCGTGCGCGACGCCATGCCGGCGACGCCGTAGGACGGGCGCTCGCCGCAGCAAATGCTCCGGCCGTCGAGTTCGCTCACAGCAGCGAATTGAACCAATCGAATACCGTCGTCTGACCGTTCAGGACGGTGCCGTCGCCGTAGAGGCTCGCCAGGAAAGTGCCGCGGTGGCTCGCGCCACTGACCGCAACGCCATCCGCAAAGTGTCCGCCCGAGGCGGGCGCCATCCTGACCAGGCTCGGGTGCAAGGCCTCATCGGCCAGTCCGTAATAGAACCTGATGGGAGAATCGTAGTCCCAATAGGTCGCGCTGTTCGCGCCCAGGCGGCGCAGGAGTTTGCTGTTGGTATCGTCGGTGAAGCGTTCGAAGAAGCCGTCTGCCAGGAAGTCGGAGGCTGCCGGAATGGTCTTTGCGACCTCCCCGTCGAGGCTGTAGTCGGACCAGTACTTCTCGGCGAAAGCGCGGTATTGCGGCTTGATCGCCGTATCGAACAGTCTGTTCAATCCATAATATTGCCGATAGCTGCCGAGCAGAACGACGAGGCACGGCGTGATCCAGGCTGGCGGCATCGGGTAGGCCGTACCGGTGGACGGAATGCAGGATTTGGGGCTCACCCAGTAGCGAAAGCTTTCGGGGAGATTGTTGAACGGGCTCTGGGTCGCGCTTGCCGCGATCTTGATGCGGCGGCGCTGCAACTCCTGTTTGAGCCACTGCGTGTTCAGGGCGCCCTGCGACCAGCCATTCAGGAACAGGGTGGATTTGCGCAGACCCAGTTTGCCGAGTTCCTGCAATCCGGCATTCAGGATGTCGAGGCAACATTGGACCGTTGCATCTTTCACCGCGTAGGCTTCACCGCGGCCATTCCGATAGGGTCCCTTTCCCAGGTAGTCCGCGGCGATGACGGCATAGCCGTTGCCTGCGAAGCGCTGGATATTGAAGAGCGTCTCGATCGAATCCACATTGTCGCGCAGTTCGTAGCTCTCGGCTTCGAGCCGGGTGAGGTTCGAAGGAACCTGGTCGAATGAAAGGATCGTGCCGTGCTGCCATGATATGACGGGCAGCGACCCGTGCTTGCCGGCCGGGACTGCGAGAAGCCCACTGACCTTGACCCTCTCTCCCGTTTCCGGCACCCGCGTGAAAGTGGTGATGCGCCTCAGCTCGACGTCGAAACGCGCGGAATGCTTCTCGACGGAAATCGGGCCGAGAATGTTGTTTTCGTTGAAGACCGAATAGAACTTCGTTGCCAGCGCGTTGAGCCGCTCCCTGGACACGCGGACCGCCCCGCCCGGATTCGCCCGTGACTTCCGGGCCGGCAGTGCAAGGGCAGGATCATGCCCCCCCATCGACATCGCGAATGAGCCAGCCGCAACACCGGCGGATTTCAGAAATCCTCGACGGCTGACCTCGGTGCATTCGAGGCTCGAGCAGAGGTCATCAGGTCTTGCTGTGCGGGTCATCATGTCTTCCGCCGCGGGACGTTTGGGTGACAGGTTGATAAACGCCAAAGCCTAGCGCTTCGTGAACGCGAAAATCGCTTTCCCTTCGTCCACAACCTCGGCAGCCGCCTCCGGCGCCTGAAATGTTCCATCCAAGCCGATGGCTTTCGACCGGCCGTGGAGAACACGGCGTGACCGGCCATGGGCGCTCGACGGGCTGCGATCGGGTTGTTAAGCCCGCCTCCCCGGGGAGCCTTTGAGTCGAGACATGACCGTTGCGATCGAGATGGGACACACGACCGCGGGCGCCCAGGCTACTCTGGACCTCGAGGAACTGCTGGCAACGCGCCTGCTGGTGCAGGGCAATTCGGGTTCCGGCAAATCCCATCTGCTGCGCCGGCTGCTGGAACAGAGCGCCCCCTGGGTGCAACAGACCGTGATCGACCCCGAAGGCGACTTCGTGGCGCTTGCAGACCGATTCGGCCACCTGCTGATCGACGCCGAGGAACACACCGAGCGGGGCCTGCAGGTCGCCGGCGAACGGGCGCGCATCCATCGCGTCTCCACGGTGCTCAATCTCGAGGGGCTCGACGCCGAGAACCAGATGCGGCGCGCCGCCGCCTTCCTCGGCGGGCTTTTCGAGGTCGCCCGCGACCACTGGTACCCGATGCTGGTGGTGGTCGATGAGGCGCAGCTGTTCGCGCCGGCCGTCGCGGGCGAGGTTTCGGACGAGGCGCGCAAACTCTCGCTCGGCGCCATGACGAACCTGATGTGCCGTGGCCGCAAACGCGGGCTGGCGGGGGTGATCGCCACCCAGCGACTGGCGAAACTCGCCAAGAACGTCGCGGCCGAGGCGTCCAATTTCCTGATGGGCCGAACCTTTCTGGACATCGACATGGCGCGCGCCGGCGACCTGCTCGGCATGGAGCGGCGACAGGCCGAGGCCTTCCGGGATCTGCAGCGCGGGCAATTCATGGCGCTGGGACCCGCCCTCTCCCGCCGCCCGCTGGAGCTGCGCATCGGTCCGACGGATACCACGCCACGCAACGCGATCCCGCGCCTGATGCCGATGCCGGAAGCAACACTGGACGCACACGCCATCGTCATGGCGGCACCGCCGCCCGAAAATAACCGGCCGCAGCGCCGGTCGGCGCCCGACCTGCTCGGCCAGCTGATGGCGGCGAAGTCAGCGGCGCTGGAGATCCGTCCCGAAGCGGTGGAGCAGCCGCTCAGCGCCGAGCAACTGGCGGAGCGGCATGAGCGCGTCGACCGTATCCTGCGAGCCGTGATGGCGGAACCCGACGCGGGATTCCGCGCCGTCGGCGTGCTCTATCAGGAGTTCGTGGTGCGCTGCCGGATCGAGGGCCTCGGTTTGGCCGTGCCGGATCTGGCCGACTTCCGTCGCATGCTGACGCGCGCCCGCGCCGGGCTCGGCTCCGATATGGCAGAACATGACGGGTGGCAGGATGTCTCGGTGCGAGCCTCGCTGCTGCCGGAGGATATGCAGGGCGTCTTCATGATGATCGCCCGCGCCGCGAAGGAAGGCTGGCCCTGCCCGGGCGATGCGGCGATTGCCCGCGCCTATGGCTCGCATTCGTTGCGCCGTGCCCGGCGTCTCTTGAGCTACATCGAGGAGCAGGGCCTGATCGTCTGCCAGCTTGACGGCGCCGGACGGCGGATCGTGACGCTCGTCGAACTGGCCTGGGCGACCGCACCGGGCGACCCCCATGCCGAGGAACTGGCAGTGGAGCAAGGCTGCAGCAGTTCGGCCCCATGATCATGGCGCCGGTCTGGCTCCGCGGTGTATGATCGCTCGGAGTCGCTGGGCGTTGCGCCACCGTTCCTTTGACGCGTCCGCGCTGCTGTCGCCGACCGCTTTTTGCATCGCCCGCTTAACAGGAGTCCTGAGCTTGAGCGTTGCCTTCACCAAGGAAGACAGTGCCGAAACGGCGTCGGAGACGTTGCTTCCCGACCGCCCGGTTTCACCGCATCCGAACCTCGTGACGGAAGCGGGATTAAAGGCTCTGGAATTCCAGCTCCAGGAGGCACGCGAGGCCTACGAGGCCGCGCAGAAGATTGAAGACGTCAATGAACGACGGCGGCAGGCCGCAACCCCGTTGCGTGATGCGCGCTATTTCGCAGCGAGAGTTCGGACGGCACAGGTCATGCCCGATCCGACCTCGACGGACACGGTCGCCTTTGGCAGGACGGTGACCTTCAGGCGAGACGACGGACGCGTCCAGAAATATCGGATCGTCGGAGAGGACGAAGCGGACCCCAAGGCCGGCACCATTTCCTTCGCGTCGCCGGTGGCGAGGTCGCTGATGGGTAAAGCTGTCGGAGATGTCGTCGGTGCATCCGCTCAGGAGCTCGAGATCATCGCGATCTCGTAGCACCTCGCACAAGATGCAGCCGATTGTCTGGAATGTCCGCGGATATCACCCGATGCGCGCTTACCCCAGTCGATCTGCATCATGGATGACTTGGGTCCATACCGTTCTTCCTGAACACGGGCGCGGCGGCGGGTGCGGACAGAAACGCCTGCAGTGCCTTGGCGGACTCTGAGGCATTCGAACCGATGGGGACACCACTGGAGTAAACTGTGACGTTCTGGATTTCTGCGGGCAGCGGACCCAGGAAGTCGATGCCCGCTTCGTGGACCAACTCGCTCACCTGCTGGAAACCGAGTTCGGCTTCGCCGTTCGCAAGATATTGAGCCACGCGTGTGCCGGGTGCCGGCTGTTTCGACTTGTCCTTCATCTGGTCGGCTATCCCCAGGCGATCGAACAGGCGCTGGATATAGACACCGCTTGGACCTGTCGAATAGGCAACCGCCCTAGCGGAAAGCAGCGCCTTCTTAACCGCCTCGCTCGAACTGATGTCGGGCCTGGGCGAGCCAGCCTTGACCGCCACGCCGACACCGGATCGGGCGATGTCAACGCGGCTACCCGGCATCATCTTGCCGTCCTTGACGAACGCATCAACGTCCGGTGCGCCCACGATAACGAGATCGAAAACCTCACCCGCACCAATGCGCTTTCTTATGTCTGCGGAGCCAGTCCATGTTGCCGTCACCTTGTTGCCGGTGGTGCTTTCAAACTGCGGGACGAGTTCGAGAAAAGCCTCTTTGACGGCTCCCGCGGCAAGCATTTTGATTTCGGCAGCCTGGACCACATGCGTCATCAACAGGCTGCAGGCCGCAACGGCTGCAAGGCGAGTTTTCATGTTGGATCTCCAGCGAGGACGAATTGCCAGATTACGTGCCTTCCAGCCCGACATCAAATGTCCGCTTTGGGTCAAGGGACCAAACCGCACGCGCGATAGGGCGTTGCTGCGGGCGGAATGCCGTGCCGGCAACATGGGGCCGGCCTCCGCAACTCTTCACAATAGCGGGCGTCGTCGCTGACAAGCCCCCGCCCGCGAGCACCCGCCGCACATAAATTTGTGTCGTGATCGATCGCGATTCGTGACAGAATAATTACAATCAGATTTGTGACAGTTTCGTTACAATCAAATGACAATTCGATTACGCGTGGAGCAGTTGATGAGTTTGGAATGGCGTGCGGAGCAGTCACCTACCCGATCAAATTACCTTGCCTGGTCAAATCCCGTGGCATGGTGGTGGGGCCTGTTGAGCCTGGTCAGTGGCGTCAACATCGCGGTCTGGTTTCTGCTGTACCGCCAGCTCCACCAGGCGCCGACCGGCTCTCTCGGCAACAGCTTCGGCATCCAGCTGATGCTGCTGCTTTGCGCGGCCTATGTGTTCGGCTGCGCCTTCAGGTCGTTCCTGCCGCGCGCGGATGTGCAGCGGATCTGCCTGTTCGACACCTGGCTGTCGAGCGTCTTCGTCGGCCGGTCGGTCGCGACCGTGGCCGAGATCGCCTTCGCGGCGCAGTGGGCCATCATCCTGCACCAGCTCGGTAGCATGACCGGTGCGGACACCACCGTGAACGCCGCGTGGGCGATCGTGCCGCTGATCGTCGTCGCGGAATGCTTCTCATGGCATGCGGTGCTGACCAGGAACTATCTGGGCAACGCCATCGAAAACTCGATATGGGCGGTGGCCTTCTTCATCGTCGGCATTGGCCTTTGCCGGTTGCTGCCCGAATTCGATGGCGCGGTCCCCGTGGTGCTCGCCATCTCGATTATCGGCATCGCGGCCTACCTGGCGTTTCTCATGACCGTCGACGTCCCGATGTATCTGAACCGGTGGCGAGCCGAGGGCGACGGCAGCTCGCTTCTGACACATCTCGAGGGCCTGCGTGACGTCAGCACGCGCTGGGTCGTGACCCACGACCTGGCCGAGTGGAAGGACGAGATCGCGTGGATGTCGCTGTATTTCAGCCTGGCGGTATGGTCCAGCCTCGCGCTGTGCGTGTTCTACTCGCTCGAGGATCAGCTGCCGCGCTATCGCACGGAAGCGACGGTCGCAAGCGCGCCGTCGGGCGCGCCGGCGCCGGCTGGCAAACAGCAGCCGGTCACGGCGCGCCTCGGTATCCAGTAATCAGGACAGCCAGCTCACCTTGCCCGTCGTGATGTCGTGCATCGCGGCGACGATCTTCAGCTGCTTGGCGTCGACCAGCGCCTTGATGATCGGGCTGCGCCTGGGCAGGCTCTCCGCCGTCAGCCGCGCGCTCGCCTCGGCGACCTTCTGAACCAGCGGATAATTATGCGAGTCGCGGTGGCCGTCCGCCTTGGTCAGGGTGGCCAGCGCCGGCTGAAAATTCTTCAGCATGGCCGTGATATTGCCGAGCTTGACGTTGTCCACCGCGGCCTTGATGGCGCCGCACGAATTATGGCCCAGCACGACGATCGCCCTGGCGCCCACAACCTTGACCGAATATTCCAGGCTGCCGATGATATCCGTGTTGACGAAGTTGCCGGCCACGCGCGCGCAGAACACATCTCCGATACGCTGATCGAACACCAGTTCGGGAGCCACGCGAGAATCGATGCAGCCTACAATGGCGGCGTAAGGCGACTGGCTGCTGGCGGTTTCCTTCACCTGCGCCATCAGATCGCAATTGATCGACTTGCCCGCCGTAAACCGCTCATTGCCGGCCTTGAGCCGCGCAATCGCATCGTCAGGCGCGGTCGACTTCTGGCGATCCGGCGTGAACACCGCGCATTCGGTCGTCTGCGCCCGAGCCGCGGTTGCGGCGAACTGAAGTGCTCCGGCAAGACACCCACAAAAGAAACGACGTGTAATCATGGCCTGCCCCACCCATGTTGCCGGCATTCGAAATCGACCGGTTGTATCGCGAATCTGACGCAATTCAGTGTTCGCCACAATACCGTGCCATCGCCGCCGACGTCAGTTATAGGCAAAGGATGAAGAATTCACTCCACATCATCGGCGGCGTCATCGGCGCAGTGGCGGACTTCCTCGCCACGCTGCTGGTACTCGAACTCGGCGGCTTCGGAAATCAGGCCGACCCGATTATGTCAGGCCTGCTGGCGCTGTTGGTATTCGCACCGGCCGGCGCGTTGGTGGGCCTGGTGATCGGCACCTGGCTCGGCATGCGATGGCGTGGCCGCAACGATGCCGGCGGGCTTGCCCGCAACAGCCTCAAGGCGTTCGGCGTCGTCGTGGCGCTCTGCGCCGTCGCGGGCGGTGCGTATTTCTGGTACGCGGTTTCGACCGCCACGCCCTGGCTCAACCCGAATGCCGCCAACCCGATTCTCCAGTTCGAGGTTCGCCTACCCGCGGGCGCGGCACTGCCGGCTGCCGCGCAGGACATCGCGATCGAATTGCAGACCGATCGGAACCTTATGCCGGGCGAAACCAGGTTCAACCAGTTCCGCCGCGATGGCGATCGAAGCGTGATCGTCGGCGACGTCGAACTCGCCTTTCGCACCGCCACTCGCCAGCTGCAGGTCAAGATCAAGGGCCAGCCCGATCGCGTATTTCGTATCGGACTGTCCGGCAAGGCGCCGCATGCCCCCTAACTCGGACCGTGGCAAACGCACCCCGACGGCAGCGAGATCCGCTATCGGGCGAAGTGGCCCGGACGCGATTGAACCGTCGCGGCCGCCAGCCGATCAGCGCCGCGAAACGCGCAGAACCCTTGAAGCCGCCTGATCGTCAGAGCCGGGGAATCTTTGCGGCCTCGATCACATCGGCCCATTTCTTGATTTCAGACTGGATCAAAGCGCGCATCTCCTCCGCCGTGCTCGCCTGCACGTCCCCGCCGGTCGCCTTCTCCAGCGCGGCTTTGGTTTCGGGGTCCGCGAGCGTTTCGCGAACCGCGGTGTGGAGACGTTTGACGATCGCCGCTGGCGTGCCCTTGGGCGCCAGCAGCCCTGCCCAGGTCCGGACATCGTATCCCTTGACGCCCGCTTCGTCGGCCGAGGGCACGTTCGGAAGCAACGGCGTGCGGGTCGGCGAGGTGACAGCCAGTCCTCGAACCGCACCGCTTTCAATCTGCGGCGCCAGCAGGACCGTGGTTCCGATGATCAAGGGAATATCCCCGGCAAGAAGCGCCGTGACGGTCAGGGAATCGCCGCGGTAGGGAACGTGGACCATCTTGATGCCGGCCATCATATCCAGCAGCTCGCCGGCGAGATGATGGGTGCTGCCGAAGCCGACCGAGCCAAAACTGAGGTTACCCGGCTTCGCCTTGGCTAGTGCGATGAGCTCCTGCAGCGATTTCGCCTCGAAATCGGCGCGAACGGCGACCACCAGCGCATAATAGACCATGGTCGAAATCATCTCAAAACTGTCGACCGACTCGTAGGGAAGCGATTTGTAGAGCGCCCCGGAAATCGCGTGAGCGCCGGTGACCAACCCGATGGTGTAGCCATCCGGCTCCGCCTTCGCGATGACGCCGGCGGCGAGATTGCCGCCGGAGCCCGGCTTGGCTTCGATGATGATCGGCTGGCCCAGACGTTTGGAAAGTCCGTTCGCCATGATGCGCGACATGGTGTCGGCGGCGCCGCCGGCCGCGAAGCCGTGCAGCAGCCGGATCGGCCGGCTGGGATAGTCATCCGCCATCGCCGGTGCGACCGACGCTGCGATGGCGCCGGCCAACAGCATGGCGAACAGCCGCCTGACAAAGCGACGGCGATCCGAATTGCGCGCGGTTGCGTTCATTCCCGTTTCCCCCGATGTCGATTGTTGTTTTTTTCAAGAAATCTGTCGCGTTCACTTCGCGCCGCGCATCCTCGGCGAGAATTCAGTCGCTTCCGGCGATGGACCTACCCCCCATACGTCGCGAGGCAACCCGATCCAGGTCTTCGGGCGCTGCGGCCGGTCGCGATGCCAGGGGCGCGGTTCGTAATATCCAAGCTCCTCATCGACCATGCGATCCATGTCGTAGAACAGCTCGATGAGGTATCCGTCGGGATTGCGATGATAGGCTGCGATGTTGTGCCCGGGGCCGTGTCGCACCGGTCCCCACAGAAGGTTGATCTTCCTGCGCCCGAGCAGATCGCATGCCTGCTGCATGTGCGATGCGTCGCGCAGCTCGAACGCCATGTGATGCAGGCGGGCATCGCTGCCGCGGGCAAAATTGAGGGCATGATGCTCGAACCCGCAGCGCATGAAGACGAAATTTTCCTCGATGCGATCGGAATCGCGAAACCCGAGAACATCCTGGTAGAAATTCGCAGTCTGATGCGGATCCGGCGCGTAAAGCGCCATGTGGCCGAGTTTGCTGACGGCAATCCCCCGCACCTGCTCGTCCGGCACGGTGAATTGCCATTGCGAAAACAGTTCGATCCGCCGTCCATCGATATCGGTAAAGACCAGCGTCCGCGCGATGCCGGGCAAATGGTCGGAGCGGATCTCCGAATTGATGCCGGCGGCCTGGAGTTGCCGGCCCACCTCGCCAAGTTCGGCGCCCGGACCAATCTCGAAGGCCATGCCGGTGCAGCCGGACGCGCTCCCCTTCTGCAGGACAAGCGTGAGTTCGCCGGCTTCCGAAGCAAACCATACGCGGTCAGCCTGTCTTTCGACGATGCCGAGCCCGATGATCCCTTGATAATATTCGACCTGCTGTTCGATATTATCAGTCACGAACGTCGCATGCCGAAGACGTTTTACCGCTATCATCGCATCCCACCCCAAGAGCACTTTGTTGAATCTGCTTCTCGCCGCCCCGCGCGTCAGTCGCGCCGCATAATGATTTTTCCGAGCGCCTTGCCGGAGTCCAGGAGCTCGTGGGCCTGGCGCACCTCGGAAAGCCTGAAGCGCGCCGAGATCGCCGGCTTGATCGTTCCGTCCGCCAGATGCCCGATCATGCGACGCATGATGTTGCGGCGGCCGTCGCGGTCGTGATCGTAGATGTGAAATGAAAAGCACCGGATCGCCGGGCAGACGTCGAGGTGCTTGCGCATTTCCTCCATCATATTCTGCGTCGGCAATCCGTCGAAGGCGTTGTACGAGACCACCGTGCCCCATTTGTCGAGGACGCCCAGATGACGGAAGAAATCGGGACCGCCGACATGGTCGAGTACGAGATCGACGCCACGGCCTTCGGTCAGCTCGCGGGTGCGTGCCACGACGTCTTCATCGCGGTAGTAGATGATGCCGTCGGCGCCCATCGACTTCGCAAAGGCGGATTTTTCCGGCGAGCTGACGGTTCCGATCACGGTCATTCCCGCCAGCTTCGCCAGTTGCACCAGCGATGAGCCGACGCCTCCGGCGGCGCCGATGACGAGAACCGATTTTGGCGGCCGCGCCGCGCCGCATTCATTCAGCAACGCCCACGCCACCTGGTAATTGGCGAGGCACACCGCGTCTTCGAGATCGACCTGTTCCGGCAGCAGATGGATGGCGTCCGCCGGCGCGGCTACCTGTTCGGCGTAACAGCCGCCGCGCTGGTGAAGATCGCGGGCGCTCAGCAAGACCTTCTGCCCGACCTTGATGTCGCGCACACCGCTGCCGATGGCCTCGATCCGGCCCGCCAAATCGTTGCCGGGATTGGCCGGCAGCGGCGGCATCCATTTGTAGACGCCGCTGCGGATCAGTTTGTCGGGCTGGCCGACCCCGAAGGTTTCTGCCCTGATCAGCACGTCGCTGTCGCCGAGCTGGGGCGGCGGGACGTCCTGATATTGCAGGGCTTCCGGGCCGCCGGGACGATGCACCAATACTGCCTTCATACGCGTTTCGCCCCGCTCCTGCCCTTGATTTTCGAAAATACTAGCTCTTGCGAAAATTATTGCAACAGCAATTTTGCACCGCTAGAGTGCCCGCCAGTCGGAGAGCGATTCCACATGAACGTGACGGCCTTCAAGCGCCGAAAGGAATTCGGAAAGACGCTCGCTTCCGATATCGCGCACCGGATGCGCAGTGAAATCGTAAGCTGCGGGCTGAAGCCCGGCGAGGTGCTCAAGTTCGATGCGCTGCGGCTGTCCTATGGCGCGAGCTTCACGACGCTGCGCGAGGCGCTGACCAACCTGGTCGCCGAGGGGCTGGTGGTGGCCGAGGAGCAGCGCGGCTTCAAGGTGGCGCCGGTCTCCATCGCGGATCTGATCGACCTTACGCGCGCCCGCATCCTGATCGACGTCGACCTGATCCGCCGCTCCATCGAAAATGGCGGAGATGACTGGGAAATAGCGGTCATTTCGTCAATCCACCGGCTTGGAATCATCGAAGGCCGCGCCGTGGAGGACTACGCCGACAATCCCGAATGGAAAGTGGCGCATCGGGAGTTTCATGAATCCCTGGTCGGCGCATGCGGCTCGCCGACGCTGCTCGGGATACGGCAGTCGCTGTTCGAACGTGCCGAGCGTTACCGGAATATCTCGGCAAGGCTGCGGCCGCGACCGCGCGACAAGGTCGGCGAGCACCGGGCGCTGATGAAGGCCGCGATCGGCCGGGACGCCGACCGCGCCTGCGAGTTGATCGCCCGCCACATCCAGACGACGACCGACAACGTCGTCAAATACGCATCGGAATTGTTCAGCGACAGCTAGGCCGGCCGGACCCGGGTCAGGCTCCAGACGCGCCCGTTCCGTGCCCTCTTCCGGAATTCGCTTGTATCATTTTCGAAAATAGTATTTTTTGCGCAAATCGGATTTCGGTTAGATCAGGGGATCGCACGTCATGAAGCTCATTTCGTTCTTGCGCCAGGAAACGGAAACATGGGGAGCCGTGCGGGGCGATGAGGTCGTCGACCTCGGCAAGGTTCTCGGCGGCTCGCTGGTTGATTTCATCGCCAGCCCCAAATTCGCCGAACGCGAAGCGATCGTCGCCGCCCACAGACCGGACCTGAAACTGGCCGGCATACATTTTCTGCCCGTGATCCCGCGGCCGGAAAAAATCGTCTGCGCCGTGCGCAACTACCTCGATCATCACAACGAGGCGGTGGCATTCGGCATGAAACGCGAGATTACCGAATTCCCGCCGATCTTCCTGCGGGTCTGGCGCTCGCAAGTCGCCCACAATGCGCCGGTGATCCGGCCCAAAGTGTCCGACAATCTGGACTGGGAAGGCGAGCTCGCCGTGGTGATCGGCAAGGCCGGCCGCCACATCAGCCAGGCCGACGCCTGGGATCACATCGCCGGCTATTCGATCTACAACGACGTCAGCGTCCGCGACTGGCAACGGCATGCGCAGCAGATCGCCTCGGGCAAGAATTTCGTCGGCACCGGTCCGTTCGGGCCGTGGCTGGTCACGCCGGACGAGATCGGCGACCCGACCAAGCTCAAGCTCGAAACGCGTGTCAACGGCGCCGTGGTGCAATCGAGCAATACCTCGATGCTCATTTTCTCGATCCCGCGACTGATCGAATATTGCTCGACCATTTTCGACCTCGTGCCGGGCGACGTGATCGCCACGGGTACGCCGGCCGGCGTCGGCTTCACCCGCAATCCGCCGGTTTTCCTCAAGCCCGGCGACGTGGTCGAGGTCGAGATCGAAAACATCGGCGTGCTGCGCAATCCGGTCGCGGACGAGTGAACCGCCCTGCCCAGCCGCCGCACGCCTCGCAACCGGCCTGCCAGCACACGTCGCCACCGCGCCCGATCAGCGCAACCTGTCAGGCCGCACCTGTCGAAGTTTGAGAAAATTGTGGCGAACTTCTGATCCAACGAAGAACTGATGTCGCAGAAACGCAGCAATCGCGGGCGAGAACGGAGATACGGCGCGGACGTGTAGAGTAAGGAACCAGCCAATGTCTGACGTGATCCCCTTCCCCAAACCCTCGAGGCCGATAGAAGACGACACGGCAGAGCTGTTGCGGCTGCTGGATCGGATTCAGGAGGCCGCAGCGAGGTCGAGCAACAGGAACGACAAGAATAAGAAAGCGTAGAACGCGTAGGGTGGGCAAAGGCGCGCTCTTCGCGCCGTGCCCACCGCTCTTCGTTTCCTGGAAAGATGGTGGGCACGGCGCAAGGGCGCCTTTGCCCACCCTACGGCGAACTGATCAGCGCAGCTTGCTGAGCAGCGCCAGCAGCGTCTCGCGTTCCTTCGCATCCAATGGCGCCAGCGTTTCACGCGTGATCGCCAGCGCGTTCGGTGCCGCCTTCTCCGCCATCTGCTGGCCGGCGCGGGTGAGGCTGACCAGCAGGCGGCGGCCGTCCTCGGGATCGGGGCTGGTTTCGGTGAGGCCACGCGCGGTGAGGCGGTCGATCACGCCCTTGATGGTGGCGACATCCATCGCCGTCAGGCGACCGAGCGCGTTTTGCGAGCACGGTCCGGTCTCGGTGAGTCTTGCCAGCGCCGCCCATTGCGTCGGCGTGAGATTGATGCCGATTTCCTTGGCGAAAATGGTGGCGTGGCGCTGCCAGACCTGGCGAAGAATAAAGCCGACCTGCTCCTCGAGCACATAAGGTGGCCGCGAGGGCTTCGGGCTGCGCTTCGGCGAAACACTCCTGGTCATGCGTGTTCCCCGCCCCTCTTCACAGCGCCAGATGCGTGTCTCTGATATCGGGACGCGCGTCGAGTTCGGCCATGGTGCCGGAATAGCAGATCCGGCCGCGCTCGATGATATAGGCACGGTCGCAGATCAATCGGGCGAAATGCAGGTTCTGCTCGGAGAGGACGATGCTGACGCCTGCCTGCTTCATGGTCAGGATCGCCGCCACCATCTGCTCCACGATTTTCGGTGACAACCCTTCGGACGGCTCGTCGAGCAGCACCAGCGACGGATTGCCCATCAGCGTGCGCGCGATGGTCAGCATCTGCTGTTCGCCGCCGCTCATGCGGCCGCCGGGACGGTTGCGCATCTCGGCGAGGTTCGGAAACAGCGCGAACAGCTTTTCCCGGGTCCAGTGCGGCGCGTTCGGCCTGACCGGCTGGCGGCCGACTTCGAGATTTTCGTCGACCGTGAGGTCGGTGAAGATACGCCGCTCTTCCGGCACATAGCCGAGGCCGAGGCTGACGATCGTATGGGTCGGCTGGTCCGAAACGTCCTTGCCCTCGAACACGATACGGCCGCTGCGCTGCGCCACCAGCCCGACGATCGAGCGAAAGGTGGTGGACTTGCCGGCGCCGTTGCGTCCGAGCAATGCCACGACCTCGCCCTCGCCGACTTCGAGCGCGACATCGAACAGGATGTGGGCGGGACCGTAGTGGCTGTTGAGATCGTGAACGCTGAGCTTCATGAAGGCGCCCCCTCGCGATGCCGCGCGTCGTAGACCAGCCCCTCGCCGAGATAGATGGCGCGGACCTGCGGGTTGCGCCGGACCTCTTCCGGCGAGCCCTCGGCGATCAGGCTGCCGCGGTTGAGCACCAGGATACGGTCGGCATGTTCGAACACCACGTCCATGTCGTGCTCGGTGAACAGCACGCCGATCGATTTTTCCCGCGCGATCCCGGCGGTGAGGCGCATCAGCTCGATGCGCTCGCGCGGCGCCATGCCGGCGGTAGGCTCGTCCATCAGCAGAAGCTTCGGTTGGTTGGCGAGTGCGATGGCGAGTTCGAGCCGCTTCAGATCGCCATAGGCGAGTTCGCCGCAGGGCCGCTCGGCATAGCCGCTCATGCCGACCAGTTCGAGCAGGCGACCGGCTTCGTCGCGCGCGAATTGCGGCGTCGATTTCAACAGGTTGAACAACTGCCGGCCATACGACACCAGCGCGACCTGGACGTTCTCGCGCACCGTCATGGTCGGAAACGTCGCGGTGATCTGGAAGGTACGGCCGACGCCGAGCCGCCAGATCTCGCGCGGCTTCTTGCCGGTGGTATCGCCGCCGAGCAGGGTGATGCGGCCGGCGCCGGGGGTGGTCTGGCCGTTCAGCATGTCGAAGCAGGTGCTTTTGCCGGCACCATTGGGGCCAATCAGCGCCAGGATTTCGCCGGCCTGAAGCGCGAACGACACGTTGCGCACGGCATGCACGCCGCCATAGGATTTGCTCAGGCCTTCGACCGACAGCAATGTGGGCGCGGTGCTCATTCGGCGCTCTCGATCCCGGATTTCAGCACCGCGGGTTTTGGCAGTTCGGGCCGGCGCCGGTTACGGATCGTTTCGAGCATGCCGACGATGCCCTTCGGGAACGCGACCACCATCAGCACGATGACGCCGCCCAGCACCAGTTTTGAAAGGTCGGTCTGGCTGACCAGCCAGATCGACAGCATCTTGTAGACGATGGCGCCGATCACGGCGCCCGACACCGTCTCGACGCCGCCGAGCAGCACCATGACCAGCGCATCGACCGACAGCGAGATGCCGAGGCTGTCGGGAAACACGCTGCCCTTGAGGTAGGCGAACAGCGCGCCGGCAACACCGGCGACGGTGCCGGCAATGACGAACGCGGTCCACTGGATGCGCTTGGCGTCGATGCCGATGGCCTCGCTGCGCAACAGTGAATCGCGCGTCGCCCGCAGCGCGTAGCCGAAGGGCGAGAATACGATGATGCGTAATGCCGCGACCGCGAGTGCGGCGACGCCGATCGACAGCCAGTAGAAGCTGGCCGGCCCTGCCGCCCATTTCTCGGGCCAGAGGCCCAAAATGCCGTTGTCGCCGCCGGTCACCGCGACCCACTGGAACGCGACCGACCAGACGATCTGCGCGAAGGCCAGCGTCAGCATCGCGAAATAGACGCCGGACAGCTGCACCGCGAAGAACCCGAAGATCGCGGCACCGAGACATCCCAAGAGCGGGCCGAGCAGCAGGCAGACGATCATCGGCAAGCCCGCCATCTTGGCGAGGAAAGCGATGCCATAGGCGCCGAGCCCGAAATAGGCGGCGTGGCCGAACGAGGCGAGGCCGCCGACCGACATCAGGAAATGCAGGCTGGCGGCAAAGATCACGAAGATCGCGATTTCCGAGCCGACCGTCAGCGCATAATTGCCGCCGACCAGCGGCAGCATCGCCGCCACGGCAAGGCCAGCCCACGCGGCGAGACGTTCGCCTGATGTCAGGGGACGCCAGGGATTGACGGTCAGTCCCGGCGTGCGGCGCGCGGCGGCCTCCGGCTTGCCGAACAGCCCCCATGGCCGCACGATCAGCACCACCGCCATCACCAGGAACACCAGGATGATGGAAATTTTCGGGAAAATCAGGATTCCGAACGCGTTCAACTCCGACACCAGCACGGCGGCGACGAAGGCGCCGACGATGCTGCCGAGGCCGCCGATCACCACCACCACGAACACGTCGACGATGATGCGCAGGTCGAGTGCGTGATGCACCGCGTCGCGCGGGATCTGCAGCGCGCCGCCCAATGCAGCGAGAAACACCCCGAGCGCAAACACAGAGGTGAACAGCCATTTCTGATTGACGCCGAGCGCCGCCACCATGTCGCGGTCCTGCGTCGCGGCGCGCACCAGCACGCCCCAGCGGGTGCGCTGGAACAGCAGCCACAGCAATCCCAGCACGATCGGGCTGAGCGCGATCAGAAACAGATCGTAGGTCGGAATGTTCTGGCCGAAGAACTCGACCGCGCCCTTGAACCCGGGCGCGCGGCGGCCGAGCAGGTCGTTCGGTCCCCAGATCATCACCACGAGATCCTGCACCATCAGGGTCAGCCCGAAGGTCGCCAGCAACTGGAACAGTTCGGGCGCGTGATAGATTCGCCGCAACAGCACCATCTCGACGAGAACGCCGACCACCGCCACCACCAGCGACGCCAGCACGATGCCGGCCCAGAAACCCAGCGCGCCGGAAAACCGTTCGGTCAGCGTGAACGCCACATAGGCGCCGAGCATGTAGAACGCGCCATGGGCGAAATTGACGATCCGCGTCACGCCGAAGATGATCGACAGCCCCGACGCCACCAGAAACAGCGACGCCGCGCTGGCAAGACCGGTCAGGAACTGGACGAAGTAAAAGGCCATTGATGGTCCGGGTTAGGCGCGTTCTTTACGATGGCGCTCATCCTTCGAGGCGCGCGCAAGATTGCGCTCTTCAGGATGAGGTCGTTCCTTCACCTCTCCCCGCTTGCGGGGAGAGGTCGGATTGCGAAGCAATCCGGGTGAGGGGGACTATCCGCAAGATCGAATCTGTCGAGAGAGCCCCTCACCCCAACCCTCTCCCCGTGAAGAACGGGGAGAGGGAGAAGAAAGAACTCACTCCTTCGGGCGCATCTTCGAGACTTCCGCATCGCTCGGCAGATAATCCGAGCCCTTGCGATAGACCGAGTTCACCATGATGCCCTTGCCGTCCTTCACCGCGGTCTTGCCGACATAGGCGCCGAGCGTCGACTGGTGATCGATCTTGCGGAAGGTGATCTCGCCGAACGGCGACGGCATCGACAAGCCTTCAGCCGCCGCGATCAGCTTCTCCGGATCGTCGGAATTGGCCTTGGCGAGGATCGCCGCGGCCGCCTTGATGGTCTGGTAGCCGACGATCGAGCCGAGCCGCGGATAATCGCTGAACTTGGCCTGATAGGCCTTGATGAACTTGTCGTGCTCCGGCGTCTTGATGTCGTACCAGGGATAGCCCGTCACGATCCAGCCTTCGGGCGTTTCTTCCTTGAGCGGATCGAGATATTCCGGCTCGCCGGTCAGAAAGGACACCACCGCGCGATTCTTGAACAGGCCGCGGGTGTTGCCTTCACGCACGAATTTGACCAGGTCGGCGCCGAAGGTGACGTTGAGGATGGCTTCCGGATTGGCGGCGGCGACAGCCTGCACCACCGGGCCGGCGTCGATCTTGCCCTGCGGCGGCCACTGCTCGTCGACCCACTGGATGTCGGGACGCTTTTCCGACATCAGCTTCTTGAACACCGCGACCGCGGACTGGCCGTACTCATAGTTCGGCGCAATCGTCGCCCAGCGTTTTGCGGGCAGCTTTGCGGCTTCCTCCACCAGCATCGCTGCCTGCATGTAGTTGGAAGGACGCAGGCGGAAGGTGTAGCGGTTGCCCTTGGACCAGGTGATGGCGTCGGTCAGGGGTTCGGCCGCGAGGAAGAACACCTTCTTCTGGTTGGCGAAGTCGGAGACGGCAAGACCGATGTTGGACAGGAACGTGCCCGTCAGCATCACCACCTTCTCGCTCGACACCAGCTCGTTGGCGGCGGTCTGCGCGTCGGCGGGCTTGCCGCCGTCATCCTTGGAGACGACCACGAGCTTCTTGCCGTTGATGCCGCCGGCGGCGTTGACTTCCTCGAGCGCCAGCTGCCAGCCCTTGCGATAGGGTTCGGTGAATGCCGGCAACAGCGAGTAGCTGTTGATTTCGCCGATCTTGATTTCGCCGCTCTGGGCAAAGGCGGAATGCGCCATGCCCGCGACCATGACCGCCAATCCCGCGCCTAACAAATATCTGCGTCGCATCCCTTAACCCTCCACTGTTGAAAGAATTACCGTAGACCGTCTTCGCCTTTGACTTCCGCGACCGTCAATCCGCCGACCCGCGGCAGCGGCCTGCCGCTGTCGGTCACCGCGACCGCGACCATGATCTCGTTGGCGCGCGGCGCGTCGTTGATCATGACTTCCATGCCGTCGAAATGGCTGCGCACGAACGCCGCATCCTTGTGGCCGAGCGGGATATCCAGTGTCGTGCCCGGCCCGCTGCGCTTCTTCGAGGACGGGATCAGGGCCGCGCCCTTGCCCAGAACCTTGCGCACCGGCGCGCCCATCTTGGGATGCAGGATCGCGGCGGCGTGTTCGAGTTCGCCGTTCTCGCCGACCGCGGCCGCCTTGCCGTAGCTCTGCGCCCTGGCGCCGTCGATCCCGAGCGCGGCCACGGCCTTTTTCGACAGCAACTCGCCGAGTTCCTCGCCGATCGTAATCAGGGGCGAGAGGTCTTCGACGTAGCGGCCGGCAAATGGATTTTCGATCACGGCGATCGCCGCCGCGCGCCGGGTCGGCGGCGAGACCGTCTGACCCATTTCAAGAAAGGTCTCCTCGACCACCGTGACGATCTTGCGAATGATCGCGCTCATCGTGCTACGCCTTGTTTTCGAACTCGCCTACGCATGCATCAACCTTTCCATCGCGCTTGCAGCGGCCGGCGCCTGCAATACGGTCGGTTCGATCGCCTTCGGCGCCACGACCAGGCTTTCGCCATGCAAGCGCAATATGGCGCTGTCGATCAACCCCATCGCGAGCAGCCTGCGCGCACACGCCGCACCGGCTTCGAGCGCCGCCGCAATCTCGGCTTCCGACAATTCGCCGACGCCGCGGGTGACAAGCCGCGCGCCGAGATCGCTGTCGGGCTGCAAATCCCGCGCCGGACAACGCATGATGGCGGGGTGTCCGGGCAGATCGACTGAATTGGCGATGATAGTGGCGGCCGCGTCGGCCTGCGACGCGGTCTCTGCCAGCACGGTTACCGCATCGGCGATGCCGAGCGAAAAACTGCGCCCGTGGCGTCCCGAAGTCGCAATCCCCCGCGAGGGTTCATCGGCATCGATCGAAATCGTTCGCATCGTTCCCGAGGCGTCCGGCCGGTCCATCAGGCCAACCGAAAAGCGTTCGCCGTCGGCCAGATACAGCGCGATGTCGCCTCCATTGTTGACATAGACGCGATCGAGGCGCGCCACACCGGTCATCGCACCGAGAATCTCCTCGGCGACGGAGCCTGCCACCGCCGCCATCGGCGTAATGAAGTGTGCGGCAGCAAAAGGTGCTACCGCGGCATGCATGCGGCGCGCGACCACGCCTTGCAGCAGGCACCGGTCTGCATCGGCCACCCGCCGCAACAGCGGCAATTCACTGCAGAGTTCGTCGAGCAATCCGGTAAAGCGCCGCACTGCCGCGTCGTAGGCCGCACGCCGGTCGGCCTCGCTGCCGACGGCCTCCACGATCAGGTCGATCGGACCGTCCTGCAGATGCAGCCGCTTGCCGTCCGCCAGCAACCTGATTTGCGGAAGGCGCGTCATGACCGCGGTTCCCCATTGGATTGCGGCGAAGGCATGATGCGCGTTTCCGTGCTGTCCTTCAACGACGTCAGCGGACGCACATGGTCCATATGGCCGCCCAGCGCGGCATAGTCCGACAATTTCAGGGTAAACTCGATGGGCGCCACCAGCGCCGGAGTAGGAACGTAGCCGAAGGCCCCGGCCGGCAACATCGTGACGTCCACCATGAAGGTGATGCCGCCGCCGGGCCAGACATAGACCGGCGCGCCGCCGCTGGTGACGCGCGTCAGCGCGTCCTTGACCGATCGCGTCAGCCGTACCGGATTGTCGGTGACCCCGGCGCGCAACGATCCGCCCGCCCCGCCCATGAACAGCACGGTGCACAGCGCCGGCTCGCAATTCTCCTGGATCCGCTCGACCGACAATCTTAGATCCACCGGCATGGGCCTTTCGACCGGCTGCAGCGCCGCGTCGAGTTCGTAGTAAGCCGCGTGCTCGCCGGTGGTGGAGACCATCAGCATGGTCAAGCCCGGGCGCGCCTTCCTGGCATCGAACGGACCGAGCACCGACAACGGATCGGAAATCCTGGTGCCGCCCCAGCCGGTGCCGGGTTCGGCGACCTGGAAATAACGGCCCGGCGTCGAGCGCCGCCCTTTCATCTTGATGCCGCTGTCGGGGATATCCAGCACCTTGCCGGCCTGGTGCTCCGAGAGCACGCCGGTGATGTGGTCGTCGACGACGACGACTTCATCGACCTTGCCGTGCCATTGCTTGGCGAACATGCCGATGGTCGCCGAGCCGCAGCCGACCCGCATGCGCTCCTCGGGCACGCCGTTGACGATGGGGGGATAACCGGCCTGCACCACCACGGTGGCGCCGCCGTCGATGGTGAGCTCGACCGGCTTGCAGTTACTGAGGTCCATCAGCGCGTCGCAGGTGACGCGGCCTTCCTTCTTCGAGCCGCCGGTGAGGTGGTGCACGCCGCCCAGCGACAGCATCTGCGAGCCATATTCGCTGGTCGAGACATGGCCGATCGCCTCGCCCTGCGCGCGAACCGTCGCGGTTTCCGGGCCGAGGTAGCGATCGGTGTCGATCTTCACCTTGACGCCGCAATAGCTGAAGATGCCCTCGGTCACGACGGTGACCATGTCGACGCCGTCGACTTCCGAGGAAACGATGAAGGGCGCGGGCTTGTAATCAGGATAAGTGGTGCCGGCGCCGATCGCGGTGACGAAGACATCGGGCTCGTGCACCAGCTTGCCGTCCCAGTCGCCGCCGGCCTGGAACGGCACCAGCCGTCCGCCATGCGACACCGTTCGTTCCAGGAGGATATGGGGATCGACCCGCACCAGTTCGCCATTGTGATTGGCATAGCGATCGCAGGCGCCCGCCGCACCGGGCTTGATGTAGCACATCACGGGACAAGCATCGCAGCGGATCTTGTCGTCGGCAGCGCTTGTCGGTTCAGTCAGCATGAACAAGCTCTCAAAACCAGCGTCAAACTGTCGGAGATCAGGTGCGGCGTATCGTCAACGGCGTTGCGGCAGCGAACCTGTCGTGTTTTGCCGCTACCGCCATCTTGTTCGTATACGAACGATGTTGCGCGCGCCGCCGAAAGCTGTCAAGCGCCCGCGCATGCGAAAACCGCCGCTGCCGCCAAAAACCGCAGTTTGCCTCGCAGCCTTGTTCATAAACCGGGCAATGGATTTGACCACGCGACGGTGCGCTTGCACGTTTGTATGCAAACGGTATCTTCGCCTCGGCTTTCAAGGCGATGTTTTTGCAGCGCAACCGTTGCAGCGGGACCACTGACATGACGCAGAGCACGATCCGCCTGACGGTGAACGGCCGGATCCACGACATCGACGCCGACCCCGATACCGCGTTGCTCTATGTTCTGCGCAACGACCTCGAACTGAACGGACCGAAATACGGCTGCGGGCTCGGCGAATGCGGCGCCTGCGCCGTGCTGATCGACGGCGTGGCGGCGCGCGCCTGCGTGATCCCGATCGAGGGATGCGTCGGGCGCGACATCGAGACGCTCGAAGGTCTCGGCTCGCGCGACCGGCCCGATCCGGTGCAGCAGGCCTTCATCGCCGAACAGGCCGCACAGTGCGGCTATTGCCTCAACGGCATGATCATCAGCACCAAGGCGCTGCTCAATCGCACGCCGCATCCTTCCGAGGCCGAGGTCATGGAAGCGCTGCGCTATCATCTGTGCCGCTGCGGCGCGCATATCGAGATCATGCGCGCGGCGATGCGGGCGGCGGGCCACCTCGCCGAGGCGGCGAGCTGATGACCGATCCGGACGCTCCGATGAAGACGTTGCCCGGCTCCTTGTCGGTGGTTCGCCCGGCTGGCTCCGGCGCGAACGGCGACTTCGATACGTTTGTAAAGATAACGGCAGACGGTTCGGTCACGGCCTTCAATGGCCATGTCGATCTCGGCACCGGCATCCGCACCGCGCTCGGGCAAATCGTCGCCGAAGAACTCGACGTGTCCTTTGCCCGCGTGATCGTCGTACTCGGCGATACCGCGCTCGTTCCCAATCAGGGCGCGACCATCGCCAGCGAGACCATCCAGATTACGGCGGTGCCGCTGCGCAAGGCCGCGGCGCAGGCACGGCATTTCCTGGTGGCGCGCGCCGCGGAGCGGCTGGAGCTTGAGGTCGGGGATCTCGTCATCGAGGACGGCCTGATCCGCGGCAAAGATAATCGCAGCGTCTCTTACGGCGAACTGATATCCGGCGAGACCATTCGCCTCGAGCTTGCCGACGACGTCCCCGTGAAAGCCGTGGAGGCCTACAGCATCGTCGGGCAATCGGTGCCGCGCACCGACCTGCCGGCAAAGGCGACCGGCGAACTGGTCTATGTCCACGACGTGCGCGTGCCCCTGATGCTGCACGGCCGCGTGGTGCGGCCACCTTACGCCGGCGTCGATGTCGGCGCCTTTGTCGGGACCAGCTTGATCGCGGTCGACGAAAGCTCGGTCCGCGATATCAAGGGACTGGTGGCGGTGGTGCGGATCGGCGATTTCGTCGGCGTGGTCGCCGAGCGCGAGGAAAACGCGATCAAGGCCGCCGCGCAGCTGAAGGTGAGCTGGAAGCCGACCCCGACGCTGCCTGACCTGAAGGACATCGAGAAGGCGCTGCGCGCCAATCCTTCGGCGCCCCGCGTTCTGATCGACAAGGGCGACGTCGATGCCGCTATTGCAGCGGCCGACACGCCGATGCAGCGCACCTACATCTGGCCGTACCAGATGCACGGTTCGATCGGCCCGTCCTGCGCGGTCGCTGATTACAAGGACGGCCACATCAGGGTGTGGTCCGGCACACAGAATCCCCACATCCTCCGCACCGATCTCGCCTTGCTGCTGCAAAAACCGGATAGCGAGATCGACGTGATCCGGCTGGAGGCCGCCGGCTGCTACGGCCGCAACTGCGCCGACGATGTCACGGCGGATGCGGTGCTGCTGTCGCGCGCGGTCGGCCGCCCGGTACGGGTGCAGCTGACGCGCGAACAGGAACACGCCTGGGAGCCCAAGGGCACCGCGCAGTTGATGGACGTCAACGGCGGGTTGAACGCCGACGGCGGCGTCGCAGCTTACGATTTTACAACCCGCTATCCATCGAATGGTGCACCCACGCTGGCGCTGCTGTTGACCGGTGCCGTCGCGCCGGTCCCCGCCGTGTTCGAGATGGGCGACCGCACCGCGATCCCGCCCTACGATTACGACGCGATGCGGGTGGTGGCGCATGACATGCCCCCGATCGTGCGGGCATCCTGGTTTCGCGGCGTCTCGGCGCTGCCCAATACCTTTGCCCATGAATCCTACATCGACGAACTCGCCACCGAGGCCGGCGTCGATCCGATCGAGTACCGGCTGCGTTACCTGAAGGACCAGCGCGCGGTCGATCTGGTCAACGCCGTCGCAGAGCGCGCCGGCTGGGCCCCTCGCCCGGTCTGGAAAGAACCGGAAGCCGAAGGCGACATCGTGCGCGGGCGCGGCTTTGCCTATGCGCTCTATGTCCACAGCAAGTTTCCAGGATACGGCGCGGCATGGTCGGCCTGGATCGCCGACGTGGCCGTCAACAAGCTAACCGGCGACGTCAGCGTCACCCGCGTGGTGGCTGGGCAGGATTCCGGGTTGATGATCAATCCGGACGGCGTGCGCCATCAGATCCATGGCAACGTGATCCAGTCGACCAGCCGCGCGCTGATGGAAGAAGTCTCGTTCGACCGCCATGCGGTGACAGCGCGCGAATGGGGCGCCTACCCCATCATAAAATTTCCCGACGTCCCCAAAATCGACGTGCTGATGCTGCCGCGGCAGGACCAGCCGCCGCTCGGCGTCGGCGAATCCGCTTCCGTGCCGAGTGCTGCCGCCATCGCCAACGCCATCTTCGACGCGACGGGCGTGCGGTTTCGCGAACTGCCGTTCACGCCGGAGCGCATCCTGGCGGGATTGCGCGGGGGACAGGATGTGGCGCCAACTCCGATGCCGCTGCCCGCGCCGCAATCGCCCGCTCCGAACGACCGATGGAAAAATCCATCCGCCGGACGGCGCGGCGCCTTCGCGACCGCTGCGGCGCTATGTGTGGCTGTGGTGGGCGTCGCAACGGCGGTGCTGCCATGGCGGGCGATCGCGCCGATCGCACGGCCGGATCCGTCGACGTATTCGGCGGCCACGATCGCGCGCGGCCAGCAGCTCGCCGCACTCGGCGACTGCGCGGTCTGCCACACCATGGTGAACGGCGCCGTCAACGCCGGAGGCCGGGGAATCGAGACGCCGTTCGGCACCATCTACGCCACCAACATCACGCCTGATGTCGAGACCGGGATCGGCGCGTGGTCGTACCCCGCCTTCGAGCGCGCGATGCGCGAGGGCATCCATCGCGACGGCAAGCATCTCTATCCGGCGTTTCCCTATACCCACTTCGTCAGGACCAGCGATGCCGACCTGCAGGCGCTCTATGCCTATCTGATGGCGCAGCCGGCGGTGCGCGCCGAGACGCCGGAGACCAGGCTGGCGTTTCCCTTCAACCTGCGGCCGTTGATGGCGGGATGGAACGCGCTGTTCCACCAGCCCGGCACCTTCCAGCCCGACGCGACCAAATCCGCGACATGGAATCGCGGCGCCTATCTGGTCGAGGGCCTCGGCCATTGCGGCGCCTGCCATTCGCCGCGCAATGCGCTGGGCGCGGAAAAAGCCGATGCCTACCTCGCCGGCGGTATTGCGGAGGGCTGGGAGGCGCCACCGCTGACGTCGCTGTCGCATGCACCGATCCCGTGGAGCGAAGACGAGCTTTATGCTTATTTGCGAACCGGCGAATCCCGCCTGCACGGCGTGGCCGCGGGGCCGATGGCGCCTGTGGTGAAGGAGCTTGCCGCCCTGCCCGACCAGGACATCCGCGCCATGGCGGTCTATCTCGCGTCCTTCAACGAGACTGCGATCGGTCAGCCGGCACAGGCCGCGCTCGCCGCCCAGCTGGAAAAATCGACCCTTTCCCGGGTGGCTTTGGCATCGCCCCTCGGCGCCCGGCTCTATGAAGGCGCCTGCGCGGTGTGCCATGCGGTAGGCGGCGCGCCGCTGTTCGGCAGCCGGCCGTCGCTGGCGCTGAACAGCAATCTGCACAGCGCCGTGCCTGACAATCTGATCCAGGTGATCCTGCACGGCATCGCAGCACCCGCGACCAGCGACCTCGGCTACATGCCCGGCTTCAAGGACAGCATGAACGACGACCAGCTCGCCGAGCTGGTGACCTTCCTGCGGCGGCAATTTGCGCCGGAAAAGCCTGACTGGACTGGGGTCCGGGCGGCCGTCAGCCAGGCCAGGCACCGGATATCGCGCTGAGCTGCCATGCCGGGCCGAAACGGCACTGGTTGCGGGGCTCCCGGCGGGCTAGGGTTCCCCTATGGCAGTCACCGACATTGCATCCCGAACCTACAATCATGGCTGGCGGCTCGACCCGATCGTGCGCAGCCTGCTCGATACCGATTTCTACAAGCTGCTGATGCTGCAGATGATCCGGGAATTTTATCCGGACCAGCAGGTCACCTTCTCGGTGATCAACCGCAGCCGCCACGTCCGGCTTGGCGAAATCATCGACGAGCAGGAATTGCGCGCCCAGCTCGATCATGCCCGCTCGATCAGGTTTGCCAAGAAGGAGCTGATCTGGCTCGCCGGCAATACCTTCTACGGCAAGACCCAGATGTTCTCGCCCGATTTCATCAATTGGCTGGCCGCGTTCCGGCTGCCCGAATACGAACTGCGCAAGGTCGACGGCCAGTACGAACTGCACTTCCACGGGCCGTGGACCCACACCACGATGTGGGAGATTCCGGCGCTCGCCATCCTCAACGAGTTGCGCTCGCGCCAGGCGATGAAGGGCCAGGGCCGCTTCGCCCTCGACGTGCTCTATGCCCGCGCCAAGGCCAAGCTGTGGACCAAGGTCGAGCGCCTGCAAAAACTGGACGGCTTGCGGCTGTCCGATTTCGGCACACGGCGGCGCCACGGTTTCCTGTGGCAGCGCTGGTGCG
>NZ_JAUSLT010000066.1 GCF_030646015.1 Bradyrhizobium sp.
CGAGGAAAACGTCACCGACTTCCTCGCTTTCTCGATCGACAATCCGTCCTCGATCCGCTCCTGTTTCGAGGCTGCGCGCACCAATGCCCGCGCCGTGCGCACCGCACTCACCGTCGAGATGTGGGACGCGATCAACGGCGCCTGGCTCGAACTCAAGCGCTACGGCAATGGCCCGACCTCGCGCGAGGAATTGTCCCGCTTCCTGCGCTGGGTGCAGGAATCCTCGCTGCGCTACGACGGCTCGGCCTACCGCACCATGCTGCGCAACGACGCCTACTGGTTCTCGCGGCTCGGTCTGCATCTGGAGCGCGCCGACAACACCGCCCGCATCCTCGACGTCAAATATCACGTGCTGCTGCCCGAGGAGGAGCATGTCGGCGGCCCGCTCGATTACTATCAGTGGACCTCGATCCTGCGCTCGGTCTCGGCGCTCACGGCCTACCACTGGGTCTATCGCGAGACCCTGAAGCCGTGGCTGATCGCGGACCTGTTAATCCTCAATGATTCGCTGCCGCGCTCGCTGGCGAGCTGCTACGGCAATCTGGTGCGCAATCTCGACCAGATCGGCGTCGCCTATGGCCGCCAGGGCGCCGCCCAGCGCCATGCCCGCGGCGTCCGCAACCGGCTGGAACACAGCCACATGGACGACATCTTCCAGCACGGGGTGCATGAATTCATCCAGGAGTTCATTCTGGATAACGCCCGGCTCGGCGAAATCATCACCAAGCAGTATCTGATTTGATGAATTCGAACCCGGAACCACACGCCAATCGTCATGGCCGGGCTTGACCCGGCCATCCACGTCTTGCTTGCGAGATGAGTTACGAAGAAAGACGTGGATGCCCGGGTCATCTAGCGCGAAGACGCGCTTCGCGCTACTGCCCGGACATGACGAGCTTTCTGTTCTAGTATCCACTCTGAACCTGAACCCTGGTCCATCATGCGCCTGCGAATTGCCCATTCCACCAGCTATCGCTATGAGCCGCCGGCCACCGGCGTGATTCAGATTCTGCGCATGACGCCGGGCAGCCATGACGGCCAATACGTTGCCGAATGGCAGATCGACGTCAGCACCGACTCCCGGCTGCAGGTGCACCAGGACGCGTTCGGCAATGTCACGCATGTCCTGACCGAGGGCGCGATCGCCGACCTCACCATCACGGTCGAGGGCCTGATCGAGACCCACGATACCGGCGGCGTGCTGCGCGGCACCGACGAGCGCTTTCCGCCGAGCCTGTTCCTGCGTTCGACCGATCTGACGCTGGTCAATCCGGCGATGGCGAACTTCGCGCGCGAGCTGCGCTCGGAATCGGAAAGCGATGTGCTCGGCTTCCTGCATGCGCTGATGATGCAGATCAACGAGCACATGACGTTCGACGAAGACCCCACCAACAGCGGCACTTCGGCGGCCGAAGCCTTCGCCGGCAAGCGCGGGGTGTGCCAGGACTACGCGCATATCTTCATCGCCTGCGCGCGCACCGGCGGCGTGCCGGCGCGTTTCGTCGCCGGGCATTTCCTGCGCTCCGACGGCATGGTCCAGCAGCAGGCCGGCCATGCCTGGGCGGAAGCGTACGTTCCGGATCTCGGCTGGGTCGGGTTCGATCCGGCCAACGCCATCTGCACCACCGACGCCCATGCCCGCGTCGCCATCGGCCTCGATTACCTCGGCGCAGCACCGGTACGCGGCACCCGCTACGGCGGCGGCATGGAAACCCTGTCGGTCGCGGTCAGGGTCGAACAGGTCGGCGGACGGCAGGGCCAGTCGCAAAGCCAGTCGTAACGCCGTTCATTCCGCGCCGCGCAATTGCACGCCGGCGGAAATGCATCTTCCCGGCGTGTGACATGATGTTCGGCGTCCTTGTGCCGGCTGAACGACGCTTGCCGCTTGACATCGGTCGGCACTCCCCGTGTGATGGGCCACTACAAAAAATAATAAGCGCAATGCACAATTTTCCAGGGGAGGTTTTGATGCCGGTGCGTAAGGCTGCCCGCGTGATTGGTGGGCTCGTGGCCGCGATCGCGGCGCTGGGTATGGCGGCTTCCGCCCAGGCCCAGGAAAAGAAGATCAAGATCGGCGTGATTTACGACCTTACCGGCCCGCTCGCCGGCGGCGGCTCGGAGCTGCAATACATCGGCGCCAAGATCATGCTCGACTCCTACGCCAAGAAACTGGTCGAGGGCTACAAGGTCGAGGCGGTCTACGCCGACGCCCAAAGCAAGCCCGACGTCGCCATCAACGAGGCGATCCGGCTGATCGAGCAGGAAAAGGTCGACATGCTGCTCGGCTTCTTCTCGTCGGCGCAGTGCGTGCCGGTGGCCGCCCGCGTCGAGCAGCTCAAGAAGTTCATGTGGATCACCACCTGCATTTCCTCGGCCGTGCTCGAGAACAAGAACTTCAAATACATCTTCCGCCCGCAGGCGAGCGGCGACCAGTTCGGCCTGATCGCGATGGATTTCATCGCCAACAACTCCAAGGCCAAATTCGGCAAGGAGCCGAAGGACCTGCGCGTCGCCATCATCCACGAGGACGGCGCCTATGGCGTCGACGTGGCCAAGGGCAATGTGGCGGGCGCCAAGAAAGCCGGCTTCGACGTGGTGCTGAAGGAAGGTTATGCGGCCACCGCGCCCGACCTGTCGGCGCTGGTCACCAAGCTGAAGCGCGCCCGGCCCGATGTGATCTTCCACACCGGCTACAACCCCGACATCACGCTGCTGCTGCGCCAGGCGCGCGAACAGGGCCTGAAATTCGGCGCGCTGATCGGCCATGGCGCCGGCTACGGCGTCTACGAGAAGCTGAAGGAAGGTCTCGGCGGCGACGTCAACCACTTCTTCAACGTCGACCCGATCTCGATCTGGCTCGCCAACCAGAAAACCATGGATCCGAAGCTGCCGCCGGTCATCAAGATGGTCGGCGAGGAGTTCGACAAGGCCAAGCCGGGCATCGCCATCCGCTCGGCGCATGTCGGCATGGCCGCGTCGAACACCTACGTCTTCCTGACCGAAGTGCTGCCGCGCGCCATCAAGAAATATGGCGGCGTCGATCCGGAAGCCCTGCGCAAGGCGGCGCTGGAAGTCGACCTTCCCGAGGGCGGCACGATGCTCGGTTTCGGCGTCAAGCTCCAGGGGGACGGCCCGATGGCCGGACAGAACGAGCGTTCGTTCCCGGTGGTCATCCAGTACATCGACGACAAGTCGTCGGTGGTGTGGCCGAAGAGCCAGGCGCAACGCGAGGCCGTGCTGCCGCTGCCGGCGGGCTCGACCTACAGCAACAAGTAGACGTCCCAAAAAGAGCAAGTCCCAAGAAAAACTCAAGGACAAAACATAAGGGACCGTCGTGCTGGTAGTTGAGGGGTTGGTAAAGCGGTTTGGCGGCTTCACGGCCGTCAACCAGGTGTCGTTTCGGGTCGAACAGGGCGAGATTCTCGGCCTGATCGGCCCGAACGGTTCGGGCAAGAGCACGATCTTCAACATGCTGTCCGGCACCTTTGCACCGTCGGCGGGCTCGATGCAGTTCGACGGCACCGAGATCTCGGGCCTCGCGCCGCATCGCATCATCAATCGCGGCATCGGCCGCACCTTCCAGATTCCGCGGCCGTTCCACCGGCTGACGATGTTCGAGAACGTGGCGCTGGCCGGCTATTTCGGCCAGGGCAAGCACAGCCGCATCAAGGCCGAGGAAGCCGCCGAGCGCGCGCTCGGCATGGTCGGCCTGACCACCGACCGCCACGCACTGGTCGACGGCCTCGGCGCCGCCGGCCTGAAAAAGCTGGAGTTGGCAAAAGCGCTGGCGACCGGCCCCAAACTGCTGCTGGCCGACGAAAGCCTGGGCGGGCTCGACGAGAACGAGATGGACCAGGCCGCCGACATGTTGCGCAAGATTCGCGACGAACTCGGCATCACCATCATCTGGGTCGAGCACATCATGGGCGTGCTGATGCGGGTGGTCGATCGCGTGATGGTGCTGGATCACGGCGAGAAGATTTCCGAGGGGCTGCCGAGCCAGGTGTCGAGCGATCCGCGGGTGGTCGAGGTCTATCTCGGCACCGACGCCGTTGCGACGCAGGCCGCAGCCGCCGAAGCGCGTCGATAGGGGAGCGCGCATGCTGGAACTGAAATCGATCGATGCGGGCTACGGCACCTTCCAGGCGCTGTTCGGCGTCAGCCTCGACGTCAAGGCAGGCGAAGCCGTCGGCGTGATCGGCCCCAATGGCGCCGGCAAGACCACGTTGATGCGGGTGATCTCCGGCCTGATCCGGCCGCGCGCCGGCTCCATCTCGATGGAAGGCACCGATATCCTGAAGACGCCGGAGCATCGCATCGTCAGCCTCGGCATCGCGCATGTGCCGGAAAACCGCCGGCTGTTTCCCCGCCTGACGGTGGAAGACAATCTCAAGATGGGCGCCTTCATGCCGGAAGCGCGGGCGCGCTTCGCCGAACGGCTGGAATTCGTGTTCGACCTGTTTCCGCGCATGAAGGAACGCCGCCACCAGATGGCCGGCACCATGTCGGGCGGTGAGCAGCAGATGTGCGCGATCGGCCGCGCGCTGATGTCCGATCCGAAATTGCTGCTACTCGACGAACCTTCGGCGGGCCTGGCACCCGTCGTGGTGCAGCAGGTGTTCGAACTGGTGAAGCGCATTCGGGCGGGCGGACTGACCGTGCTGATCGTCGAGCAGAACGTGCAGCAGGTGCTGAAGGTGGTGGACCGCGCCTATCTGCTGGAAGCGGGCTCGATCCGCGCCTCCGGCAGCTCCAGCGAGATGCTGGCGAACGATTCGATCCGTCAAGCTTATCTCGGAGTGTAGGTACCAACGATGACCGAAATCTTCGACATCTACCTGCTCGAAGCCATGGTGAACGGCATCCTGCTCGGCGGCGTGCTGGCGCTGCTGGCGCTGGGGCTGAACCTGATCTTCGGTGTCATCGACGTCACCTGGATCTGCTACGCCGAACTGGTCATGATCGGCATGTACGGCATGTACTACATGGTCCAGGTGTTCGGACTGCCCTATTACGTGGCCGCCCCCTTCACCATCCTGCTGGTCGCGGGGCTGGGCGCACTGCTGCATCTGCTGGTGATCGCCCCCCTGCTCACGGCGCCGCCGATCAACCAGTTGCTCGCCACCGGCGGTGTGCTGTTCGTGCTGCAGAGTTTCGCTACCGTCGCGTTCGGCATCGACTTCCGCAACCTCGGCATCAGGATGCCGGTGCTGAAATTCGCCGAGATGCATTTCAGTTATTCCCGCCTGCTGGCGTTCGCGGCGGCCCTGATCGGCATGACGCTGGTCTATTACTTCATGAAGAAGACCTATGTCGGCACCGCGATCCGCGCCATCTCGCAGGATCGCCAGATCATGGCGCTGATGGGCGTCGATACCCGCCGGATCTATCTCATCACCTCGGCGCTGGGCGGCGCGCTCGCCGGCCTCGCCTCCTGCCTGCTGGTGCTGCAATACGACATCCACCCCTTCGTCGGGCTGTCGTTCGGCCCGATCACCTTCCTGATCGTCGTGCTGGGCGGGCTCGGTAATTTCGTCGGCGGCTTCGTGGCGGCGTTCGTGTTCGCCGAGATCATCTCGCTCGGCGGGCTGTTTTCCGATCTCGAATGGGGCTACGTGCTGGCCTTCGCCTTCTTCATCGTCATGATGTTCATCCGGCCCGCCGGCCTGCTGGCGAGGCGCTCGTGACCGCAAAACAGTCCCTCCCCTGGATCGCCGGCGCGGCCCTGATCGCGCTGCCGTTCGTCTATCGCGAGCCCTACCATCTGCATATCCTGATCCTGATCCTGATCTGGTCGTTCGCCTATACGTCATGGTCGATGATGGGCCGCTTCGGCCTGGTATCGCTCGGGCATGGCGGCTTCATGGGCGTCGGCGCCTATGTGACGGCGCTGTTGTGGAATCATCTCGGGGTCTCGCCGTGGATCGGCATTCCCATTGCGATGGTCGCCGCCGCGATACTGGCCATGATCGTGGCCTATCCGTGCTTCCGCTTTCGCATCACCGGCCACTATTTCGTTCTGGTCACGCTGGCATTGTCGGGCATCGTGCTGCAGGTCATCACCGCGACGCGGGACTATACCGGCGGCTCGCTCGGCTACACGCCGGATCGCACCAAGGGCAGCCAGCTCTGGGCGCTGCAATTCGACGACAAGGTCACCTGGTATCTGATCGCGCTCGGGGTCTGGGCGGTGGGGCTGGCGATCTGGAAATGGGTCGACCGCAGCATGGACCGCTATGCGCTGGAGGCGATTTCGGAGGACGAGGACGCCGCGGCGGCGGCCGGCGTCAACGTGACCTGGGAAAAGCTCAAGATCACGGTGATTTCGGCGCTGATGACAGCCCTCGCCGGCGCGCTCTACTGCCAGTATCAGATGTTCATCTCGCCTGACACCGTGAGCGGCATCTCGGTGTCGCTGCAGATGGTGTTCGCCGTCATCGTCGGCGGCCTCTACGTTTCGCTCGGACCGACCGTCGGCGCCGTCATCACCATCCTGCTGGCGGAAGGATTGCGCATCGGTTTCGGCACCAAGGCGGTCGGCTGGGACAACCTAGTCTACGGCGTACTGCTGGTGGTTTTCATCATCTTCCTGCCGAAGGGGATTTTGGGAAGTATCCTCGACCGGTTGAAGACGGCGCGAAAGGCGTAGGGCTTTCGCGCGACACACCACTCCCTCATGGTGAGGAGCGCGTTCGGCAGCGCCCTTACGCTGCCGGGCGCGCGTCTCGAACCATCTGGCACGTTCCTGTTTCCATCCTTCGAGACGCCGCGCGAAGGCGCGCGGCTCCGCAGGATGAGGTCTCAGGCTCTCATCGACTATGGGAGCCCGCGCTATGCCCCCACGAACGCCAGCAGCGTCCCGTTGGCCGCCGCAGGCGCGACGCAGACAGCTCCTGCACTGCGTACACCCGCGCTCCCGACCGCCTTCTCCGCAGCAGCGAGATCCGACGTCGCGATCACCATGCCGGCGCTGCCGCGTTCGGGCAGTCCGGCGAACGAGACTTCCGGATAGCGCTTGGCCAGTTGGTCTTTCGTGAGAAAGACAAAATCCGCACGGTCCGAGCCTGAGGGCACCGCAATGGCACCGTCGGGCTCCGCCCTGGTGCTGCCGTCGATCAGCCGGACGAGGTGGGCGGCGTCCGTGGCCGGCTCCGGCGAGGCGATCAGCACCTGTTTCAAACGCCGCGCCCCGTTGGCGTGTTTCATCAGTTCGGGAATCCAGACGGTTTCACGCGTCTTGTGCTGGCAGGCGAAGATGCGCAATCCGCCCGGCGCCTCGGCCACCGGCCATTGAAAGGTAGTGAATTTGGCCGCCGACAGGCTGCCATCCGGCATCGTCACCGGGCGCTCGAAATCGGTTGGGCCAATGGGCTCGAAGCCGCGTGCGCGAATCTCCTCGGCGCCAGCGGCCGAATTCACCGCCGTGAAGGCGAGGCGTTCGATGCCTTCGCGGTGGGCGAGAAAGGCCCGCGCCGGCGCATTGTGTCCGGTGTCGGTCAGGACGCCGAGCAGTTCGATGTAGTCAGGATCGAGCATGACGGTGTAGTTGCCCGTGCCCATATGCGCGCTGTGGGTACCGCGTGGCGATATGGTGAAACCGAGCCGCTTCCAGTTCGCGGCGGCGGCGTCGAGGTCTTTGACCATGACCACGGCATGATCGATTCCGATGACATTCTTGAGCGGCACTCTGCTGTTTCCCCGGCATGAATTGGGCTCTAAGCTAACCAGATCAACGACGGCAAGGAAAGCATGGCGATGCATACCGCAAATGTCCGCTGGCCCGACTCGCTATGGGCCGCGGCAACGCCTTCAGGTCCGCAGTTACCTGAACTTGTCGGGCCTGCCGAGGCCGACGTCATCGTGATCGGTGGCGGCTTTACCGGCCTGTCGACGGCGCTGCATCTGCGCGAGGCCGGCGTCGACGTCGCCATCGTCGAGGCGATGGAGCCCGGCTGGGGCGCCTCGGGGCGCAACAACGGACAGGTGATTCCGACCCTGTCGCGGCCCGATCCCGAGGACATCATCGCGAAACATGGCGCGGTCGGAGAACGTTTCGTCGCGCTGCTGCGTGACAGCGCCTCGACACTGTTCGATGTCGCCAGGCGCTACCAGATCCAGGCCGAGCAGGAACAGGCCGGCTGGGTGCAGCCGGTGCATTCGCCAGGACGCATCAAGATCGCCGAGCGGCGGGTGCGGCAATGGTCGAAATGCGGCGCCGACGTCGAGATGCTCACGCGCGACCAGACCCGGCAGATGCTGGGCTCCGATGCCTGGTTCGGCGGCTTCTGGAACAAGACCGGTGGCCACATCAACCCGCTGGCGCTGTCGCGGGGCCTTGCGCGCGTCGTGCTGGAGCAAGGCGGCCGGATTTACGCGCGCTCGCCCGCGATCTCGTTCGAACGCAAGAACGACCGCTGGGTGGTCAAAACCGAAAAGGGCGAGATCAGCGGCCGCGCCCTGATCGTGGCGACCAACGCCTATACCGGCGAATTCTCCAAAGCCTTGATGCCCGATATCGCGCAGGAAGTGATGCCGGTATTGTCGTGGCAGATGGCGACGCAGCCGCTGTCGGAGGCAGCCCGCAAAACCATCATCCCCGGCCGGCAGGCGATGTCCGACACCCATGGCGAACTCTACTTCGCCCGTTACGACGCGCGTAACCGGCTGGTCACCGGAGGCGCCGTGATCGGCCCCGGCAACAAGGTGGAACGGATCAAACAGCGCGTCGGCGAACGGCTGCAGCGGCTGTGGCCACAGATCGGACCGGTCGCGTTCGACTATGTCTGGAATGGCTATGTCGGCATGACCACGGACTTCCTGCCGCGTATTCACCGGCTCGGGCCCGATGCCTATGGCTGGACCGGTTGCAACGGCCGCGCCGTGGCGCTGTCGATCGCGCTCGGCGACGAACTGTCGAAGGCGGTGCGCGGCACGGCTGAGGCTGATCTGGCGCTGCCGTTCACCGAGCCGGTCGCGATTCCCGCGCATGGACTCATGCGCAAGCTCGCGCCGCTGATGCTGATGGTCTACCGGCGGCGCGACGCGCGCGAGATGACATGACCTTCCGTCTCAAAAATACTCGCACGCCCGGTAGTTCGACGCTTCGCAGGCCTGCGCCATCTGGTTCGCCGTCGAGATTTCCTGCGGCGTCATGGCCTGCGATACCTCGCGCATTTCCGCTCTGGCCCTGGCGTCCCCGCGCCTGGCCGCGAGGCTGAACCACATGAAGGCCTGAGCCGGATTGCGTACGACCCCCTGCCCTTTGCGGTACATCTTCCCGAGCACGCTCTGCGCCTTCGGATTGCCCTGCTCGGCCAACGGGCGAAACAGCCGGATCGCCGGCACATAGTCGCCGCGGTTATAGGCGGCCATGCCGTCTTCCCAGGGTCCCGCCAGGGCGCCCGAGGCGCCCAGAAACAGCGCGCTTGCGATCAGGCCGCCGATCACCATTGGGTTTCGCATCGGTGCTCCCCGTCTCGGATTGCTCGGGTGATTTTCTATCCCTTCGGAGATGGCTGCACCACGGGGAATTGGGGTTGGATGCCCCCCTGAAATTGGCTACTAGTTGCCCGCCGATCGCGTCGATTGGTGTTTGGGGACCGGGAATGACCTATTGTTGCGGAGTGCTGGTACGGGACGGCCTGGTCATGATCGCCGATACCCGAACTAATGCCGGGCTCGACAACGTCTCGACCTTCCGCAAGCTGCATATCTTCACCAAGCCCGGCGAGCGCGTGATGGCGATCGCCAGCGCCGGCAATCTGGCGATCAGCCAGTCGGTGCTGTCGACGCTCACCGAGGGCCTCGAGGACCCGCACACCGGCGAACTCGAAACGCTGATGAACGCGCCGACCATGTTCCAGGCGGCGCAGCGGATCGGCCGCGCCATCCGCGCGGTCAACGCCACCGAAGGCGAAGCGCTGAAATCCGAGGACATCAATTTCGACGTCTCGTTCCTGTTCGGCGGCCAGATCAAGGGCTCGCGGATGCGGCTGTTCATGGTGTATCCGGCCGGCAATTTCATCGAATGCACCACCGACACGCCGTATTTGCAGATCGGCGAGCACAAATACGGCAAGCCGGTGCTCGACCGCGCCATGCATTACGACGTCGAACTCTACGAGGCGCTGAAGACCAGCCTGATCTCGATGGATTCGACCATGCGCTCCAATCTCGGCGTCGGCCTGCCGATCGACGTGCTGGTGGTGCGGGCGGATGTCTGCGACGCCGATCTCAACCACCGCATCGAGGCGGGCGAGCCGTATTTCCACGATCTGCGCTCGCGCTGGTCGGCGGCGCTGCGCGCGGCGCATCAGAACATCCCAAGACCGCCCTACAAGACCGAAACAGAACCAAAAACATAAAAGGTAAGGAAACGAAATGGCCGAGGCAGCAAACAAGATCGCCGTGGTGACCGGCGCGGGCACTGGCGTTGGACGCGCCGCATCGCTGGCGCTGATGAACGCCGGCTTTACCGTGGTGCTGGCGGGACGGCGGATGGAAATGCTGCAGGAGACGCAGAAGCTCGGCGACAATGTCGGCAAGAGCTTGCCCATGTCCGCCGACATGACCGATCCCGGATCGATCGCCGCGTTGTTCGCCAAGGTGATGGAAGTCTACGGCCGGCTCGACCTGCTGTTCAACAATGCCGGCATGGGCGCGCCGCCGGTGAATTTCGAGGATCTCAGCCTGGCGCAGTGGCAGGCGGTGGTGAACACCAATTTGACCGGGCCGTTCCTGTGCACCCAGCACGCGTTCCGCATCATGAAGGACCAGACCCCGCGCGGCGGCCGCATCATCAACAACGGCTCGATCTCGGCGCACGCGCCGCGGCCGTTCTCGGCGGCCTATACCTCGACCAAGCACGCCATCACCGGTCTGACAAAGGCCACCAACCTCGACGGCCGCATGTACGACATCGCCGTCGGCCAGGTCGACATCGGCAATGCCGCCACCCCGATGACCGACCGCATGGTCGCCGGCCCCGGCGTGATGCAGCCCGACGGCACGATGAAGCACGAACCGCGGATGGACGCCAAGGCGGTCGGCGACGCCGTCGCCTACATGGCAAGCCTGCCGCTCGACGCCAACGTGCTGTTCATGACGGTCATGGCCACCAAGATGCCGTTCGTCGGACGGGGCTAAAACTCTCGTGCCCCGGACGCAGCGCGACGCCGTAAGCGCGTTTACGCGCGTCTTCGACGCACTATGGTGCTGCGCTGCTGAGCCGGGGCCCATGGAGATGCCCGCTTTGTGTGGGTCCCGTCCGGGACACGCTCTCGAACCATTAAACGCGAGCACGCAGAAGCTCCGCTCCGTAATTTCAAGCCCGGGATCGTCGCCGCTTCGGCGCCTGCCCCTGGACGTATTCGCGCAATGCCCGATTGATGCGTGTCTGATATCCCTCACCGGAAGCCGTTTGCCCCTTGAACCACGCGATCACATCGGCGTCGAGACGAAGCGTCAGTTGCTGCTTGACGGGCCGATAGAACAGACCGCGCTTGGCACCGGACCAGTCGAGGAGCTCCGGCGCATCCGAGGTATCGATGGCGTCGTCAGACCGGACGGCAAGTGACTTCAGCTCCTTCAGTTGGTCAGCCGTCAACCGCTTAGAAATTGCCTTCTTCATAGACCTTCCTTTCGTGCGCGGTGGCCTTCCGGGCACTGATGATGCGGCCGACCGGTTCAGCTTCCTTCGGCCTGGCCTCCGGCCAAGTATGAACCACCAGCAGCAACACCGGCCCAACGAGCCCGATCGTGTGCCATCGATCGCCATCCGGGTGCGGGTCCGGCATTGACGCGTGGAGCGGATCGTCAAACACCAGCACGGCGGTTTCGAACGACAAGCCATGCTTGACGCGATTGGCAGCTGCCTTGTTTCGATCCCACGTCCAGCGCACTATCGCCGCCTCGTTGTAACTACAAATATGGAGTTACATTTGGGCGGTGTCAAGGCGGTCGGCGACGCCGTCGCCTACATGGCGAGCCTGCCGCTTGATGCCAACGTGCTGTTCATGACTGTCATGGCGACCAAGATGCCGTTCGTGGGACGGGGGTAGTCTTGTCGTCCCTGCGAACGCAGGGACCCATACTCCGCGGCGCGAATTGTTATTCAAGGTATCTCCGCCGTGTTCTCATCGAGGGGACACGGCGTATGGGTCCCTGCGTTCGCAGGGACGACGCGTTGAAATGTCGTAACCCGGGACACGCGTTGCCTTTCCACACATTCTCAACACTGCCATAATCCCCGGGGACTCGGGGGAATCATGCTTCAGCTGCAATCGACGTTCGGCGTGGTCGCGTTGCTGGCGATCGCGTGGGCCCTCAGTGAGAACCGTCGCGCGGTCTCGCCCAGGCAGGCTGCGATCGGCCTCACCGTCACCTTTCTCACCGCGGTGGCACTGACCAAACTGCCGTTGGTCGCGCATGCGTTCGGCGCCATCAATGACGCCGTCGGGACCGTTTCCGCCGCCTCGCGCGCCGGCAGTTCGTTCGTGTTCGGCTATCTCGGCGGCGGCACGCTGCCGTTCGACCTGAAGGCCCCCGGCGCGGATTTCATCCTCGCGTTTCAGGCGCTGCCGGTGGTGCTGGTCATGAGCGTGCTGACCACGCTGTTGTTCTACTGGAAAATCCTGCCGCCGGTGGTGCGCGGCATGTCGTGGCTGCTGGAACGCACGCTCGGCGTCGGCGGCGCGGTCGGCTTGTCCACCGCTGCCAACATCTTTCTCGGCATGGTGGAAGCGCCGCTGTTCATCCGGCCCTATCTGGCACGGCTGACGCGCAGCGAATTGTTTCTGGTGATGACCGGCGGCATGGCCGGGATCGCCGGTACCGTGCTGGTGCTCTACGCCACCCTGCTCGCGCCAATGATCCCGGATTCGGCGGCGCATTTTGTCATTGCCTCGGTGCTGGCGGCACCGGCAGCGATTCTGGTCAGCCTGATCATGGTGCCGGAGACGTCGGACCGGCGCACCTCCGCCGTGCTGGCCGATCCGCGCGGCGATTCCCGCGTGGCGTTCATCGATTCCAGGGTGGCCGAGGCCGATCCGGATATCCAGGCATCCTCGACCATGGATGCGATCGTCAAGGGCACTACCGCCGGGCTCGAGCTGCTGCTCAACATCGTCGCGATGCTGCTGGTGCTGGTGGCGCTGGTCTACCTCGCCAATGCGGTGCTCGGGCTGCTGCCGCAGGTCGGCGGTGCGGCGATCTCGATGCAGCGGATGCTCGGCACCATCATGGCGCCGGTGTGCTGGCTGATGGGCCTGCCGTGGCCGCAGGCGGTCACCGCCGGCAGCCTGATGGGCGTGAAGACCGTGCTCAACGAGCTGATCGCCTATGTCGATCTCTCAAAACTCGGGACCGACGCACTCGACCCGCGCTCGCGGCTGATCATGCTCTATGCGATGTGCGGCTTTGCCAATTTCGGCAGCCTCGGCATCATGATCGGCGGCCTCGGCACCATGGCGCCGCAGCGCCGCGACGAGATCAATGCGCTGGGATTGAAATCGATCGTGTCGGGCACGCTGACGACGTGTCTGATGGGCGCGATGATGGGGGTGTTGAATTGACGCCACCGGCGTCATTCCGGGGCGCGTCGCAAGACGCGAACCCGGAATCTCGAGATTCCGGGTTCGACGCTTCGCGTCGCCCCGGAATGACGAAAAGAAATCACGACGCCAGCTCCACCGTCTTGAACTCCGCCGGCAAGATCACTTCGAGCAATTCGACGTCGTCGGAATAGTCCAGGATCAGATGCTTGATCCGCGGCGGCTGGGTCCAGGCGCTGCCTTCCTTCATCATCGTCTCGCCCTGGCCTTCCATGTAGGTTTTGACCCAGCCCTTCAGGACATAGACCATCTGGAATTCGACATCGTGGAAGTGCAGTTTTGAAACCTCGGCCGGATTGCACGGCCCGATCAGCCGGATCACCTGCGCATGCGCCAAGCCGTGGCTCGCCGCCGCGATGCCGAGATCGCGGTACTGCGCGTAGGTGCGCAGGCCGTCGGCCTTGAAATCCTCTTCGCGGTGATGGCTGATGGCGATGCGCTGTTTCGGGCGTTTGGCGGCGGGCTTTGGCGGCGCCTTGGCCGTGACAGCCTTGGAAGTGACAGCCTTGGAAGTGATGATCTTGCGCGCGGCGGACTTGGCGGCGGCTTTCGGTGTCTGCGATTTTTTCAACGCGGCGCTGCGGCTCGCTGCCCGTGATGTCGGCTTCTGCTTGGCCATTGCGGTGCTCCCTTTCCGTTTATGGGGAAAGGCTAGCACAAAATTGTATTCGTAGGGTGGGCAAAGGCGCCCTTGCGCCGTGCCCACCAGATCAATCGGCGTTCGCAATGGTGGGCACGCTTCGCTTTGCCCACCCTACAAAATCCCGCTCAATGCAGCCGGAACACGCCGTCGACGGCGCGCAGTTCGGCCGGCTTGATCAGCTTGGAATGCGCCACGGTGACGGAGAACAACGGCCCCTCGAGCTTTTCTTCCCAGAAGGCGAGAAAGTCCTTCAGCGCCGGAAATTTCGGGAAAAGATCGTAGTTCTGCCAGACGTAGGTTTGCAGCAACGACGGGTGATCCGGCATCCGATACAGAATTTGCGCCGTCGTCAGCCCGTAACCCAGCACCTGCTTCCGAAAATCGTCGGAAACGCCAACCCGCGAGACCATGCCAACCTCCATTGCTGGAGCGCATTCATCTGGTGGCTGCCGACCGGGAGCCACCCGGTGGAGATGCGCTCACATGTGAGAAATGTGACGCACGATACCCACTTATCACAAGCCTAAATGTTTAACGGACTGTTGAAAAAGGGTGCGTTAGCAGCAGCTTACCGCACGTGCTAATACGGGGTTTCCCGCTCCGTTCCGGGAATTAATCATGATTAATGATTTTGGCAGCCGTCATATTTGAGTGCCAATTTTTCTGCTAGAAGCCCTTGTTCCCCGGACAACTCTGGCCTATGTCCACACCAGTCGCGCTGGCACTCGCTAGCGGAGACTGCCAAAATTCAAAACTCTGCAATAGATTCAGAAACTTAGGAGGACTGCATGAAATTCCGTCCGCTTCACGACCGCGTTGTAGTCAAGCGCATCGACGCCGAAGAGAAGACCGCTGGCGGCATCATCATTCCCGACAGTGCCAAGGAAAAGCCCTCGCAGGGCGAAATCACCGCCGTCGGCCCCGGTGGCCGCGACGAAGCCGGCAAGCTGATCCCGATCGACCTCAAGGTCGGCGACCGCGTGCTGTTCGGCAAATGGTCCGGCACCGAGGTCAAGCTCGACGGCGTTGAGCTCCTGATCATGAAGGAGAGCGACATCATGGGCGTCCTCACCGACGTTCCCGCCGCCAAGAAGAAGGCCGCTTAAGCGCCTTTTCCCCTGCCCCTAATTCTCAAGGAAGCAACATATGTCAGCTAAAGAAGTAAAATTCGGCGTCGATGCCCGCGATCGCATGCTGCGCGGCGTCGAGATCCTCGCCAACGCGGTCAAGGTCACCCTCGGTCCCAAGGGCCGCAACGTCGTGCTCGACAAGTCGTTCGGCGCACCCCGCATCACCAAGGACGGCGTCACCGTCGCCTAGGAAATCGAGGTTGAGGACAAGTTCGAGAACATGGGCGCCCAGATGGTGCGCGAAGTGGCCTCCAAGTCGGCCGACGCTGCCGGCGACGGCACCACCACCGCGACCGTGCTGGCCGCCGCCATCGTCCGCGAAGGCGCCAAGGCAGTTGCCGCCGGCATGAACCCGATGGATCTGAAGCGCGGTATCGACCTGGCTGTCGAAGCCGTGGTCGCCGACCTCGTCAAGAACTCCAAGAAGGTCACCTCGAACGAGGAAATCGCCCAGGTCGGCACCATCTCCGCCAACGGCGACTCCGAAATCGGCAAGTTCCTCGCCGACGCCATGAAGAAGGTCGGCAACGAGGGCGTCATCACGGTTGAAGAAGCCAAGTCGCTCGAGACCGAACTCGACGTCGTCGAAGGCATGCAGTTCGACCGCGGCTACATCTCGCCCTACTTCGTCACCAACGCCGACAAGATGCGCGTCGAGTTCGACGATGCCTACATCCTGATCAACGAGAAGAAGCTCTCCAACCTGAACGAACTGCTTCCGCTGCTGGAAGCCGTGGTCCAGACCGGCAAGCCGCTCGTCATCGTCGCGGAAGACGTCGAAGGCGAAGCTCTCGCCACCCTCGTCGTCAACCGTCTGCGTGGCGGCCTCAAGGTTGCCGCCGTCAAGGCTCCGGGCTTCGGCGATCGCCGCAAGGCCATGCTGCAGGACATCGCCGTTCTGACCGGTGGTCAGGCGATCTCGGAAGACCTCGGCATCAAGATGGAGAACGTCACGCTCGCCATGCTCGGTCGCGCCAAGAAGGTGATGATCGACAAGGAGAACACTACCATCGTCAACGGCGCCGGCAAGAAGGCCGACATCGAGGCCCGCGTTGCGCAGATCAAGGCGCAGATCGAGGAAACCACCTCGGACTACGACCGTGAGAAGCTGCAGGAGCGTCTGGCCAAGCTCGCGGGCGGCGTCGCGGTGATCCGCGTCGGCGGCGCGACCGAAATCGAAGTCAAGGAGCGCAAGGACCGCGTCGACGACGCGATGCATGCGACCCGTGCGGCGGTTGAAGAAGGCATCGTACCGGGCGGCGGCGTCGCCTTGCTGCGCGCCTCCGAGCAGCTCAAGCGCATCAAGACCGCGAACGACGACCAGAAGACCGGCGTCGAAATCGTCCGCAAGGCGCTGTCCTGGCCCGCTCGCCAGATCGCGATCAACGCAGGCGAAGACGGCTCCGTCATCGTCGGCAAGATCCTCGAGAAGGATCAGTATTCGTACGGCTTCGACTCGCAGTCGGGCGAATACGTCAACCTGATCTCGAAGGGCATCATCGATCCGACCAAGGTGGTTCGCGCGGCGATCCAGAACGCAGCTTCGGTTGCGGCTCTGCTGATCACCACCGAAGCCATGGTTGCCGAGCTGCCCAAGAAGGGCGGCGCTGGCGCAGGCGGCATGCCCCCGGGCGGCGGCATGGGCGGCATGGATTTCTGATCCAGGCCACTTACGCAAGTATCAAGAATGCAGAACCCCGGCAGCAATGCCGGGGTTTTTGTTTTCGTTGGGCAAGAAGCACCCCGAGCGGCCGTTCGTCATTCCGGGCTCCGACCTACACCTTCGAAAGCTCCTGAAAGCAGTCGCGGACCCAGTCGATCACGGCCCGCGCCGCTGAATCGCGCTTGAGATGGTTTTGCACCAGGAGCCAAACGTCACGGCGCCGCGGCAGCAACGTGGCGCGCAGGCCGCGGTCCGACAGCAAATCCTCGCAAGAATGTTCGGGCAGGATGCCGATGGCCTGATGGGTCCGGATCAGCGTTCGGATGATGCGGACATTATCCGTGATACAGCGCGCGCGCTGTTGCAGTCCCCTCGCCTTCAGGAACTGGGATTCCGGAGTGAGGTCGAGGTCATCCGGATAGCTGCAGATCGCCGGCTCGAAATCGGGCTCGGCGGCCGGCTCGATAAAATACAGCCTGACTTCAGCGAGCTTCGAAATCGTGAAATCGCCCTTGTCTGGTTTCCGCAGGCGAATGGCGAGATCGGCACCCCAGCGCGAGAATTTCACGTTCTCGCTGGAGGTGAGGAAACGCAGGGTCAGCCCCGGGTTCGGTACCAGCAAACGGCAGGCGCGCGGAGCCAGCAATTCCTCCGCGATGGCACTGGTGGACGCAATCCGAAAGCGCCCGGTCAGACCCGGCAGGCTTTCCCCGACCTTGCTGATGTCGGCAACATGCGCCGCCATCGCCTCGATATGCGCGAGCACCGCCTCGCATTGCCGGGTCGGTTTGCGCACCCCGTCGACGGCCTCGAACAGTCTCAGACCCAGCGCGCGCTCGATGCGCGCAAGACGCCGGCCCACGGTGGTCTCGTCGATGCGCAGCCGCACGCTGGCGCCGGCATAGGTGCCTTCGTCCCGAACCGCGGCAACGATGCGAAGGTCGTCCCAATTCATGCTCGTCGTTATCACGAAGCCGCCACATCCTGCAATATTGCAGCCACTGGTGGCATATTTCCTGCGTCAGGGCCGGCCGCTTTTCGCTATGTTCGACTGATCAGCCACCTGCAAACGGAGAATTCAGCAGCCATGACCGTCGCAAAAACCCTGCTTCAGCTCGCCGGCGCCGACCTCAGCCTTCCCCGGCTTAGCGACGCCTCGCTCGTTCTGATCGACCTGCAGAACGAATATCTCGCAGGCCCGCTCGCCTTGCCCGATGCCCATGCGGCGATCGCCAACGCCGCCGGGCTGCTCGCGCGGGCGCGGAACAGCGGGACCGCGATCTTTCACGTCGCGCACAAGGGAAAGTCCGGCGGCCTGTTCGATCGCGCCGCCGAGCGCGGCGCCATCGTATCCGCACTGGCTCCGCTGGATGGTGAGCCGGTGGTCGAGAAGGAATTGCCAAATGCGTTCGCCGGCACCGATCTGCAGGCGCGCCTCGCCGCGACCGGGCGCAAGAACATCATTCTTGCGGGATTCATGACGCATATGTGCGTCAGCTCCACCGCGCGAGCGGCGCTCGACCTCGGCTTTCGCGTCACTGTCGACGCCAACAGCTGCGCCACGCGCGACCTTCCCGATGGCCGCGGCGGCACGATTGCCGCCGCAACGGTTCACGACGTGGCGCTGGTCGAGTTATCCGACCGCTTCGCGATTATCGCGCGCGACGGCGACGCACTGGCGTAGCCGGGCGCCGATCCAGAACCCAGCTCGGTTTCGGCTCTGCTGATCACCATCGAAGCCATGGTGGCCGAGCTGCCCAAGAGGGGCGGCGCCGGCGCTGGGCGGCATGCCTCCGGGCGCCGGGCTCGAGGCTCCGCAACGCTCACAGCCCGCGCCGATACTCCGTCGGCGAAGCGCCGAAGCGGCGGCGGAAGCAATGATTGAAATGCGAGATGTCATTGAAGCCGCTTCGCCCGGCGATGTCGCTGATCTTGAGATCGTCATGCTGCCGGCTCGCCAGCATGCCGCAGGCGCACTGCAGCCGCAACTCCAGCACACGCTCGGAGAAGCTTGCCCCGGTTTCGTGCAGCAGCTTCTGGAGGTAGCGCGGGCTTACGCCGAGTTTCGCAGCAATGACCTGCGGCGAAAACGCCGGATCGGCAAAGCCGGCGGCGATCTCCGCTACGACCTGCTGCCGTCGCGCGGCGCGCAGGCCCCGTGCCTGCGCCATCTCGGCCACCTCGCCGCCGGCGCCGAGCGCCAGCACGGCCAGATCGATCAACGTCGCACTAACCTGCTTCGTCAGCAACGGATCGGCCGCGACCTCGTCGCTGGCGAGCACAAAATCCATATACCGCCGCAGGTGCCGAACGGCGGGCTGCGTCGCGTCGAGCGGCTTGACGAACATATCCTCGGCATTGCCTATTCGCTCCAGCAGCAACGCGCGCGGGATGCAAAGGCCGGCCGAGATGCTCGGACCCTCCGGCGTGTTCTGATAGGATTCGGCGTTGGAGTAGAATGCGAGTTCGCCGGGCTGCAGGGTCAATTCACGCCCATGCTGCGCCAGCGCCATGCGGGAATGCCCGCGCAGGAAGCCGATGAAGAAATCGCCGCGCGTATCTCCAGCGACGTGACGTTTGGTGCGGGCGTAGCGACCGAAGGTGCCGGCGCATTGCGCGATGCCGATCTCACCGATCTGCATGAATTCGGCGTGCGAGGAAAACGGCCTGTCCTCCAAGCGCTTGATCTCGGCGTCGCCGTAAAGCGAGGTATAGATCTCGCGCCAGCGCAGGAAGCGGGCCTCGTCGCCGAGGTCCTCGCCGAGCTGATTGGAGCTGAACACGATCCTGGACGGGGCTGCGGGTGAATCGTCCATGAGGACCTGTTCGCGTACGTACTGCTATCCGCATCAAACCGGTTCCGTGCGGAGGAGTCGAGTACCGCTTACCAGGCCCGCGTCCCTTCGGCCGCGACACCCCAATTCCAGTTCGCTTTTCGCCAACAATCTCGTCACATCCAAGGGTTGATGGCGTGGCCTGGCGGCAACAATGCCTCGAAATCGATATCGCGGGGCGTCCGCGCCCAAGGCAAGGGTCGCCGAGCACAAGACGAACGGCCGGCTACAGGCCTTTATCAGCGCAGGCAACATCGGCCGTTGGGGGATAACGTGCAATATTCAAAGCGATTTGGTCTCATCATTCCGGCGGCCCTTGCGGTCTGCGCCACCGCCGGCGGTGACATTGCGAGCGCGGCTGACATGCCGCTCAAGGCGCCAGTACGGGCCGTCGCCACGGTCTACAACTGGACCGGCTTCTATGTCGGCGGGCATGCCGGCTACGGCTGGTCGAGCAATTCGATTGACGTTACCGGAGGACCGATTTTTGCGCCGAATATCGCCGCCGGCCGAGTCCCTGCCCGATACGACCTTGAGCCCGCGGGATTTCTCGGCGGCGCGACGGTGGGTGCGAACTGGCAAATCAACCGGATGGTGCTCGGGATCGAAGCCGACATTTCCTTTGGATCCATCAAGGGCAGCAAGTCGGTATCGACTCTGTTGCCTTTTAACGTTCCGCTCGTGCCTTACACACACACCGGTGAACAGAAACTGGACTGGCTCGGCACCGTGCGCGGGCGTGTGGGTGTAACCCTCGCCGATAATCTGCTGGCCTTCGCTACAGGTGGGCTTGCCTATGGGCACACCGAGACCCACACGAGCAATATTTCAAACGGACCCGCGATAAACTTCACCTCGTGCGCGTTCCAGCCTTGCCTCGCAGGGTCATCGTCCAAGACGCTGCTGGGATGGGCCGCCGGCGCCGGACTGGAGTACGGCATGGGTCCGTGGTCATTGAAGGCCGAGTATCTTCATTACGACCTTGGAGACGTTTCCTATTCGTACAACGATCCCATTGCGCCGACGCCGCTGAAAATCCTGTTCGCGTCCACCCATTTCTCCGGCGACATCGTCCGGGCCGGGATCAACTACAGGTTCGCCGCTGGGAGCAGCCGTTAGACGCTCACTCCACCCGTGCGACCACCGCGATCCGCTTGATGCCGCCTTTGCGATAGGCGTCCAGGAATGCGTAGTAATCCTTGAACGAGATGCAGCCGTTGGAATCGCCGCCCGAGCCGAGCATGTAGGTGTGCGCGAGCAGGCCGTCGCGATTGAAGATCTTGTCCTGGCCGCCGATCGGCGTCAGCCGCAGCGCCGGCACGCCGTGAAACAGCGCCTCGCGCGGCGTCAGGTCGTAGATGTGCGGCGGGGTTACGCCCTGCATGCGCACATGCGCATAGCGGACGTCGTCCTTCTTGGCGCCGAGCCCGGAATGCGCTTCCAGCACGGTGCCATCCGGCAGGTAGACCTTGCGCGCCGCAATGTCATAGACCGCGGTCGAGCGATCATAGGGCGCCGATCCCCCGAGCATCGGGTTCTGCAGCTTCGGCAGGCTGCCGGTCGCGCTGACATCGGCGGAGGCGTAGGACAGCAACGAACGCGACGCTGGTTCCTTGCCCCATAGTTTTTCAACCATGTTGGGCTTTTCGGCGATCGCCATCACCGCGGCCTTGGCACGCTGCGCCATGTCCTTGATGGAAACGCCCGTGGCCTTGGCCGGTTTGGTTTCGGCTGAGGTCGGCGTGAGGGCCGCAACCTGCACAGGCGCTTGTGAAGCTTGTTTCGGTTTGGCGGCTTCGAACAATTTCGGCGCATCGGCCGGTTTTGCAACTTCGACCGACGGTGACGCCGAAGCCAGCTGTATCGTCGCGGCTTGCGGCTTCGGCTCGACGCCCTGCGGCGCGGCGGCGGCAAAGCGGTCCTCGAATCTCAGCGTCGACGCGGAGGCGATGGTCGCGGGCGCGGCGATGATGGGCGCCGGTTCGGGCAACGCGGCGAACACCGTGTTGACGATGGCTTGCGGGGTCCGCGCCGCCACCGACTGCTTGTGCCGGATCACCGGCGCATCGAAATTTCCGCTGGCCAGGGTCGGATAAATGCTGGCGCCGAATACGTTGGTGTAAACCGTCCAGGCGCAGCCCAGCACCAGGCAGGCGACCGCGGCGCTGCCGAAAATATGGTTAGCATTGGCTTTACGGGATGAACGCCGATGGTTCTTTGCCGCGAATGGCCTGGACGCACTCGTACTGTAACTCATTCGCCTCGTATCCAGACAACTTCCACTGAGTTCCTCTTCGCAGCAGCGCATCAGACGTTTCGATGCAGCATTTCGCAGAGGTGCGGAGCGTCATTAAGGCGACTTTTAGTTAAATGCCGATTAAGTGCGGGCGGATGTTGGGCATGCAAGAATGCGAGACCGATGCACTGCAGCGGCCCGTAATTTCGCGGGATTCTTACGAGTTCCGCTTCAATAATTCAGCTTCGGATACCAGTCGGTGCCGCGTCCTTCCGGCGTCA
>NZ_JAUSLT010000071.1 GCF_030646015.1 Bradyrhizobium sp.
AGACCGGGGCTTTTGGAGCGATGCGAAACGTCGGCTGACAGGGATCGTCCAAGGGCATGCGCCACTCGCCAGAAGCGAAACGAGATCGGGTCGCCGTCAAGCGGCCCGTGATGTGCCGTTTAGGGATAACCACCCGCTTCCAGACGTACCGGAGCCCGATCTGGCACGGTTTGGCCGTTTGTGGCGCTTTTCGTCCCTCAGTTTGGCTTGCCGGGCGGGTTGTTCCTTGGCATACTTTCAACTTCGTCGGGTTCGGCCCGGTCAATTTCCAGCCGAGCCATCCGAAGTATCAATGTAGCCGTAGTCAAGCCGAGACGCTCTGCCTCTTGTGCTGCCGTGTCGACCTTTCGGGCCAAGCCTTCACGTTTGCCTGGATATGTCATTCCTGTTCCTCATCGAAGGTGCGAGATGAAAGATCCCACATTTGTTGCAGAGCTGCAGAAGAGGCTCGGAGCTCCATCGAGCGAAACTGTCGAAAGCCTGCGGCTGTTGAAGGCCTTTCTCAGACTTGCACCCGGCCAACGCTTTGAAATCATCGAGCTGGTCGAACGCCTGGCCGCCGAGCCTGCCGGCAGCGATCCCTCATTGTCCTGAAGACGCTTTTCAGCATACCCGTCGCGTCAGTTGCTGGCCGGATTGGCGGCGGGTGGAAGCGTCGCGATCGCGTAGATCGCTTCATCCAGCGCCTCGGATTGGTGCCGTGTGCCGGCGGGCAGCAGGATGGTGTCGCCGGGCCGGCAGATGTGTTCGCCGCCATCCCACTCAAATTTCAGCGCGCCCTTGATGATCACCAGGATCTCATCCACCGGGTGGGTATGGAAATGATGCACCTTGCCGGCGGCATCGCGCTGTAACTCGACGCTGCCCTGCGCGGGGAGCAACGCCAGGATGGCGGGGTCGATCGTGAATTCCGTTTTCGTGCCAGCGATGATCTGGGTCATGCCGCTTGTTCCCTGTCTTTGGCCGGAGAAGTCTTGTTGTGCGCGAGCTTGGCAAATGGACATCCCGCCTCGGTATGGTTGTCGTCCGCCAAAAAGTATTGCTGGTATTCGCGCCCATCGGCGGCACCGTAGCGTCCAAGCAGCGGCGAGGGGCTGGTGCTGTCGTAGGGGATGAGCCGCTTGCGTACTTGGGCGAACGCGGCCGCTGCGGCCTTTTCCGTTCCGAGGATCTTTTCAAACACCCAGCGCGGCTGAAACGTCAGCGTGAAGGCGCTGCAGCGGCGGCTTTGCCGCGTCACATGCGCCGGCGTGCTGCACACCACGAAGATGGGTTCACCCGCGAACGAGAACTCCCACATCGGATGGTCGATCTGTTCGGGGATAGTGTCCGGCCACGGACTCTTGTCCAGCTGCGCCAGTTGGTCGAGTGTATGCCACATCTTCCGGTGATAGGCGTCCAGTGTCTGCACCGGCCGCGGCCGGGTGAATACGATCAACGACGTGTTTGGCCCGTGCGAGCGGGATTCGGCCACGAACAGCGCGAGCTGTGCGCCGAGAACTTCAACGTCAAAGGGATCGAGAAACAGATAGCGCAACTGGTCCTGCCGGTAGCCGGCGACGCCGAACACGCAGGGAAAGGGTCTCGCTTCGCTGCTCATTTGCGCTTCGAATTCGGAAAACATCACACTTTGCCACGTACTCACCGCGTGGCTCGATGCGACTTCGCCCCTTCTCAAATACAATCGCGACATTCTGTCCCTCTCCCGTTAATCCGGCTAACGAACTATCAATTGGCTCCTCATCAGCAGCGGGCCGGCAATACCCGGCAGCGACATGAGCAGCAGAATTCCAATCAGCGCGCTGTAGCCGGCATCGCCGACCGAACCGGCCCCGGGCTCGATCCCGGTCCCTGCAAGCTGGCTAACGCCAACCATGGCGAGCCCTATAACGGGCTGTGAAGCGCCCGCGAAAATGCCCGCAGCCGTCGTGTTGACCGATGCGCCGACGCCGATCAGGTCGGCGGTGTAGAGCTTCTTGGTGCATTTCAGCACCAGCGGCACGGTCCCGCCGGCGACCAGTCCGAGCACCGAGAACACGACGGTGACATAGAGAAGGCCCAGCGCATGGGCGATCGGAGGCAGCAGCATCGCGATCAGGAGCATCCGCAGCAGGCAAATGCGGATCAGCGCGGTATCGAGCGCCGCGGCTGCCCGGTCCGCCATATGGCCGAGGAAGATCGAGCCGATCGCGTTGCCGACCATGAAGGTGAGCAGGGGGGTGCTGGCGGCCGACGGGGAGATATTGAAGAAATGCGCCACCATCGGAATTCCCCATACGCCCGACAGCGTCGTCACCACGGCAAAGTGGGACGCAAACGTCATGGCGCATCCCCAGTTCGCCAATCGCGCCAGCGATTGCCGGCTGGCGGCGAGCACGCTCTTCAAGGTCTTGCTGCTATCCGACACCGGATCCGGCTTGAGCACGATGCAGGCAAAAGCGAGGTTGGCCACGCCGACGCAGGCGATGAAGACAAAGCACGTGCGCCAGCCGAAGCCCGTCACCGCCGCGGCCAGCGGAGTCGTTGCCAGCACGCCGCCGACATAGCCCGAGACCTGCGAAATGCCCGACATCATGCCGAACCGTTCGTCCCTGAAACTGAGTGCGACAAGCTTCAAGAGTGCAGTGAAAACCAGCGCATCGCCGCAGGCAATGATCAGTCTCGCGACAAAAACGTCGAGCAGGTTCGGCGCCAGTGCGAACGCCGCACTTCCGAGCGAAGACGCGGCCATGCTGAACAGCACGACGCGCTTGACGCCGAAGCGGTCGACCAGAACTCCCGCCGGAATCTGCATCAAGGTGTAGCCCCAGAAGTAGCTTGAGGCGAGCATCGCGACACCGGCGGCGTCGGTAGAGAAGTCGGCCATGAAATCCAGGCTGACCGATTGCGGCGACACCCGCTGCAGGAACGCGATCGCGTAGGCGGTGGCTACCGCCGCCCAGGCCAGATAGGCGCGATCCGTCGGGCCGACGGCGGGAGCGAGCATGGTGTGTTGTTCCGTCAGCGCCATCACACTCTCACAAGGCCGACCGAGAACAGGGCGTCCGCCGGGTCCGGGATGACGCGCTGCATCGCTTCGTCAACCAGCGACGCTGGGCCGTGATAGGCCTGACGGTGATGTTTGATGTGGCCGTAAGCGCCGCGCATGATCATGCCGGGCATTTCGAGGCTCTTGCCGGGATAGAGCAAGGTGCACATCTCGACGCAGGCCGCCTGCAGCGCGGCGTCCCGGGCGCCGCCGAGCAGCGAGGGCGTAACTTGCTCGCAGATCCTGGCGTTTGCCGCCCACACGATGGGATTGCGCGTGCGCCATCCGTAGAAGATGTTGCCATCACCGCTGTCGGAGGCACCCGTTGATCTCAGGATCTCCGTGGTGAAAAATCCGTAGAGGCCGCGGCCCTGATGGACCGGAAGCACCTCGGTCCCGCTGCGATAGATGGCCGGCCGTCCCGCGATCCGTAGCCTGCGGTAGACCGAAAACGCCACCAGTCCGGAGGCGTCGTAGACCAGAATGAGGCTGAATTTCCTGTCGAACGGGGAGGAGGCCGGTGTCCAATGTGGCTCCGTCGCCTGCCAGTTGACGGCGATGATGTTGTTCATCGCATCCATCAATGGCCGCTGTTCGGCGGGGCTGACCCGCGTCGCATCCGGGAAACTGTAGACCGCGTAATCGGGCCAGGGCGATTTGATGGTTCCGTATTGGCGGCGCAGCTCTCGCGACATGTCCGACACCCCAGCTATCCTGGCGAGCTATACAGGCGAGCCCCGAATGGCTTAAAGGACAATATGCCCTCGAAATCTGCCAAACCCCGGCGGCCGGAGCCGTGCGAAAAAGCCGCGACAAGGCGCGTGGCGATCGTCGCGTTTCCCGGCGTGACCCTGCTCGATATTTCAGGACCGGCGCAGGTGTTCGCGGAATTGCAGGCGATCGGACTGCCTGGCGCGAGCTATTCGCTGTCCTACCTCTCGGCCTCCGGCGGCTTGGTGCCGACCGACGTCGGGATGATGATCGATACCGCCCCGATTTCCAGCATTCGGCCGAACCAGGTCGATACATTGGTGATCCCGGGCGGTCCGGGGATCTGGGCGCTGCGGCAGGACGCCGCCATGATGGAATGGATTTTGGAGGTGCTGCCCAAGGCCCGCCGCGTGGCGTCCGTCTGTCTCGGAGCATTCGCGCTGGCCTGGACCGGCGCGCTGGACGGCAAGCGGGCCGCGACGCATTGGCGCTATTGTCCAAGACTGGCGGACGGCTTTCCCAAAATCCGCGTCGAGCCGAATGCGATCTTCGTCAAGGACGGGCGGGTCTGGACTTCGGCCGGCGTCAGCGCCGGCATCGACCTTGCGCTCGCCATGATCGAGGAGGATTTTGGCCATACCACCGCGCTCGACATCGCGCGCAGGCTGGTGGTGTTTCTCAAGCGCCCCGGCGGCCAGAGCCAGTTCTCAACAGTGCTGGCGGCGCAGGCTTCTGACGTCGAGGGGCGCTTCAGCGCGCTGCACGCCTGGATCATCGAAAATATCGCCGGCGATCTAAAGGTCGAAGCCCTCGCCGAAAAAGCCGGCATGAGCCCTCGAACCTTCGCGCGCGCCTATGCCAGCCGCACCGGAATGACGCCGGCAAGCGGGGTCGAGGCGTTGCGCGTGGAGACCGCGCGGCTGCTGCTTGAAAGCAGCGAAATTCGCGGCGTGGTCGATGTGGCCCGACGGGCAGGCTTCGGCGATGACGAACGGATGCGGCGGGCGTTCATTCGTCACCTCGGCATATCGCCTTCGGAATATCGAAGCCGGTTCTCGGGCTGAGCGGACACTTGCCGCGGCAGCCACGATGTTTCCCCGGTTCGTCCCGAAAAATGCGCCAAGCTCTGACATTTTCCGCCACAATCCAAAACGACGGTGTCGCCATGAAAACGTTGGCCGTCATTTCGATTCTAGCGCTGCTCACGATCTCCGGGGCAGCCTACACGGATCAGATTTTGACCGGCGAACAGACGATGCAGGGTGCGAATTGAAGCCGGCGGTTGAAGCCGGCTTTTTCTGTCTGGGGGGACAACAACGATGCTTTCCGTGGATCAATTCTTGAGGTTCATTAGCGTGCCGGCCGTCATGGCCGCATTCCTGATCGCATCGCAGGTCTCCGGAGCGGGAATTTTCCACTCCGCAGCGGTGCAAATCGCCAGCCGGTGACGAGCCGGCCTATCGTCTCGTCTTCGAATAGACCAGCGACTGATCGTCAATGTCCTCAATCGGAAGCTTGTTGACGTCGGTTGTCGAGTGCAATTCCTGCAACGACGGCATGCCGGCATAACGCGCGGCTGAGGGCGAGTGTGATCGCAGCATGCTGGTCGCGGCTCCTAGCAGTGCGATCGCCGCGATCGCAGAAATCATCAGGCGCTTCATGGGAAACCTCCATTCGGTTCTCCACCCCAAAGAGCGTGCCGCCTGATTAGCGCGGACCGCAAGGCAGCCATGTGAATGGCGTCACATCTCACCTTTATGTGTCTTTATCCGACGCGGGCTGCTTTATGAGTGGAGGGGCAGGGCTCGCGTTCGGGCTTGGACCGCGCGGGCAGGCAGCTTTCCCAGTCGGTCCGCAGCGGCTATTGTCCCCAAAAAAGGGGAGCGAAACACCATGAACGACGGGACGCCCATCCAGCAGGTGGCCGCCGAACTCGGCGCGAGCGGCGAAGAGTACCAGAACCTTCACGAGTTCATCCGCAGGGCACGGGCGAATCTCAATCAGAATGCCTGGGATTATATTGTCGGGGCCGCCGAGACCGAGACCACCATGCGCCGCAACCGCATGGCGCTCGACGAGATCGCATTTCGCCCGCGCGTGCTGCGCAATGTCACCAAGGTCGATGCCTCCGTCGAACTGTTCGGCCGCAGGTTGCGACTGCCGGTCGTGCTGGCACCGGTCGGCGCGCTGGAGATCTTCGATCCCGGCGCCGGCGCGGCCGTCGCGCGTGGGGCCGGTACATTCGGCGCCGCGCATATGTTGAGCTCGGTGTCAGAACCTGGCCTCGAGGGGGTCGCCGAAGCCGCGCCGGACGCCCTGCGCATGTTCCAGCTCTACGTTCGCGGCGACGACGCCTTCGTCGAGGATTGTGTCGGCCGCGCGATCGCGGGCGGATATACGGCGTTCTGCCTCACCGTCGATACCGCGCATTACAGCCGGCGCGAACGCGATATCGCCAAGCGCTACGTCCGTGCCAGCCGGGTTCGCGCCACCGGAGGCGACTTCCAGAAGGGACTGGAGTGGCGCACCGTGAAACTGATCAAGGACAAATTCAAAATCCCGCTGGTGATCAAGGGAATCGCGACTGCGGAAGACGCGGCCATCGCGCTCGATCATGGGGTCGAGTGGATCTATGTGTCGAACCACGGCGGACGCCAGCTCGACCACGGCCGCGGTGCCATGCAGGTGCTGCCGGAGATCGTCGCTGCAGTCAGTGGCCGGGCAAAAATCATGATCGACGGTTCGTTCTGTCGCGGTACCGACATCGTCAAGGCGATCGCGATGGGCGCCGATCTCGTCGGCATCGGCCGTCTGCAATGCTGGGCGCTCGCGGCTGCCGGCGAGGCCGGAGTCGTGCGCATGCTGGAACTGCTCGAGGACGAGGTGATGCGGTGCCTGGGACTGCTCGGCGTGACGAGTTTTGCCGAACTCGACAAGTCCTATCTGCACCCGGCGACGCCGACCAATCTGCCCCACGTGTTCAGCGCGTTCCCGCTGCTGGATATCGAGCCTTACCGTTATTGACGGCGAGATCAGCTCTCGCGGTCCACGCGGAAAGGCTCGATATTTGGCGCCAGCTGGAAGCCGGCTTTTCCTCTCCGTGTTTGAAAGTGGTGCGGAGAGGTTTGCCGGATCGGGATCAGGCCGCCTTGATGTTGCTGAGGAAGGCTTCGACCTGACCCCGCATCGTCTCGGACTGCCTGGATAATTCGTCGGACGCCTGCAGCACCTGATGCGCCGCAGCGCCGGTATCACCGGCGGCTTGCTGAACACCGGCAACATTCGACGAAATTTCACCGGTGCCAAGCGCCGCTTGCTGCACGTTGCGCGCGATCTCCTGCGTGGCCGAACCCTGTTCTTCCACGGCACTGGCAATCGCGGACGCGATCTCGTTGATTTCGTTGATCGTTGCGGAGATCCCCTTGATGGCGCCGACAGCTTCGCTGGATGAGGTCTGGATCGACGAAATCTGCGCGCTGATTTGATCCGTTGCCTTTGCGGTTTGCTCGGCGAGACTCTTGACCTCGGCTGCGACCACGGCGAAACCACGGCCAGCCTCGCCGGCTCGCGCCGCTTCGATCGTGGCGTTGAGCGCGAGAAGGTTGGTCTGGCTGGCGATGTCGCTGATCAGCTTGACGACGTCGCCAATGCTGGCAGCGTCATTGAACAGGCCCTGGACCGTCGTATTGGTGCGATCGGCCTCCGCCACGGCCTTCTGTGTTATCGTGGCCGATTGCGCCACCTGGCGACTGATTTCGGTGACTGAACTGGCCAATTCTTCCGATGCCGCCGCGACCGTCTGCACGTTCGTGGAAGCTTCTTCGGTCGCCGCGGCTACCGCAGTCGCCTGATTGCTGGTCTCTTCCGCTGTTGCCGTCATCGATGATGCTGTCGCCTGCAGCTCGGTCGAGGCCGACGCCACCGAGCGCAGCACGTTCGAGATGTCCGCATCGAACTTTTCGGTCAGGTCGTTCACGCGAGCCGCGCGGGCAACACGCGCGCTGATGGCTTCGGCTTCCTTGGCGGCCAGTTCCTTGGCCTTGATCATGTTCTCCTTGAAGATCAGGACCGCTCTGGCCATCAGGCCGATCTCGTCCTTGTTGTCGGTCGCTGGAATCTCGACGGAGTGATTGCCGCCGGCAAGCTGCCCCATCGCGCCAACCATCTTGAGTATGGGCGGCACGATCGAGCGGTTGGTCAGATAGACGACGGTTGCGGCGACGCCGATGCCCACGCCCATCAGCACCCAGAGCAGCGTCGTGAGGAAGCTGGTTTCTGCAAGAGTTGCCGCACCATCCGCTTTCAGGCTGTTCTGTTGTCGCGAAACCATTCCGCCCGAACGCGCGCCCTCTGCGCCCTTTGCTCCGGCGAATATGTCGAGCAGCTTGTTGGCGCGAGGGGCGGCTTCGTTGGTCAGGAACCATTGCGCCATGTTCCAGCGGTCTGAGGCCCTGATATCGAACATTTTCTGCGGCAGAGGCGAGAATTTGGCGCGGGCCGCAACAAGCGAATCGAAGGCTTTCTGCTGGTCGCTCGTCATCTCCGACCGGCGACTCGACAGCGCATCGAACTTCTTCTGATTGAGCGCCCAAAGTTCCTCGAATTCCGTTTTGAACGACTTGTCAGCGGTCAGCAGATAGGCGCGGATCGCGCCGATCGCCATCGCCATGCTGCCGCGCATGTCGGCAAAGCCAATCAGCAGGCTCTTGCGCTGGTCGGTCGAAGCAATGTTGCCTTCCTCGTCGATGATAGAGGTCGCCGTCTGCAGCATGATCCTGGCGAGAGGAGCGGCCTCGGTCGCCAGCATTTTTGCCGCAGGCTGCTCGTCGAGGGTGTGAGCGATCGCCTCGGCCTTGTCCTGTGCGCTGCGCAATTCGTCGAGCAGCGGCTTGGCCTGCTTCCAGTCCTGCTTGTTCTGCTCGACGGTCCATTTGCCGGAAAGGCGATCCATCTCGGAGCCATGGGTCTGGATCTCCTTCCAGAGCCCCGCGCGCTCCGACTTGAAGACTTCATTGCCGGTGACCAAAAAGCCGCGCAGCGATGCAAGAGACGCATAGATTCCCGCCACCAGGTCGCTGGCGGTCATGGCGGTCGGAACCCGCAGGTTGACGGTCCGATCGGTCGATTCGCTGACCGTGCGGACCTTGATAATTGTTGTGCCGACCACGCCGGCCAGGAGAATGCAGAGCACGCTGAAGCCAAGAATCAGGCGTCCACGAATATTCAATTGCAAGAATGCCACGGCGAATTTCCCCCAATAAGAGCGAGCCGGCAGGCTGGCTTTGGGAAAAGGCTGCGCGTTAACCCTAAAGATTGAGACAATAGTCGAGCCGGTATTAGTACGGATTGCGCAGCGCATATGCACGCGCAACGCGCATGCACCTCAAAGCTGGGGCGTCATCGTGGCGTAACCGGAGATTGAACGAAGCAGGCAACGCTCCCGGTCTCCGCCGTTGTCCCAGGAACCATGCTCCTTCATCGAATTTATCGGGGCAAACTCTGCAAAGACGCCGCTGCGGAAATGTGGTAGTTCTCGGTCCAAACCGGAGGGTGGCGGAATGATTGAACCGAAATTGGAAGTCCCGGCCGAATTGCGCGAGCTGGCCGAAAAAACCATCGACCAGGCGGAAAAGGCCTTCGGAATGTTTTTCGATGCCGCGGGCAAGTCCATGGCGTCCGTTCCGAGTCCGGGAACGGAAATGTCCAGGCAGGCGCTATCGTTCACCGAACAGAACATGAAAGCTGCGTTCGATCATGCGCGAAAGCTGGTTCATGCGACCGATCTCCAGGAAGCGATGCGAATTCAATCGGAATTCCTGAGGAGCCAGTTCACCAATGCCGGCGAGCATATGAGACAGATCACCGGCGGTGTGATGTCGGCTGCCAAGGATGCGTCGAAAGGCAAATTCTGACCGCAATTCCCGCGCGGTCTCATCGCCTGCCGATCCTGGCTTGATGCGCTCAGCCAAACTGAACGCGGATCTCATCAAGCGCAATTCCGGTTGGCGCCGCGCTCCACACCTCGCCGGCGGCAACCGGCATGGCTCTGGTCAGCGTGCCGGTGCTGATGATCTCGCCGGCAGCGAGCGGCGGGTTGAGCGGGTCGCTTGCCAACAGTCCGACAAGGTGGCGCAGCGCAGAAAGCGGGCCGCCCAGCACGTTTTCGGCACGACCCCGGTCGATCAGCCGGCCGTCGCAATTCAGCTCGATCTGGAATGCCGGCAGTGTGCGCTGCCATTCCGCTGCGCGCGGCACAAACGGATGGCGCGGCCCGATCAGGAGCGCCCCGTGCAGCCCGTTGGCGGCAATCGTATCAGCCGCGGAAAATTTCCAGCCCGGAAAGATCGACTGCACGATCTCGAAGCCGAGCGCGACCCATTCGATGCACGACGACAAGGCCGCTTCGTCCATCTGTGCGGAGGGTGCAACCGAAAGGCCGAATACGATTTCGGGCTCGATGCGTGGTTCGGAAAATGAAGCAAGCGACAGCGTATCGAGAGCAGTGAGATCGTGCAGGCTGCGGTCGAACACATAGCCCCAGATCGGGGCATAGACGCCATACTCCGGCCAGATCGTGCGGTTGGTGAAACCGACTTTGCGCCCTATCACCCTGGCGCCGCCAGCCTCGTATAGTCGCCGAACCCGCGGCGTCACGCGGTAGGCGTCATCGACGTCCAGGCCGCCGGGTCTCGAGGAGAAAGGTGGAATCTGCCGGGTGCCGACCAGCGCGGCAAAGGCATCGGCCGCGACGGATTCTTGAGCCTGGGCGCTTACGTGTTGATCCATTGGCGGCAGCTCACCCGTTCCCGAATTCGGCTTTCGCCGTGTTTGCTTCTGGCTATCCGCGGCTCCGCTTGTCCGCAGCCTCTCAATGGCCAAGGACTTCGCTGTTCGCCGGTACCATTTCAATGGGACCGCTATTCAACGTGCCAGGTTTACGGCGTTGACGCCCTGGACGGGTCCGTGATCGCAGCGCGAATTCCCGTCAGGACGGAATTGAAATGCCTGTCGCGTTCCCGATCGAAGCGCTGTTGATGGGCGCGAAAAGCCGCCACCCTGCCTTCCATCTCTTCGCGAATGGCGCTTCGGGCAACGGGTGACCTGCGCGGCGTTCCCGCGACTTCAAGCTTGTGCGGCGTTGCCGCGACCTCAACCGGCGGTTCAAGCTGTTCAAATTCGACGGCGGGGGACGAGAGGGATTCAACCTGCGCTTCCGTCTCCGGCTTCTTACCGGTGACAGACTGGACAAACGCCATTGTCTGCGCGATTAATAGATCGCGCTCCATTACCCACTTCATCACGCACCTCACCCAAGGGCAATTTAGGCAAGAAGTGGGCGATGAATCAAGCCGGTTTTTCGCGCAGAAGGCCTGCGTGGAACCGTTCGCGTTACCGTTGTCGGGCCACGCCGAGCGCGAATGCAAAAAACAGGCTCGCAAGCGCTGGGGTCCGGGCGTTTTCTGACACGTCAGGCCGCTCAGCGGACGCTGACAAGTGCACCCCACAGCCCAGCGAGAATGGCGCCCACGAGAACGTAGGTCGGACTGCGGCAGAATGTGCTGCCGTATCGGCACATTTCGACGCCGAGTGAGCCAATCTCCTGATTGCCAGCGGCGTAGAACAAGGCTGACAAGATCGCCAGTACTGCAGCTACAAAATACATGGAACTCCTCGGAGTTGTTTTTGGCCGAGTCTGCGGAATCGTTCCGCCCAAGTGCCGCAGATCCTGTGGCCCAAGGCTTAAATAGCCCTGACACCGAAGCGCGGAATTTTCGCGCAAAGTTGCTTCAACAAAGCTGCAAATTGTCCGGAACAGGTGGGTTTCGGCCACGGTCGTCCCGACCTATTGGGAGCAGGAGCGGACGCGTACCGGTGTCCGGTCGGCTTACAGGCAGCGCGCCAACGCTCTTTCCGGACAGAGCTTGAAGGAGTTCGACAGCGAAAACAGCACACGGGCGCTGCGGGTCGTGTTGTCAAAAGCCCGATAACTCAATGGTGCAGCCACCGCGATGTCCGCCCGCAGATCATCACCCAGGAAGAACCGCGCGCCGAGACCGGCAGAGGTTAGCGCAAGGCCCTCGGTATACTTGAACCCGTAATTCCAAGCCGTCCCGGCATCGACGAAGCCATAGAGTTGATAGCCGGTCAGATATTTGAAGGTAAGCTTCTGATCGAAACGCAATTCGAACGAGCCGGCCATGGCGTTGTCGCCGCTGATCTCAGCGCTCCCATAGCCGCGGCCGAAGGAAGCGCCGCCCAGATAGAACTGCTGCGACGTCAACAACGGGCCGGAGGCGAGCTGGCCGGCCCCTGACAGCTTCACCGACCAGCCGTCGGACAGCGTCTGGTACCGCGTGAACGCGAGGTTCAGGACCGAGAATGTCGGGGATACGCCGTAACGCGACACAAAGACGCCGTCGCCGCCTGAGGCACCGAAGACGTCGAGACCCTGGCGCCATGTCGCCGTAAGGTAATTAGTGCCGCCGAAATTGTCCTGTAGCCGGTAGTCTGAGGTCAGGCGGATGGTGCGAATGTGGTCCATGTAAAACGCGCCAAAGACATCCTTCTCGGTGACGTTGCTGAAGGCCAGCGCGCCGGTAAGCGTCAGGGTCGATTTCTGCGCCTGCAATGGGACGATGCTGCCACGGATCTCGAATGACTCGGTGGTGGTGACGTCGTTGAGCAGACGGCGCCTGTCGCCGGGCCGGACTTCGCTGTACAGCCCGGAAGCGCCAAGCTGCGCCCCGTCGGTGCCTACCGGCACGTCATAGGACAGCCGGCCGAACGCTAGCTGGCGCGGGTCGTTGGCGATGGTCGAGAGGTTGACCGCGAGGACGTCGCCGGGCGCCAGGTAGGAATTGAACGCGCCCGCCGCATAGGTCTGCCACGGACCGACCGACGACGAGCCGAGGTTATCGATCCCGAACGACGTGAAGATGCGCCAGGTTTTCACATGGACCACGAGGCGGAAGCGCCCGCTGCCGACGCCGATCTCTTCGAGTTCGGTGTCGGTGACGCGCACGCCCGGCCGACCGTTGATCAGCAACAATTGCCGCTCCAGCGTCGGCAGGCGCGAGGGCTGTTCGGCCAGCACCGGGCCGAGCAGAGGCCGCACGCCGAATTGCTCGGCGCCTTCGCCCTTGAACGTCACTTCCGTAATGCCGCCTTCGACAACCTGAAGACGGACATGGCCGCCAGCAATGTCCTGAGGCGGCACGATGGCACGGCTGAGGTGAAAGCCGGCGGCGCGGTAGAGGTCGCTGACTGCGGTGGCGATCGCCGCGAGGTCGGCTTGCGAGACCTTTTTTCCGAGATAGGGTTGATAGGTTCTTGCGATGTCGTCGTGCGGGATGGCGTGAGCGCCGGTTAACGAAACCTTGTGAAGAACGACCAGCGGTGTGGAATCTGCAGGGGCCTCCGACCGGGACACCCGCGGGATCTGCACACCAGACCGGGCGGTCGCCGCGGCCTGCTCGGATTGCAACGCATCGAAACGTTTTTCGGTCTGCCTGGGATCGAAACCGGGCTGGCTGGCGTGCTGCGCCTGTGCCGGCTTCGGGGCGATCACAGTCAGCACCAGCATGGTGGCAGCAAACCAGACGTGAGCGAGGGACCCGTTTTGTCGGGGCGCGAACATGTATCCGTAGTTCAACGGATAATGGCGACTGGTTCCTGGTTGAGCCGCTACACGCATGATTTTTCATAGAATTTTATGGTCAACGAACCGTTAACAGGCCTGTTCGATTCCGAGGTTTGCGCTCACTCAATGTTGAAACATTTCCGATAGGTCTGAAGGGGATTTCAGACCGTGGAGGTTTTCATGATTGCGACTGGCCGGTTTTCTCGCATCCTGGTGATGACGCTCGTTGTAGGATCCACTTCCCATGCCCTTGCCGCGGAAGAGGGTGTCTGGTCGGTCAGTAAATCATCGGGCGAAGTCTGGATGACCACGACCGGTGCCCAGCCGGTTTCGCTTGGCAAGGAAGAGGTGCTGAAACCGGGTGACAGCATCCGCACCGGCCGTAACGGGCGGGTGCTGCTGGTGCGCGGCGAGGAGACCATCATGGTTTCGCCGAACTCGGTGATCGGCCTGCCCACGGAAAAGAAGGAAGGACTCTCGACCACGATCGTGCAGCGGGCCGGTTCGATCCTGCTGGAAGTGGAAAAGCGCAACGTCAAGCATTTCGAGGTCGAGACGCCGTACCTCGCCGCGGTCGTCAAGGGCACGCAGTTTCGCGTCTCCGTGAACGCTACCTCCACCAGTGTCGACGTCATCAAGGGACAGGTCCAAGTCGCCGACTTCAAGTCCGGTCAGATCGCGCAAGTGCTGCCGGGGCAGCATGCGACGGCTTTCGCGCAGGGTAATTCGGGTCTTTCCCTGGGTGGATCGGGCACCTTCAGTCCGATCGAACGCGGCCAGCCGCGCGCACCGTCGATCGACCGCGTTCCGGTTCCGAAGTCGGGCCTCACCGCGCCACGCCACGCCGCCAACGGATCAGCGATCCGCGCGATCGGGCAAGGCAACGCCGCGAGCAGCGTCAAATCCGGCAGCGCCTCGCTTCAGATGCAACGCAATACAGCTGGCACTCCGGCGAGGCACTCTCCGACCCGGATTTCCTCCTCGCTCGGCGAGGTCCGGTTGAATATCCATCGAGTCACCAACGGCCTCGCCCGCGGATCGGCACAGGCGCACGGCGCGACGCGGAACGTTGCCAGCCGGGATACCATCTGGGGTCCGCGGAATTCTGCGACGACTGCGATGGTAAATGGCTCCAGTAATGCAAGTGACGCGAGCAACGGCAACGCCGGTGGCGTGGCCGGTTCAAGCGCGGCTGCAGCAGCGGGCGCATCCGGCGCGATAGCCGCCGCGGCCACACCGGTGGGTGGAAACGGCAACAGCGGTAACGGCAATAACGGAAACGGAAATAACGGCAACGGCAACGGCAACGGCAACGGCAACGGCAACGGCAACGGCAACGGCAACGGCAACGGCAACGGCAACGGCAACGGCAACGGCAACGGCAACGGCAACGGCAACGGCAACG